>JAXHSW010000006.1:47492-99532 GCA_034190295.1 Cyanobacteriota bacterium | reverse complement strand
AATAACCATTTACTATTAAACTGCAAAGGATTTAATTTGGCAATGATTTTTTGATTTTCTCGTTATGCTTGTTTTATTTTTATCTGTCATAAACTGTTTCGGAACATATAAGGGATAAACTTAATAACCATTTACTATTAAACTGCAAAGGATTTAATTTGGCAATGATTTTTTGATTTTCTCGTTATGCTTGTTTTATTTCTATCTGTCATAAACTGTTTCGGAACATATAAGGGATAAACTGAATAACCATTTACTATTAAACTGCAAAGGATTTAATTTGGCAATGATTTTTTGATTTTCTCGTTATGCTTGTTTTATTTCTATCTGTCATAAACTGTTTCGGAACATATAAGGAATAAACTGAATAACCATTTACTATTAAACTGCAAAGGATTTAATTTGGCAATGATTTTTTGATTTTCTCGTTATGCTTATTTCAGTGGACAGCCTCAAAGTATGCACTCCAGGGTCGAGGGCAATAACTTTTAACTGTTCTGCTTTAGATATTCTCTAATTACTGGTGATACTGTAAATAGTGTCAATTCTTCTTGTGTAATCTTTTCAATTAATGAGCGTCTTCCTAATGATTGAATTGTTTGAAGTATCTGAGGTGGTGATTTTTCTAAAATTTCTGCCACTGTTATGGGTGCGTTGCTCTGACTTAATTGCGATATTACCTGTTTTTCTAATGAGGATAATCTTTGGAAATGTTTATCTAAATTGGTAATAATTTCATCGCCCAAAAATAGAGTGTTGTACGCTAAATAATCTCTGACTTTGCCATTGAATATTTCTTGAATCATCCGGCATACTGTTTTTAAATAGTAAGGGTTGCCTCGATAGGTATCAATTAATTCTTGCCACCTTTCTTCATCGGATAAATTTTGTGCTTGAAAAATTTCTCTTGCTGTTTCCCCAATGCCATTTAATGACATTATTCTTGCAGGAGTTTTCAGACCTGTCATATTGATTATTTCTAATGGTGATTCCCAACTATTGAATATTAAGCAGCTATGATGAGGGAGTTCGCCTATATTTTGAAAAAATTCACTGTAGTTTTGAAATTGATTTTGATAATTTCCTGAAAATTTATTTTCTGCTAAGATTGCCTGCAAGTTATCTAAAATTATCAAACACCGAGAATTGCGCAAGTATTCATAAAATATTGATAATAATGTTTCTAGTTCTAAATCTAAGAGTGAATTTTTTTCTGTTGTTTTGGGTAAGGAGAAGTTAATATAAATTTGATTTGATAATAACAAGACTAATTGCGCGGTTAGTATTGATAAAGAGGGAGCATGATATAGATTTTTCCAAATGATATAGTCGAAATTATCTTGTATTTTTTCTAGCAGATGTCGCGATAATGTGGTTTTGCCGATACCACTTATTCCTAATATTCCTATTAACCGACTGTTTTCTTGTAATATCCAATTTTCTAGGGTTGATATTTCTTTAATTCGACCGTACATTTTCCCTAGTTCGGGAGCTTCTCTAATATTTTTATTGGGTAAGGTTGTAATTTGATTTTCTGATTTTTTGTTTGCCGATCTGTTTCTCTTTTTGCCATTTGTTTTATTTTCTGAAGAAGGGAAGCGATCGCTACATATATTTAGCTTATTATTAATTCCTAAATTGGCAAAGTAGGAAATTTTTGAATAAACAGAAAATTGTAATCTTTCTAGAGCAGAACAAAAATTTGATTTATTTATTTCTTCACCGGATAAATTTGATAAGACTTTCCATAAATCTGAAGCTTTATCTCTAACATAACCTTCACTACAGGGAATTTTTTCTGCTATATCTGCATATTTGTTACCCAGGCAAACTCCTTCAATGATAGTTTTTTGTAGGTCATCCAAGTGTTTGCCCGTGTGATTAAAAACCAGGCGATCGGCAAGTTTTAAAACATCTTGAATATCCATAACTTTTAATTTAATGGTTAATAATTAACAACTGCCTCTCCTTAAAATCAGAAAATTCACTAACTTAATTATTTGGCAAAAATTTCAAATGACATTTTCTGACTTTTTCAGACATTAAATTCAGGACAATTCCCGACTGACAAAACATTGATGTTTAAAATCAAATAAACCCTAATAGTTAAAAGTAATTTTTTAGCTTTTGTTACATCTGTGTTTTGACTGATAGACAAAAGTTAAAAATTATCGGTTAGTTTCTAGAGCAAATCTAATGAATAGAAAAGCCAGAACAATTCCCGACTGACAAAATATTGATGTTCAAAAAATATAAACCCTACCAGTTAAAACCAATTTTTTAGCTGTTGTTATATCTGTGTTTTGACTGATAGACAAAAGTTAAAAATTATCGGTTAGTTTCTAGAGCAAATCTAATGAATAGAAAAGCCAACATTTTATTAATTGGTACAGTATTAGCCATCAGTGGAACACTTATTAGAGGAACAGGAAATGCCAATGCTAATCTACCAGAAAACCTTTCTACCCAAAATAATTATACAAATATTAGTCCGGAGTTAAATAACATTGATACTATAGCACAGTCTGGGGGTAGCTCTTGGGGTCAAGTCGGTCCCAAAACTTACATAAACCCTGATACTGGACAAGAACTTTGTTTCTATTTATCCGCACAACGTTGGGCACCATGTCCTGGTCAAGGAGATAAAATTATTATGTCTCCTAAAGGGAAATGTTGGGGTGGGAAAACAACAGAGGATTATATGAACCGTTGTCCAGCAGCATTATGTGATTATTATAAGGTTACGAGTGAAGCGAACGCAATTGCTGCTAATCATTACGGCAATACTAATACTGTAAAAAGTTCTGCACCACCCTGTACTGGTTTACCATAATTAGCAAATATTTTATTCAACATCAAAAATATTTAGGACTGAGTTTTCTCAGAGATTTTAGTATTTACAAATAATTTTATCAACTCGCTTTTCCCTAACGATTAATATCTAGTAGGGAGGGGCGGGTTTTAGTATTTATTTGTGAGCATAAAATATCTCTAATGCAGAGACGTTAAATAGTCCGACTTCTTCAGACATTAAATTCAGGACAATTCCCGACTGACAAAATATTGATGTTCAAAATAATATAAACCCTAGCAGTTAAAACCTATTCTTTAGCTCTTGTTATATCTGTGTTTTTACCTATCGACAAAAGTTAAAAATTATGGGTTAGTTTATAGAATAAATCTAATGAATAGAAAAGCCAGAATTTTATTAATTGGTATTCTATCAACTCGCTCTCCCCTAAGCATTAATTTATTCTGGAGATGGGCGAGTTTTAGTATTTATTTATGAGCATAAAATCTCTCGAATTTAGAGAAGTTACATAGAATATCTACAGGTTTTAAAAAAAAATATCTATCTAATCTCTGTTTATTTGTTGATTGAATCTCTAGCAAACCGCCAATGATTATCAAATTGTATTATAATCAATAAAACTCAGGTTATACTAAAAAGTATTTATGACACAAGAAATTACTATTACTATACCAGATGAAAGCTTATCAGCACTATAAATAACTCCTGAAAAAATGAGTGCGGAGATTCATTTAATAGCTGCAATTAAATATTATGAAATGGGTAGACTTTCTACAGGTGCTGCAGCAGTTTTTGCTGGTATTCCCAAGGTTTTATTTTTGACAAAATTAGGGGATTATGGTGTGAATACTTTTAAACTAACTGAAGCCGAACTAATTGAGGATTTGGCTAATGCCTAATGTTATTAGTAATACTTCCCCTATCCAGTATTTATATCAAACTAATTTACTTGAGTTATTACCTCAGCTTTATGGAAATATTATTCTACCCCAGGGCGTTTTTCTAGAACTAGAAGAGGGTCATTTCAGTTATCAGTTATCAGTTATCAGTTATCAGTACCTCTGCCTGTTTGCGCAGCATGACAAACGGAAAGTCAGAGGCTTGAAATATTGAACTTGATTTTTTTTCATCCCCTTAAAAGGGGAGGCTTTGGACCTCATTTTTTGGTAAAAATCTAGGAGTTGCTGTGCCAAAAATAGAAAATTACTCGTGGTTTCAAATCTATCAATCACCAGACTTAAATTTAACTGAATTATCAAAAATGGGAGAGATTCTTGGTCAGGGTGAAAAGGAAGTAATGGCTTTAGCGTTAGAAATTTATGATTCCTTAGCGATTATAGATGATGGTTTAGCCAGAAGTTATGCTAGAGATTTAGGCATAAAAATTACAGGTACAGTTGGTGTATTTTAAAGGCAAAACAAACAGGATATTTAAACTTAATCAAACCAATACTAGAAGAATTAATCATAATGGGATTTTATCTGGATAAAACAACTCACTATACTGTCCTGAAACTAGCGAATGAATTCTAATTAACTAGAGATTTTAGATACTGTTTTTGCGTAATTCCTGTAAACTAAAATTGTGGAAACTAAAAATCTACAAAAAAAACCACTTTACTAATTACCTAAAAAACGGCAAGGAATTTAAACCCCCTGCCGTCTTTAGATTGAAAAATTAACTTTACTTTCCTTCCCTAAAGAAACTAAATCCTATTCAGCTCCTTGAGGCAACAACTCTCGTTTTTCACCTTGACTAACCTTAATCTGACCATCCTCTCCAACATCAACCACAGCAGTATCGCCCTCGCGAACCGCACCAGAAAGAATTTCCTCAGCCAAAACATCTTCAAGCAAACGCATAATTGCCCGACGTAAAGGACGCGCTCCATAACTGGGATTATAACCTTCCTCAACCAACCGCTCCTGGAAGCGTTCAGTAATTTCTAGTTTGATGCCTTTTTCTGTCAAACGACTAAAGACTTCTTTCAACATAATCACAGCAATTTCCTTCACCTCTTCCTTATTCAACTGACGGAAGACAATAATCTCATCCAGACGGTTGAGGAATTCTGGGCGGAAATATTGTTTGAGTTCTTCATTAACCAAATTGCGAATTCGGTTGTATTGAGCATCAGCTTCATTATCGGAGAACTCAAAACCAAGACCGCCGCCTCCTTTCTCGATAACTTTAGAACCGATATTGGAGGTCATAATAATCAAAGTATTCTTGAAATCTACTGTCCGACCCTTAGCATCAGTCAAACGTCCGTCTTCCAAAATTTGCAACAGCATATTAAAGACATCAGGGTGAGCTTTTTCGATTTCATCAAATAGCACCACAGTATAAGGACGACGACGAACTGCTTCAGTTAGCTGACCACCTTCGTTATAACCCACATAACCAGGAGGAGAACCAATCAACTTAGAAACAGTGTGACGTTCCATGTATTCGGACATATCCAACCGAATCATTGCTTCTTCAGACCCGAAGAAATATGTAGCCAGAGCCTTAGTTAACTCTGTCTTACCAACCCCAGTAGGTCCAGAGAAAATAAAGCTAGCAATTGGTCGGTTGGGGTTTTTCAATCCCACTCTTGCCCGACGAATAGCACGAGATACTGCTCTGACAGCCTCTTCCTGACCAATCAAACGTTGGTGCAGAGTATCTTCCATGTGTAGTAATTTCTCAGACTCAGATTCTGTGAGCTTACTAACTGGAACACCCGTCCAACTTGCAACAATATGAGCAATATCTTCTTCGTTAACCACTGGAGAAGCATCTTCAGTAGTCGAATCTGTCTTTTTATTTTGAGCAAGAGAGCGAATTTCAGATTTAATTTCCATTTCCCGGTCGCGCAACTCTCCTGCCTTATCAAAATCTTGGGAGCGTACTGCCTCATCTTTCTCTTTAAGAATTCCGCGCAACTCTTTATCCAATTCTTTAGCTGCGGGAGGAAGTTGAGAATTAATCAAACGAACCCGGGAACCTGCCTCATCGATCAAGTCAATAGCTTTATCCGGTAAATAGCGATCGCTAATATAGCGGTCTGACAATTTAGCAGCAGCTTCTAAAGCTGTATCCAAGATTTTCAATTTATGGTGTTGCTCGTAACGTTCCCTTAAACCGTATAAAATTTCAATTGTTTCATCAACGGAAGGTTCACCCACCATTACTGGTTGGAAACGACGTTCGAGTGCGGCATCTCGTTCAATATGTTTGCGATACTCATCGAGGGTAGTTGCCCCTATGCACTGTAGCTCCCCACGAGCCAAAGCAGGCTTCAAAATATTAGCCGCATCAATTGCCCCTTCTGCTGCACCAGCTCCAATTAGAGTATGAACCTCATCTATAACTAGGATTACATTACCCGCAGAGCGAATTTCATCCATAATTTTCTTCAGACGTTCCTCAAACTCACCCCGGTATTTTGTCCCAGCCACCAATAGACCAATGTCCAGAGTAACTACCCGCTTTTCTTCCAGAATATCTGGTATATCATTATTAGCAATACGTTGTGCCAGACCTTCAGCGATCGCTGTTTTTCCGACCCCTGGTTCTCCAATCAGTACAGGATTATTTTTCGTTCTACGGCCTAGAATTTGAATAACCCGTTCAATTTCCTTTTGCCTTCCCACTACTGGGTCCAACTTACCTTCAGATGCCATTTGAGTCAGATTAGAGCCAAATTCATCCAGGGTAGGAGTTTTAGTCCGTCCACCGCCACCACCAGCAGTGACTTCTGCGGTTTCACCCAACATCCGAATTACCTGAGTCCGTACCTTCGAGAGGTCTACCCCTAAGTTTTCTAGAACTCTTGCTGCTACTCCTTCCCCTTCTCGAATTAAACCCAGAAGTAGATGCTCAGTACCAATGTAGTTATGTCCTAATTGCCGTGCTTCCTCCAAGGATAATTCTAAAACCCTTTTAGCTCTAGGAGTAAATGGAATTTCTACAGCCACAAATCCAGAACCACGGCCAATTATTTTTTCTACTTCAATCCTAGCGTCCTTGAGATTAACACCCATAGATTTGAGAACTTTGGCCGCAACACCCGTGCCTTCTCCAATTAGACCAAGGAGAATTTGTTCTGTCCCCACAAAGTTATGTCCCAAGCGCCGAGCCTCTTCTTGGGCCAACATTATCACTTTGATTGCTTTTTCTGTGAAGCGTTCAAACATAATTAATTAATTCCTATTACTTATAAAGTTGCCCTTAGGCTTATTCTAGCGTGACATTTATAGTGACATACTGCCATACTAAGCTGACGCTATAGTGTGGACTTCTCGCTTCCCTGTCCTGCTATTGCATCGGACAAGCGCGAGCTCTAAGGACGGGATGCCCCACCGCCCTATATTTTTTATTTATTTTATTGCGGCGTTGTGAAGTTCTCTCCCGTTAAATGGCTTGATTATAACAGGAGCTTCTCAAAAAAGAAGTTTCTTGCGAGTGCTGACGCAACGCTGCGCGAACACGGGCTGACCAATATCTTACGCCTCCACAAGCAGACAAGATGATACCCACCTCGTTTAACCCTTTATTTAATATATTAATTGCAGCGTTTTCATCTCTATCTAAAACTACTTTACATTTAGGACAATTCGGGAGTTCTAACTGATAAAGTCTTCGGTACTTTTTGGCCACAATTACTACAATGAGCGTGATGTATGGTTCGGGTTAACTTTTATTATATGAACACCTTAAATAATTAATAATTAAAGAATCATTCATTATTCATTATTCATTGTTCATTATTTACCGAAGAATTAATAATTAAATAATTAAATAAATAATTAAATAATTTAGGTTTAAAGCCTCCCCTTTCAAGGGGAAAAAAATAAATTTTTTCCTTTTATTCAATCCTATCCGTTTTAGGGAGAGGTAATTATCAATTATCCATTATCAATTATCAATTATTGAACTACATCATAAATTGATTTTGATAGTTTAGTATTTTTTGCTAAACCTCTAATATTTAAGTTTGCCTTCGGCACGCCACTCCGCGTCTACAACGGCAATCATGTCATATTGTTTAACTAATTTATGAGCAGTAATGCAAGTGAAAATCTTCTCTTTGTCTAGCCATAAGTTGATGTAGTCTAGCTATTCTATTTTGTGCCCCCCTCCAGTTGTTTGACCCTATTTCTTTTACAGTTTCACCAGTATTAGTAGTTAAAAATTCTTTTAACCCTACATCAATTTTGATATTATTTGTAGGAATTAGATTAGGAACTGATTTATCTTCCAAACTAAAACTTATATAATAACCATCAGCTTTTTTGGTTATAGTTGCAGTTTTTATCGTCAACCCATCTGGAATTGGTCTATGAACTATGACTGGAATAGCACCAAACCTCGTAGTAATTATTTGTTTTCCATCAAATTTAATTACTGATGAGCGGATGATTGACTCTACTGAAACAGAATGACCTTAAAAACCCTGATTTTTTAAATCTTGGCCTGACTCCACGTTTACCAACTCGATACAGTTTATAGTTGTAATGTTTGTGTAACAACTTTAGCCATAACTCTATCGTGACAATTTGCTCTTTGTTGAGCCTTAATTTATATTGGTTAGCTGTCCGCATGATGGGAATTTTTGGGGTTTAAAATCATAACACCAATTTTTTAACAAGTGCAAAAACTCTTGAATAATATTGATAAATTAATCAGCTATCGCCGCAGCCAGACTTAATTTACCGCCGATTTATTTCACACCATAATCTCTGATTTAGAGTGAGGCTTCTCGACGACCTAGCTAAATAGTCTTATTAGTTTATTTAGCTTATACCAATTTTATGTGAGGCTGCACAGAATTATGAAATTTATTAACTTGTCTGTCTCTATCTACAGTCAACCCCAATTAAAATATTATTTTATGCAACACAACTTAATTATGAATTTGGTATTGGTCTCAGTATAGTTTGATTCTAGAAATAATTTTTTAACGTTATATACTTTCTCCTATCTATCATTAATTGTATTGAAGGTTACGTTTTTCTAACCAACAATATAATTTTAGTTTCTAAAGTATAGCTTAGATTTTTATCTAGGGATGATTCAATATGTTTGTTGATTTTAAGCAATTCTAAAGTTTTATAGGTAACAATTATTCATTTCATCTTTGCTAGTAATGTAGTTGTTCTATTTGGATTGTATAAAAAAAGTTCTTAAAAAAGTGCAATATTGGATGAGATTTTTAGAATTTTTATGTATTTTTAAATTTATTACCGAAAATTGTGGTTTAAAGCCTCCCCTTTTCAGGGGATAATAAAGAAAAATTTTCATAATTAGTCAATCCTATCCGCTTTCAAGGAGAGGTAATTATTAATTATTAATTGTTGAAAGATTATACCTATACTCCTATACAATCAATTTAAAATACAGGCAAAAGAGTCTATAAAAAAAATTAACTCAAAATAATAAAGCTATTTGAGTTGAGCGATCGCTAATTACCAATTACCGACTCTAACTTTTCCCACCTCACCTCATAGTCATTCAGACGAGCGATCGCTTGTCTATGCCATTGGGACAAAGTTTGCTCAAATTCTGGGTCATGCAGATGACCACGCCAAAGAATCAGAGCATCCTCACCAGTTTGCTGATAATATCCTCGACGACGGCCCACATCTTGAAACCCAAACTTGTGATAAAGGGACAATGCAGATGTATTTGAAGCTGCAACTTCTAGGGTGGCTCGCTCTAACTCTCTGTCCCAAGCAGACCTCATTAAGGAATATAATAATAACTGACCTAAACCCAGACCTTGGTATTGGGGATGAATTCCGAGAATAGTAATGTGTGCTTCCTCTAAAATAGCCCATAAACAACCTATGCCAATTATGGACTGATAATTGGTAATCTCTGATTTAGAGTTAGAAGATTTAAAAGTTACCTCCCTTTTTATATCCTCATTCTTTTGGCTAATTACTAAAATTAGTAAATCGCTGTTAGGACTTTCTAGCTCTCGTTGATAACCTTGAAAATTCCAGAGTCCACCAAAGCAGAGTCGATCCAATTCAACCACACTAGAAATATGCTTTGGACTCATTGGTTGAATCGTAATAATTGCCATAATTGCAAAAGCCTAAATTCTAGATCAAAAATTAACAAAGAGAAATAACTTCTATTTATTAGATGTTTTTAGTAAAAGCACCACACTAAAAACGTGCTTAGTCACTGTGGGATTAATGCATGATTTTTTTCTACAATGCAATGCGTGTTAATTTCTCAGTAAGCATTTCTCAACGTTTATCTTGTACATTATCTGGCTAATTAATAATTGTTAATAATGAATAATGAATTATCAGGTAATGATTTTTTTCATCTTTATTGAAGGTATTGCAAATATGTATTATAGACTATCTATTATACTTTTATAATATAATTATAGTCGTTTAAAAATATTAAGATAAGAATTGCTTACTAATACAAATTACGTTCAACAAAAACTCAAGTAGAAAAGATAGATAAAACTCTGGAAATGTTAAGTTTCCAGTACAACTATATTTTGTCTCAAAGATTTGATTGGTGGGAGCAAAATAGATGCTCAATTAATTCTTGTCCTTTCCTTTAATTTTTCACTTACCAGAATTAAAATACCAACAAATTTACTATGGTCGAAAGCAATCATTCTAAATTAAAAATCGATCGGCTATGGTACAAATAGATCCATTCTTAAGTATTGCAAGAAGTAGCAAAAAGGGTTGATTTAGCCTTTGCATAGATGGGTTAAAAGCGATCGGTCTGCAAGGTGTCTTTGTCAACTAAGATTTAAAGGAAAGAACCAATATAAAACTTTTGTTTATCCTCAATTTAAACAATACTGATTTTTTAATAATCAAGTCAAGTTATCTAAAACAAGTTATCTAAAATAGGTGATATCAAAGTAATTGCTCACAGACCATTCCCAGATTTACTTGTAATCAAGACTATATCAGTTACGAATAAATATCATAATTATTTTGTAACTTTCAGTTTGGAATATCAAACTGTAACTGAAATTAAACCAGATATAAAACGAGGTAATATAGTAGGTTATAGATGTAGGTTTAATTTATTTTGTAGTAACTTCTGATAATAAGTGTATACCTGCTCCTAAATACTTGAGAAAAACTGTTAGTTTTTGCGGTAAAAATTCGAGAGAAAAAGCTTTGCATTAGCAACTTTAAACTCAAGTAAACCCAAAGGAAAGTATCTAGAATAAAAAAGGGCAGTCATTTCAGTTATCAGTTATCAGTTATCAGTTATCAGTACCTCCGACTAAAGCCGGATCAAACGAAAATACGCTCATTGAATATTTTTTCATCCCCTTAAAAGTGGGAGGCTTTAGACCTCATTTTTTGGTAAGAGTAGAAAAAAAGCAATTAAACAATTATCATATCAACATAGAAAGGTAGCTAATACAATAAAAGATTGGGTGAATCTCACATTTGCCAAAATACTTTTTTCCTATATGTATATTGCCTATTGCTTTCCGGAGCTGTTGCCTAAAAGCGATAATTTTTTGCCTTATTCAAAATTGAGATGAACCCAAAAGATTTTAATTTCAAAACGGCGAATCAAATTTTCAATCAATTACCAAAATAATTGGGTCTAAAGCCCCACCTTTTAAGGCGAAATATTTTTGGAGCTTTTCTCAAATCCCCTTCCCCTGCTGGCTCCCCTCCTGGGAGGGGCGGGGGTGGGTTAACTTCTAACTTCTAACTTCTGACTTCTGACTTCGTAAAAGAGATGGGGCATCCCTTGGTAGCTCAGTCAATGTTCTCATAGAGAAGTCGCGCTCGTTGCCCATATCTGATTCTTGTAATCAGTGTGGGAGTATGTCACACTACTAGAGTATATAGCAGTCGAAGCAAAGCTTAGGACATTTCTAAATACTCAAACCCAGTCAGAGATGAATTCTGACTTGCGTGTAGCGCTATAACCCTGTACAAAACTTATGGTATCAACTCAACCTGTAATATCCGCAAATTCTGGACTTCAGTATTTGCCAAAAATGGAAAGTTCACCAAATCAGGAACTTCTACCACTCACTGCCAAAATTAACAATCTAGACCACTTAGAAATCGGTGGTTGGGACGTCCCAGCACTGGTCGAAAAATTTGGCTCACCTCTATATATATTGGACGAATATACTCTCAGAACAGCTTGTCGTCAGTATCGAGATGCACTAAAACAGCACTATCCCGGAGAATCTTTAGTTCTTTATGCTTCTAAAGCTTGGAGCTGTTTAGCAGTATGTGCTATTTGTGGTTCTGAAGGTTTAGGTATAGACGTTGTCTCTGGAGGTGAATTATACACAGCTATCCAAGCAGGTATCCATCCCGATAAAATATACTTTCATGGTAATAATAAATCTGTTGCAGAATTAAGTTTGGCGATCGAAACAGATTGTGTAATTGTTGTTGATAATTGGCTGGAATTAAAAACATTAGCAGACTTAAAAAACGAACAAACAGAAGCACTAGAAAATCCCACAAAAATAATGGTGAGGTTTACACCTGGCATTGAATGTCATACCCACGAATACATTCGTACAGGTCATCTAGATAGCAAGTTTGGATTCGACCCCAATCAATTAAATGATGTTTTTAGCTTCATAAGTCAACAACAAAAACTATCATTTATAGGAATTCATGCTCATATAGGTTCCCAAATTTTTGAAGTTCAACCCCATCAAGATTTAGCAACTGTAATGGTAGATGCAATGACAACTGCCATAGCACATAATCTATCAGTCAAAGAAATTAATATGGGTGGTGGTTTAGGAATCCGTTATACTGAAGCAGATGACCCTCCTAGTATTGAAACTTGGGTTCGCAATATCAGTAAAGCAATGGTAAATGCTTGTCAAGCTAGACAATTACCTTTACCAAAACTATTATGCGAACCTGGCCGTTCAATTATTAGCCCGGCTTGTGTAACAGCTTATACAATCGGGTCTCAAAAACAAGTCCCAGAAATTAGGACTTACATATCAGTAGATGGGGGAATGTCAGATAATCCACGTCCAATCACCTATCAATCTCTTTATAGAATGGTTGTCGCTAATAAATTATCTGAACCTGCTACAGAAAAAGTTACCGTTGCTGGTAAACATTGTGAATCTGGTGACGTTCTGGTTAAAAATGCTATGTTACCCGTAACTCAACCAGGAGATTGCTTAGTAGTAATGGCTACTGGTGCGTATAACTATAGCATGGCCTCCAACTATAATCGTTTACCACGTCCAGCAGGAGTTTTAGTTAGCAATGACGAAGTAAATGTAATATTACAAAGGGAAACCTACCAAGATTTACTCAGTCACGATGTTTTACCAGAACGAATAGCTATAGAGCAGCCATAGTATTTGATTCCAAAGCAAAAAAACAAATGAATAATGGATAATTACCTCGGGTTTTAACCGTTACGGAATTGAATATAAGGAAATCTCAAGTGTACTTTTTTCTCCTTGCTCATGAGAGTATTTTTACCTGGATTTGATTAATTATCAATTATCAATTATGCATTATCCATTGGTAAACATACTTTAGATGCAGGATTCGGTCAGTTTTTCAGTATCTTGGCTTGGATTTGCTGGAAACGAGGGGTTAATTTTGGCCTGGTAGATTACCGAATAATTAAGGTAAAAAGCCTCTTCTTCAAAGGAGAAAAAAGAAAAAATTTTTCCTACCGTGTCAATCAATTCCTTTTTCAAGGAGAGATAATTTCAGTTATCAGTTATCAGTTATCAGTTATCAGTTATCAGTTATCAGTTATCAGTTATCAGTACCGACAACTATTGCCGGATCAAACGAAAATACGCTCATTGAATATTTTTTCATCCCCCTAAAAGGGGGAGGCTTTAAACCCAATTTTTCGGTAATTATTAATTATTAATTGTTGAAAGAAATACCAGTCAAATTTGTCCAAATTGTGGAACGCATACAGTTCAAGAATTTAGAATTTAGAATTTAGAATTACCTCTTCTTGAAAAGAAGAGGATTGGGTTAAAAGGAATTTTTTTCTTTTTTATCCATGAATGGAGAGGCTTTATACCTTAATTTTTCGGTAAAAAAGATTTGTCTGAACGTATTCATAAATGTCCTGAATGTCACTACGAAGTCAACCGTGATGTGGCCACAGCAAAAGTGATTTGTCATCGAGGTGTCACTGTCGCCTTTGCAGATCGTGGAGCAAATTGACGTTCGTTGGAGTACTGTCGGGGATTGGTACAATCTAGATAAGTGCCACTCAAACAGTAAACCTGAATCGTGAGGTTTGGTAATCCCTCGTTATAATCCTATCCCTTACCCATAAGTCTTGAAACCCTTGTGGGGAGCAGGGGAGCAAGGAGCAGGGGACAAAGGAGAAAAAATCATAGTAGTTAAGTAAAACTACTGAATTTTTCGATAAAAATGTATTTTCCCATACATTTTTTCTACCTAAAAAGCCGAGCCAAGACTTATTCATAACTCGTCTATTTTGTCAAGTTTTATGTTAAGAAAGATGTGGTTCAATAATGGATAATTGATAATGGATAATTGATAATTACCTCTCCCTAAAACGGATAGGATTGAATAAAAGGAAAAAATCTATTTTTTTCCCCTTGAAAGGGGAGGCTTTAAACCTAAATTATTTAATTATTTAATTATTAATTCTTCGGTAAAGCATAGGTTATAATAAAGGGATTTAACGAGGGAGGATGTCAATAATATAGACAAAATTTAATAACTCAAAGGCCAGATGTTTATTTAATAGTATAATGAAATTGCTTAATAATTCCAGGCTAAATAATCATCAAAATTCCTAAATTCTCCCATCCTAATATAATTTTAACTCCTTGATTTATGAAATGAGTTGAGAGACATATCCCATACAAAAAATCATCAGTTTTATTCTGAAATTGACAGACTATGTTTCTTGTCTAAAAATCTCTTAAACTGATGCTAATTATTTAGTTCGTCAGTCTTGGATATTTGAAAAAACAAATCTATCCTAACTATGACCTGCAAAAAACACTCTCTACTCAACCAGACTATCAAGCAATGCCAGCTAAAGTATCTCAAAAAATATTGATGATACTGGATAGAAACACCGAAAAGCTTTTTAGCAGCAAACGAAGTTTATAAACAGAGTCCATCAAAGTTTAAATCTCGTCCTCGTCTTCGGTGGATTTAACGCGCGTCAGCAAATCTGCAAGTCAGCAAGTGTACCCACCCCTAACCAAACCCACCCGCGGGCCCCGACCGTGGATAACCCACCCCTAACCCCTCCCAGGAGGGGAAGTAGGGGATTTGAGAAAAGCTCCAAAAATATTGCGCCTTAAAAGGCGGGATTTTAGACCCATGTTATTTTGAGAAAAATAAAATAAGGGGAAGAAATATTGTAGTTTATACCACACAAGCTATCAACAAAAGGTAACTTAAGCAAGGAATTATTAATCTCAGTCAAACAGGAATTTAGATCAAAACCATTATACCTACTTCACAAATTAAACAAGTTCGTCTAGTCCCTAAACTTAACCATTATATAATATAATAGAGGTCATTTATGAGAAATGCGAAAAACAATACGAGTTAGAGAAAAATCTTTGTGCCAGTATTGATATAGGATTAAACAATTTAGCTACATTAACTTTTAATAAGCGCCGGAATCAAACCCAAGAGCGATAAATGGCAGGTAAGCATTTCCTCCGGAATGCGCCCGCATTCAGCCGTCAGCTATCAGCGCTTCAGCTATTGCTTTTAGTTTAGGATCAAAGCAATATTTAATTGTCTTACTACAAAAGTTGGCTCCCTTGCCCTTAAAGTCTATATTAATTTAAACACTGTCCTTAAGGAAAAAGCCTTGTTGCTGATAGCTGACAGCTAATAGCTGAATGCTTACAATGGCAGACCGTTAAAATCTATCAATCAATACTATAATAAAGTGAAGAACTTCCTACAACCTCAACTCAGTAAAAATCAATCAAGCCTGAGACTAAAAAAGCTTATGTTAAAAAGAGAATTTAAAATCAATGATGATCTTGCGTATTGCGTCTCGTTTGATTATTAATACCCCGATCGCTCAGAAAATAGGGACTTTGATAATCGGCCACAATCAAGAGTGGAAGCAGAAGATAAATCTAGGGAAAAGAAACATTTCATACTTTGTTTCTGTCCCATATAACAGGTTAATAGAAATGTTATCTTAATAAAGCAAAAATGGTAGGGATAGATGTAATAATTACAGAAGAATCTTATACCTCAAAAGCAAGTTTTATAGATAATGATTTGATTCCAGTGTACAAGAAAGGTGAGAAAAATCATGTCACTTTCGCACGGTTAAAGAGTAAAAAGAGGAATGCAATTGCACTGCCTGCAAAGGATTAATTAATGAGTTACCTGAACGGTTCTCTAAACCAATGCGAAAAAAGCAGCTCCCTTTTGTCTTTGACTATGGGAAGCGAGGGTGTTGTAGTTCACGAGCGTCAGGGTAACACCTGCAAAATAAAGATATGTCTTATGTGACTATATTTTTATGAACTATCTGATGACACCAATGTTAAATAAAAAAAACAGATCAAAAGTTGCCGTTAGATTAATAATTAAAGTTCAATGAAATCGGGTCTTAGTAATGACCCAGGCTTAGTCCAGTCCTTGGTTGTACACAGTATCGATATCGGACTGGTTCTAGCCTTGATATATATGGTGCTTGTCATCATAGGGGAACGTCGCACATTATGGATGGTAAGAGGGTTTATAGTCTTAATGTTAGCTTCAGCTTTAAGTCATTGGGCTGGATTAAGACTTTTAAGTTTTGCCCTCAACAGCTTAGTTATAGGTTCTGCTGTTTCCATGGCAGTAATATTACAATCAGAATTCCGTAGGTTTCTTGAGCAGTTGGGACAGGGAGAAATCCTGCAAATGTTTGGACATAATCCCAGAGTTTTACCTGAATCAGATAGCATTATTGATGAAATAGTAGAATCGATCAAACAACTGTCTCAAAATCGTATAGGCGCTTTGTTAATCATAGAAACAGATGGACCTATAGATGAGAGGGATTTTTCTGTACCTGGTGTAAAGTTAAATGCTGAACTTTCTAAGGAACTATTACAAACCATCTTTCAGCCAAAAACTTTATTACATGATGGCGCAGTCCTAATTAGAGAACATAAAATCATCTCAGCTGGTGTGATTCTACCACTTTCTGAGAGAATAGCCTCCAGGCAATTAGGGACTCGTCATCGAGCCGCTATGGGAATTACAGAACAAGTAGAAAAGTGCCTCTGCGTAGTGGTGTCTGAAGAAACTGGTTCTATTTCTCTGGCCGAAAAAGGGACTTTAAATCGACCCTTAACCAGCAATAAACTTAAGGAATTATTAGAACAACGCCTATTTCTATCAGGTAGTGAAAAAAATACAAAACCATTCACCATCGTTAATCTTGGATTTCAAATAGGGTCGAAAGGATCGAGATTAATTTCATGGGTGTTTCGTCAAAGTCCATCAGCTCCTCGAAAGAAAAGATGAATCAAGGAACTTGCTTACAAGATTTACCAGTTGACCTCGAACCAGAAAAGTTGCCTCGTCATGTAGCTGTGATTATGGATGGCAATGGCCGCTGGGCGGGACACCGTGGTTTGCCTCGAATTATGGGCCATAGGCGTGGGGTGGAAGCGCTGAAAGCTCTATTAAGGTGTAGTAGAGATTGGGGTATAGAAGCATTAACTGCTTACGCATTCTCTAGTGAAAATTGGGGCAGGCCACTAGAGGAAGTGAATTTTTTGATGACTTTATTTGAAAGAATTTTACATCAAGAGCTACAGGAGATGGTGGCAGAAGATGTTCAAATTAGATTTGTTGGTAATCTAAGTTCTTTACCTCTATCTTTACAAGCTGAGATTAAACATTCAATGGAAATGACTCAGCAAAATCAGGGGATTAAGTTTACTGTGGCTACTAATTATGGAGGGCGTCAGGAGATTGTACACGCTTGTCAAGCGATCGCTTCTCAGGTACAAAAAGGTTTACTCAAACCAGAGGAAATTAATGAAGGGTTATTTGAGCAATATCTTTATACTGCTGGAATTTCTCACCCTGATTTGTTAATTCGTACCAGTGGGGAAATGCGAATTAGTAATTTTTTATTGTGGCAAATGGCTTATTCAGAAATCTATGTTACTGAAACATTTTGGCCGGACTTTAACCGTTCAGAATTTCATCGTGCCTTATTTGCTTATCAGAAACGTCAACGTAGATTTGGCAAAATATGATGTACACATATTTAAGTGATACAGAAAGCTAATATTTACTGATTCGTAAATTTAGTTTTATGGCCTTTAGTTGATTTTACCTAAAAATTTTGGGTATGCGCTTCCCCTTTTAAGAGGATAAAAAAAAGAGAATATTCGCCTAGGTCAAGCCTGCTTATTGCAGAGGTACTGATAACTGATAACTGATAACTGATAACTGATAACTGAAATGGCTAAGGCCCGCAAAAAATTGCCTCTTCTAGGTCTTGGCGACTCAAAGAATATTTAAAGGACCGTTGAATATCATCACCATTAGCACTAGCGTCTACATAGCGCACGGTAAGTTGGTCGATATCAAGTGATAATTCTGCTTTCCAGGTAGGTTTTTCTACCCACCAACAATGTAATTTATCAGAATTTTGTTGGCAACCATTTTCTTGGAGCCATTGCTCAATTTTGGGCAGAGGATGGTTATATAAAGGAGTATCTGGTTTGGGAATATCCATCTTTGTTTTGTCTACAAATAAAAAATATTTAGATTTAATAATAATTTTAGTAACTTACAAAGCCTTCCAGTTATTCAATTACGTCACTTCTAGAATATATATCAATATATATATTGACTTTTTCCAGTTATTTATAAAATAATATCATAGAAATTAATCAAATGCTGACAACTTCTCAGTTTGTATGCAGTTGATAGCAGAGCGTTTCCAGGGTTCATACAATGCTCCGAGTTCCGTGGCCTGCTGAATGATATTTAATTTTTGTTTCTATAACTGCCAAGGAACCGCGATCTTTGGCTATTACTAATATTATGTCCGGTTGATTATTTATAATTGAAGAAGGAGTCAGGAGGACTTCATCAGGAGTCAGGAGAAAAAATTGCTTATGGATTCTAACCCAAACAATTTTGAACACCGCGGGTGACGGTGGGGTATTAAACCCATAAGGGAAATGTTAAGGAAGTTAGAAGTCAGCAAGTCTGCAAGTCAGCAAGTGTACCCACCCCTAGCCCCTCCCTGGAGGGGAAGTAGGGGATTTGAGCCCCGCTCCAAAAATATTTCGCCTTAAAAGGCGGGGTGGCGCGACCCATGTTATTTTGATAAAATGACGGAGGAAGACCTCCTTAGGAGTCTAGCCACCCGCGGACCCCGACCGTGGAGAACCCACCCCTAACCCCTCCTGGGAGGGGAAGAAAGAAGCAAGAAATCAGAGGAGGAAAAGGAGGAAGTTTTTTGTTCGCTGGCGCAAAACTGCGTTAACGCGGAGCGGAAGGTCGTTCTATCGCGCTCTTATCCGGACATGATATAAACATGGAATCAGTCGAAGGAAAGCTTAGGAAGATCGAAAGCTTAAAACTCAGACAACATAAGAATTCTTCCTTCTTCCTTATGCTATAAAGCTATAATGAATGTGTTATTTCTATGACTTGATTTCCTGGTGGTTCAATAGGTTGGATAGTTACCTCTGGACGCATGAGACCAATAGTAATAGCTATCAACAAACAACCAATTAAAGTTATACCCATAATCAATAAAGCAAATAATTCACCAGCAGATAATGGTCTGTCTTGAGGTTCTAAATAGGCAGAGGAATTTCTATAATTAAAATTAACTCTTTGACTCAAATTATCTACATATAAACGCCTAATTTTTTGGTCGTACTCTAATCTTTTTTCTGAGTTAACGAGGGTAGCATAAGCTTCATTAATTTGCTGAAATTTTGCCGTAGCGATCGCCTTTGGCATCTCTGTAGTATCTGGATGATAGCGTTTACTTAGTTCTCGATATGCTCTTCTAATTTCCTGATTAGATGCTTTGGGATGGAGTCCAAGCAAAGAATAATAACTCACACCCAAAGGAGTGTATTTTGACATTCTTTAATTTTTGTTGTTTGTAGTTTCCAAACTCAAATTAACTACCCCAACTTGCTTTGGTTATTTCAAATACTATCTATACTTAACCTATACTCTTTTGCTAGCAGTTATTAACAATGCACAGTAGAACAAAATTATCTACTGAGTGGGTCTTTCCTAATCTCTATAAGAAAATCTTGTAAACACTTTTACCGAATAATTAAGGTTTAAAGCATCTCCTTTAAAGGAGAAAAAAGAAAAAAAATTCACGCTCCACGTCGATCCTCTTCTTTTCAAAGAGAGGTAATAATTAATTGTTTAATACTTATTTTACCTTGGTTGTCGGTTAAACACAAAGCTTCTAGCGTTGCCTGGGCTAGCGGTGACTTCTCAGAATAGTGGCCATAAGTGCGTTCTAGTTTTGCATTCCTGACCACTCTGTTTGTCAGATTGTAGCATAATTAGTAGCTTTACATCGCAAACTATTAAGCTCTATCAGCTTTTCCAAAAATCTCAAGTGATAATATACAAATATTAATCGTTCCATTCTCCTCTTGGTGGAATAGGGGGGTTTCTTTGAAGTGTTAGGGCTAATTCATCTTCTGGAAGTCCTCCTCTCAACCACTGACGAAGGGCGCTTTCTATGACCTTACTTGGGTCATTTGTCAAATGTTGAACTTGGTCTAATAATCTAGAATCTATGTTTATAGATAATTCTACTTTTTCTGGCAGTTTCGACTGATTAACTTCAGGGTGATTCATGGCAAGACAATTTTAAAATCTAGAAAAGCTACTTTAATTATATGTTGACATACTCCACTCCTGGAAGTGAGTGAATTTTCTCAAGCTCAGATACATCAACCCCGGCAATTTCCTGCAAAAGTAGGGAAAACCATAGCAACGTGACGGCAGAACCATCAACGTAGGGGGTAGATCGCAATGCTTTGAGGAATATCCCCAAAGCACCATTCCAATCTCTCGGCATTGATTGGCCATGATGTGGACATTTGAAATGCTTTGAGCCTCCTAAGTTTTGGTGAAGATGACCACCCGATCGTACAAGTTTTAGATGTATACTCCTCAGTCACATCTATTACGGTTGCCCCTTATTTTAAAGTGTGGAACTTAAGAGTTTGTTTGAAACGTGATTTGTGCCCAATTTAGCATTTGGCGAACTGACGGAGGAGTTTAACCTACGTTTCTTTTTCCCTGACTTGGCAACCTTATGGGATGACTCAAAAGTAGGGAGAAAGATGACACGATTTCTTTTTCTTTGTGTTTTGATATTCTATTATTACACTACTACGTGATTTATCTCCCGGTAAATCGGATATTATACAGGGAGTCCTCTCGCTCCATTTTAGATAGAAAAGTTTTTATTTGATATAGAAATAGAAATAGAATATCTCTGAGTTTAGTCCCGATATTAGGCAAGATTAATCATAGAAATTTCTTTTTTAATCAGGAAACAATTCAGACTAGAACCTAAATTAAGTAAGACTAAAGCTTAAAAATCTTCAGGATTAAAATATGTTAAGAATTATAGATAGATTAGTATTGTGCCAAGACTATAAAAAAAATTAGGCATTTCAAATTATTAACAAAAATATGACAAAAGTTCCTGTATCTCACATTCGTAACTTTTCAATTATTGCCCATATAGATCATGGAAAATCAACTTTAGCCGATCGCCTCTTACAAGCAACTGGCACTGTGGAAGACCGTGAAATGAAGGAGCAGTTCCTAGACACAATGGACTTAGAAAGGGAGCGTGGTATCACAATTAAGCTACAAGCGGCCCGAATGAATTATCGTGCTGAAAATGGAGAAGAATATGTATTAAATCTCATAGATACCCCTGGTCATGTTGACTTTTCTTATGAGGTGTCGCGCTCTCTGGCAGCTTGTGAAGGTGCTTTATTGGTGGTAGATGCTTCCCAAGGAGTAGAAGCTCAGACTTTAGCGAATGTCTACTTAGCTTTGGAGCATAACCTAGAAATTATTCCGGTCTTAAATAAAATTGACCTTCCTGGAGCAGAACCAGATAGAGTTAAACAAGAGATAGAGGAAATAATTGGCCTAGATTGTTCGGGGGCAATTTTAGCATCTGCCAAAGAAGGAATAGGAATTCCGGAAATTCTCGAATCAATTGTTAAATTAGTACCACCACCACAAGATACTATTGATGAAAAATTACGGGCTCTGATATTTGATAGTTATTATGACCCATATCGAGGGGTAATTGTATATTTCCGGGTCATGGATGGGACTATTGCTAAGGGCGATCGTATCCGACTTATGGCATCGGGAAAGGAATATGAAATAGATGAATTGGGAGTTCTTTCCCCTACTCAAAAACCAGTACAAGAGCTTCACGCAGGAGAGGTAGGTTATTTAGGAGCAGCGATCAAAGCTGTGGAAGATGCGAGGGTGGGAGATACAATTACTCTAGCCAAGAAACAAGCTCAGGCTCCTCTACCTGGTTATACAGAAGCTAAACCTATGGTCTTTTGTGGCTTATTTCCCACTGATGCTGACCAATTTCCCGATTTACGAGAAGCTCTAGACAGACTCAAACTCAATGATGCAGCTTTATCTTATGAAGCAGAAACATCAAGTGCAATGGGTTTTGGGTTTCGATGTGGTTTTTTAGGGTTGCTGCATATGGAAATTGTCCAGGAAAGATTGGAGCGAGAATATAACTTAGATTTAATTGTTACTTCTCCATCAGTAGTTTATCAAGTAACTACTAGCAAAGAGGAAGTGATTTTGGTAGATAATCCAAATTTACTACCAGACCCTAATCTCCGAGAAAAAATTGAAGAACCTTATGTCCAGGTAGAAATGATTACTCCAGAAGAATATGTGGGGACATTAATGGAGTTGGGTCAATCACGACGTGGGATATTTAAGGATATGAAGTATCTGGCTAGGGGGAGAACTACTTTAATATATGAAATTCCTTTGGCAGAAGTAGTGACAGACTTTTTTGACCAAATGAAATCTCGGTCTCGTGGTTATGCGAGTATGGAATATCATCTTATAGGTTATCGTGAAAATCCTCTGGTGAAGCTGGATATTATGATTAATGCTGAACCAGTGGATGCTTTAGCTGTAATTGTGCATAAGGATAAAGCTTATGGGGTAGGTCGTGCATTGGCAGAAAAGTTGAAAGAATTAATTCCTCGCCATCAATTTAAAGTACCAATTCAAGCATCTATTGGTTCTAAAGTTATTGCTAGCGAACATATTCCTGCTTTACGGAAAGATGTTTTGGCTAAGTGTTACGGTGGGGATATTAGTCGTAAGAAAAAATTACTGCAAAAACAGGCAAAAGGTAAAAAACGAATGAAGTCATTAGGTACAGTTGATGTACCACAAGAAGCTTTTATGGCAGTGTTGCGATTAGATTAATTTCCTTTGGAGGCTTTGAGCATTTGTAGAAAGTGACATACTCCCACACTAAGCTGACGCTATAGTGTGGGCTTCTCGTTTCGCAGTCCTGCCATTGCATCGGACAAGCGCGTGCTTTAAGAACGGAATGCCCTACCGCCCTATTTTTTATATTTATCGCCGCATTTAAGTTGAATTAACTTTGTCCTTGGTTATTATAATTGGCGATCGCTACTTATTATGAATAACCTTTTTCGGAAAAGATAGCAAATGGGTTCTATAGTCAGCCTAAAAATAACCGGATTTGGTATGAACCCTATTTTGACACTCCACGGGATAAATCCGCGTGGATTCTTAAGAGGAAAAAATTTGACGGGCTAAAGCCACGTCAAATTTTACCCTTAATGGCATAGCCAAAGATGCCTCTACTCTGTCCGGGGTAAACCCATTCAGGTTACTTTTGACTCCAATGTTGGCAGCTCCATTACAGTCTGCATTGATCAATTTTCCTTGCTTAGTTTTGTATAAACCGCGTTTAACTCGTTGACCACTAAAACTATATTTGCTTGGATTATCAGCATTGTAAACAGGTATCCGATCGCCATCTAAAAAACTAGCCTTGGAAGTATAAGATTCCTCTTGCTCTAAATAGGTTAACCCATATCTATCACACATAGCTTTGAGCTTAAATATGAAACTATGGTGTGGTATTTGTACAAATTTTTGGTTAATTTTTTTACCTAAATTGATACTTTGTTTGATTCCTGGATTTACACCAATAACAATAGTAGATATTTGGTTTTCTCTACACCAGTTGATTAAATATCTAGCTGCTTTATTCAGGTAATCTCTAACTTTATTATTCCGATTTACTGTGATGCTAATTTGCTTTTTCGTTAAACCTTTGATGCCTTGTCTATCTTTTATAGACTGGAATAAGCGAATTTTCCTTATTGTACCACTGGTTGATTGATTTCAGTTTTCTACCGTCTAAAATAAACGATGACCCAGTGTTTGATACACAAGTTGCTAGATTGTTTAACCCCAAGTCTATTGCTAGTACATTGTCAGATTTTACTACTGTTTGTGGTTTCTCTTCTATAATAAATTCTACTTCAAAAAACCTAGCATTATATCTAGGAATTATTCTAACTTCCTTCAGATTTTTACCTACTAATCTTTCGGGAAAGGGAATTTTAACTGCACCATATTCAGCCTTGAATTTCCTAGACATTGGAATATTAAAGTAGCCATTTTTCACCTTAATTCGAGGTATTTTTAAAGGAAAATACCCTTCTTTTTTGAGGTATCTAGGTAATCGTATTTGTTCCCAACGATATAGACTTTCTTTAGCTTTCTGGATTAAGTTGAAAAACGACTTAAAAGACCTATCTACAACTTTTAAAGTTTGCTGTGCAATATCGGTTTGAAGCAGTTGATAATTTTCGTTATCTTTGCAGTAATGGTAATTTGATTCATATCTAAGATATCCGCCCTCAGAAAAATAGAACTGTCGTACAGAATAAAGCCCCACATTGTAAATATTTTTGGACAATCTGCACAATTGCTTTAAGGCTGCAAATTGCTGGTTAGACAGGTTTCTAATTTTGTTCTTTTGGGTCAGATACATAATTATTTTTCGCTGTATAATACATTTTATAGCGAAAATTACGAGAAATGTCAACTTGACTGCGGGTTAAAACCCGTCGGGTCGTTTCCATCCACCGCTTAAAAGACGGTGGTTTCCCACTTAACCGAATTTCTATGATGAGATTAACTTTTTGTCCAAGTTTTGACCAAAATTTCAGTGGAAAGAGGTCAATTCCCTTTTCGTTTGAGCCGTGAACCCAGTTCCAGTGCTGCCAGGACAGAAAACCCTAGGATTGAACTTGGTTCAGGAACAGATTCGCTAGAACTAGAACCAGTGGAACCGAACATCACATTATCTTGAGAATATAGATCGTTGTTGTTGAAAAAGCTAACTTGCTGAATCAATTGACCTTCTCCATCAATCCCTAAAAATCCATTGATTCCATTGAGGTCTGAATTTGGTACCAAGGGGAGAAAATCTCTCAAAAATGCCGTAAACGTTGAGCCATCTTCAAATGTAGCAACCATCCTTGCGTTTGAGTTAACTGCTCCTCCCCAAAAGGTGCCAACAGCTTCGGTAAAATGACCAGGGGCAAACGTAAGCGTTAAGAAAGATTCGCCATAAACCCCTCCTTCAAAACCCCAAACTCCACTCACCGGGTCGCCATCTGCACCAGTATTTACTCCAAATGCTATGGCGCGCTCGTTATCGCTTAGATTGTCAATTCGAGCCTGGGCACCGCCAAGGGATAACGTGGCCTCTGTTCCCAAAGTATTGAGATAGTTATTGATAGACGAAACGGAGTTCCCACTTCCACTTGGCTCAAAATCAATTACAGTCGGGTTGTCGAATGTTGACGAATCAATAAAAATAGAAGCAGCATACGCCTCCTTGATAGGTAAAAACGTAATAGCTGTGATTGCAAAAAAAATTCCTTTGTAAAGGTATCTGCAATTACTGTTCATATAACATCTCTAAATTAATTACTGTATAATCTCCGTGACTTAAGTCCAGGGAGTAGTCAATCCTGTGCTTTTCACATGAGAATCAAATTTTTCCATCTATACTATAACGATGTGGGAAACCAAAAACATTTACATTTTTTGAAGCCTCCGAAAAAATCGGCGACTTAAAAGATTTTGGGTAACATCCTGACAATTTTTGTGATATTATAAAGGTTAACTGGGTTCGTTCGTCTATACACATGATTTTTTATTCAAGTAAGTTGGCTGATTGAGAGGCTATGCGCTATTCATACGTTTTCCTGCAAGCAATGGCAAAAATCTTTTCATCTTATGAAGCTCCTGCCAATGTATTTCTATCTATCCTCTTCATATCCTGGAAAAGCACAAAGAGTTTCATTACCTGAAGCACCAAAAAAATCGGCGGCTCCAAAGATTTGAGGTTGCAGACTCACAATTTTTGTGATATTATCAAGGTTAACTGGGCTCGTTCGTCTATATACATGATTTTTTATTCAACTAAAATAGTATAGTTTCGAGAGCTATAGAACGACCTTCCGCTTCTCAAACCCTCAACTTGTAACTAAAAAAACCAATGTAAAAGATACCAAACTCTACTAAGGTATTTCAGACCCATACTTTATTAGTAGTGTATGATGGAGTTCGATGTGGTTCTTCAATTTTATTTGGAAAACCACAACAAATTAAATTGCTCGGAAGTAGAAGTAATGAAAATATTAGTAACAGGTGGCGCGGGTTTTCTTGGTTCTCATCTCATCGATAGATTAATGGAACAAGGCCATGAAGTCATCTGTCTTGATAATTTTTACACAGGAACTAAGCGCAATATTTTAAAGTGGTTGAATCATCCTTATTTTGAGTTAATTCGCCACGATATTACTGAACCTATTAGGTTAGAAGCGGATCAAATTTATCATCTAGCTTGTCCTGCTAGTCCAATACATTATCAATACAACCCTGTGAAGACAATTAAAACAAATGTGATGGGGACATTGAATATGTTGGGGTTAGCCAAAAGGGTAAAAGCAAGGTTCTTTTTGGCTTCCACATCTGAGGTATATGGAGACCCAGATGTACATCCTCAAACTGAGGAATATAGAGGTAATGTTAATTGTATTGGTATTCGTTCGTGTTTTGACCCTAAAACTGAAATTTTAACTGAAGCAGGTTGGGTAGCTTTTCAAGATTTACAATCAGAGTTAAAAGTAGCAACTTTAAATCCAGAAGGGAAAGTTGAATATCATATTCCTGATGAATATATCGTACAACCATATATTGGGGAAATGTACCGTTTTGCTAATGGTAATTTTGATTTTTGTGTGACTCCTAATCACTGGATGTATGTGCGTAGTGAAACGGGTAATTTAAAGTTTATCAGGGCAGATGAAGATAAGCATTGGCAAAGTTGGGGGGCATTAACTGGAGGAGATTTTGGTGGTGAAGAAGTAGAATGGTTTGAATTAGGAAATCCTCCTAGAAATGCCAAGGTAAAAGTAGAAAAAATCTTCATGGATGACTGGCTAGAATTTTTAGGTTATTACATTTCTGAAGGTTGTGTTGATGTGAGAAAAAGGTTGCGAGTTGTAGGGGGAAATGATTATGATGTAGCAGATTATAATGTGTTAATTGCTCAAGAAAATCCTGAAGGACATTTGAAAATTGCTAATTGTTTAAGTCGTTTAGGTTTTGATTTTACTGAAACTTTATCTGATTCGGATGACTATCAATTTAGGATTTGTAGTAAAGATTTAGCTGAGATTTTATTCCCTTTAGGTAAGTCTGGTGAAAAATACATTCCTCGGGAGTTTTTCCGGTTAGCAAAACGACAGTTATTAATCCTATTTAAAGCTTTAATAATGAGTGATGGTTCGGAACGAGGAGATAGCTATGCTTACTATAGTAAATCTAAACAATTAGCAGATGATGTACAAGAATTAGCACTTCGTTGTGGTTATGCAGCTTCGGTAGTTTCTCATGCAGTTGGACGCGACCTTTATCGAGTAAATATTCGACCTGCTAAGGATGCGAATTTAGTTGAACCAGAACGGTTTCATTATGTAGGAAAAGTTTATTGTGTTAATGTCACAAATCATGTGGTTTTTGTTAGGAGAAATGGGCGTGCTGCTTGGTGTGGTCAATGTTACGACGAAGGTAAGCGAGTAGCAGAAACTTTAGCTTTTGATTATCATCGTCAAAATAATGTTGATATTCGAGTAGTCAGAATTTTTAATAGTTTGACTGGAGACCAAAAGGTACTTTATTACATTGGTGAAGAACTCTATTATGAAAGTTTTGCTGAATGTTATGACAGAATTAATGGAGATATTTCTAATGTATCGGTGCCTTGTTTTGATGAAAATTCTAAGACAGTAATTAAACCAATTTCTGGAATTTGGAAACATCATGTGAAGAAGAGGGGTTATCAGATAAAAACTGTCTGGGGTAAGCAGATAAAAATTACCGAAGACCATAGTTTATTTACTAGGGATAATAACGATCGCCCTCAAGCAGTTTTTGGAAATGAATTAAAGGTGGGAGATGAAATAGGAGTTCCTAGTTATATCAGTTTTTTGGAACAACCTTTACAACAATTCTACATTAGAGATAAAATTTCTACTCAAGAAGAAATATCTGTAGAAAGTGAAGAGACAATCTCTTATATAGAAAAATATGGAGATAAAATTCGTGAGTATTTATTGGCAAAAGGTATTAACCCCGAAGAACTTTATTCAATACTGAAAAACTACGAGGCAAAAAATCAGATTCCTTTGCATCTATGGGAATATTTAGAACTTCCTCTATCTCAAAAAGAAAAAATTTGCTATTTATCTTCAAAGGCAATTAAAAATTGGGTGGGGAATATAGAAGACTTTTTGTGGCTATTAGGGTTTTATGTTGCTCAAGGAAGTTTGATAGACGATGAATTGTTGTTTAAAGGAGAAGCTGAGAAATTAGCAAAATTAATAGAAATAGTAGAAAGAATATTTGACTGTCAATGTGAAATTAAGGTAGAAGGGTCTATAAGTATTAAGTCAAAAATTCTGGTCGATCTAATTGCAGAGGAATTGAATTTTGGGAAGATAGAAAAAAATATTCCTAATTGGATTTTACAACTTCCTCAAAAACAATTAATTAGCTTTTTACAGGGATTGAATGAAGGAAATAATGTAGTAGAAGATCGACTAAATTCCCATATTGAATTTAAGAGTGACAGTCAGGCGATCGCTGAAAAATTAGTATTAATTTTAGCTAAATTTGGGCTAGTAGCAAATGTCTCAGAAATAGAGATAAAGGATAATAAAATTTACCGGATAATAGTAGAGGGGTTAGAAGATAACAATATTGATAATTTGTCTAACATTCAACAGAAAATATCGGCAAAAAGTACTGGTGATATTGTCTGGGCAAAAATAGAAAGTATTGAGGAATTTGAAATAGATGATTATGTCTACGATTTCTCAGTACCAAATTATGAAAATTTCATTGGAGGAAGCTACGGAATTTTTGCTCATAATACTTACGGACCAAGAATGTTAGAAAATGATGGTCGAGTAGTAAGTAACTTTATTGCACAAGCCTTAAAAGGAATACCACTAACAGTATATGGAGATGGCTCTCAAACCAGAAGTTTCTGTTATGTGTCAGACTTGGTTGAAGGGTTTATTCGATTAATGAATCAAGACTTTATTGGACCAGTTAACATCGGCAACCCTGGAGAATATACCATACTTGAATTAGCTCACACAATTCAACACATGGTTAACCCAGATGCAGAAATAACATATAAACCTCTGCCACAAGATGACCCAAAACAACGACAACCAGATATTACTCGTGCTAAAAAATATTTAGGTTGGGAGCCTACTGTTCCTCTAGAAGAAGGGTTAAAATTGACAATAGAAGATTTTCGAGAGCGGCTCAAAAATGAACCGCCAAACAGTTGAAAGGGTGCAATGAATAATGGATAATGGATAATGGATAATGGATAATGGATAATGAAAACTATCTCTAATTATCAATTATCTATTGGTAAAGAAGATTGAATTAAGTACGGAAATCTTATGAATGGATAATGGATAATGAATAATTATGTATTAATTGATAATGATTGGAGAGTACAAAGTTATTCTAACAGAATGATTGCTTTTAAGAGTGACAGTCTGACTAAAAAAGGCTTACAGTGCTTACAGTTGTGAATAGAAAGTTTCTAACCTTTAGATAACTGAAAGCCTTAGCTAGCAATAGTTATTCCTAGAACTTTACACTGTCTAGATAATGAATTAATTATCAATTATCAATTATCAATTATCAATTATCCATTGATAAGTCTTTTTTCCTGTTAAAAATTTTGAGGATATAAATATGCGTGTTTGTGTCATTGGTACTGGTTATGTTGGCTTAGTTACAGGAGTTTGTCTTTCTCATACAGGACATCATGTAATTTGCGTAGACAACAACGAGGAAAAAGTTAAACTCTTAAAATCAGGACAGTCTCCAATCTACGAACCAGGGTTATCTGAACTGATGCAAGGTTGTACCAAAGCAGGAACTCTAGAGTTTACATCTGACTTGAAAGCAGGGGTAAATCATGGCGATATCTTATTTATTGCTGTCGGTACTCCCCCACTCCCTACAGGGGAAAGCGATACTCGTTATGTTGAGGCAGTGGCGAAAGGGATAGGCGCTCATTTGACTACAGGTTATAAGGTAATTGTGAATAAATCAACTGTACCTATTGGTTCTGGTGACTGGGTACGAAGAATTGTTTTAGATGGGGTTGATGAACGGAAAAAGGAAGAGGGTGGCTCCGGTACAGATATTGAAGCTGAATTTGATGTGGTTAGTAACCCAGAGTTTTTGCGCGAAGGTTCCGCTATATTCGATACTTTTAATCCAGACCGCATAGTATTGGGTAGTAATAGTCAAAAGGCACTAGATATGATGTTGGAGCTTTATACTCCTCTGGTTGAACGTAAGTATGGTGACGATTCCTCGCTCCCACCAGTACCAGTGGTAACAACTGATTTGAGTTCTGCGGAAATGATTAAGTATGCTGCTAATTCTTTCTTGGCAACTAAGATTAGTTTTGTAAATGAGATTGCTAATATTTGCGATCGCGTCGGTGCAGATGTGACTCAGGTTTCTCGGGGTATTGGTTTAGACTCTCGTATTGGTAATAAGTTTTTACAAGCTGGTATTGGTTGGGGTGGCTCTTGTTTCCCGAAGGATGTTTCTGCTTTGGTGCATACTGCTGATGACTATGGTTGTGAGGCGCAGTTGTTGAAATCGGCAATTGAGGTGAATAAGCGTCAACGCATGATAGCAATAGATAAGTTACAGCAGGCACTGAAAATTCTTAAGGGTAAGACTATTGGGTTATTGGGTTTGACGTTTAAGCCTGATACTGATGATATGCGAGATGCACCTTCTCTAGATTTGATTCAAGAGTTGAACAGGTTGGGGGCAAAGGTGAAGGCTTACGATCCGATTATTTCTCAGTCTGGTATGCGTCATGGTTTGACTGGAGTAGTAGTGGAAACAGACCCAGAAAGACTTGCTGATGGTTGTGATGCTTTGGTGTTGGTGACTGACTGGAAACAGTTTGAGAAATTAGATTATGCTAAGATGGTGAAGTCTATGGAGCATAATTTATTTGTTGATGGACGTAATTTCTGCGATCGCAAAGAGTTGGAAGCTGCTGGTTTTCAATATGTAGGAATTGGGCATTAAGTAGCTATCAGCTATCAGCTTTTCCTAAGGTCATGCTCCGCAAACAGCTTTCAGCTAGCATAATTTTCAACAAAATATTATGTAGGGGTGTTCTATGGAACGCTCCTACAATTCCCAGGAGGCAGGGTCTATTTATTGTCACCAGAGAAAAAAGGAGTGTGGGGAGTGTGGGGAGTGTGGGGAGTGTGGGAAGCACAGGATCTCAAAAAAATATAGGGTTGTAAATATTCTCCCCAGGCAAAGAATTAGCCCTGCTCCCAGGAAGGGAAGACAGGAGGAACGGGGAATTATAGAGAAGGTAGTCGGAAAAATTTTCCCTTGATTTTTCTGCCATAATCGTCCCAAAATACTAGCTTTATGCAGCTCGTATCCACCGAAAAGCTGAAACTTTTTTAGACAAAAAAATGCGACAACCAATATCAGTCAATACTTTGAGATTAGATCGGTAAGTTCTAAGTATTCAATAGTATAGCAGTCGAAGCAAAGGTTAGGACAGGTCATTTCAGTTATCAGTTATCAGTTATCAGTACCTCTCTCTGCTTGAAGTCAGAGGCTTGAAATATTGAACTTGTTTTTTTTTCATCCCCTTGTAGAGCGGTAGCTCGCGGCGCAGTCAAGGGGAGGCTTCAGACCTTATTTTTTGGTCAAAAGCTTAAAACTCAGACAACGTAATACTTTTCCTTCTTCCTTCTTCCTTCTTTCTTCTGCTATATTAGTCTGTTTTTAAGGATTGAGAAAGAAACCTCGATCGCTATTGCAAAAACCTGTTTCTATAAATTGTAAAGCTTGATAAATTAGTTGTCGAACTGGATGTTGCTTCTCAATGGTATTTTCTGCCATCTCCCACTGAAAATAGAGAGAGCGCAGAAAATTTTGGATATTTCGATAAGCACATAATTGTTCAGTCGGACTTGTGAGTATTTTTCGCCAAGGATACTTTTCAAAGTTATCCCAAATCAAAGGACCAGATGAACGCCGCTCAGTTTCAATCAAGATATTCAACCAAGAATTTATTTGCTCAATACTAAGTGTATTCTGTTGGCAAATTTTGACAGTAGCTCGTGCTAGTCTCTCCTCTTCAGAATGAATATAAACTGATGGTACTGGTTGGCGCAGTTTGGTAGCGATCGCTTTTAACAATCTCATCAAATCTGAATCGTTGAGATAGGAATTTAAGCTGAGAATACCTAAAGCATCGGCAACATGAGCAATTCCGTGAGACCATCCTTTTTCTGGAGAAACATACCCCCTTAAATCTTGCTCTTTTTCTAGATAAGTTAGGTATAGTTCCATGCGACTACGAATTTCTGGTTCTTCTAGGTAAGGATGATGGCGATGGAAGTCAGTTAAGTCATTTAAAAGTAATATAGAATAACTCCGCAAAAATACTCCATCGCTTTCTGTTTCACCGAGACCAATTTTGATATTACGTTTAGCTTCTTCTGCTAGTTCCAGTAATTCTGCGTTACTGTAGTAGGTTCGGTCATACCATCCCCAAATCCATGCACTCAAGGTCATATAGCTGTAATCCCGCAAATCCGATCTTACTGCTCCTAAATTCTTCATTAGTTGGGGGGTTAATTCCGCAACCTCATAACGATCGGGAATGGCAAATCTTTTCTCAAAAATTGATTTTAAAAGTTCTACATCCATTGATTTTATGTTTTAAATTACCGAATAATTAATAATTATTAATTAAATAAATACAGGACTTACGCATGAGGTACGAAAAACTACGACTTGAGATTGCTTTCCGTTCCGGAATGCTCCGCAAACCCTATAGGTCGCAATGACAGAAATACGTTAAAGTGCGTAAGTCCTAAAATAAATACCTTGGTTAAAAGCCTACCCTCATAGGGGAAAAAGTGGAGGTAATTATCCATTATACCAATTTGAAAAAAGAATGTTACGAATAATAAGTGCAATAAAAATATTTTTTAGAAAATGTTTCTTTGACAAAAAAGAGAACTTACGACCTTAAAACTGGTATTAAATCTATTCATTGTGGATTCAGAATTGCAGGATTGCTGTTTGCTTCGCGGTGACAAACGGAAATTCTAATAAATACCCTAACTATTTGTAGCAAACATTTATCAAATTGGTATTATCCATTATCAATTAATGAAGGGAATATCTGTTTGCTTTTTAGCTAAAATTGCCACATATTCTAGAGATTGACCGTTAAAAAAACGACGATGCAAATAAGATTCTGTGCAATGTATTTTCAAGTAATTTTTTTCCACTGCTTGACGGTAAAAGTTAACAAATTCCGGACAATTATCCTCACATTCGTAACTGGTTTTTGCGACGTTAAATAATACCCAACCTCGATCTTTAATTAAATTCATTCCTGTTGCAAAAGCTTTTACAGGAATATGACCTTCACTCAACGCAGAACAACAAACAAAACCATTTAACTTTTTCTCGTTCAAAAAATCCCTAGTAGATTTTGATAATTGAGTCAGATCCTCTACAAAGTAATTTTCATATACTCCCGGACAATCTCTGCGAGTAGCTTCAGCAGCTTCCGGAACAATGTCGATACCAATGATAGATGTTACTCCTAATTTAGTAATAGCTTTACCAAATAATCCGCTTCCCGCTCCTAATTCTAATAGTTTCAAATCTTTGACAGATTCACTACTATTTTTTAAATTTTCAGTTAGTAGAGTAGCCATAACTTCGGGCGATTGATAGTGGAGTTTCTCTAAAGCCAAATAGTTATAGAGTCCTGGAATGCTATAAACTTCTGCATAATTATGGAGTTTTAAGCGACGCTCTCGCCCGTTTTCTGTAATGAAAAAATATTCTTCATTAATTGGTAAATTTTCAATGTTATCGGGTAAGCGAATTTGAAAGTTAGTTGACATTTTGTTAATAATTTTATTGAGTAATATTATGCCCGGATAATCAGCGATAAAAAAGTTTTTGTTTGTAGTTGGGCTTTAGCCCAATCTACCATTATGCCAGCAGAACTACCACTTTTTTATTAGAACTTCTGACTTCTGACTTAGTTAACCTGTTGGAATAGTTAAAGCTTTCCCATTATCGCTCGCTCCAATGTGCAACAGAAAAGGAACAGCAATTTTCACCCAATCTTGAGGTTGAATGTACTTAGCAGCTTTTTCGTCTCCATAAATTGTTTCTAGGGTATCGGTATGGATAGTTCCCGGCCACAGAGAAACGGCGGCCATACCTGGAGGTAATTCTTGAGCTAAAGCTTTGGTCATTCCTTCGATCGCCCATTTACTAGCACAATAAGGTGCAGCATTAGCGGTAGTGTAACGTCCCCAACCTGCACTAAAATTAACGATTACTCCTTGACTTTTAGCGACCATTTGTGGTGTAAAATGCCGAATAACATTAGCCACTCCTTTGATATTAATATCGATTACGCGGTCGAAAATTTGTCCTTCTATTTCCCAAAGGGGGGCAAGTTCATGGACAATACCAGCATTATTAATAATTAAGTCTGGAGCATCGTATTTTGAGGTTATTACTTGACTCCAGTTTTTGACTTGCATTTCATCAGCAATATCGACAGCTGTAAAATGATGGGGTCTGCCAAATTTTTGTTCCAAGGAGGCGATCGCTTCTAGATTCAGAGAACAACCAATAACAGTATGACCCAATTGAATAAAAGCTTCGGTCATCGCCCGACCTAAACCTCTACTGACACCAGTAATCAGAATTAATTTTGACATAATTTATAGTTAACTAGGTATTAGCTTTTAGTAAACAGCTAGCCTCCTTTCCTACGGAATGCTACGCAAACGGAGGAACTGCGTTAACAGCTTGTAGGGACGAAGGCCATTCGCTTCTACTTTGGTTTAAATCCCTGCTATACAAACATTTACTGCTGACTGCTGACTGCTGATTGCTGATTGCTTGTGTAAGGAGCAATACAGAAATCACTGTGCCAATAACTCATAGGTTTCATCCAAAAATGTTTAGCATAACCCTCACTCACTGCTTCACTACTTTCTCTGTAGAGAAGAGATGGAGAATTATTAACGACATAAAAAGTATGTCCTTGCTCATCAGTATAGATAGGATTATCAATTGAGGTATATTTTGTTCCTTCAATAGCTCTTCCTGCATCTGCTGCTACATCAATAATCCATGCTCCCGGTTTCATCGAATCCAGCATTTCTTGAGTCACAATTGGGTTTTCCCCTTCATCAATTTCTACTCCATTGATAAAGATGTCGTAACTACTAAATTCTCGCTGCATTAAATCGAGATTACTTCTCCTGCGTAACAATGGATCGATACCTTTTTTGGCTAAATATTTCATTGCCCCATAAGCAACATTGCCAGAGCTAAACACAGCAATTATCTGGTTTTGCAGTACACCACCCCGGAGGGTAATGGCTTGCATCGTAGAAGCATATCCCGCTAATACACTATTTTTGCGAGTTATGTCTCTCGGAACATTTAAAATGTGCGCTCTTCCTTGACAATGACGAATAGAAATACGATTCGTTACATCAAATACTGTCATATTTTTCGGTTTCGCGCAGTTCTCCATAAAATGTTCTCCAGAACCAAGTGGATGAATCCAACCTACAAGAGTTTGATTTTCTCTAAAGTATTGATAATCTTCGGGTTGGGGAACTTTAATACAATAAATTACATCTGCCCAAGCAAATAGACTTTCGCGAGAATAACCACCACTTTCTCCATAAACTGCATTAGGAATATCTAAACTTTCCCCATAACCTTGTTCAAATCTACGTTCGTCTTCTGAACTACAGTAGGATAAATGTTGTGGTAATAAACCGACTCTTTTTTCATTAGGGAAACTAGGTTTAATATAAGCAATTTTCATCGTAGTTTATAACTATAAAAAATCTCTCTTCAATTAATCATAAATCAATGTGTTAACATTTTTTTTAGATTTAAGTATTTAACTTAATTTACTAAATTAGTTCTAAGACGGGCTGAATCTTCTTCCAAAACCAATTTGGCATTGTATGATGAGTTTCATAGATTTGAGAATAGTTTTTCTCTATTTTAGCAAAATACTTGTCTATATCTTTTCCTTTTTGTAGTAATGGATTTAAAATTTTTTGTTCAAAAAGTTCTATAGCTTTACCTTTAACTCCTCTTTGATACAACTTTAGACGTTTCTCAAGCCAAGGGTAATATTCGTCATAAAAGTAGACACCATGAGCTTTCTTATATTTGAGATTGTTTGTTACTTCCTCAAAGAGATTTTTTTGGCGTGCATCGTCCCCGTAAGTATCATGAAAATAGGTGACAATATCATAGGTTACTTCTGCTGCTTCCAAAATTAAACTGCATAACAAACTATCTTTACCGGAACCCGAAGCTAATAAGATATGTACTGGGTTTTCCACAACGGCCTTCGACCATAAGGGATAGGTTGCTTTTTTTCCTAATTCTGAGACACTAAGGACAAATTCTGGTAAATTGTAATCTAATCTTCCTATTTGATAGCGATGCTGACTCCAGTGGCCTCGCATCACTACCTTAATAAATTCCAGTAGTTCTTTGTCTATGTATTGGCTATACTTTTCAAGATTTAATTTATTAGGTAATAAAGCACCAAATCGCACCGAACAAATAACAGCTAAAATTACTGCAAAATGCTTGGCTTTTTCAAGAGATATTAATGCTGAATTGTTTAATTCTACAGAATCATAACGAACGCGACAGCCAATCTGTTCGCCCTCAATTGAATATATAAATCCTATAGTATCCCGATAGACTGATACATCTTCTAGGCAAACTTCTCCTACTAAAAAATCATCAAATTTTTGACAGTCAATTCTACTCTTATTTTTCCCCATAAAACTCTCCAATTTCTGTTTACTATTCTCAATCAAAAAGAATCCATTTTTATTTAACTATCCACTTGTTTTCCTGAAATTCAAAACTTGCTTTTCCTCCCATTAATATACCAACTACACGCTCTCCTTTAAAAGGAAGTCGCCCGTGGGCTATTCTGAGATTATCCAAAATTAATACGTCATTTTTTTGATAGTTATTATAGAAAATTCGTGCCGATCTAAACACTTTTTCCATGTTGCGAAATTGTTCATCGGATAGCAGGTTTCCATCTTCCCATTTTACTATTATTTGGGGTTCTTTATCCCCCCAGGTTTCTTTATACCAATAAGGAGCAACCCCTATAATACTTGAGTGCAAACACACTTTCCCTTTATAATGATAAGCAATTGGTCGTTTGATCTGAATTTCTACAATATCTATTGTGCTACCATTTTCTGATTCTTGATACATTGAACAGGTATATCCCAGTTTTGTCCAATGTGATACGGCTTCTTCAGCAGTGCTGTTTTTACCTAAAACCTTTTCCCAGCTAAAATCATATTTTTTGTGGTTTTGTTTTTTAACATATTTTTTGACAAAAATTACATTCTTTTCCATTGCTTCCTGTTGAAAACTAGGCGTTAAATTAGCAAAAGCTTTTTCACAATCATAGATTGTTGTTTCTCCAGCATATTGAGCTGGTTGTTTACAAATAAAACAAACGTACTGAGGAAAATCTGTGTGATGGGTAAGTTCTGTATGGGGTGGTAGCTCTAAGTCTTTTCGCCAATTCGTGACATTTATAAATTGGGATCCAGAAATTTTTTCACGCTCTTGAGTCCCGTATTCGTTATATGACATCAAATTTTCTCTTCCGCCAATCAGTTCGATAATTTTATCCTCATTTAATGGCATATCCATTCTTATTAAAATATGACCGTGTTCGCTCAATTGATCGATCAATTGTTCTGTTGATGCTGGAATTGTATTGCAAATATTGGCTTGAGGATATTGGTGAGTTAATTTGTTTAAGATCATTTTTGAACTTGTTCTATATTAATACTATTTACTTTTCATTGTTGGTGTTTGTTTTAGCTGGACTTTAGCAAAAAGTAGCTTAAAAATAGCATCAAATCCTTACACAGTAATGAATTAAGCTAAATTTAGCCTGTTTGTTGATATACAGCGGATTCCACCAGGCGTGAGGTACACCCACGCGGGCAAGATGCCCGCACTGAGAAAATTTCATTTTCATATCTGTACCTCATATACTTGGAATATGCTGTATCTAGGTTTGAGCCATTTTTAGCCAGTTGAGGTATTTCCCTTGCCCATATTGGGTTTGAAGCTATTTTTACTGTCAAAAATATTAAAGTCCAGCTAATTTATGACAGTCAATTCTACTCTTAGTTTTCCCCATAAAACTCTCCAATTTCATCGGTTTACTATTCTAAATCAAGTTTACTAATTTTTTGTCTATTCTTTTAAGAAGGGGTAATTTTTGATTCAAGAAAAAATCTTCTATGTTTCCCGGTTCGCGAATGATTTCCATTTTTCCATCACTATAAGCTACTTCTGCTGGATAATTGTGTAGAGCAAAATTGGTCAGACTATGATTAAACCCATAAGCTCCACAATTATAGATTACTAAGCGATCGCCAATTTCTATATCTTCTGGAACCATCGCATCCTCTACCATAATATCTAAGGGTGTTGGCAGTTTTCCTCCCAGAGTGGCTTTCTGAGTATAGTTACCATCTCTTCCCAACACTTCCATATATTTGCTTGCTGGTTTCATAGACAGTCTTAAGAGTTGGTGGACACCTCCATCCAAAATGATAAATTTTTGGCCGAGAGATTCTTTAATATCAACAACTTCAGTCATATAACATCCAGCCTCTCCCACCATGTAACGCCCAATTTCGACAATACAATTATAGGGATAAGGATTATTCTCAAAAATTCTTTGTAACTCTTTACCAAAAGACTCCATATCAAATTCACTATCAATAGAATTGTAAGGTATACCAACTCCACCACCAAAATCTAACAGGGAGATATGATAACCTTGGTCATTAATTTTGTTAGCTATACTAATGGTATTTGTCCAAGAAGCTAGTAATTGATTGTAGTCCAGGACATTACTTTCGGTAAAAATGTGAATACCTTTGAGGTTAAGATTTTCCAAAGAGTCGATCGCTGCAATTTCTTCTATAGCTCTGTCTTCATCTACACCAAATTTGCTGGAGCTACTGGCGATCGTTTGAATTTTTGGACTAGCTTCTCCATTAGTATCATTACTTCCACAACTACTTGCTTTTTCCCGAATTTCGCAACTCCGATCTGTTCTATATAAGGGGTTAATCCGAATTAAGACATCTTGCTTTTTACCATACTTTTGAGCCAAATTATTTAAGCGACGAGCTTCGTTTACTGATTCTAATACAATGATGCCAATTCCTGCTTCTATTGCTGCTGCTAGTTCTGAGTTAGTTTTTCCCGGCCCTGTAAACACAATTTGTGGCGCTGAAAATCCTGTTTTTAGTGCTGCCTTCAATTCCCCCGTTGAACTGATATCTGCTCCACACCCTAATTGAGCTAATGTATGGCAGATGGTTAAATTGCTATTAGCCTTCAGAGTATACAGAATGCTGAAATTTGGAGGCAGGTATTCTCTAAGTTTGGCATATTGACGGCCAATTTTATCAAGGTTGTACAGATACAAAGGTGTTCCGTATTGTTCTGACGCTGCTTGTATTTCGTTCTGAGATAGGAGAGTTGGACGCACTGTACCTCCTGGGACTTTTTCTAAATTAGGTTTAAGTAGGTTTCAACTTTACAGCAAACAAACTAATATAGTCAATACAATGATTCCCAAAAAGCGTGAAATTAAACGAATGCTTGCTTCGTTCATTAAAAAGCTGTTTGCGTAGTATTCTGCCTCTCTAAATTTAACTACAAATTCTGGCATTGCATAATTGCCGGACGTTATTTGTCAGAGAGCAGAAACCATAATCCCCGTGTCGATCTGTCCCCGTGTCCCCGTGTCAGCCGAAATCATCCCAGTATTCAGCAACGCCCAAAATCTCTTCCCTCGCTTCCGGTTAAGTTGCCGAATAAAAAAGATAATCAGTAATTGGTAGTTGGTAATTTGTAGTTTAATATCAAATCCGTTTTATTGAACATAAAAAAATTCTCCAATCGTCATAACTACGCTCATCTTTGTAACTCTCTCTCCTCCTGACTCCTGACTCCTGATTCCTGACTCCTCCTGACTTAACCATTCTATGGCTGTTTAACCGGATTTGATATAACCTATCCCAGTAATCAGATTTGCTAGTCTTGCTAGCGTAATGTTATACAGCAAAAAGGAAGACCTGGCACGGGAGCAAGATGCTCCCACTGTTCTGGTAACAAACATTGCCGGATAATGCACGACCAATGAAAATGCACCACCACCTAAAATTTTTGCTAAAAACTCTAAATCTTTTGAGAGTTAAAAACGAAAAATTAAGCTTTTAAAACACATTTTACTTAAAGAAATAAGTCTGTTAAAAATAGTCTAATAGGTTTATAGTTGGTAGTTAGTCGATATCATGATTCCGGCTTAAAACTTCTCTTTAGCTGCGCCACAAGTCCAACTAATATCATGTCTCTTTAAATAACCCCAATAAAAAATCTAGGGAGTAGGGAGTAGGAAACAAGAGGAAATTTGTTTGCGGACCATGACAAACGGAAAAAATATTTTCTCTCAAGAGAAGAAATTTTTTATTATGGCGTTCTTAATGAGACTTGATATAAGGAGAGAAAATAAAACAAATATTTGAGTCAATTATCTGCTTTTCAGGATAGGTAATCATTAATTATTAATTATTAACTTTTAAATTTTTAACTACTATTATCAATTAGTACTTTTCTGCATTTTCTTCCTAGAAAAACGCCGATTTATAGAAGAAACTGCCCTGACAGGAATATCTGTAAATTGAGCTAAAATCAAATTCCAAAGATAGCCATACTGGGGATTATTTTTTAGTAACAAAAGTTCGGCAAATACATAAAATCTTTTAGTTCTTTTGTATTCAGGAGGATTATCTTCAATCCTAATTTGTTCTGGTTTAGGCAATTTATGACCGATAATTTTTTCTTGCTCATAATACTTTGCTTGAATAGAAAGCCCTAATAATCTATCCAAACACCAAAAAGGAAAATATTTAAAGGGTCCTGACAAAATCATCGCATCTCTAATATCTGCCAAAGTTGCTTGTACTATTTCATTTTTCCATACCTTTTTATCAAAGTTTTCTGTATGCCATCCTTGATGGTCTTTTCTTTTCCCTAACAGACACAAAGGATTGAATTTATTATGCAAAGGAGCTATGGGTATTTCCACCATATAATTTGCTTGATTTTGTAAGTTTTGGTCTCCAGTCCTTACACCGCAAGTATTCATTTCATCAATATTAAGTATTGGTTCCCATGAAGATTTTAAACTAGCTTCATCACCATATTTTACATCTTTTCTATTAAGCCTTAAAACCCAACTATCAGGATATTTAGTAAAATATTGTCTGGTTATTTCTGCAATATCTGGATGCAAAAGTTCATCACAATTGACGGTTAAAATATATTTTCCCGAAGCATTTACTAACCCAGTCATTCTTTGAATTATTTCTCCGCGAAATGAACTATTTATTTGTTGCATTCGGGGGTCGCTAATTGGCAGTTTTTTCATTCCTGGAGGGTGGGCTAAAATTAATTCCACATCTCCATTTATTTTTAAAAGGGTTTCGATCCAATATTCAGGAAGACCTTCTCTTGTGGGTACTACTATTGATAATATTGGCTGAGTCATTTTTATGTATATTAGCTAAGTTTTAGCTACATTATATCAAATTTTTTTATCGTCAGCCAATAATTAAATTTTGGGGTAATTTTACAGAAATTTTATAGGAAATATTGAAAAAGGAAGAATCAAGAAGTGGATGGGGATACTGAAAAGTTGCTCCTCTGCGTCTACAAATCCTAACCAAATTGTAGAAACCCTGTAGACGGTAGGATATTAAACCAATAAAGAAAAAGATAAATAGAACTTTATCTAAATTATATTTAAAGTCTCGAACGCCATTTTTCTAATGCTAATTCAATTAATGAATCTAGAGGTTTATAGGGATAAAATTCTCTTGTAATTCCTATGCCTCTCTTTTCTTTTGACAATTCTCTACTAAGGCTAATCAGCTTTGTATCTTCATAGGTAATAGGCTTTTTCTTTTCAGGCGAACTCGCAATTCTCCGAATAGCTTCAAGATATCTTTTTGCTGTACTTTTTTTAACTGGCAACTTCAGTTCCCAGGAACCATGAGCGCCCTTATTTTTTGTAAAATACCGAATCTTTGGTTCTGTCCGGTCCTTTATTTCTTCAATTTCTGTAACTAATTTAAGACTTCCTTGAAGTATTGTTATTAAATTTTCAATATCCTTTTTATGCCGATTAATTTCTATTCCTACTCCACTGGATACATAACCTTCAATCAAAGCTTTATCTTGCCAATCTGTCCAAATTCTAGCTCTGCCAATTCTCGAACTTTCACCACCTTTATATGGTATCCAGAGAAATATTATTAATTCGCCTTTATCCAGGAAAAATTCAGCACAAGATTTACAACTTTTCCCACTACCAATTCCATACTTAATACTTCCAGCAGAAGAAAATTCCTGCATCCTACTGTCAAACCCCAAAATTTTCCGTCTAATCCTAAATATCTCTTCCTGCTGTTGAACATCTAAATTATTTACAACTTTCAAAAGTGCTGTAGATGGGGTAGGTAAATCTAAATCATTTTCTAGTTCTTGATAGGGAATAATTGCCTTTGAAATCTCCCCATTATCAATATCTTTCAAACAAAAATAAAAGTTATCCTCATCTTGAATAACAGAAAACTCTAAAAACTGAAAATCAAGAGTGTGATATTTTCGATCTGTAAAATTATCCCGATGAAAATTAGGAGTAATTGCTACTAATCTCACAGGTTGCCGATAATCAACTTTGTCACTAAAAGGTTTCTCATCTAACAAAGCATCATAATAACGAGTCAACTGTTGAACAACTCCCCTATCCTCAACATTTTTCAACTCCAACACCACTAATTTTTCCTGATTATCAACAGCCAAAATATCGCACCTTTGACTATTAACAATATATTGTCTGTCTAAGACTTTCAAATCTAGTAAAATTTCTAAGTGTTCATAAAGAAAATCTTCTAAAATTTCTTCACTGACAAATTCCCACCCCAAACCACTCTTGATTAATGCTTTACTGAACATATATAAAAATTAGCCTTAACTTAACAACTGAAGTAACAAAATTTTTATCGTCCAAGTAGCACACCCACATTAACGAAGTCAGAAGTTAACCCACCCGCGGGCCCCGACTGTGGAGGGGAAGTAGGGGATTTGAGCAAGCCTCCAAAAATATTTCGCCTTATAACAGAAGAAAGAAGGAAGAAAGAAGAAGGAAGAAGAAAAAGTATTATGTTGTCTGAGTTTTAAGCTTTTACCAAAAAATGAGGTCCAAAGCCTCCCCTTTTAAGGGGATAAAAAAAAATCAAGTTCAATATTTCAAGCCTCTGACTTTCCTAGGTCATGCTGCGCAAACAGGCAGAGGTACTGATAACTGATAACTGAAATGACTTGTCCTAACCTTTGCTTCGACTGCTATAAAAGGTGGGGTTTTAGACCAAATTATTTTGATAAAAAAAATCATAATCTTCCATCCTAATAATAGCAAGTAAAAATAATGCTAAAGCTACAGCTTCCCCATCATTGAGAACTTTAGGAATTCTCTTTCTAGCTTCAGTTTCTAGATGATAATAAAAAGAGATTTACATTAAATTTATTTGAGTTTCAATTATTGTCAATGCTGTTTCTATTTGTTCCTTTCCAGCAGATTCGCTTAATCTTCCTTGATTAACAATTATTTTTACTCGTTGAATAACTTATGACGTTTCTCAAGTTACTAAGGTACAGTTTTTTTTCTTCTTTTCTATTCCCTACTCCCTACTCCCGCGCCACAAAGGAATTAAGATAAAAGTATCCTAATAATTTACCATTATGCTCGACAGCTAAAGCTTCTTTTCCTACTATTAATACTTCTGTTTATAACTGATAAAATTCTACTTTTTTCATGGAGAGCTTCTCATTTTTATTTAATATAAATTTTACCGAATAATTAAGGTTTAAAGTCTCTCCTTTAAAGGATAAAAAAATCCTGAAGAGTCAATCTTCTTCTTTTCAAGGAGAGGTAATTGTTAATTATTAATTTTTGAATACCTAATTATGCTGAATATATGACTCTAAAAATCAACTTTTATCACATTCTCGATTCAGCCATTAATTTCGGCCAAATCACCAGAAAAAATCCCATCCAAACTAATATTGGAATAGAGATAATGAGTGTTAACCAAACAATTCTAAACACTAACCAACTACCACTAATAATAGCGATTCCTGTCATAAGTATTGACCAGGGTTGACACCACCAAGGTTTGTAATTCCAAGGGTTAAATTTTTCTTGTTCAATTGAATTTTTCATAATAAATACGAAGAATAAGGAATACAAAAGGTGAAATAAACTTGCCGAAAATAATAAAGAGAAAGTTTTTTCTATTATTACAGCAGTTTCGGAATTAGTGGTAAGCATTTCCTCCGGAATGCTTACAATTAGTGAGGTACAAAATTTAGGACTTTAGGCAACAGCTCCGGAAGGCAACAGAGAATTAATAAACTGTACCTCACTATCCTAAAAAGTGCTTTCAACAATTAATAATGAATAATTAATAATGAATAATTAATAATTAACAATTACCTATCCTTGAAAAGAAGAGGATTGACTAATTATGAAAAATTTTATTTATTATCCCCTTAAAAGGGGATGCTTTAAACCACAATTTTTCGGTAATATATATCTTCAATAATAAAAAATAAAATTAACTATCGCACAGAAACTATCAATTATTTTTCCCTACTTCCTAGTGCAGAATAGCGGAAATAACTGACCAGTTACAAAATCATAAAACAATTAGAAATCAATACTTTTGACTTTTAGCTTTTGACTTTTAACTTTTGACTTTTAACTTCCGCGTAGCGGCACTACTCCCTCTTTTCTGGAGATGTCTAATGAATCAAATTTGATGTTAATTAGAATTTAAACGTTTAGTAATTTGTTTAATTATGCCACTGAGAATTGCACCTCCCATCAAAATTCCGATAGCTGGAGTAAATACTGGTTCCCATAATTTATGCCAAAGATCCAGACCTAAAGCTACTCCAGAATAACGACCAATCACAGCGATCGCGAACCAAGCAAAACCAATTATTACTAGAAATACATCTGCCACTAAAAATGTATCTAACCAGTTGAGTAATTTTTCTTTCATTGTTAATAATTTTCCATTAATATTTTAGGCGTTGGTCAATTAGGGTATGATATTAATCTTAATTACTTAGGAGTTAACCCACCCCTAATATAGAATCCGGTTGAATAGTTATTGTATAGTTGGGAGTAGGGGAGTGGGGGAGTGGGGGAGTAGGGGAGTCGGGGAGATTAAATATTGAAGTAATTTAAGAAATTATCAACATATACTATATAACCGGATTCTATATAACCCCTCTCAGGAGGGGAAGGACTGAGTCAGGAGTCAGGAGTCAAGAGGAAATAAAGAGGAGTAGAAGGAGAAAGTTTTTTGTTTGCTGGCGCACAACGCATTCTATGGGAATGAAGGGCGCAAACGTTAACGCGGAGCGTGGAAAGGAGTTCTATCGCGCTCTTACCGAAAATTTGTGGGTATGCGCCTCCTTTTAAGGGGATAAAAAAAAGAGCATTTCTTATGTCAAGCCTCCTCCGAAGCAGAAATACTGATAACTGATAACTGATAACTGAAATGACTTCTCCCCCACTCCCCTACTTCTCTACTCCAAAAAATGTAAAAAACATTTTTCTCTCCTTACATATATAGTGTTTCTCAGTAAGTGCGAGGTACACCTATCGTTATTTGTCTTCTATTCCCTATTCCCTGTTCCCTGTTCCCTAAAACCAACGAATGCGTGTACCTCACTCTTTTTGGGAATTGCTATAAAAATGGTTTTATCCATTTAAAGCATGAACTATGAATATAAAATTTGCAGTTAGAAATAAACTCATAATTTAACAGCCTTTTTCTGTTTCCTTTATAGGGAGAAAAATAGTTACAGTGGTTTTTTCTAAAGGAATACTTTGGATCGTTAACTTACCATTATGTAATTCAATAATTTGTTTAGCAATAGTGAGACCTAAGCCCGATCCTTGTTGCTCATATATTTTACGATTAAATTGTTTATAAGCTCCCATATTAGAAATTTCATTAGCATTCATCCCTTTACCACTATCTATAATATTAACTGCAAAAACATGATTAACTAATCTACCTATTACCTTAACTTTTGTTCCGAAAGAAGAAAATTTAAAGGCATTGTCTAACAATTCATCTACAACTTTTTTAAAGTTAGGCTCAGATATTTTTAAATCAGTATTTTCTGATGTGATTTCTAAGTCTTTTAAGCGATTAAAACTTTTTGCTTTTTCGATAGCAACCTCTCTAATTATTGACTTAGGATTACCAAGAGAACCTGTGACAAATAATTTTAATCTCTCTCGATCCCGTGATAATAGCTCTAAATCTGCATATAGTAAAAAATTCTGGATTAGTCGATATAAACGGTGGGCAGAAATGTGAATATTTTCTACCATTTCTAAAATTTCATCCTTTTCTAAGTCTTCAAACTCTTCAATAATAAAATTGGAAGAACCAATAATTCCATTGAGTGGAGTGCGTAGTTCGTGAGGTAGAGATAAAGTTATACTACTTCTTAATTCATCTAGTTGTTCTTGAGTTTTTCTTTGAATAGTTCCATGTTTTTCTAACCTAGTATTAATTGCCTTCATTAATTCATCTCTGGTAAAAGGCTTTGTCAAGTAATCGTCAGCTCCTAATTCCATTCCCTCTCTTAAATCGGCTTTTGTAGATTTTGCAGTCAGAAAAATAAATGGAATTGCTTCTGTTACTAAATTTTTCCGTAATAATTTTAATACTCCATAACCATCAAGTTCTGGCATCATTACATCACAAATAATTAAATCTGGAACAATTTCTAGAGCTTTTTCTGCTCCTATTTTACCATTTTCTGCCCCTATTACTACAAAATTTTCTGCTTCTAAAACATCTGTAATTATTTCTAAAATTACTTGTTCATCTTCAATCACTAGAATTGTTTTCATCTATATTTTCCTTTTCTAAATTCAACGGTAATATAACAGTAAATGTAGTTCCTACCCCTACCTCACTTTCGACAAAAATTTTACCTCTGTGTAAATCTACAAAATTTTTGACAATAGTAAGTCCTAATCCTGTACCAGAAATATTAATAGCATTTTGAGCGCGGTAGAAAGAGTCAAATAAATATTTTTGTTCTGCTGCTGGAATTCCCATACCTTCATCTTGAATTTGAAAAATTGCATAGTTATTTAAGTAAGAAAGTTTGAGAAAAATATGACCACCTTGGTGCGAATATTTGACTGCATTCCAAAGTAAATTGGATAGAATATGTCCCAATAGCTTTTCATCTATTAAAACAGATTCTAACATTTGTTCCTTAGATTCATTTTGTGATTCTGGTGGAACATTACAGATAGTATCATTTTGTCTTAGTTCTTGCTGAATTGAATCCGGCTGAATAATATTTAAAAGACTTCGATTAATTCCATTTTTTTCAGAAATTTTTGTTATTAATTCTTGGGATTCTTGAAGCAAAAAATCAAGCTTATATTGATTATCAATACTGAGTTTAATATTTTCTATGACATCTCGACAGAAATTTTCCAAATCTAATGGTGCCGGGTTAAAATCAAACTTACCTGATTCTTTTTTGCCTATAACTAACATATCATTAAGCAATCCTGTCATGTGTTGAGCTTTAGCTTGTATTCGATGTAGATAAGTCAGTTTTTTTTCTTCATTCCATTTATGACTATAGTGTTCTAATGCTTCTGCAGAAGCTAATATAGTAGTTAAAGGAGTACGGAATTCATGGGATGCCATGGAAATAAATTGAGATTTAAGTTGATTCAATTCTTTTCCTTTTTCTAGTGCTTTATTTGTCTCAGTTTCTGCCCACTTGCGCTCTGTAATATCTTCAATATCACCTTCATAAGCAATTAAATTACCTTCTGGATCGCGCACTGCTTTTGCATTCTCAGAAACCCAAATGACATTCCCATCGGCACGATAAGCTTGATACTCAAACTTTAATACACTTCCATCCCTGTTAATTAAATCAATAAATTCATCTCTAGAGTTAGAGTTAACATAGATTTGTTTGCCAATATCAGTAATTTTTGCCATCATTTCTTCTGGCGAGTCATAACCAAATATTTTGGCTAAAGCAGGATTACCATAAAGGTAATTCCCATCTGGTGTAGACCGAAAAATACCTTCAACTGAATTATCAAAGATGCTACGATATTTGGCCTCAGTTGAATCTCGTTCTTGATATGCTGCCTCTAATTTTAATCTAGTATTAAACTCAGTTTTGTGCAAAGATTCATATAAATATACAGAAATGTCACAAATTAAACATATCCAGAAAATTCCCAGACACATTGTCATCAAATTCCAATCTAAGGGTGCTACATCCAAACCGAGAATTCTATTGACACCGAAGTAATAGCCTAATATAGTAATCTGGGATATTAGATGTAAAAACCATCTCACCGGAATTAAAGTTGCCTGAGAAAAGAAAATCAACATCCAGGCAAAAAACTCAGGATTAACATTTCCTGTAACTGTACCTGAAATTTGCTCGATCGTAGTTACAGACCAAGAAAAACAGAGAAATATTAGACCAACATGACGACTACCCCAAGAAGTTCGTAGTAGCAATATACAACCAAGTAGGGTAAAATCTACTAAAATTATGGCAATTTCCCACTCTTCTAAAGGAGGATATTTGCCTAATTTGAAGAAAATTAAACTGAGTATACTTCTACTCAAGAAGAAGAAAAAAGCTAGCCACAATGTTAAATTTAATCGAGCAATCAAAAAACGATTTTGCCACTCTGGATATGAAACATTTGTTAAGTCTGTGCAATTTTCAGAAGTAGGGTTAGCACTATCCAAATAGCTCAGTATTTTATCCATAGGGGATCGTCTCTGTAGTATTTTCAGCCATCCATTTAGCATAGCTAGTTAGATTAAAATATCATAATTTAAGTCATAGACTTTGTACATCAGAATATTGTAGTATAGCTATCCTAAATAAGTTTTGAACAAATTTTAGTTATCTCAGAGAGTTACTTCTCTTGAGACATAGCTAATGTTCATATTCTATCTAGGATGCCTATAGTAGGTGAAATTTCACCCAACTACAATTTTTTTTCACTTGTCATTCACAATAATTTAGGGTAACAAAATTTATTAATTATTTACAGCGAGTTCGACCTAAAATGGTATGATTATTTTTACTGTAATATTGGTTATATTTATACCTAAATTGTTAGTCAAACTATGGTTAGTTATACCTTGCCTCAAAATCCAGATACGATTATAACTGTTAGGGGGAAAGAATCACCCCGGGCCCGTCAGAAAGCTATGGATAAGCTTGTGGAAATGATGGACTCTGGCGAAATACTAACAGAATTAGAAAATGGATTTAGTCCAGAGCAATTTATTGAGGTCAAAGAATCAAAAGAATCAAAGGAAATTGCCTCTGAGGAAGAAGAAGCTGTTGCTCAAGCAGTACAAATACTTAGCGATTTAGCAGCGCTGAAGATTAAGGTTGTAGAATCAAGGGAGGAAGCACTAAAGATTCGTTCTGCAATTGAGGTGTTATTTACAGATGAAGCTGTCACTGTTGAAGAAATTGCTAATCTTAAAGATGGTTTTAAGGTGTTGAAAACTTTTGCTGTGGCTAATTTGCGTTATAGAGAAGCAAGAGAGAAAGCAGAAGAAGCTCGCATTATCTTAGACCAAGCACTAAAATCTGCCGAACCACAAATTAAGCAGTCTTCTAAACCAGGTAAATAGATTTTCTCGTATTTAATGGACTTCGATGGCCTATTAACTATAGCACGCGAAAGGGTTGGTTAGGACATATATTGATACATATATTAGACCTCTTCAATAATAAAAAATAAAATCAATTATTGTACAGAAATTATCAATTATTCCCCTCCAGGGAGGGGCCCGCGGGTGGGTTCCCTACTCCCTACTCCCTATGTATGGAGGAGATGTCTATTGATAATAAATCTTAGATAAGAAAGGTTTTTCTCATTATTCTCTATCTATGCATATCTACCACAACATCTATAGCAATCCTATTTTATTCGTGCATAAAAATCTTACCGCTTTTAGGGAACAGGCAACAGGCAACAGGCGGGAGTTTCAGTTTTTTTTCTACTTTTTGATTTGTCGCAACCTCTGCACGGATTGCTATAGATATAAGTAATCAAAGCTATTATTGCCTACATCAGTAATATTACTGATGGTGATGTAATTGGTGATGTAATTATAGTTTCTTGTAATAAATTGATAAAATACCTACATCATCCCACAAGCTACACAGTATTATGAGATTTTAAATCAGAGAATATCGGATAGTGAATATATACTCATTTGATTAGACATTTACTTTATATATGCTACTTATGAAAAAAGCATATTTTTCATCTATATCAATTGATAATCAAATTAATAATTATTTATAAATGTTGAAATGTATCAATGCTTTATCAAAAATACTCAAGGGTGACTAACTTTTAGAACTAGAGTTTAGTGTTCTATACAACAAAATTGTGATTTGCATCATAATCAAAATTGAGAAATGTCACATGATTAAAAGATGTGAGTCATTGAGGCTCGCCAGATAATAATTGATACTAGGTATCGTGATTATCAAATCAAACCAATTTAAAATTTTTTAATATATTACTGGAGAAAACTTTTAATCATGTCTACAAAACAAGCTCAGTTAATCAAATTCTTAAAGTGGGAATTGTCCATCTCTGATTCAGCGATCGCCATTGCTTTACGACACCAGGAAGAAGACTCAAATCAATTACCGATGATACTTTGGCAATATGGTCTTGTCACATTGAAGCAATTAGATCAAATATTTGACTGGTTACAGATGGCCCACATTTAATATACTATATTTTCTGAATTATCTAGGCCATAGATATCTTAACCCTGGTAATACAACTGAAGTGATATTTAAGGAGGTATGAATTGGGTTTTAAACCAAGAAAAATCATAAAAACTAAATTTAATAAAAACTTTGAATTAAACAAGGGAGTATTTCAGCTAACTTTTTCAGCAAGATTACTCCCTTTTTTTTGTGGAATAATAAACAAAGAAAAGTTATATATAGCAGAAGGAAGAAGGAAGAAGGAAGGAGGAAGAAGGAAGAAGGAAGAAGGAAGAAGGAAAAATCTTGCGTTGTGTGAATTTTCAGGAAGAAGACTCAAATCAATTACCGATGATACTTTGGCAATATGGTCTTGTCACATTGAAGCAATTAGATCAAATATTTGACTGGTTACAGATGGCCCACATTTAATATACTATATTTT
>JAXHSW010000006.1:39812-47392 GCA_034190295.1 Cyanobacteriota bacterium | reverse complement strand
TTTTTTTGTGGAATAATAAACAAAGAAAAGTTATATATAGCAGAAGGAAGAAGGAAGAAGGAAGGAGGAAGAAGGAAGAAGGAAGAAGGAAGAAGGAAAAATCTTGCGTTGTGTGAATTTTACCGATAAATTGTGGTTTAAAGCCTCCCCTTTTAAGGGGAAAAAAGAAAAAACTTTTCCTTTGAATCAATCCTCTTCTTTTCAAGGAGAGGTAATATAATTATTAATTATTAATTATTAATTATTAATTGTTGAGGATTTTGATATGTGTGTACCCTTTGCTTCAACTGCTATAAATCTTGATAAAAGGATGCTGTATAAACTGGATTTAGTATGATATTCTTAATCTGCTTATCTGGCCATTAAAAAAAAATTGATTTTAACTAATTATCTTAACTTGGTATTATAAAAATGATTTAGATGACAAACACCGATTAAAAGAAAACTTGAAAATGACAAAAGAAATTATCGAAAAAGTAGTCAATTCTTATTTTACAAATATGGCAGCGATGAATGCCGAAGCATGGGCAGAAAACTTTGCTGAAGACGGTGTTATCTATGACCCTGTGGATAAACCACCCAGTAATGTGCAGTCAGATTATCAGAAATTCTTTGAGCTATTATCAATGATTTTTGCCCAACTAGAATTGACACCAAATAATATATTTATTGTAGATAATGGAGCAGCAGTTAAATGGACGATGCAAGGAGTGGGAAAAAATGGTAATCGGGGAATTGCAGAAGGAATTAGTATATTTGAAATTAATGAAAATGGTAAAATTAAACAAGTATCTTCTTATTGGGATGATGCAGCAATGATGGCTCAAATCAAAGGTGAGTAATACAAACCCTAATTAATAATTAATAATTAATAATTAATAATTAATTAGGGTTTGCGCTCATCAAGTCTTTTAGTAGGGGTAGGAGACAGGAGACAACCCACCCCTAGCCCCTCCCAGGAGGGGAAGACAGGAGAAATGGGAATTAATTAGGAGGTAGTCGGAAAAATTGTCCCAAGATTGTTCTGCCATAATCGTCCCAAAATACTAGCTTTTTGAGTTCAAAAAGCCGATCGGCTGGCACTTTTTTAGACAAAAAAATGCTAAAACCTTTATCTATCAATGCTTTGATATTAGATCGGTAAGCCCTAATTATTACCTCTCCCTAAAAGTGAAGAGGATTGAATAAAAGGAAAATTTTTTCTTGTTTCTCCTTTAAAGGAGAGGCTTTAAACCTTAATTATTCGGTAATATCATGTTCCCCCTCCGGGGGAGCTACGAATTGCGGATAATCAGTGAGAAAAAAACCTTCTCCCTTTTAACTTTCCCTTCTCCCTTTTAACTTTCCCTTCTGCCTTCTGCCTTCTTCCTTCTTCCTTCTCTAAACAACTCTATTTTGCTGAATACATTCCCGATACCAATCGAAACTTGCTTTTGGTAGACGTTGCTGAGTCTGATAATCAATATAAACTAAACCAAAGCGACGGTCATAACCATAAGCCCACTCAAAATTATCCATAAAACTCCAGACAAAATATCCTTTTAATGGATACCCTTCACTAATAGCACGATGGGCAGCTTTGAAATATTGGCGTAAATACATAATTCTGTCAGTATCTATTACCTTGCCTTGAGCATTAACTTCATCTTGAGCTGCACAACCACTTTCAGAAATAAACAATGGTAAATCTTGTCGCCCCAATGTTTCTCCAATATGACGAATACCCCAATAGAGACTTTCGGGAATAATATTTAACCAAGGCATATACATTTTGGGATAACCAATAGGAAAAGATAAAAACTCATAACCAGGTTGGCGATCGCGATAGTCATAGGTCCCATTATCCCTTGCTTGCACATAAGTACCGGAATAGATATTTAATCCAATAGCATCAAGAGGTTGATGAATAATTTCTAAATCTCCAGCTTGAATATCTGGAGCGTCTTTTCCCAAACGTTCTAGTAAAGCAGAACTATATGCACCAGTCAGAGCAGGAAAAATAATCCCACCATTTTGCCCGCAAAGGTGAAATGCTTGTTGAGCAGCTTTAATATTTTCTGGTGTTTCAGAAATGGGAATAGTTACAGAAATATTATCAACTAAAGAAACCAAACAAGGTGTGGGAGAGGCAGCACGAATAGCTTGAGTAGCTAACCCGTGGGCAAGTAAAGCATGATGAGAAGTTTGCCAGACTTCTTTATTAGTCTCAACACGAGTACCTGGGGCATGGGGAGGGTCAGAATTGACGGCATAACCGAGATGGGTAAAACAAGTAATTTCATTTATAGTCATCCAGTTAGTGATGCGATCGCCCAACCGACTTACCACCGCAGTTACATAGTCTGCAAAATCTTTTGCCATTTCCCGACTACGCCAAGACCCGTATAAGTTTTCCAAGGTTTGGGGACTATCCCAATGAAACAGAGTTGCGTGGGGAGTGATATTGTGTTGATGCAGACAGTCTATTAAGCGGCGATAAAAATCTATTCCTGCTTCATTGACTGTACCCCGACCATCAGGAATAATGCGTGGCCAAGCAATACTAAAGCGATAATGTTTGACACCAAGTTGTGCCATTAATTTAATATCTGTTTCGTAACGATGATAGTGGTCGCAAGCTATTGCACCTGTATCGCCATGTAAGATTTTTCCTGGAGTTTGGCTAAAGGTATCCCAGACGCTAGGTTTGCGACCTGCTTCTGTGGTGGCACCTTCTATTTGATAGGAAGCGGTGGCTACTCCCCACATAAAATCGTCTGGAAATTTATAACTATTCATATATATATAAGCTGTTTTGCATTAGACATCAAAGAGGCAACAGGCAACAGGCAACAGGCAACAGGCAACAGGGAATATAGAATTTAAGTGATTTTTAGCCGATCATAAGGATATTATGTTTACTACTCCCACACTTGCCACACTCCCCACACTTTCCACACTCCCCACACTTGCCACACTCCCCACACTCCTCACACTCCCCACACTCCTCACACTCCCCACACTCCCCACACTCCCCATCTCCCCATCTCCCCATCTCCCCCGCTCAAGAAAAATTCGATCAAAAATGAGGAACTTATGTTATCAGTTCCCCATCTGTTATTTCTATTTGAATCTATAATCTGCAAAGTATTCCCAAAAAGTTGAGTAAATCAATTATTTCTAAATTCCTAATTCTAGTTTGAAACCTTCTTCTCGTTTATCCCCTTCTAGGTTATTTTCTAGAGGGTTTTCTGATTGAGGCAGATCTGAGTTGACAGGAATCGAGACTCCTGGTATTACTTCTACTTTTTGTTGTTGACGACGTAGTTCATAAGATTTAATTCCATTTGTAGGAGAGCTACTAGATTTTGGGTCATCAGTATATGTGCTGTAATTATCTTTATTAATGGATCTGCCTTCTACCGTTTTCAGAGAGTCTCCAGAAAGAGTTGTTTCTCCAATTTGAGGATTATTTGATTGTGCTCTAGTAGTAGGAGTATAAGATAGCAAGATTGCACTAATACCTAAAATAGTAATGATTGTCTTCATTATTAATTTTCTTTTATGTTGTGTAGGGCTTATATTCTTTATTGTACTATCTAATTCTTGAAAATGCTAGGAAAACTTTTTCTAAATGTAGAAATAAGACTTCAGTATAACTACTAAAATCATTGAAGTTTTAATGTAAAAAATAATCTACGCACAAATGCTGATAGTTATTTATAAAGACTATTTTATCGTCAAAAAGTTATTTTTTTTTAGATAAATTAGTCACTTCTTGCTTTATCCAAGGAAAACATTAAATTAAATTTAAAATATTCAACAAAAAAAACTTTTGAAGTTGTAACTTGAGTGTGTACTATACCTAATGATTATTTCAGGAATGGGAGATAATAATTATAGAAAAGAGTTTGATTTTCAATCCAGATAAAAAATTATTTGTCAAGTTACTTCTGAACTTTACTGATAAATTTGTCAAACATAAATGTTAAAAAATAGTAGGTGTTAGAGAGGTATTTTTAACAATTATTTATGGCAAAAAGTAGGCAAAGGTGTAAAATAGTATCTCAGTGATTAATCTATAAAATTACTAGAGAAATTGATATTAATTATACCAAAATTTTTCAGATTATTCGCTAGTAATATTTTTTAGCAAAAAATGAGGTCCAAAGCCTCCCCTTTTAAGGGGATAAAAAAATATTCAGTTCAGTATTTCAAGCCGGAGGCTTTAGTTGGAGGTACTGATAACTGATAACTGATAACTGATAACTGAAATGACTCCTGATCCTCCTCTACCCAACACATAAGAAAATAAAAACTTAAAAATCGCTTAACAGTCTAATCTTTCTGAGAACAAAAGTTAAAACAGTTTCTTGGGAAGAAATTATATCAGCTCGACCTTCCATTCCTGGTTGAATGAAATATTGACGATCGCTTTTAACTAAGTAAGGTTTTTCTGGTTCTATAGTCACTTCATAATAAGCTTCGCGAAATGCTTCTGAGGTAATAGCATCTGGAGAAATTGAATTGACAGTTCCTTTGAGAATACCATAGTCCGGAAAAGGATAGGCTGAAATCCTCATTTGCACGGGTTGACCGACTTTTACCCTAGCAATATCTGCTGCTGTTACTCTACCTTTAAATACTAAAGGTGCATTACTAGGAACAATCTGAGCGATCGCTGCTCCTGACTCTACAGTTTGGCCAGGATTACGCAAAGATAGCTGAAAGATGGTACCGTCTACAGGGACTCGAATTACACTATTATCAAGTTTAATATCTACTTTTTCTAGTTCTCTGGTACCTGTAGTCAAATCTTTAATTAATTTTGTCCGCTTCACAATTAGGTCTCGTCGATCCTTAGCAAATTGTTGCGCAACTGTAGGTAAAGATTGGGATAAATCTAAAATGGCTGATTCAACAGATGCATTATCTATTTTATTGTTTGCTGTGGTACTCGATCTAGATTGCTGAAAAGTCTGAGGTTTGGCAGTAGCTAAAATTTGAACTTCTAGAGCAGAAATTTGTTGATTTATCTGTTCTAGTTCTACCTCACACTGTTTAATTTTTTCCTGTAGTCGATCTTTTTGACGATTCAGTGCAGATTCATCTATGCGGGCGATCGCCTCTCCCATTTCAACAGCTTGATTTTCATTTACTTCTATACTTTCAACTTTACCTTCTGTAAGCGCCTGAACAATTCTGACATCTCCTGTTGGGCGAGCAATTGCTTCGGTTCTGACAGTAGGGTTATACTTTACTACACTCATTAGAGCAATAGCGACACCAAATGTTCCGACTAAAAACATTCCTCCTATTTTGCTCCAAGGACTTAGAGGAGGAAGAAATTCATCACTTTCTAGAGGTTGTAGTTCTACATAATCAGAATTATTTAACATAATTGATATTCACTTACTAAATTGAAGAAGGTGCTAGGTTTTAGAAGTCTATTGTTTTTTAAATTTGGGATAAAAAATTATTTATAACTGCCGTATATAATTTATTCTCTAATAATTTTTGCAGATTTGTTTCAACTTAATCCGGATAGAATGAAAACTTGAAGAAATTAGGATTAAAGTCAACACTTAACAACAACCCGATCGTCGAAGTATACAAAACTCCGGACACTGCAGATTATGTTGGAATAATCGAGTACAATTCCTTCATATATTCCAGAACTCAGCTAAAGATTACAACTATTTAATTAAAATTATTAACCATGAGGAAGTTAATTATGCAAGAACCTCAAACAAAGCAACTTTTTACAGAACTGAATTATGAAGAATCTACCTACATAAATGGTGGTTACAATGAAAATTATCAATATCGCCGTAATTTTTTAGGTTTTCAACTTTGTCCTCGTAGTTATTATGGTGATAATCGTTACTCTTCTGATTATCAACGTTATAATTCTAATTACTATAAAGGAAATATCAAAGGCTATTACTAAAGTATTTTTTTGTGTCTATATCTCTATGGATTAAAGCACAATTAATTTGAATTTGATAGTAGTTATTAAGTAGTGAAGTACTATTATATAGTGCTGATTATTCTGCTGCAAAAAAATATTTAACTTCAATACTTTTACAGCACTTTTTAGGAAGCGTGAGGTACAGTTTTAAAATTAATCTTTTTTTCCCTACTACCTACTCCCTAAAATCATAAAATTTTGTACCTCATCAACTCCAAAGTTAAATATAAATTTTATGGAATATATTATAAATCTCCGGAAAAGAGGGAGTAGATAGTTATCCGGATATTACCAACTTATGAAGAATACTTAACTGTAATTCCTCCTATATATAGGAATTATTAAATATGACGAATGTAATTAAACTTGAGGAAATTTTTCATGCAAGAAACAAAAAATAATCAACTATTTACTGACATTTCTTCAGAAGAATCTGCCACTATTAATGGTGGTCATGGCTATTATGGTCGTCGGCATTACAGTTATGGCTATCGTCGTTATTACCGTAGTCGGCCTGTACGTTACTACTCCCGTCGTCGCTACTATGGCTATAGGTCTAACTGCTACTAATTTCAACTTATAAGTTGAATTCAAAAGCGCTTTTAAAGTGCTTTTTATCAAGCTATAAAAAGTAGCTAATCAAAAAAAATATCTCCGGATGCTGGAAGTCACTAACGAAAAATACATTAGAAATAACAAGATAGTTAAATAAAAAACTAGAATTTTTAACCATCTTGTAAACACAATTAATCAAGAGGATAATCTTATGCAAGAAACTCAAAACACTGAATTATTTTCTGAGCTTTCTACCGAAGAATCTGCCACTATTAATGGTGGTCATAATTACGATGATTGTTACGGTTATGGTCGTTCTCGACGTTATTCTCGTCGCCCTGTTAGTTATCACTACCGTAGTTATCACTATAGTCGTCCTGTACGTTACAGCTATAGACGTTACGATTGCTACTAAGAATTGGCTATGTAATTACAACTTTTTAAGTCTAATTTTTAGTTAAATTAAATTTAGCACCTATAGTTTTATAGGTGCTTTTTTATAACAGTTGAAATCCGAGTACTGGAGTTTAGACTAAATAGTTGAGTAGATTTTCAAAGAATGAATGAAAAAAAATTATACTCTCAACTGAGTGAGAAACAAGAGTTGAGAGCGGATATCGCAATAGTCATACCGTAATTTGAGGTGTGTGATGGGGAAAATATCTACTTCCCCTCTCTGTTGCGGATGCCGCAATAGCTATTTCATTTTGTGAAGCACCGTAATTTGAGGTGTGTGATGGGGAAAATATCTACTTCCCCTCTCTGTTGCGGATGCCGCAATAGCTATTTCATTTTGTGAAGCACCGTAATTTCCGGTGTGTGATGGGGAAAATATTTACTTCCCCTCTTTGTTGCGGATGTCGCAATAGCTATTTCATTTTGTGAAGCACCGTAATTTCCGGTGCGCGGTGGAGAAAATATTTACTTCCCCTCTCTGTCGTGGATGCCGCAATAGTCATTTCATTTTGTGAAGCACCGTAATTTCCGGTGTGTGATGGGGAAAATATCTACTTTCCCTCTCTGTTGTGGATGCCGCAATCGTCGTTTCATTTTGTGAAGCACCGTAATTTCCGGT
>JAXHSW010000006.1:37346-39712 GCA_034190295.1 Cyanobacteriota bacterium | reverse complement strand
TACTTCCCCTCTCTGTCGTGGATGCCGCAATAGTCATTTCATTTTGTGAAGCACCGTAATTTCCGGTGTGTGATGGGGAAAATATCTACTTTCCCTCTCTGTTGTGGATGCCGCAATCGTCATTTCATTTTGTGAAGCACCGTAATTTCCGGTGTGTGATGGGGAAAATATCTACTTTCCCTCTCTGTTGTGGATGCCGCAATCGTCGTTTCATTTTGTGAAGCACCGTAATTTCCGGTGTGTTGTGGAGAAAATATCTACCTCTCCTCTTTATTGCGGATGCCGCAATCGTCGTTTCATTTTCTGAAGCACCGTAATTTCCGGTGTGTTGTGGAGAAAATATCTACCTCTCCTCTTTATTGCGGATGTGGCAATAGTCATTTCATTTTCTGAAGCACCGTAATTTCCGGTGCGTGGTGGAGAAAATATTTACCTCCCCTCTCTGTTTCTGAAGCACCGTAATTTCCGGTGTGTTGTGGAGAAAATATCTACCTCTCCTCTTTATTGCTGATATGGCAATAGTCATTTCATTTTGTGAAGCACCGTAATTTCCGGTGTGTTGTGGAGAAAATATCTACCTCTCCTCTTTATTGCTGATATGGCAATAGTCATTTCATTTTGTGAAGCACCGTAATTTCCGGTGTGTTGTGGAGAAAATATCTACCTCTCCTCTTTATTGCTGATATGGCAATAGTCATTTCATTTTGTGAAGCACCGTAATTTCCGGTGTGTGATGGAGAAAATATCTACCTCCCCTCTTTGTTGCGGATGCCGCAATAGCTATTTCATTTTGTGAAGCACCGTAATTTCCGGTGTGTTGTGGGGAAAATATCTACTTTCCCTCTTTGTTGCGGATGTCGCAATAGTCATTTCATTTTGTGAAGCACCGTAATTTCCGGTGTGGTGGAGAGAAAATATCTACTTCCCCTCTGTGTTGCGACATCCGCAATAGTCATTTCATTTTGTGAAGCACCGTAATTTCCGGTGTGTGGTGGAGAAAATATCTACTTCCCCTCTTTGTTGCGGATATGGCAATAGCTATTTCATTTTGTGAAGCACCGTAATTTGAGGTGTGTGATGGAAAAATATTTACCTTCCCTCTTTGTTGCGGATATGGCAATAGTCATTTCATTTTGTGAAGCACCGTAATTTCCGGTGTGTGGTGGAGAAAATATCTACCTCCTCTCTCTGTTGCGGATGTGGCAATAGCTATCTCATTTCTGAAGCACCGTAATTTCAGGTGTGTGATGGGGAAAATATCTACCTCCCATCTCTGTTGTGGATGCCGCAATCGTCATTTCATTTTCTGAAGCACCGTAATTTCCGGTGTGTGGTGGGGAAAATATTTACCTCCCATCTCTGTTGTGGATGCCGCAATCGTCATTTCATTTTCTGAAGCATCTAATTTCCGGTGTGTGGTGGGAAAATATTTACCTCCTCTCTTTGTTGTGGATATGGCAATAGCTATCTCATTTCTGAAGCACCGTAATTTCCGGTGTGTGGAGAGAAAATATTTACCTCCTCTCTTTGTTGCGGATATGGCAATCGTCATTTCATTTTCTGAAGCACCGTAATTTCCGGTGTGTGATGGGGAAAATATTTACCTCCTCTCTTTGTTGCGGATATGGCAATCGTCATTTCATTTTCTGAAGCACCGTAATTTCCGGTGTGTGATGGGGAAAATATTTACCTCCTCTCTTTGTTGCGGATATGGCAATCGTCATTTCATTTTCTGAAGCACCGTAATTTCCGGTGTGTGATGGGAAAAATATTTACCTCCTCTCTCTGTTGCGGATGCCGCAATAGTCGTTTCATTTCGTGAAGCACCGTAATTTGAGGTGTGGTGGAGAGAAAATATTTACTTCCCCTCTCTGTTGTGGATGTGGCAATAGCTATTTCATTTTGTGAAGCACCGTAATTTGAGGTGTGTGATGGGAAAAATATCTACTTTCCCTCTCTGTTGTGGATGTGGCAATCGTTGTTTCATTTTGTGAAGCACCTAATTTCCGGTGTGTGGAGAGAAAATATCTACTTCCTCTCTCTGTTGCGGATGCCGCAATAGTCATTTCATTTCGTGGAGCACCGTAATTTCCGGTGTGTGATGGAAAAATATTTACCTCCCCTCTTTGTTGCGGATGCCGCAATCGTCGTTTCATTTTCTGAAGCACCGTAATTTCCGGTGTGGTGGAGAGAAAATATTTACTTCCCCTCTCTGTTGCGGATGCCGCAATAGCTATTTCATTTTGTGGAGCACCGTAATTTCCGGTGTGTGATGGAAAAATATTTACCTCCCCTCTTTGTTGCGGATGCCGCAATCGTCGTTTCATTTTCTGAAGCACCGTAATTTCCGGTGTGGTGGAGAGAAA
>JAXHSW010000006.1:9885-37246 GCA_034190295.1 Cyanobacteriota bacterium | reverse complement strand
ATATTTACTTCCCCTCTCTGTTGCGGATGCCGCAATCGTCGTTTCATTTTCTGAAGCACCGTAATTTCCGGTGTGTGATGGGGAAAATATCTACTTTCCCTCTCTGTTGCGGATGTAGCAATAGCTATTTCATTTTGTGAAGCACCGTAATTTCCGGTGTGTGGAGAGAAAATATCTACTTCCCCTCTTTGTTGCGGATGTAGCAATAGTCATTTCATTTTGTGAAGCACCGTAATTTCCGGTGTGTGGAGAGAAAATATCTACTTCCTCTCTCTGTTGCGGATATGGCAATCGTCGTTTCATTTTCTGAAGCACCGTAATTTCCGGTGTGTGATGGGAAAAATATTTACTTCCCCTCTCTGTTGCGGATATGGCAATCGTCGTTTCATTTTCTGAAGCACCGTAATTCCGGTGTGTGGAGAGAAAATATCTACTTCCTCTCTCTGTTGCGGATATGGCAATAGTCATTTCATTTTGTGAAGCACCGTAATTTCCGGTGTGTGGTGGGAAAATATTTACCTCCTCTCTTTGTTGCGGATGTGGCAATAGTCATTTCATTTTCTGAAGCACCGTAATTTCCGGTGTGTGGAGGGGACAAGATATAACAAACCCATACTGACACTTATGTTTTCAATGTAGGTTTGTCATATATATTGAAGACGTTAAATTTGACAATAACGTTGTAAACCTGCTGTTTCCTGACTATATGCTTCCATATCAATTTTCACAGGTTCGACATTCCAAATTTCCTGACAATATTCATTGATAGTACGGTCAGCAGAAAATTTGCCCATATTAATAGAGTTAATAATCGACATCCGAGTCCAATATTCGGGGTTGCGATAAGCCTCATTTACTCTTTCCTGACAATCAATATAAGCCTGATAATCAGCAAACAACATATATTCATCTTTTCCTAGTAGAGATTCTACAATTGGCTGGAATAAATTTGGCTTACCAGGTGAGAAATAACCAGAAGCAATACGGTCAATAACCTGCCGTAATTCTTGGTTAGAAGTATAGTATTGCTCCGGATTATATCCTTGATATTTTAATTCTTTAACTTCTTCAACATTCAATCCAAATAGGAAGAAATTTTCAGTACCAACAGCTTCGCGAATCTCAATATTTGCCCCATCAAGAGTACCAATAGTTAAAGCACCATTTAGAGAAAATTTCATATTGCCAGTACCAGAAGCTTCTTTTCCAGCAGTAGAAATTTGCTCAGAAAGGTCGGCTGCTGGATAAATTCGCTGACCGATAGATACAGAGAAATTAGGTACAAAAACTACCTTGAGGCGATCGCGTACATCTGGGTCATTATTCACTATTTCTCCTACAGCATTAATCAATTTAATGATTAATTTTGCCATATAATAACCTGGTGCTGCCTTCGCGCCAAAAATGAAAGTGCGATGCAAAATATCTACATCTGGATTTTGTTTAATCCGATTATAAAGGGTAATAATATGCAGCACACTCAACAATTGACGTTTATATTCATGGAGTCGTTTTACTTGAATATCAAACAGAGAATTAGGATTAACTACAACTCCTACTTTTTGCTGAATATAAGCCGCCAAATCTTGTTTATTTTCATATTTAATTTGATTCCAATTATTGCGAAATTCCGGGTCATCAATAAACCGCTCAAGCTGCTTAATTTCCTCTAAATTTTTAATCCAATTTTTGCCAATTTTTTCTGTAATTAGTAATGCCAACTTCGGGTTACTAATTAATAACCAACGACGGGGAGTAATGCCATTAGTTTTATTCGTAAATTTTTCCGGCCAAAGTTCGTAGAAATCTCTCAAAACATCTGTTTTCAAAAGTTGAGTATGCAATGCTGCCACACCATTGATAGCATGAGCGCCAGCACAAGCTAAATGAGCCATCCGCACGCGTTTTTCAGGAAATTCTTCGATCAGAGACATCCGTGCCAACCGCCCATCATCACCAGGATAACGTTTCTTGACTTTTTCTAGGAAACGGAAATTAATTTCATAAATAATTTCGAGATGTCGTGGTAGCAGAGTTGCGAACATACTAACTGGCCAACGTTCTAGAGCTTCGGATAGCAATGTATGATTAGTATAGCCAAAGGTATTTTGAGTAATATTCCAAGCTTTTTCCCACTCAATATCATGCTCGTCTATTAACAGGCGCATTAATTCAGCAACTCCTATGGAGGGGTGAGTATCATTGAGTTGAATTGCTGCTTTTTCGTGGAAGTTGTCTAAATTTGGATTTCGTGACAAGTGAGTACGAATGATATCTTGCAGAGAACAACTGACGAAGAAATACTGTTGCTCTAAGCGCAACATTTTGCCTTGAAATATATTATCGTTGGGGTAGAGAACTTTAGAAATATTTTCAGAGGAAGTTTTGTCTTCGACGGCGCGGTGATAGTCACCGGAATCAAAAACTTGCAGGTCAAATTCATTACTTGCTTTGGCACTCCAGAGGCGTAGAGTATTTACTGTGTTGGTATTGTACCCAGGCACAAGAGTATCGTAGGGCATTCCAATGACTGTACGTTCCGGTATCCATCTGACCCGATAGTTACCTTGTTTGTCTGCGTATGCTTCTGTGTAACCGCCGAATTTTATTTCTACTTGGTCTTCATGACGAGGAATTTCCCAAGGGTTGCCCAGACTTAACCATTTATCGGGTTTTTCGACTTGATAGCCATTTTGAATTTGTTGTTTGAAAATGCCAAATTCATAACGAATACCGTAGCCTACTGCCGGAATTTCTAGAGTGGCGAGGGAGTCGAGGAAACAAGCGGCTAGACGACCTAAACCACCATTGCCTAAACCGGGTTCTGGTTCTTTTTCGATTAAGTCATCAAGTTTAAGACATGATTCTTCGAGTGCTTGACGCGCAACTTCCCAACAGCCTACATTGACTAGGTTTTTGGCTAGTTGGCGACCCATCAGAAATTCGGCTGAGAGATAGCATACTGTTTTGACGTTTTGATGGGAGTAGGTTTTAGTGGTTTTTAGCCAACGGTGCAATAGGCGATCGCGTACTGTATACGCTAAGGCCATATAATAATCATAGGTGGTAGCAAATTCTATATCTTTTCCTTGTAAATAATATAAGTTATCGGCGATCGCTCGTTTGATGGTATCGAGGCTAGTGCCTGTACGATCGTCTTCTACTTGAATTTTTACTTTTTCTGTGTACGATGTACTCTGTTCTTGGTGTACTTCTTGCATAATTCTAGAATTTGGTAATCTGACGATTTATTAACAACATTCAAAGCAAATTTACCGAATAATTAATAATTAATAATTAAATAATTCTGGTTTAAAGCTGACCCTTTTAAGGGGGAAAAAGCGGTCGAGAGATGGCGAGATATCCTAACCATATCTAATCGACCAAGAGAAGAAATAATATTTCCTGATATTCAATTCCGTAACGGTTTTAACCAGAGGTAATTATCAATTATCAATTATCCATTATCAATTAATGAAAGGGCTTTTTAAGAATTAGTTCAGTCCTCATATTCTGGTGAAAAGCTCTATTTTTAGTTGACTTTTCATTTAGTATCAGGATTACTTAATCTTATCTCTGGTAGTTTTTTATGTTTTAATAATATACCCATTTGATTACCTTTCATAGAGATTAAGTTTCGTTATTTTAATTTCTTTTTATATTAAATCAAAAATATTTTAGTATAATGTAATAATTTTTCCAGAAAATTTAGTCTGATTTAATTTATTGACAAATTTTGAATTTTTGTAAATTTTAAAGAAAAGATAAAATATTAGATAAATTTAAAGATAATAGAGTATACGATCGCGGTTTTAAATTTCAACAAAAGAAAACAGATAATCAAAAATAGAATAACTGAATATTTAACATCTTCTGAACTATGAGTAATATAACTTATCGTTCAGTTTATCTCACAGAAATATGTAGAAATAGCACAACTAAATTAATATGAAATCGGGAGAAATGATTGATTTTCTCTACTATTACTTAACACCTGATTTGATTAATGTATTATTTCTCATACATATAGTAGGGAACAGACAACAGGCAACAGTGGGAAAAACATTTCCCTATCTAGCGATTTTTTTTGCCGGTAATCTTATTCAAATACCATGAGATAATTAACTAAAATTCAATGTATTAATCTTTAATTATTGAGAAATACACTTATTAGGAAAAACTTGTACTGCTCATTTAGGGACCGCTTATGAACGAGGACTAAGATTAGTTTGTTACTCTGGTTTTGTCTGAAAATGAACTAGACAGTAGTGCAAATAATTAATATCAGATACAAAAATTACTTCTAGTCGGATTTGTTTGTTACTTTTGATAGTTTTATCTATTTGATAGCCTCAGTATGAATAGACTTTATTCAAATTAGATAGTAATATTATTGTCAATATAATTTAAGGAGAATATCGATGAAAATTCAGAAACTAGAGTATCGCGATCGCGAATACGATCTGCATCTTGAACCTGTGGAATTCTCGCCTAATATTACTTTGCTTGTGGGTGTTTCTGGTGCAGGTAAAACTCAAATAATTCGTTCTATTTTATCTCTCAAAAAAATTGCTAATGGTGACTCATTAAATGGAGTCTATTGGGATGTCACTTTTTTAACCAAAGATAATATATCTTATCGTTGGAAAGGAGAATTTGAAAATGTAGAGGGATTGAAGATAAGAATCAATAATTCTGAGGAAGAAGATAAGTTTAAAGTTATCTCTGAATATCTTTATAAAGATGAAGAAGTTATTCTTGAAAGAGATTCAGAAAAAATTATATTGGCAGGTAATCGGACTCCAAAATTATCGCCTTTTCAAAGTATAGTGGAATTATTGAATCAAGAAGAAGATATTAGTCCTGTTAAGGAAGAAATTAATAAAATTATACTGACAAATCCTGACGAAGCTTTTGAAGGAATTTGGCGAATACCTATTTCTGTAATAGGAAAATATGAAAATTGTTCTGTCAGGGATATTCAAGAAAGCAACCTTCCTATTTTTATGAAATTATCTTTAGTTTATCGATATTTACCAAAAACATTTAACACAATCAAAGATGGGTTTATGGAAATATTTAATAACGTAGAAGATATTAAAATAGAATCACCATTTACAGAGAATGAAATACCTGTAGCATTAGCCGATATCTTCAAAGGAGCTAACATTGTTTATCTGAAAGAAAAAGGAGTATCTAATTGGATTTTACAAAATAAAATTTCTTCAGGAATGTTTAAAACATTGATGTATATTAGTGAGTTATATTTATCACCAGAGGGAAGTGTCATATTAATTGATGAATTTGAAAATAGTTTAGGAGTGAATTGTATTGATAGTGTCACCGATTTAATCTTAGAGAATAAAACAGTACAATTTATTATTACTAGCCATCATCCATATATCATCAATAATATCGGAACTAAACATTGGAAAATAGTCACTCGTCAAGGTAACAAAATACAGGTGAAAGAGCCTGAAGATTTGGGGATTTCAAAATCAAGACATCAAGGCTTTATCGATCTAATAAATGTTCTGGAAGAATCTTCTGAAGAGGTAGAAGTCTAATGAATATTTATTTTCTTTTAGAAGGAAGAAGTACAGAAAAAAAGATTTATACTTCTTGGCTTAACTATCTTCTACCCGAACTAACAAAAGTAAAAATTTATCATCAAGTCGCTCGAAATAATTACTGTTTAGTTAGCGCTCATGGTTATCCTTCTATTATTCACGAATACATTCCTGATGCCATTGAAAAAATTCAAGAAACAGGCAAATATAATTACCTTGTCATTTGTATAGATGCTGAAGAGGAAACCGTAGAAAGTAAAAAAGAAGAAATAGAGGATTTTATTGTTCAAAATAACCTCAACCTAGAACTAGGAAATGTGAAGTTTATTCCCATTATTCAAAACCGATGTATCGAAACCTGGTTTTTAGGTAATAGAAAAATGTTCAATTCTAGGCAACCTTTATAAAAGCCTCTATTAGATTATGTGAAATATTATGATGTATCTATTGAAAATCCTGAATTAATGGGTAATTATAGTCAAGATTATAATCATGCAGAATTTCATTATTTATATCTCAAAGAAATATTTGCAGCTAGGAATAGTAGTTATAGTAAAAAATTACCTAGAGATGCTCAAAATAAATCTTATTTAGATGAATTAATCAAGAGAATTGAAGACGAACCAGAACATTTAAAGACCTTTCAAAACTTTATAAATTTTTGCTGGATGATTAAGCAACAATTATCTGTTTATGAAAAGAATACAGATTAAAGGGTAATTACTGATCTTTAATAACTCAAATATTATAGACGAATAATTTCTGTCAAATTTGATTTCAAAAATGTATAATTTATTTTTTTATTTAAAAATAGTTGATGATTAGTTCAAGCTATGTTATGATAATTATTATATAATTAAAAATTTTAGTGATTTGATTTATTACTAAATACTTGGATTAAAACAAATGGCAAGAGGTGACATCATAAGAAAACTATTTAAGAGCTTCTCACAAGAAAATAGAGAAGAATTTTATGCTGTTGCTAAACAACTGATTCAAGAAGAAAAAGATAAACACCATATTTTACTAGCTCAGGATTTAGAAAGAATACTCCAATCAAGTTATCCAAGAAAACTGGTGTCTAATAATTCACCTTGGAATGTCTATCCTGAAGTGCCCAAAGATAAAGATACAAGTTTACCTCTAATAGTTATTTCTAGATATGAACTAGGATGGGAAAATGTAGTTTTATATCCTGAAAATCAAGAAATTTTAGAAAGAATAATTCAAGAAAATAGAAAGCGAGAAATCATCTCTTCTTACGGCTTAAGACCTAGCTCAAAATTATTATTTTGTGGTCCTCCTGGCTGTGGAAAAACTTTAACAGCAAAAGTTTTATCAAGTATACTTAGTTTGCCACTGGTTTATGTAAATCTTCCGGCTGTATTTTCATCTTACCTGGGAGAAACAGGAGTGAATTTAAAAAAAATATTTGATTATGTTCATAATGGAGAATGGGTTGTTCTATTGGATGAATTTGATGCAATTGCTAAGGATAGAAATTCGCCCAATGAACATGGAGAAATACAACGTCTAGTTAATAGTCTTCTGCAGTTAATAGATCAATCTAATGAGCAAAGTATTTTCATTGCTGCAACAAATCATCAATCACTTTTAGACCCTGCTATATGGAGGAGATTTGATGAGGTACTTTTTTTTGATAAACCTAATTCTGAGTTAAGGTATTTATTGTTAAAAAAAAACTTATCTAGTATTCAGTATCAGGATATAGACTTAGAAAAATTTGTTGCAAGTCTCAAAGGTTGCACAGGAGCAGATATAGAAAGAATTTGTGCAAATGCAATAAAATCTGTTATTTTGCGGAGCGAGCGTAATCTAACAGAAAAAGATATGGAAAGAGCAGTTAGCCATTATTTGAAAAGAAAACGTATAGTAGAAAAGTCAATAAAATCGATGGAATTAGACATGGAAGGAGAAAATGAATAGTCAGTTTGAGCATCTACAACTACCCAGAACTAATATAGAATTACCGAAACGTATCAAAGGTGGTGGAGGTGGAAATAAAAGAGATAACCGTGATGTTTACGGTGGAAAGCTATTAGCTGAAGTATTAAAAATTATCGAAAGACCTGTTAAAGAATATGCTCCTTTTGGTATTAATCCAAAACTTATATTTAAGCTAAAACTAAGAAGTGAATATAGTTTGCAAGATAAACAGGTGACTGCTTCAGGACTTAATATTCTAGAAAAAGGTAGCAAGTCAGATGAAGCAATTGTTGTTTTTTCCTCAGATGATAATTTAACTGAATTTAGGCGAAGATTAGAATGTTATAGTGGCTTGGTTGATAATAGTCATGAATATGGATATTTAGATGCTATTGAAGAATTAGTACCTCTAGAACCACAGGATAGAATCGGACCTTTGTTAAAATTAGAACCATTAGAACCTGGTGAATTAGTACCTCTTGACCTTGAACTATGGCATACAGGTAACATAGGAGAAATGCAAGATTATATAAATAATTTGAATTACTTTTTAAGCAGTTTTGAAGAATACCCAGATATGAGAGTTGCTGATAAATACATCGGTGAATATATGTGTATGGCTCGTATAAAAATTCGACAGGAAGTGTTAGAAATTCTGTTAGAATGGGAGCTTGTTAAGGAAATAGATAGAAGACCAAAACCAGCATTTGAAAATTCAAGTAAACTTAGTATCTCAATATCAGAATTTCCAGAAGTTATTTCTCCTTCTCCAGATGCTTGTGGGATATTAGTTATAGATTCAGGTGTGCAAAGAGGGCATCCATTAATTGGTCCTGCTTTGGGTGATACAGAAGTTTTTCCTGACCCTAATCATACTTTTATTACTGGAGGTCCTGATGATGGAGATATCAAAAATGGTGGGCATGGTACAGGAGTTTCTGGAGTTGCTCTTTATGGCGATCTTTTCAAATGTCTTGAAGAGAAAAATTTTCAACCTCCAGTTTGGTTATTTTCAGCTCGTGTAACTAATGAAAATAATGAGTATCACTCAGATTTATTACTAGAAAACCAATTGGAAAAAGCAATTACATATTTCATTGATAACTATCCTAATTGTAAAGTTATTAATATTTCCTTGGGAAATAGAGATTCAGTTTATCGAGATGGTCAGAAACAATTTCTTCTAGCTGCTAAAATTGATGAAATTGCCTATCGCTTACAACATAAAAATATTTTATTTGTTATCTCTGCTGGTAATTTTTATTATCAATCAGAATCTAACGAACTTTTACGACAAGAATATCCAAGTTATCTCTTCAGTGAAAATTCACAAATTATAGAACCTGCTACTGCGGCGATCGCTTTAACAGTAGGTTCTTTATCTATGGGAAAAGGCAGCTTCCAATATCCAGAAGATGCAAATAGAAATGCTATTGCTAAGGTAGAAGGATATCCCTCGCCATTCACAAGAATTGGATTGGGTGTAGATGGGATGGTTAAACCTGAATTAGTTGATTTTGGAGGCGATTTAGTTTTAGATAGAACTCAAATTATTGACAATGAAAAAGGTGTTTCAATTCTGACATTAAACAAAAATTTTCAAGGTTCACAATCACTTTTTAGAGCATATTGTGGAACAAGTTTTGCTGCTCCTCGTGTGGCTAATTTAGCAGCTCGGTTGTTCACGAAGTTTCCTAATGCTTCCTCTAATTTAATCAGAGCATTAATTGCTGATTCAGCAGGTATTCCTGAAGAAATTCCTGACGATTTTAAAAATGATGAAAAACAACAATTAAAAGTATATGGATATGGGCAGCCAAATTTTGAAAAAGCGGCATATTCAACAGAAAATGGGGTAGTTTTATTAGAAGATAATAGAGAAATACCTGTGGGTAACTTTCATATTTATGAAATACCTCCCCTTCCTCCTGAATTTTTGGAAAAGAAGGGAAATAGAACTATCTCTATTACCTTAGCTTTCGATACTCCTACTCGTCATACTAGAGGAGATTCTTATTTAGGAATAACTATGGAATTTCACCTTTTCAGGAATGTTGAACACGAAAAGATACAAAGAGCATTGTTCAAAGCAACTCAAGAAGATAAAAATAATAATTTCACAGAAATATCAATGGAAGATTTAAAAAAGGAACATGGCTCAAGTATTGAAATAAATCTTTTGCCAGGGGTTAATACTAGAAAGAAAGGAACTCTTCAGAAGGGTTCAATTAAAATAAAAAAAAGCAATTGGAACTACAACAAAAAGTCTATGTATTTAGTCGTAGTTTGTAATAGAAAGTGGTCTAGAATAGAAGAAATAGAAGTACAAAGGTATGCCTTAGTAACGTCAATTCGACATTCTAATCCTGAAGTTAACCTCTACAACAAACTCAGAAGTAGTATTGCTCAGAGGGGTAGAGTTCGTTAGCTATTGCCAACTCAGCAACTACCTTCAAAGGGTGAGCGATCGCCTACCCTCAACTTACCTATCTATAACTACTTATCTTCACTTGCTAACTAGCTCAAAATATTTTCAAACAATTTATACAAATTCGGTAGTAGAAAGATTCAAAAGATTATCATTAGGATGTGCTTCAAACCATAAAGCATCTGCACAAAAATCTATTCCTCCATCCCACTCAATATATCTACCACCCTCTCCTAATTTTACTTGTGAAAAAAAATCTGGATCGGATAAAGGTACAAAAACTCCACCTTGGTTAATAATAGGTTGAAAATCTACAATAATCTCACTGCCATCAGAATAAATAAGACGCAGTTTGTAGTTAGATTCAGCAGTTCAGCTAGTGATAATATAAGGCATAATTAACTACTATTTTAATACTTAAAAATATAGATGAATAATTTCTTTCAAATCTTTGCCAAGTGATTTAACCGCATAAAGGGAAAAATTATTAGTAATATGTTTTTGAGCAGATGGTAAGTTATCAAACAAAGATAGTTGTTTTCCTACAGACTTTCTCTGACTGACGAAATCTCCCATCAATTCACATCCTTTTGTTAAACGCTTAACAATTGTTTCTATAGCCTCCAAACTATTATCAATTCCTATCCACTTTCGCCCTAATCCAGAAGCAACAGCTAATGTAGTTCCAGAACCAGAAAAACAATCAATAATTAAATCGTTAGGATTAGATGAAGCTTGGATAATTCGATTCAATAAATCGGGATTTTTCTCTGTTGGATATCCTGTAATTTTAATGTTTTGATTATGTGCATCTCGATAATTCAGCCAAATATCTTGCACCGGAATTCCATTACTTCTATCTAAATAAACTTTACGTCTAGGATTACCATTTTTAGACCAATATATTTCTCCTTTTGTATCCATTTCATCTAACTTTTGAGGTGAAAATTGCCAATGTTTACCAGGAGGAGGATTCATACCACGCCAAGATTTACCTGTTTCTCCATTTCTAGTACCTGGTGCATGAATAGGAACTCTTTTATACTGACGATTTGTTTCTACTTCAATATACGGATATTCTTTATTTGCTCGTTCTTCTGTCCATTCTTCAAAAGGTCTATTCCAGATATAATCATCTGATTTTGTATAAAATAAAATAAAGTCTGAGACATTTCCGTAAGTTTTTTTAGTGTAATTCTTAGGATTACATTTTTTGCGAGTAATCCAGTTTCTAAAGTTTTTCCGACCGAAAATTTCATCCATAATAATTTTGATATCAAAAGCCATATTATCATCAAGATGAATATAAATAGAACCGTCGTTAGCTAAAATTTCTCTGAGAACAATTAGTCGTTTACGCATAAATTCTAGATATTGACTTCCTCCTAATAAATCAGAGTAAGCATTAGATTGAGAGCGGGATTGAAATACGCTTTTAGTAGCGAAAGGAGGGTCGATATAAATCAGTTTGACTTTGCCTTTGACATCTTGATTTTCTAAAAATGACAATAAAATAGGTAAATTATCTCCATAATATAACTGATTAATCTCATCACCTATTTGATGCACTTTCTCAACTTTTGCTGTTGGTAAGGCTAAAATTTCATCTTCTGATATTTTTCCTTGATATGAGAGAGATATTTCACTCGTTAATGTGGAAATATTTGTATCGTTATTTGTGGAATTATAATCGCCATTCCATTTTGTTTTAGGTATACCTGTCGCCAATTTTTCTCCTTGTTATTTTATTATTTAGAACGTAGCCATTTAATAGTTAAACGCTCTGAAATCATTCTCAGAGTTAGTACCATGATTTTACCATTTCCACTTGCTTCTAGAGTGCTATAATCATCCCACATTGAACCTAAAAGTAGACCAGGACCATCGTTAATAAAAATGACTTTAGTTGAGAGATTATGGCTTTTTGCATAAGCAAGTATTTCATCTGCACAATTACGATAACCTCCTGTGCGGTCATCTTCTTGGGAACCACCCCGATCTGAGTCATATCTTGCCAATCCAATAGCTAATATATCCTTATTGGTGCGTAGCATAATATTTTATTGATTATTTTTCATAACTAAACTCTACACATATAAGCTACAAAGCCCTAATAACCTATATTGGGTTATTTGAGAATAAGTTTTATCCTTGAGTATGACCTAAATAATGCTAACTATAACAAAATTTGCCTAAGTCTGTCTTTAGTAGGAAGTACCATCGATTTCGCGAATTACTAATAGAAGCTCGAAAGGAAATAAACATAACACAAGTAGAGCTGTCTGTGAAACTTTCGCGACCTCAATCCTATGTTTCTAAATATGAACGAGGAGAACGTCGCCTAGATTTAATTGAATTCTTAGAAATTGCTGAAGCTCTTGAAATTGACCCCCTTGCTTTCATTGAAAAACTGCTTGAAGAAATACAATAAAAATAACTATGTTAATTCAGTTTGTGGATTTTAATTTAGCAGATATTGTCATATCTAAAAATTACCAAGCTGAATGGAATGAAATTGAAATGGTACTTGGAAATATGCCACTTCATATCAAAGCTTCATCTCAAAAAGGTATTCACGGTAATCCTATTTTTGATCCAGTAGGAACAAACGAATATATTAAAACAGAATTGGTTAACTTAGGTTGGAAAGCAAATGTTCCTATTCCAAAAGAATATAATTTTTTTGGTCAAGACATTGACTGTGCTAAAAAAGGTGTAATAGTTGAATTCCAATTTTCTCACTATTCTTTTTTACAAAATAATACTCTGCGCTCAGAGCTATTTTTTCAAGCAGAAACAATTTTTTCAAACAGTATTACTAAATTAGCTATTATCATTACGAAAGCGTCGATGTTTCCAGCTTCTAATAGCACTCTTTATTATGAGCAAGCTGTTAAGCAACTAACAGCATTAACAGAATATAAAGTTTTTGATGTACCAATCAGATTGGTGGGATTATTTGAGAGTATTAATACTACAATCTCATCTGTTTGGACTGAATATCAAGGACAAAGATCGAGAACAATTAAAAATCAAAAAAGTTGTCAATGTCAGATAATTGCATCAGAATCTCCAAGAAATAAACCAACTTTCAATTTGATGTAAATCACATTCATTCTCTCCATAAATCTAGTTCTAATTGTGTTTCTTGTTTGGTTGACTTTTGAGTTTTTTTACCATTCCCATTTAATTTAGTATCAACAGGCCGTTTTTCACCTCTAATATCAGCAGCAAAAGCAGTTTCTTCATAAAGTAACCGATTTTCCATTTCTTGCAAATGATATTGTTCTGGATATATTTTAGATTTACTTCTTTCTGTAGGTTTTTGACCTACTTGTAAATCAAATCTGAATTGTTCAATTGGTAAACCAGTTTTTTCAACATAATCTCGTAAAGTTTTCAAATTAGGAAAACAATTATTTGTGTCTGGTTTTTCCTCAAGGCGACGTAATGCTACCTGATAATATTTTGTCTCAGTTTCAGCACCTATAAAATATCTTTCATATTCCCTAGCAACAACAGCTACAGTTCCGGAACCAATGTAAGGATCGAGAACTATTTCGCCTTGATTTGTAGTAGCTAATATTATTCTAGCTACTAAGTCTTCTGGAAATTGACATGGATGTATAGTTTGCTCTTCGTGATTATGTTTAACGTTTCTAAATAACCAAATATCTGCCGGATTTTTACCATCAGGATTACAGGAAAATTCCCCTTTTTTATTCCCTTTATAGTGTTTTTTATTCTGATATTTTTGAGGTACTCGAATAGCATCTAAATTAAATGTATAAGTATCCGATTTGCTAAACCAGAGAATTGTTTCGTGGCGACAAGAAAATTTTTTCCGAGCGTGGAGACCATGTTGTCTAGCCCAAATAATTCTATTTCTTGGAATTAAATCGCAGGATTCTAGGATGGGAAAAAAGCGTATATCTAGAGGTATTAACATTCCTTTCTCAGAAAAAGCACCAACTTGCCAAAATAGAGAACCTGTATTTTTGAGAATTCTAGTGCATTCTTGCAGAATCAAAGTTTGTTCTTCAAAATAAATTTCTAAAGCTTTTCTCGCTTCATATTCTTTTCCTAAATTGTAGGGAGGTGATGAAACTACTAAGTCAACAGATTCATCGGGAAGACTTTTTAGTAAGTTAATGCAGTCTGTTAAAAGAATTTGATTTAGTGGTAGGATATTTTGATTTTTTCTCACTTTATTTATTAGCTAGAATAAATGTTGCGTCAAAATAGCTGGAGCATAAATTGACTTTAATTAGAATTGTATTATAGCATTATTCTACATTTCAATAAGGCAGGGATGCACTGACGCTAAATACTAGAAGAGAAAAAATTATAGGAATTAAAATTAAAGGGCGGGAATTAACCCACCCTCAAATTATCTACCTACCTACTTACCAACACTAACTGGCATTCCCAAAATCTCCTCAATCTTCGGCATCTCCTCCAACGGAATCACCCGACCTTCATCCTCAAAACCAGCAATTTGATCGAAATTCAAATACCGATACAAATCTCCCGCAAACGGATCGACTTTCTCCTTCATAATCTCCAAATACTCATCCACACTCGGAATTCGACCTAACAGCGCACAAACCGCCGCCAATTCTGCCGAACCCAAATAAACACGAGCGCCTTTACCCATGCGATTATTAAAATTCCTGGTCGAAGTCGAGAACACAGTCACGCCATCTTTCACCCGCGCTTGATTTCCCATACACAAGGAACATCCAGGCATTTCCGTCCGCGCACCAGCAGCAGCAAATACACCATACATTCCCTCTTCACGCAACTGTTTCTCATCCATCCGAGTTGGCGGACAAATCCACAAAACTCCCTTCACAGGACCAGCACCTTCCAACACTTTCGCAGCAGCACGATAATGACCGATATTCGTCATGCAGGAACCGATAAACACCTCATCAATCTTATCCCCCGCACATTCCGACATCAATTTAATATTATCCGGGTCATTGGGTGCCGCCACAATAGGTTCCTTGATTTCGTTCAAATCTACCTCAATAACTTCTGCATACTCCGCATCAGCATCCCCAGACATCAACTCTGGATTTGCCAACCATTGTTCCATCTTAGCAACCCGACGCATAATAGTCCGTGCATCCGGATAACCCCGCGCCACCATATTTTTCAACAACGTAATATTAGAACGCAGATACTCAGAAACAGTCTCCGTACCCAACTTAATCGTCGAACCAGCACAGGAACGTTCCGCAGTCGCATCCGTCAATTCAAAAGCTTGCTCAACCTTCAAATCTGGCAAACCTTCCATTTCCATAATTCGCCCAGAGAATACATTTTTCTTATTCTCCAACGCAACAGTTAACAACCCTTTTTGAATCGCCACATAGGGAATAGCATTCACAATATCCCGCAATGTTACGCCCGGTTGTAACTTACCCTTAAACCGAACCAAAACAGATTCTGGCATATCCAATGGCATTAAACCCAGAGCTGCTGCAAAAGCTACTAAACCAGAACCCGCAGGAAACGAAATTCCCAGAGGAAAACGGGTATGAGAATCACCACCAGTTCCCACCGTATCCGGTAACAACATCCGGTTTAACCAAGAGTGAATAATTCCATCTCCCGGACGCAACGCTACCCCACCACGAGCAGAAAAGAAATCTGGTAACTGTTTGTGAGTCTTAATATCCACTGGTTTAGGATAAGCAGCCGTGTGGCAGAAACTCTGCATTACTAAATCAGCACTGAAACCAAGACAAGCAAGTTCCTTCATTTCATCTCGCGTCATAGGTCCGGTAGTATCTTGAGAACCCACGGTCGTCATCAATGGTTCGCAAGCTGTTCCCGGACGAACTCCTGGTAAACCGCAAGCTTTACCCACCATTTTCTGGGCTAAGGTAAACCCTTTACCTGTATCTTCAGGCATTTGGGGACGGGTAAATGCAGTGCTGGTTTCTAATCCCAGGGCGTTGCGGGTTTTGTCAGTGAGGGTACGCCCAATTAATAGAGGAATTCGTCCCCCTGCTTGTACTTCGTCGAAGATGGTTTCTGGTTTGAGGGTGAATGTGGAAATTATTTCTCCTGCTTCGTTGGTTATTTCTCCTTTGTAGGGATGAATAGTTATTACCATTCCTGTTTCCATTTTAGTAACATCACATTCGATGGGTAATGCGCCAGAGTCTTCAGCAGTGTTGAAGAAAATCGGAGCAATTTTACCACCGAGGATATATCCTCCCGATCGCTTATTGGGAATATGGGGAATGTCTTCTCCAATGTGCCATAAAACTGAGTTACAGGCAGATTTCCGGGATGAACCTGTACCGACTACATCTCCAACGTAGGCAACGGGATGACCTTTTTGTTTTAATTCCGCAATAGTTTTCAACCCTTCCGGCATTTTTGACTCTAGCATAGCTAATGCGTGGAGTGGGATGTCGGGACGGGTAGTGGCATGGGGGGCCGGTGAAAGGTCGTCGGTGTTGGTTTCCCCAGGAACTTTGAAGACAGTGACGGTAATTTTTTCTGGGAGTTGGGGGGAAGTGGTAAACCATTCTGCTGCTGCCCAAGAATCTACTACTTGTTTGGCGTAGGGGTTGGTTTGTGCCAATTCTATAACGTCGTTGAAGGCATCATATACTAGCAGAATTTTGCTTAAAGCTTTAGCTGCTGTGTTTGCTAGTTCCGAATTTTCTGATTTAAGTAGCTCAATCAGAGATTGGACGTTATAACCGCCGACCATTGTTCCTAATAGTTCCACTGCGTAGGTGGGGGAAATTAGAGGACTGGTGATTTCTCCTTTGGCAATACCTGTGAGAAATCCTGCTTTGACATAAGCTGCTTCATCTACTCCTGGTGGTACGCGATCGCGCAGTAATGCCATTAATTTTTCTTCTTTTCCCGTAGGTGGATTTTTCAGCAGTTCGCATAATTCTGATGTTTGTTGGGCATCTAGTGGCAGTGGTGGGATTCCTAAATCTGCCCGTTGTTTAACGTGATTGTCATAGTTGTCTAACATTGTTCAGGTGTCCTTCAGGTTTACATTGTCAATTTTATATTTTATACCAATTCCCATGCATTAATGCTATATTTAGGCAGCACTTCAGTTATTAAGTAATTAACACAGGTTAAATTACCTTTTTCCTAATTAGCAGCTCATTTAATGTTAATTATTCTTATGTTTACTTCTCCCCCACTCCCCCACTCCCCTACTCTCCTACTCAAGAAAATGTCGAAAAATTTTTGATAAATGGTATTAGATATTTTTTTCAGGGATATATCTGGTGCAATACACCACCCATATAGAACGGTAGCGTAACTATCAAAAATAGTGGATTTCCAGACCACTCAATTGTCTATTTTATACCAACTATTGTCTATCAAATTCTTAAAATTTTTTGTAAATAGTCAAGTTAGGTTATAATGGAGTTGTTGCTTTATAACTAAAAAAAACTGGCAAACCCAAGTCAAGTAAGGATTTTAGCACTCCTAAGATAAAAACGTCTGGAATTACTGCTGTGTCTTAATTTGAGCGCTTTTTTTTATCTATTTAGCGACAACTCTAATAGACAGCTCCAAAAATAACAAATCAAATCAATTATCGTACAGAAATTATCAGTTATTTCCCCCTCCATACCTCCATACCTCCATACCTCTCTTCTGGAGATGTCTAATAGTTATGTGCTAAAGCTAATTTTTTATCAAAATAATTGGGTCGCGCAACCCCCCTTTTTAAGACGAAATATTTGGTAGTGCGTCAAGGAAGTTGGTTCGTGTGGGAAGTTGGTTCGTGTGGTTCGTGTGGTTCGTGTGGGAAGTGCGGTCTGCTCGAAAGTAGGAGGAATAATTGTACCTGTATCTTTCTGGGAAGTGTCTGTCTTTCGTCCTAACTTTTTGGTCTTAAAGGGTGAAAAATTTGCACTTTTTTCCCGACAAAAATCCTAAAAACTTTATAGATCGGTGCTTTTAGATTAGATATGCGGGCCCTACGCAGGCGAATCCCACACTTTACGCTCTGCACAACCAAATATTTTTGGAGCGGAGCTCAAATCCCCTACTTCCCCTCCTGGGAGGGGTTAGGGGTGGGTTAACTTCTTACTTCTGAGTTCAGACTTTTGACGCGCGTTAACGCTACCCACTTGCAGAAGTAGTCAGTCAAACTGAGAATGCGGTCGATGGTAATTCTCACCCCACTAATGGAATTGTTGCTGCGAGTGACTGTGGGGTATTAAACCCTTGAAGAAGGAAGAAAAAATGGATGGGGACAGTCTTCGACAAGCCGCTCCGCGTCTACAAACTCCAACCAATTCTAAACACCGTCTAAACAGCTGGAAATTAAACCAAAAATAAAAAGATAAAGGATCGAGATAAAATCTTGGTATTAGCAATTGCTTTTTTTGTGATAGCGATCGTTTACATAGATAACTTCACCATTTATATTTCAGATATTCCCTAATTTCCCATTTATTTATAAGATTCATAAATCTTTATATAAAGATATTAAAAAAAATTTACAAATAACTTTAAAATTTAATTATTGAGATTAAAATAAGTTTGTGTTGCAATATCGATCGTCTATCACAAGATGACGATCGGGTTTTGATTGGGATGTGATAATTTTTTCAGGTGCTGTTTTTTTTAATAGTTTAATAAATTTAACATTTGTGATTAGGGATCGCTAATTTTTCCAGATAATAACATAGTTACCCAAAAAATCAGAAAAGACAATTAAAATAAATCAATAAAAATACAACTTTATAAACTTTATAAATAAATTAAAAAGTAAAAATATAGGTTTTAAGTAAGCCATGAAAAAAATAAAAAATGAAGAATTGTGGAATAAGATCGCTGAAGTAATGCCAGTAGCAATAGTAATTAGCTGTGCAGTTGATGGTGTGATACTTTTCCATAACAAACTCTTTGAACTGACCTTTGGACTTCCCGGGCAAAAATTAATCGGCCGCCCCAAATCAGATTTTTACTGTAACCCCCAAGAACGTGAATTGTTGCTAGCAAATCTGCATCAAGAAGGTATCGTGCGCGACCGCGAAGTGTACTTAAAAAAAGCAGATGGCACACTATTCTGGGCTAAGATATCAATGCATTCCATAAAGTTTAATGAAAAAACAGCAATACTATCAATATTTCTGGACATCTCGGAACGCAAATTTGCCCAACAGTCATTAAAAAGACAAGCTTTAACTTTTGAGAATCTCTACGATGGGGTAATTCTTACGGATATTCACGGTCATATTATTGATTGGAACCCAGCAGCAACTAGAATGTTTGGCTATAGCAAAACGGAAGTTTTGGGTAAGACTCCAGGCATTTTACACAAACCGCAAGAAGCTTCTGTGTTAACTCAGGAAATTCTCAAGAAGATGAAAGAAAATGGGCGCTGGGTAGGAGAAATAAACTTCATTCGCAAAGATGGTAGTGAAGGCGTATGTGAAACGACAGTGGTGCCGATGCTAGATAAATTTCATCAGATAGTTGCAACTATCGGAGTTAACCGAGATATTACAGAGCAAAAGCAAAGGCAAGTAAATGAAAATATACTTTTAGACCGCCTCAAATCTCGCGAACGTCAACAAGCAGCAGTAGCATTGTTAGGGCAAAAAGCTGTAGCAACGTCAAATTATCATACACTACTTAATGCAGCCGTCACCATAGTTGCCAAAACTTTAAATGTCAAATTTAGCCAAGTGCTAGAGTTGTTACCAGGAAATAATGCTCTGCTGCTCCGTGCAGGAGTAGGTTGGAAAAAAGGGTTGGTTGGTAAAGCTACAATTACTGCTGCCAGAGAAAGGTCTCAAGCTGGTTACACTCTTTTTGTTAACAAACCAGTTATTATCAAAGACTTGCCTGTAGAAACTACCTTTTCAGGTTCTCCTCTCCTACATAACCATCACATAGTTAGTGGTGCTACTATCATCATACCTAACTTGAAAATTAAAGCAGACCGAACAACCGATTCAGGTCTTACTCATCAAGCATGGGGTATTTTGGGGGTTCATAGTTGTAAACATCGAGAATTTACTCAGGATGAAATATACTTTCTGGAAACGATCGCCAATATTCTAGCAACTGCCATCGATCGTCATGCTAATGAGGAACACTTGGAACTGATGAAGCGAGCTATTGATGGCAGTAACAATGGTATCGCGATCGCTGATGCTACTCAGTCAGATCATCCCATTATTTATGTTAATCCTAGTTTCAATCGCATCACAGGTTATAAAACTGAGGAAGTAATCGGAAAAAATTGTCTATTTTTACAGGGAAAATTAACAAATCAGCCAGCAATTTCTAAGTTAAGAAATGCTATTTTACATGGTGAAGAATGTCATGTTATTTTGCAAAATTTACGGAAAGATGGCACATATTTTTGGAATGAACTCTCCCTTGCACCAGTTTACAATTCTCAACAGCATTTAACACATTTTATTGGTATTCAAACAGATATTACAGAAAGATTACATTGGGAAGCAGAATTATTTATTAAGTCTCAAGCTTTAGAAAAATTTAGTTATAGCTTGAAGCAACTGCATAGAATTGCTACTTGTAATTATGATAATATAGAAGAACTTTTTGCTGATTATCTCCAAGCTGGTTGTGAAATTTTTGGCACGGATACTGGTGTTATTGGAGAAATTAAGGATGAATTATATACGATTAGAGCTGTACAATCAAAACAGGATTATTTTGTACTAGGAAGAAAATTTAATTTATGCGATATTGTCTGTAACAAAGTAGTTAAAGAACACAGAACAATTTGTATTTATGATTTAGATGCCTCAGAAGCAAAAAGTATGCCAATTAAACTATATATTGGTACTCCAATATTTGTAAATCATCAAATCTATGGTACTTTATGCTTCTTATCTCCCCAAGCAAGAACTAAAGAATTTGAATACTACGAAGAAGAAATTATTGAATTAATGGCTCAAGGAATTGGCAGATTTATTAAAGCTCATCAAATAGATTTGCAACGTCAGCAAGCTGAAGTGTTACTCCGAGAAAGCGAAAAACGTTACCGTCGTTTAGTAGAATATTCACCAGAAGCGATATCAGTAATTTGGATGGAAAAAATTGTCTATATCAATACTGCTGGCGCTTATTTACTTGGTGCAAAATATCCAAAAGAAATTATCGGTCAATCGATCTGGAAATTTATTCATCCAGACTACATAGAAGTAGAGAAACAGAGACTGCAAAAAGTTCAGAACCAAAGACAACAAACACATTTAGAAGAAGAAAAGTTAATCACCCTGAATAAAGAAATTATAGATGTCGAAATAACTGGAATACCCTATACATATTATGATGAGGCAGCAGTACAGATAATTATTAGAAATATCACTCAACGCAAAAAAGCACAGCAAAAACTGCTCCATGATGCTCTTCATGATGCACTGACAGGATTGCCAAACCGTACCTTATTATTTGATAGATTAGAACAAGCACTGCGTCGGTCTAGACAACACTTAGATTATGAGTTTGTTGTTCTTTTTCTAGATTTGGATCGGTTTAAAGTAATTAACGACAGCTTGGGACATTATATAGGAGACCGACTATTAATAGCGATCGCCAAGATACTGCAGAATTGTATTAAAGCATCAGATACTTTGGCGAGATTAGGAGGAGACGAATTCACAATATTATTAGAGTATCCACCAGACATTAGCTATGCTGCCAGAGTAGCTCATCAAATTAATCAAGAACTTGCCAAACCAATTTATATAGAAGGTCATGAAATTTTTACTACTGCTAGTATTGGTATTGTTCACAGTCGCGGAAATTTTGCTCATCATACCGATGAAAATCATCCCCCTATTTGTCCTGTCTACAACAGTCCAGAAGACTTACTACGAGATGCGGACATTGCTATGTATCGGGCTAAAGCTTCCGGTAAAGCCAGACATGAAGTATTTGATTTGATCATGCACGACCAAGCTATATCTTTGCTGGAGCTAGAAAATGACCTCCGACGAGCTGTAGAAATGATTAAACAAGATCCAACTAATTCTCAATTTATCTTAAATTACCAGCCAATTATCTGTTTATCTACAGGTAAAATTACAGGTTTTGAAGCTTTGATACGTTGGCAACATCCAACTAAAGGCTTGATTTCTCCAGGACAGTTTATTCCTCTAGCAGAAGAAACTGGTTTAATTGTTCCTCTAGGAATGTGGGTATTACGAGCTGCTTGTCATCAATTAACTATTTGGCAGCAAGAGTTTTTTGAACATCAATATCAAGAAAACAATTGTCAATTTGTAGTAAATAACACTCAAGAAATATCCTCAACATCTAACTGTTTATCTCAAGTCAACAATGGCAATGGTAATGGCAAATGTCATAGTAATTGCCCTGCGTTTAATTCTGCTTGTGAATTTCCTAACCACAATTTGACCATGAGTGTTAATCTTTCTAGTCACCAAATTTCACAACCGAATTTAGTAGAAGAAATTGAGGAAATTTTGCAAGCAACAGACTGTAAACCTAATTGTTTGAAACTTGAAATTACCGAAACAGTGATTATGGAAAATGTGATTTTAGCAACCACAGTATTGAATCAATTGAAAAATCGAAATATTAAATTATCAATTGATGACTTTGGTACAGGTTATTCATCATTAAGTTATCTACACCAATTCCCAATTAATAGTTTGAAAATCGACCGCTCTTTTGTTAGTCCATTAGACTCGGATGTTACTGGTCAGTCGTTAAAAATTGTCAGTGCTATTACTGCATTAGCTCATAATTTAGGTTTAGAAATCGTTGCAGAAGGAATAGAAACTCAAGAGCAAATGCAACAACTAAAGGAACTTAAATGTGAAAAAGGACAAGGATATTTATTTTCAAAGCCAGTGGATCATTACAAAGCAACTAAACTACTTCGTAACTTTAACTATCATAAAATATTGCAATAGGTATCTTCAGGAAAGGAGTCAGTCAGACCGAGTCAGTCAGACCGAGTCAACCCACCCGCGGGCCCCGACCGTGGAGAACCCACCCGCGGGCCCCGACCGTGGAGAACCCACCCGCGGGCCCCTCCCAGGAGGGGAAGAAAGAAGAAAGAAGAAGGAAGAAGGAAGAAGAAGAACAGGAAAAGAAGGAGAAAGTTTTTTTATCACTAATTATCCGGACATGATATAAGTCCCGATCGTAAAAAATCAAATCAATTATCCCACTATATAAATCAATTATTTCCCCCTACTCCCTACTCCCTATGCGTGGAGGAGATGTCTAACTTTCATATTATTTGGTAATATTATCTCTGATGAATTAAGTTAATAATTTATATAATTAATAGTGGCAATAATCAGTACATTTCCCAATATTTTTATCCAAGTTTTTCTAGTCGGAGCATGGTTAGGAATTATTTTAATTTTTGCTGAAGCGCTTAACCGCTTTGCCAAAGTAGACCCAGAAATCTCACGAAAAGTAGTTCATATTGGCACAGGTAATGTAATTCTATTAGCTTGGTGGTTACAAATTCCGGCCTGGATAGGTATTATGGCTGGAATTCTCTCAGCAGCGATCGCTTTAATTTCTTATCGACTTCCCATTCTTCCCAGTGTTAATAGTGTAGGACGCAAAAGTTTAGGCACATTTTTCTATGCAGTTAGCATTGGCATTCTTATCGGTTGCTTTTGGTTTCTCAAACAACCTCAATATGCCGCTCTGGGTATTTTAATTATGGCTTGGGGCGATGGTTTAGCTGCTGTTATTGGTCAAAATTTTGGCAAACATCCTTATCAAGTTTGGGGGATGAAGAAAAGTTGGGAAGGTTCTCTAACTATGTGTTTGGTTAGTTATATTATTTGTAGTTTGATTCTTTTGGCAGTACAAGGCAATATTTGGCAAACTTGGGTAGTTGCTATTCCTGTGGCATTAGGTGCTACTGCTTTGGAGACTCTATCAAAAGTTGGTATTGATAATTTAACTGTGCCACTGGGTAGTGCTGCTCTATGCTTTTTGCTAAATCAATTTTTTTGACACTCTCACCGTCGCTAAAAAAAATGTTTCGCGCTTCGCTATGAGTATATTTTTGTGAAATTCATCTCCCGCTAAATCATATCAAATCCGGTTGAATACTTATTATATAGTTGAAAGTAGGGGAGTGGGGGAGTAGGTCCGATTAAATAGACATCTCCAATAATAAAAAATAAAATCAATTATCGTACAGAAATTATCAATTATTTCCCCCTACTCCATAAGCATTGAAGTAATAAATTATCAACAGATATTATATAACCGGAGTCTATGTGCAATTAACCGGATTTGATATCAAAGATTATAACGAGAGTCCTCTTTCAAGATTTTTTTTATAGAGGTACTGATAACTGATAACTGAAATGACCCTTTTTTTACTGAAACCCACATTCAGTACGTCAACTTATAGCCTTAAAAGTAGTATAAACATTCCGAGCTAGGTAAATATTTATACTGTATAAATCATCGTCATTGACTTTTTTCAGGAGTCAAATTCTCAGGAAAATATTAAGCATAAATACTCGATCTAGCCAGACATAAGCTGCACATCATTCCCTACTGACTATTGTACGGGCGATTTCTGTTCCGGAATACTTTCCTACGGAATGCAAAGCATAACGTAAACGCGTAATTAGGAGCATTCCGTAGGAAATCTCCCCTACTCCTTTATACTACGTTTTTTCGTGCGGAATTTAGCCTGAAAGATAGGCTTGAAAACTAATAAAATCAAGCCTCATTAAATAACCATAATAAATTTTGTTTCTGGTGAAACTGTAGCGACCTTATATGCAAAATCCCTACATAATGGTTAATTAATTTGTGACTTGATATTATTAGTTCTGACAAAATTTATTTTTTTCTACTAAGCTAAAAATTTTACTTAACTTCTTGTATTAATCTGCCCAATTAGGTCCGTGATAAGGGTCTCCTTCAAAAGGATTTACACCAGTCATTGGGTACATATCATCACTAGGACTAAAAATGCGACTAATTGCTTCGGATATATAAACAACAGCCTTTTCAATAGATTGGAACATACTCATAATTGTTACCCCTTTTTTGTCAATAAAACTTTTTTCCTTACATTTTCACTCTAGCTTATTCTTGTCTGACTTGACTATAGTTGTAACATTTGTTTGGAGGTTGTATTATTTCGCAACTACTTCCGATAGGGATCGATATAAAATGTAAATAACTTAGGTTTTATCTTTAGAAGAATTTACTTTAAGCTTGTATTTTTTAGGTAAAAAAACTCAGGCATTTATGCATATTATCCTTAAACTGTAGTATAACATTTTGACTCCAAAAGTATTAAATACGCTACCGATTATAATTAAAGTTACTATATTTATCGCCATTGAAGAAGGAGTCAGGAGTCAGGAGGACCGAGTCAGTTCTCGAAAATTGCTTATGGATTCGCTCCCCCAAACAATTTTGAGCACCGCGGGTGACGGTGGGGTATTAAACCCATAAGGGAAATGATAAATTTTGATATATAGCCAGATCGGGCTATAAATAACTTTATGAAGTGAAATAAGTAGAAGAGTTACTAATAGTTTTATAGACAATTATCAAAATCACCTGGACAGATATAGTAATTTTTACTATAATTAACTAGCTATTAGCTATCAGCATTTTCCGTACCGGAATGCTCCGCAAACAGCTAGCCTCCGTAGGAGAAACTGCGAACTTCAGCTTTTTGACCTTGGGTAAATCCCCGGCTTCTAAAAGCCGCATGGTTGAGTTGGGGTTGAAATCTCCTACTCAACGTAAAAAAAGTCCTAATGCTGACCGCTGACTGCTGACTGCTGACTGCTATTTAAAATCAAGAGCTTAGTTTAGGAAGTTGTCCAATGACACAAGAAGACCGAGAACTTTCTCTCTCGCCAGAAGATTACAGTTTGTTAACAGACCTCTACCAGCTAACAATGGCAGCTTGTTATATTGGGGAGGAAATAGACCAACGGCAAGCTAATTTTGAGATATTTGTGCGAAGACTCCCTGTAGGTTTTGGCTATCTCATTGCTATGGGTTTAGCACAAGCATTAGACTATTTAGAAAAATTTCGATTTAGCCCCGCACAAATTAAGGCTTTACAGTCAAGTGGGATATTTGCCAATGTGCCTAATAAATTTTGGTCTGTTTTGGCAGAGGCTAAATTTACTGGAGATGTTTGGGCGGTACCAGAAGGAACAGCTATATTTCCGAACCAACCTCTATTGCGGATAGAAGCTCCACTTTGGCAAGGACAGTTAGTGGAAACATATCTATTGAATACTCTCAACTACCAAACTTTAATTGCCACAAAAGCAGCTAGAATGCGGGATATTGCAGGCAATGAAGCAAAATTATTTGAATTTGGCACTAGACGCGCATTTAGTCCCCAAGCTAGTGTTTGGGCCGCTCGTGCTGCTTTAGCAGGTGGGATGGATGCTACTTCTAATGTTTTGGCAGCTTTGAAATTAGGTCGCAAACCTGTAGGTACAATGGCTCATGCTTTGGTGATGGCAATATCTGCTGTTGAAGGTACGGAGGAGGATGCTTTTCATGCTTTTCAACGATATTTTCCTGAAGCACCCCTATTGATTGATACTTACGATACATCGGCAGCTACCCGTTTATTGGCACAACGAGTTAAGCAGGGTGATATGCAGGTGAGTGGGGTAAGGTTAGATTCAGGAAATTTAGTCCAATTATCCCAGGAGGTACGATCGCTACTACCAGAAGTGACAATTTTTGCTAGTGGAGATATAGATGAGTGGGAAATAGATAGACTTCAGCGGGAGAATGCTTGTATAGATGGGTATGGTATTGGTACTAAGTTGGTAACTGGTGTCCCGGTCAATGGAGTTTATAAATTGGTAGAAATAGACGGCATTCCGGTGATGAAAAATGCTACGGGGAAAGTGAGTTATCCTGGTCGAAAACAAATATATAGATATCTGGAAAATGGTCAATTGAAACAGGATTATTTGGGATTAATGGACGAAGATGTATCGAATCTAACAGATAATCAGATTGATTCTTTTATAAAATTAATGGTACAAGTAGTTCATAATGGGGAAATAGTGCAAAAATCGGAAAATCTAGAAGCGATCGCTAAACGTACTGCTGCTTCTGTTGCTAGTTTGCCTATAGAAATTCGTAGTTTAGAAAATCCTAATTTACTACCAATGAAAATTTCTAATAACTTACAAGAAATTACACAAAAAACTAAAGAATTTAGAATTTAGAATGCGCGAATTTAGAATTGTTAATTAATAATTACCTCTTCTGTAATGTAAGAATGCGCGAATTTAAAATTGTTAATTAATAATTACCTCTTCTGTAATGTAAGAATGCGCGAATTTAAAATTGTTAATTAATAATTACCTCTTCTGTAATGTAAGAATGCGCGAATTTAAAATTGTTAATTAATAAT
>JAXHSW010000006.1:0-9785 GCA_034190295.1 Cyanobacteriota bacterium | reverse complement strand
TAATTACCTCTTCTGTAATGTAAGAATGCGCGAATTTAAAATTGTTAATTAATAATTACCTCTTCTGTAATGTAAGAATGCGCGAATTTAAAATTGTTAATTAATAATTACCTCTTCTGTAGTATAAGAAAAATCATTTATAATTTAGAATTGTTAATTAATAATTACCTCTTCTGTAATGTAAGAATGCGCGAATTTAAAATTGTTAATTAATAATTACTTATTCTGTAGTATAATAATTGGTTAAAAACAATTTTTTCTCCCTTGAAAGTAGAAGCCTTATATCATGCCTTTAGCCCTAACCATAGAAGTTGCTCTAGCCCTACTACAAGCTTTAATTATCACTATTCAACCGGACATGATATTAATACTATATTCATTGGTATAGTCCTGTTTCAATAATTGATAATTGATAATGGATAATTGATAATTACCTCTCCCTAAAAACGGATAGGATTGAATAAAAGGAAAAAATTTATTTTTTTTCCCTTGAAAGGGGAGGCTTTAAACCTAAATTATTTAATTACTTATTTAATTATTTAATTATTAATTCTTCGGTAAAAGCTGGAGAAATATCTACTAGATTTTAAAGTTTTTCCTTAATAATTTAGAATTATTAATTTTTCGGTAATTCTAAATTCGCGCATTCTAAATTCTAAATTCTTGAACTCTTCTGTAATATAATAATTGCTTAAAAAAAAAGAGTTTTTTGGTAAAAAAGAACAGAAAAATTTGAGAATTAAAATAGGTGTATTAATTTCAGTTAATTATCAAGATTAAATTATGAATAATCCCCAAGTATTATCAGGTTTAATGGGTGTGTGTATTGGAGATGCTTTAGGCGTACCTGTCGAATTTTCCAGTCGCAACGAAAGAACAATTAAACCTGTCACAGAAATGATTGGTTATGGCGCACATAACCAACCTCCAGGCACCTGGTCAGATGATAGTTCAATGACATTATGTTTAGCTGAATGTCTGTGTGAAGGATTTGATTTAGAAGCGATCGCCCACTCTTTTTATCGGTGGCGTTATGAAGATTATTGGACTCCTCATGGTAAAGTTTTTGATATTGGAGGTACCACTGCTGCAGCTATTTCTCGGATTAAAAAAGGTGTCTCACCAATAGAAGCTGGAGGTAAAGAAGATAGAAATAATGGCAATGGTTCGCTAATGAGAATTTTACCCCTAGTTTATAATTATAAAAATGTTGAATTTCCAGAGTTAATTCAGCAAGTACATGATTGTTCTTGTATAACTCATGGTCATTTAAGGTCACAAATGGCTTGTGGTATTTATATCAGTATAGCTATTTGTTTATTAGAAGGTTTAGAAGTAAAGAAAGCATATTTACAAGGAATTGAAAATATTCAACAAATATACTCACAAGAAAAGTATGCAGAAGAGATATCTCGTTTCCGAAAAGTATTGGGCGGAGAAATTGAAACTCTACCTGTAACAAGAATTCATGCTGGTGGTTATGTATTAGATACTTTAGAAGCTTCTTTATGGTGTTTATTAACTACAAATTCTTTTGCCGAAGCTGTTCTAAAAGCGGTGAATTTAGGAGAAGATACAGATACAACTGGAGCCGTAACAGGAGGTTTAGCAGGAATTTATTATGGTATAGAAAATATGCCAAATGAGTGGATAGAAGTTATTGCTAGAAAAGATGATATAGTCAACTTAGCTACTCGTTTAGAAAGTGCTATTTCATTAATGAATAATGAATAATGAATAATTACCGAAGAATTAATAATTAAATAATTCAGGTTTAAAGCCTCCCCTTTCAAGGGGAAAAAAATAAATTTTTCCTTTTATTCAATCCTCTTCCTTCTAGGGAGAGGTAATTATCAATTATCCATTATCAATTATCAATTATTGAACTATTCCTAAAAGGGAGAGGATTGATCCTTAAGGAAAAAATTTATTCTCTTGGTCGATTGGATATGGTTAGGAAACCCATCCATCCCACCCTATGGGAAGCTCCGCTAACAACCGCTTTTTTCCTTTTTCAAAAGGAGGCTAATAAAGCTGAATTATTTAATTATTAATTATTAGGTAAGCATTTCCTAGAGAAGCGCTGATAGCTGATGGCTGAATGCTTACACTGATATATTATAAAAATGTCCGACTTAGGATATAAAATTAACAAAAATGACTCAAATTGCTTTATTTGGTACCAGTGCCGATCCACCAACATCCGGACATGAAACAATTATTAAATGGCTTTCCCAAAACTTCGATCGAGTAATAGTTTGGGCATCAGATAATCCCTTTAAATCACATAAAATACCCCTCAAACAACGTTCGGAAATGTTATCAATTTTGATTGAAAATATTGACTCTAATAAAAACAATATTTCTCTCAATTCAGAATTAAGTAGTCGTCGTACTATAGAAACTGTTGAACGTGCTAGAAAAAAATGGGATAATGCTGAATTTACTTTAGTAGTAGGTTCAGATTTAGTCAAACAATTACCAAATTGGTATAAAATAGAAGAGCTTTTGCAGAAAGTAGGATTATTAGTTGTACCTCGAAAAGGTATTACAATAGAAGAGGCAGATTTGCAAAAGTTAAGGGAACTAAATACAGGGGTGAAAATAGCTTCTTTAGAAGTTCCTAATGTTTCCTCATCCGCATATCGCGAACAAGGAGACCCAGCAATTATTACGCCTCCTATTAAAGATTATATATATCGGGAGCATTTGTACAAATGCCAGGACGCGACTATAGAAACAGTGTAAATGATAAAAATAATAAAGCAGATTTTAAAGTAGGAGTAGATAACGTAATTTTTTCTGTCGATACTCAACAAAACCGTCTATTGGTTTTATTAGTAATGCGAGAAAAGGAACCATTTATTAACTACTGGAGTTTGCCAGGTACATTAGTAATACAAGGAGAATCTCTAGAAGCAGCAGCTTACAGAATTTTAGCCGAAAAAATTAAGGTAAAAAATCTATATTTAGAGCAATTATATACTTTTGGCGGTCCTGGTCGTGACCCCAGAGAATCTATTTATAATTGTAGATATTTATCAGTCAGTTATTTTGCCCTAGTGAGATTTGAAGAAGCAGAATTAATTGCCGATGGAGTAACAGGTATTGCTTGGTATCCTCTGGAACAAATTCCTCAGTTAGCATTTGACCATCAACAAATTATTGAATATGGATATTCTAGATTACGCAATAAAGTTGAATATAGTCCTGTTGCTTTTGATGTTTTACCAGAGGAGTTTACTTTAGGAGAGTTATATCAACTTTATACAACTATTTTAGGAGACAATTTTTCAGATTATTCTAATTTTCGTGCCAAGCTATTAAAGTTAGGTTTCTTATCAGATACTGGGGTAAAAACATCACGGGGAGCAGGTAGACCAGCTAGTCTTTATCGGTTTGATATTGAAGCATTTGCTTTGGTAAAAGATAAACCTTTAATATTTATTTGATGGAGGTAGGAAATTTAGAAAAAATTGATACCCCAAAGCAATTTTTTCAACTGTAGGGTATCTATGAGATTGCTTTAGGAATTTCTTTGACATTCCTTTTTATTTTTTCTGCTTATAATTTTTGCTTTGATAGTAAAAGCTTCCTGGTTGCGAGATTGAGCGATCGCTAAGTCTAGGAGATAATTTTGTAGCTTTAATATATCTTCAAGTTCCTGGTTGCGAACTTCGTTGCGAAGTTGAGCATTTCTTAAGTTTTCGATGTAATTTTTATTCCCAACTTGCTCCTCGGGAGGTTGATTATTCTTTAAGTCTCGGAGAGCATCTTGTAGTTTTAATATATCTCCAACTTTCTGTCTGCTAAGTTTAGCATCCGCTAAGTTTAGAAGATAATTTTGTAGCTTTGATATATCTCCAACTTTCTGGCCACCAAGTTGAGCGATCGCCAAGTCTAGGGGATGATCTTGTAGCTTTAATATATCTCCATCTAGGTGAACAGTATAGTTAGCAGATTCACCGGGTTCTTCTCTTTTTGTCAAATTTTGCCATTTTTTGTTGGATTCTAGTATTAAGTAACCATTAAGGAGTATTGTTGTCTTTGGGTAGTCTTTTTGTAGTTTTTTGAGAATATTATTTATATCCTTTTTACTCTCAAATATGATATTTTTATTTTCAGTAGTAGTACAGTCATATACTTTTGATGTATTGATATACCTCCAAGTAAAAAATGCTGCCACAACCAGGGTAAATATAAAAGCAAGAGAATATAGTCTTGTTGAAGACTTAGAAAATAGTGGTGCTGAAGGTGAAGGTTGTGGTATTGGAGGTTTAGGATCAACCTCAAATTCTTCTATTTCTTGGAGTTCTAAGGGTCTACTAGAACCATCCATACTTAAGGATAACTGCTGAGAAGGAACAGCTGGATGTGGATCGCGATGCTCCCAAAATTTTGTGTATGCTTCTGTTAATTTCTGATGAATTCCTTCTATATTTTTCTGGGAAATAAAAACATTTTCTTTACTTTTAATTTCCTGAATAACCACTCCTTCAATTAGAAGTATTTCTCTCCCAAATTGATCTTTAAGAATCTCATCTCCTTGTTGATAATTCAGGTCTTTTTGTGTAGCTTTTAGTATTCGATAAACGACCGTGAAATCTCCTACTTTTGAACCAAAGATTTGTCTAATAAATCCCTTTCCTGGTTCTGTTAAATCTCCTGTTGTAACTCTTGCCAGTAAGTTGCCAGTCTTAGCTTCACAGATGAAATCAGGAGCTACTACTGTTCTGTAATCAAGATAAGGATTACGGCTTACTAAAAAAGGCCAAACTTTAATACTCATGGTTATGATTTAATAAATTTAGATTTTATATTGATGATAACTAATACCCTTTCACGAAAGTCAAAAGTTATAAAACAGTACCTCACAACTCACAGAATTGCTACAATAATATTTGTATAGAACCAAAACCAGAATCAGAATTATTGTCGGTGGTATGAAACCAAACCAAAACCATTTATTGGCGTTTTTTGATGCTTTAACTGCCCCTAGATCGTCTCCCAATTGTAGTCGTGTCTTAGCTTGAGCTACATAGACAATAGCAACAATTCCGAATGGTAAACAAAAAATTGCCAACCTTCCAAATGCCAAACAGCATGGAAGAGTTAGTAAAATTGCTTGCGCTAGATAGTGAGAAAAATTTCGTGTTGTAGGTGTCATGTTTACTTAAACTATATTTTATACAATCTGCCAAATTTTAATTGTTTTATCATAACTACCACTAGCTAAGATTTGATTATCTGGACTAAAAGCTAGGGTAGTGATAATACCAGTGTGCTCAGTTAAAATAGTTCTTGAAGTTCCATCTGATAAATTCCATACTCTGATTTCGCCATCATCACTTCCACTGGCAAGGAAGCGGTTATCTGGACCGATCGCCAGAGACCAAATTGCTCCGGTATGTTCTTTCAATTCATTCCTGATTTTCCAAGTTCTTGTATCCCAAACATAGATAGTTTTATTACCACCACCACTAACCAATATTTTACCATCAGAACTAAAAGCTAAAGCCTTTATAAAATCAGGGTGTTCTAGGGCTCGAAATCCACGAAATTCATCATTGTTAACGGGCAGTTCCCAAATAAGCATTTTTTTATCTGTACCACCAGCGACTAAAGTGTGCCCATTGGGAGAAACAGCAAGAGCATAAACGAAGCCTTGATGTTCGCTTAAACTATGGATTACTCTAGCACTATGAGTTTCTAATTGCCAGACTTTCACTGTTCGATCGCGACTACTACTAATCAGTGTGCTTCCATCAAGACTAACCACAAGCCCACCGATCTGCTCAGAATGTTCCTTCGGCAGTTCATACAAGAGTTTTCCTGTATTGGCATCCCATACCTTAATACTTCTGTCTGCGCTGGCGGCAGTAAAGAGCTTTTGATTATCTTGACTAAGATTTGCCAGTACCCAACCTGATTTTTCTCGTACAATTTCTTTCTGTAAATTTCCCCGTGCAACATCCCAAAACAGAACGGTTCTGTCATCACTAGAACTGAAAAGAGTCTTACTATTAGATGTGAAACCAACCGAACACACTACTTTTTGATGTTCTCTCAAAGTATGGATGGAAGGAAGAGCAAGACGACTTTTTGTTCCTAAATTAGCTTCGGGAAATTCCTCTTCAAAATTATTGAGACATTTCGAGAAACTAATGACCAAGTGATTATGTGCTTTTTCCCAATCTCTCACTCGATCGGCTCGTCCGTTGGAAAAAGAATTTTTCAATCGAGCCAATAGTGTAGTCTTTTCTGAGGATGATTTTAAGGCTTCATTACCAGCTTTTACTCGATCATCAATCAATACATAAGCAATAGGAATCTCTAAATGGAAAGGTTTAGGAATTGCGCCTGGATTCTTTTTCATCAATCCATCAGACTGGAGGGAAGCAAAGTCCATACCAATAGAACTTACAGGAATTAGACGTACTGGACAACCAGCTTTAATTCTATTGCTAACTACATTATTAAACTCAGGCGATTTTTCTCGCAGACGTTCTGTTATCTCTGAGAGATTATAATTACCCTCAAGCAAATCCCATTTACTGATAATAAAATCAACGGATGTGTCTCTTTTGCACTGATTTATCAATTGCATCATGTTGGGTAAATCTTGTAGCAAGAACTGTAGAATAGTTTCATTCTCTAGGTTTTCTCCTCGCATTAATTTTAATAATTTTAGACCATCAATCATTGCTAACACTGCATCAGCATTGGGGACATTTTCTTGAAAGTCAAAAACGTCGCGTTGATCTGGTAATGTATCTGTAATTAACCCTCCTCCATAGTCAATATAAGTAAACTGACAAACCGGAAAATTTTCAAGATCAAGATCAAGATTCTTGACGTAACCAGTAAACTTTACATGTGTTATATCTCTTGTTCCACTAGGCCAATCTTGATTTTTACCAATAATTCTTGAATAAATTTCATTCAGTTTTTTACGCTGCTCATTATCAGAAACTGTCAGGAAAAATTCTTTGCTGGGTGAAGTAGATAATTGCTTAAAAAGACTAGCTAAAAATACAGTTTTACCAGAACCCGATGGTCCCAAAGTAATAATATTGTAATTTTTCATATTGATTTCTGGAATTTCAACTTTGATAATGATTATCTTATTGCTTTAGTTGATCTACGATTATTTCAGAGTCAGGAAAATCTTGGCTCAGTTTATTGCTAATATATAAAAAACTTGTTATAGCACTTTTCAAGGCTGTTGTTTTACCTTGAATTTCTCTGACAGATTTATCTCTTATTTGAAGCAATTCAGTTAATCTTTGCTCATCTGCTTCAACTTTTTTTCTAATTTTTCTCAATACCAAATTATCAATTGTTTTCAGAAATTCTTTCGCCAATTCCTGTCCTATACCATTTGGCTCATTATCATTATCATCATCGAAGATAGTTGATACCAAAAATTCGACAATAGCGTTAACAACTACATCAATCAACCAACGGAAACTTGACACACCCTTTAAGAACTTATTTAAGAATTTATTAAATCCACTATTTTCAACAATATCTTCGTTACTAATAGTAATTAGTCGTTTAAGGTTTACCTTAATCTCTTTCTCGAAAAGATCGGGCATAACACAAGATACAGGAACTTCCATCTGAAAAGGACGTGGAATTAAATTGCCAATTATTTTCATACTTCCATCAGGTTGAGGTGTTACGAAACCCGAACCCACTGAACTTACTGGAATCAGGCGTACTGAAGAACGTTCTTGATTTCGATTCAGAACTAACTCTTTAAACTCAGAAATTTCCAGAAGGCGATCGCTTATTTCTTTTAAACCAAAATTATCATTTTCCAGCAAATCCCATTTACTAATTACAAACTGAATTGGTGCTTGACAATAGGACATCCACTTAATTATTGGTGGTAAATCTTTATTTAAAAAATCATCAATCTTTTGTTCATTGTTATTACTCATTAATGCCTGAATTTTTTGACCATCTAAAATACCCAAAATTGCATCAGCTTCTATGATTATTTTTTGTAAGTTATAATCTTCTTCATCCATTTCTGTAAACCGTCCGCCAGCATAATCAAAATAAGTAAACTGACAAATTGGAAAGTTTTCCAGATCGGGATTCTTGATACAACAAGTAAACTTCCACTCAGATATCTCACTACGTCTAGTTGTTTCTGGCCATTTTCTAATAATCAAGTTTGTGTAAATATCATTCAGTAACTTCTGTTTGTTGTAATCCTCAGTTTCAAGATAGAAACCATATTCCCCTTGGATTGATAATGACTTAAACATACTGGCAAGGAATACAGTTTTACCTGCACCAGACGCTCCTAAAGTTAATATTTTGTAGTTTTTCATTGCCTAAATTTCCTCTGAAAATATAACGATGCCAAGCGTAATACTACTAGAGCAATTTCAACAGTTTTTTTGGATATTCTGAGTCTAGCATTACTTTTTCAAGCTGAGGTGAGAAAATAACTGTAAGTCTTGTTTGACAATGGTTTTAGGCAATCTTATATTAAAAGAGGGGTATTTAAGAGAATAGCAGAAAATAAATTATCCCAATTTTTGTACTTAGATCATTAACTAGCTACTCTCTATTCCCTTACTTTTTCAATTTCTTCCCTACTCCCTAGCTTATTGATTCGTTTGCGTAAATCCTGATCAATAAAAATTTAAAAATTCATGCTGTTCAAATCCTTTATTTTTCCTGACTTCTAACTCCTGAACGATACGATAACTAAATTATCCGGAGAAATATTATGCGGTTTAACGCACTTGACAAACTTGAGATAGACTTAAATATAGCAAATAGGTATTTAAAGATACTTGATTATGGTTCAGGCACGGATACCGAATCCGATGAGTTTTGAAGACTTCCTAGCGTGGTATCCAGAGGATGGACGCAGGTTTGAGTTGATTGAGGGATGTGCAGTAGAAATGTTACCAACAGGGCCTCATGAGGATGTGGCTGGTTTGATCGGTGCAGAGTTGAATTTTGAAATTCGACGGAACCAGTTGCCCTATTCAATTCCTCGCACTTGCTTGATTAAACCTCGTTCCCAAGGATCGGGGTATATGCCAGATGTAGTTATTCTCAATCGTGATTTTTTGAAGCAGGAACCTCTTTGGTCAACGGCTTCAGTTATTCAGCAGGGTGAAACAGCTCCCCTTGTGATTGAGGTTGTCAGTACAAACTGGCGAGATGATTATGGTCATAAGTTTGTAGAATATGAGGCGATGGGAATTGCTGAATATTGGATCGTTGATTTTCGAGCATTGGGGGCGGTGCGTCATATTGGCAAGCCTAAGAAACCAACTATTACTATTTGTTACCTTGAGACTGAAGAGTATATGATTCGACGATTTGTTGCTGGGGAAAGGTTAGTCTCTAGCATATTTCCTCAGTTAGAGTTGACGACAGATGCAATCTTTGCAGCAGCAGATTAAGGCTATAGGTAAGCAGTCAGCTATCAGCTTTATTACCAAAAAATGAGGTCCAAAGCCTCCCCCTTTTAACTATTCCTTATAAGAAATTCCTGAAAACCTTGTGGGAAGTAGGGGAGCAGGGGAGCAGGGAAAAAGAATCATAGTAGATAGGAAAAACTACTTAAGTTATCAAAAAAAATGTACTTTTTAATACAGTTTTTCTCTGACAAAAACCTTTTAAAGACTTGTATCCCACATTCCGCACTTCAAATTGTCTTATAACAAGTTACAGGAAATTCATCTATTTGATTAAGTATAATTACTTATGGTATTTGGTGACGGCAAGTGAGATCATAAAGCTGACAATAT
>JAXHSW010000059.1:31446-44097 GCA_034190295.1 Cyanobacteriota bacterium | reverse complement strand
TGGGGGAGTGGGGGAGTGGGGGAGTGGGGGAGTGGGGGAGTGGGGGAGTGGGGGAGTAGGGGAGTGAGGGAGTAGGGGAGTGGGGGAGTAGGGGAGTGGGGGAGAACTAAAAACAAGAATAATTAACACTAACTGGTCTTATCCGTAAATTATTAATTACTATTCCCTATTTCCTATTCCCTCTTTTCTGGAGATATCTATTGATATAGCGTTTCTCAAAAAGCGTGAGATACAGTTGTTTTTCTTTTTTTCTATCCCCTGTTTCTCGAATTACTATTCCCTACTGCCTACTGCTGTACGGGCGCTCTTCGATAGTTATGCGAAGCAAATCGCGATTTGCGCTCCGCAAAGCTCCGAATGGCGCCCCTACTCCCTAAAACAAACGAATGCGCGTACCTCACCAATATGATAATTGCTATAACTGAATTCAATCCTTATGAAAAAACTGCTTTAATATTTCAGTAGGTTTTCTATCCCAGGTATCGATATGCTCATAAATTAATCTATCTTGATTCAATTTATAAGTAGAATAACCATTAAAAAAAATTCTGGCTTGCCAAGGAACTCTTAATATTCCACGCACAGTCCAATTTGCCAAAATTATATTTTCTTCTGTTTGCTGAACGTCGTGTAAATCAAAATAGAGTTCTGTGAAGAATAATCGACCGTGAAAACGCAAAGTCCAAAAAATAATTCGATAATTAAACTTCCACTTGAATGTATTAACTGGGTCTTTAAAAAAAATATCCTTAGTATAAATATCGTAGGAAATATCCTTTTCAAATAGAGTAGGTAAATCTAACTTTAGGGTATTAATAACTTGTTCAACTTTCACTCTAATTTTCCTCAGAAAAAATTTATATAGCGCTAGGGAATAGGGAACAGTTCAAGAATTTAGAATTAAGAATTAAGAATTTAGAATTACCTCTCCTTGAAAAGAAGAGGATTGACTAATCATGAAAATTTTTCTTTATTATCCCCTTAAAAGGGGAGGCTTTAAACCACAATTTTTCGGTAAGAAGAAAAACCTGATTTCTATATCTAGACTAAAGTCTACTTAGAAAATAGTCAGCGTAAGTTTAAATAGCAGTTTTATTGCATCCCAATTTACCTTTAATTAAGAACTAATATTCAAAATTCGTTTAATCTGTTTCACATATTGATAAATTTCAGGTAAACGTTTATAAATAGCAGACGCTTTTAAATAAATCTTATAAGGAACAGCAGGACTACTAGAAACAATTTCTCCAGCAGCAACATCATTATGAACACCTGCTTGAGCAGTAGCGATCGCTCCATCTCCAATTTTGGCCTGATTAGCAACACCCACTTGACCTGCCAAAATTACATTATCGCCCAGTTTCACCCCACCAGCTAAACCAACCTGAGCAGCCATTGCACAGTTTTTCCCAATTTGACAACCATGACCGACCTGCACCAAATTATCTAACTTCGTATTTTTGCCAATTCTAGTTTCTCCCACTGCGGGGCGATCGATAGTACTATTGCCACCAACTTCAACCCCATCCTCCAAAACTACTCTGCCAGACTGTTCCATTTTATACCAACCCTCTTGAGTCGGCACAAAACCAAAACCTTCTCCACCTATAACCGCTCCACTCTGAATCACACAACCATTGCCAATTTGACTACGTTCGTGAATCGAACAGTTAGCGTGTAAAACAGAATTATCTCCTATTTCTACATCTGGATAAATTACTACATTTGGATAAATACAAACATTATCCCCAATTTTTACCCCCGCATCGACCACAACATGAGGGCCAAGATAAACATTTTTTCCTATTTCCGCTGTTGAGTGAATAACAGCAGTGCCATGAATTTCTCGAATAGGTTGAACAGGTTGATAAAAAAGAGCGATCGCCTTGGCAAATAATAATCTTGGTTCTTTTCCAGCTACCCACTCAATACCACGCTCGCTTGCCTGAGTTTGCAGAGTCTCGTCCATCGGCAAAATCAAAGCACTAGCATTTGTCGTGCCTAAATAACTGGCAAATTTTGCTCCTTCTATATAACTAAGAGTACCTACTACTGCTTCATCCACTGGGGCCACACCTGTAATGTCTGGGGCCACACCATTAGTTTTTTCTAGACTACTAGCGATCGCCTCACAACCAAGTTTATTTACAAGTTCCCTAAATTTCATAATTTTCCACTCGTAGCAAATACCCTTGAACTAATACCATTTTCCGGCAAAAAAATAAACCCAAGTCCATCGTTGTTCATCAACCGGAAATTTGGGTTAAATATTCTTATTTGAAATACTAAAATTTTTGCTATATATCACGCCTTAGATCCCCCTCCCGTCCCCCTTGACAAGGGGGAAGCCAGATGTTGCTTCACTTTTTGTTGAACAGGAGTTAGGGGAGATATCTCGTAGCATTATTTTTCATATTATCGAGACAAAATACTAGAAGACTAATCTTGCCTAAGTCTAATTTACTTGACAGAAACAGCATCTACATCAACTGTGGCATTAGTAGTAGTTGAGTCTTTGTTAAGATCGGGTGAAACTGCTACATCTTTACCCTGACGTAACTTCATATATTCAACTACCATCTGAGAAACTTCTGCCACTAAGAGAGTTACAATAGCAACATCATCAATTTGTCCGACAACTGGGATAAAATCGGGAGAGATGTCAAAAGGACTTAATACATAAGCCAATGTTCCAGCAATAATCCACCAACGATATTTAGGATTACGGATAGTATTACGATACCAAGTATATAGAGATTGAATGGAAAAACTCATTTAATTATCCTTTAACTTAAAACTTACTTACATTTTTAATAATGGCAGAATTTAAAGCAGTATGGCAGTGTAAGTATCCACCATCGGTTTTTACTGAAATTTCTACACTCAAGATTAAGGAATTTTGTTATGGGAGTTTGGGACATTTATACTAAAGTCAGAAGTCAGAAGTCAGAAGTTAGAAGTTATATCATGTCCGGTTGAATAGTTATAAATAAATGATTATAGGCAACAACTCCGGAAGGCAACAACTCCGGAAGGCAACAGCTCCGGAAGGCAACAGCTCCGGAAGGCAACAGCTCCGGAAGGCAACAGCTCCGGAAGGCAACAGCTCCGGAAGGCAACAGCTCCGGAAGGGATGATAAAGGATAATAGGAAACAGAAAATTTTTTCATCACTAATTATTCGGACATGATATTAGAAGTTAGAAGTGATATTTGTAATAGTGTACAAGTAGAAAGTCAGAAGTCAGAGCAGCCAAAAGCACATACCGCGTGCAAAGATACGATCGGGGGTTCTATAAAGCAAAGAGGAATACCTGGAATGGGAGCAAGATGCTCCCACTTTTCTTGTATAGCACTACGCAAATAGGTTAGGACAGTACTAGATGCTGAAAGTAAGTCATAGATAACTTTTGACTTTTGACTTTTGACTTTTGACCTGCGCTATAACAAACATTGCCGGACAATATTATCTCAGTACAAAATCATCCTCACTTAGAGATGCTGTATTGAGCAGTCTGGCGAATCGACCACCTCCGCCAAATCCTGCTTCACTACCATTGGGGTTGTAGAATAAGTTTCCGTTTTCAGTGTTGTACACAATAAAAGCATTGGCAGTTCTGGCATCTTGATTACGAGTCACTGTCTCAAATTCAGTCTCAATACTAAATCCAGTTCCACTTTCACTCATCAGTGCGGTGAAAGTTCTTTGATCTAGGAGAATCAAATCTTGTCCGGGAACGAAGTCTGTAATTTCATCTCTTCCTAAATCTTCAGAATTAAACTCTTTGTTGGTGTTGAAAATAAAGCGGTCAATACTAGCTCCTCCACTGAGAATATCATTTCCACTACCACCATTGAGGCGATCGCGACCAAGACCACCTTCTAGGGTATCATCACCACTACCACCAAGGAGACGGTCAAAACCAGGACGACCAATCAAAAGGTCATTGCCAGATTTACCAAACAGAAAGTCATTGCCGAAACCACCGTTAATAGTATCACTACCCTGACCTCCATTCAAGCGGTCTCCTCCTCCTCCTCCTCGGAGATTATCCTCGCCACTACCACCCCTGAGTGTGTCGTTCCCTCCTGCACCACTTAATGTGTCGTTACCTGCTTCTCCATTCAACACATTGTCGTCTGCATCACCATTTATTTCATCGTCGGTAACTTCTTCAATGACATAGAGACCTGCATCTAAAGTCAAATCAGTTTGCTCGTCAACTAAGGTGATGGAAGTAGTACGACCTGTGGTGGGGTCTACATCGCTATCTAGATTGTCATTTGTTCCTTCGTTTTGCGGACTGAAAGCGTACTCGTCAGGTGCGATAAATTCTAGGAAGTATTCCCCAGGAGGAATATCGGTGAAACTGTAGGAACCAGATTCGTCGATAGTTGTGGTTGTGTCAACTACGTTTTCATCGCTGTCATAGAGATTGACTGTAATATCTGCTAAACCTGGTTCGTTTTGGTCTTGAATACCGTCAACATCACTGTCTAACCAAACAAAGTCACCGATGGTTGCGTCTGGGGGAATAGTAACAATTTCATCTATAATAAAGTTGGCAAATTCTGCATCTGTGCCAGAATTTCCTGCTTGGTCTTGGATGGTTGTGGTATTAATTCCTAAACTGTAGTTACCAAAGGTTGTGGTTAAGTCTGTCAGTCCCTGAATTCGGTAGGTGGCATCAGAAATATTTTCGATGGTAATTTCATCGGTTGAGATAGTTTCACCATCGCGGGTGAGGGTAATGTCGTTGTTGTCAAAGGTTGAAATGTCGATCGCTTCTGAAAAACGGACGTCAATAAATTCTACGGGGTCTGTTGTTAGGGTTTCTGGAATATTGGAGAATTCTAGGATGGTGGGTAGGGTGACATCGGCGAAAAGTTCGAGAGTTCCTGTTGTGGAATTTCCTGCTAGATCGGCGATCGCTATTTCTACTGTGCGAGACCCTACTCCAGAAAGTTCTATATTTCCTGTGAAGTTTGTTCCTGTTACTGTTCCTTGACCGAGAGAATCTCCTGTGGTTATGTCTGTGAAAGAAACTTGCAGATTTTCTTCTGGTAAGTCTCCTGCAAGAGTAATATTATTGCTGGTTATACTGAATTCTCCGTAGTCGATGTCATCCTGGGTTGAGTCGGATGGATCGTTGCTAGAACCATTAACTTGAATGTTAGTTGCAGCTAGAGGTGCAATTGTATCTATTTCCCAACTGGTAGACAAATTGTCAGCTATTGAGTTACCCGCGCTGTCTGTAATTCCTGAACCATTTACTGTCAGGGTATATTCCCCATCTTCGGTTTGGAAGGGGATTAAGCCTTTGATGACGTAAGTTGTTTCATCTTGTTCCTCAATTTCTATATTTTCTGTGATTAGATTTTCACCACCATCTACCGTGAGGGTAATATCTTGGAAATCGAAAGATTCGGGGGCGATCGCCTGGTCAAAGGTGACGGTTATACTGGGGTTGGCAATATTACGAGCGTTAGTAATTTCATCAATTCCGGTCAAGGTGGGTACGTTATTGTCTAGTTCCCAGGTGAACCCTTTTCCACCGACTCCGTTATTACCGTCTATATCTTCAACGTTATTAGCTGCAACAATGAGTTCGTATTCGCCTTCGGTATTACTCAAGTTTGCTATGTTGGCAACTTGGTAGGTGAGGTCATCCAGTTGGGTGACAGTAACTGTGTCATTTATTAGGTTGCCGCCGTCATTGCGAGTTAGAGTAATGTCTTGATAGTCGAAACTTCCAGCAATAATGGCTTCGGTAAAGGTGACAGTGAATGTGTCCACTGGGGTTGTCAGCAGATTGCTACTAAACCCTTCAATGGTCGCAACTGCGGGACGGTCTCCTGTGAATACCCAATTTTCTGTGACTGTTCCTGCTCCGGTATTTCCGCTTAAATCTTCGATTCCTGTGCCATCAATCGCGAGTCGATATTGTCCGACATTACCTGTAATTCCAGTCAGGTTGTTAATTTGGAAGGTAATGGGGTCAATTTGAGTTACCGAAACTGCGTTGCTAATTAGGTTATCGCCGTCATCTAGGGTCAGTTCAATATCCTGATAATCGAAGGTATCGGCAGCGATGGGTTCGGTAAAGATAACTTGGAGGTCGGGAACGGGGGTATTGCGGGGATTTGGTTCTACGTCAATAATTTGCTGTACTTCTGGAGGTGCGCTGTCGTCGCTGTCATAAATAATGGTGTAATTTCCGGCGCTATCTAGATCTAGGATATGCAGAATATTTTCGTAGATGGGTTGCCCTGTAGCAGGGAAAGTGCGGTCTGTGCGCCAATAGTTATCGGGGTCGATTTCTGTGCCATCATCACGCATGATTTTGTCAATGTTGAATTGACCGTTTGCGGGGTCTTCTAAGTTAATGTATGTCCATCCTGCTGTGGCAGTTGTGGTAATTTCTGCTTCTAGGTCGGAAATTGTTACGGGTGCGTCAACGGTTACGTTGTCGATGGCGGTGACTGGTGCTGTTGTACCGTCGCTGAAGTGGAGGATATCGGGATAGAAGTTGGCGTCAAATTCACCGTTAACTAGGAAGTCGGGAAGTTCGTCGCTATCTGCTTGAACTTTTTGGATGAGTTCGTGAATGTTGACTTCTTTGATTAGGGATAGTTCGGGGTTGCCTAAACCGTTGACGTGTTCAAAGGTGGCTTCGTATTCGATGAATTTTCCTTGCAAGCTGGATTTGAGTAACCAGTCAGCAACAGCGGTTTCTCCTGGTTCGATGTTGCCAAAGTCTACGGTGAGGGAAGGACTTGCTGGATTTCCGTTGACTTGAGAACCGATAATCTCGAAGTCTATGAGTAATCCTTTTTCGTTTTCGATGATTTGGGGTTGGGAGGAAGTGATGCTTAAATCTTGGGCGGCTCCAAAACCGTCGTTACTGACTAATACTCCCAGGGAGAATGGTTCGGAAATTTCTGTGGCATCGGTGAATGGATCGTCTCCGTAGACGTTGCGTTGTTGGAAGTAGTCTACGGTGAGTTCTGCTTGGGGGTAGACGGTAATGGGAGTTGAGACTAGGGGGACTGTGACCAGTTCGCCTTCTTGCAGGTAGCTGAGGCTGCCTCCAATACTATATTCTTCGGGGGTTTCCTGAGCGGCGAGGTTGGTGGGGATAAATGTCCATTCAGCGCTACCAGTGGAGTCGGTTGATAGAATTCCTGAGCCATCTACAGCGGTGATGTTTTCGAGGATGGGGTCGGTGATTCCGAATAAGTCGTTGACGACGTTACCGTTTTCGTCTAATACTTCTAAGTCAATATCAATGTTTTCTAAGCTGATTACTTCGCTACTGTTTTCGATGACGAGTTCGCCGAGGAAAGCGGAGCGTGTTAATACTGCTTCTTGGTCGATTTCAATGCGGACTTTGGCGCAGACTCCATCGCTGTCGTTATCAAGAGCTTCTTCCAGCCCTTCCAACTTCGCCAGAGTTGCTTCTCTGAGGTCGTCAAATCCTTCTTCTTGAGTTTGTTCGAGAGCTGTCTTCACAGCGGTTTCTACTCTTTCAGCATCTTCAAGAGTAATAAAGTCTGTGCTTTGACCCTCTGGAACATCGGCTACGTTAAGGATTCCTTGCTTTCCATAATCAATTGTGCGATTCCAACGATCTATGAATTTGTTGATGTCGCTCCCAGTTAGTGGTTCAGGAAAGGGTGTATTAAGTAACTCATTACGCTCTTGGTTTGTAATTTTTCTGGCATCGCCTTGCCCTTGAATTTTTTGTTCAAAAGAATTCACCCAACTGTTATAGGTTTCCTCATCTTCAACTTGTAACCAGATAGAATCTCCGAAATAAAGTAGATAATTATCAATTATTGCCTGCCACCGCCCAATATGCTCCGATAATTGATCTAGCGCTCCACTAACAGTACCTGTTGCTGAAGCATTAGCAGCAAACCTTAGTGTGTCTGAACTTCTTTGGACAGAACTTCCTTGGAGAAGATTATCATAACAAAGGCCACTCAAACAATCTGCAACAGAGAAAAAACAGCCGACTGGGCCAGGAATACATCCTAAATCTCCTATCGTTGCTTCTCCATCTGAAAGAGACTTGGCACATCCAAGCATACTAGCTGGATTATTTGGCACAGGGATACAACCAGCAACAGCCAATATGCAGCCAGGAAGTGCCTCCAGATTTTTCTCTACACAAGGATCGCAATTAGAACTACTTATAGTTACAGGTGCCCCATAGACGTTAATACTACCACTACCACTCAAACTACCAGGAGATATACTACAATCAGAATTTCCATCTACACCATTGAAAGCAATTGCTGAAGAACGGCCAACTTCTCGATCGCCACATATATAGGAGTAGACAAAAGAAGCAGAAAGACCACAGGGTATATTGCCAGAACCACTACCAGAGCCACTACCAGAACCACTACCATCAGAGCCACTACCATCGGAGCCACTACCAGAGCCACTACCATCGGAGCCACTACCAGAGCCACTACCATCAGAACCACTACCAGAGCCACTACCATCAGAACCACTACCATCGGAGCCACTACCAGAGCCACTACCATCAGAACCACTACCAGAACCACTGCCATCAGAACCACTACCAGAACCACTGCCAGAACCACTACCTATGGTATCAAAATCAGCAATTCTGGTAATCCTGACGGGTACAGTAATCGAACTTTTCGCATCTAAACTGCCAATTTCATCAATCAAAGGCTCAATTTTATAAAATGGATGCTCCCCAAAATTCATACCCAAATCATTGGCAGCAATCAAGCCATGATTGGTAAAGGTCATATCAATCTGTTTCACCTGACCAACTGCTTGTAAATCTTCCAAATCAATTACAGGTGGATCGACAACAACAGTAGGAATAGGTACGTCAGTCTCAAAGACACTTTCTACACTAATATCGTAAACGTCCTCAATCTCAGTTTCAGTAACATTCCAAGTATATTTAACAGTTTCACGAGACAAGAAAGAGTTAACAACTTCATTTTCCCCGGCATCAATTTGGATTGTTTCACTGAAGGAACTATGGTCATCTGCTTTCACTTCCAAGGTATAAAAACCTTCTGGCAAGTCATCAAAATTGACCATACCAGTCTCATCAGTGGTAACTTTGTTCAGCTCATCCCCTGTAAAATAATCCCGTAATGTCACCTCTGCATCACTTAACTTCGGCGCACTTTCGGTAAAATAAAACAACTCATTGACCACATTCACCTGTAAGCTACCAATGGCATCACTAACAGCGCGAAACTCAAAGGGAACAGATAAATCTCCATCACTCCCCGCAGCGTCAAAGAAAACATTGCCTTCATACTGGGTTAACTCTAATTCTGCATCCGGTGACAATATCAAAGTAACATTTGTTGACTCCCCTGGTGCTAGAGATTCAATAGTGTCTGTAGTCGCCGATAACCAAGGTGCTTCGGGTACAATAACGTCAATATTCTCGGCAATTGCTCCACCTTCGTTGGTTAACTCAACTTCCACAAAAGTTTGCTCTCCACGCAACATTCCACTGCTAATGGTGCTAACATCTGTCACTAACCGAGGAACATTTCGTTCTAAGTCTACATTAACAGGTAAAGTTGCAGTAGCTCCTTCCGCACTCGTGAGTTGAATTTCAAAAGTATCCTCTGTAATTTGAGATTCATTGGGAGCAGTAATTGTATAGCTAATGTCGTTCGTACCATCTCCCGCCAAAGTATCGGGAACCTGAACTTCAACATTCCAAGATTCCGGCGCATCTACCACATTAGAGGTAAACCCGGTTAAAGGAGTATCGGTCAGATTTTCCAGACTAATTTCAGCGGTGAAGGGTGTATCAGCAAAAATCTTGTGAGTTACTTCCTCCTCATTAAACGTTGCACCCAAGACATTGAAACTGTCCTCAAATCCAGTATCTTCGCCCTCGTTGTCAGGGAAGAAAGCACGAATATTAAAAGTTCCAGCTTCTCCTGGCAAGGTCGTAAATTCTCGGACAAAGTTGCCGTTAGCATCGGTAAACCCGTCTAACTCCCTGGTAAAGCCATTATTTTCAACTTCAATTGTTACAAACTCAAAGGGAATAGGAGAATTGTCTTCATTACTACGCGCTTTTCCTTCTAATAAAATGCTTTCTCCAGTAACTCCTACCTCCACATCTGTTGTTACAGTTGCACTGTAAGCAGGCAACACTTCAAAGGGAGCTATAACTGTATTATTTGCTTCTTGACCTTCTGCTATTATTTCGTCTGCATCAACAGCAGCAATTAGATAATAATTTCCTGGTGTCCGGGGGTTAAAATAGGTGACATCACGCTCGTAAAACTGACCAACTTGAATATTGGCACTAATCTCAAATTCGCTTAAAAGTTCATCTTCTGCATCCAGTTGTTCGTCCGTAGAAAGGTAAATTTTGTCTGCCCATGTATCTTCTAAAGTTGATAGACCTTGGTTTTCCACCTTGTAGGTAAACTGTGCTTCTTGTCCAGTAAATGCTGGCGAATCTGCCTCTAGTTCGCTAATTAAGAGGTCTGGTAATTCAACCCCATTGTTCTCTTGAATAGTTCCCGTAGCTGTATTATTAGCGATCGCTCCATTTATGGGATTAGAAAGATTAATATTGAAGGTTTCATCGGGTTCATTCTGTTCTGTATCCAAAACTGTCGATACAGTAATATTTGCTTGAGTGCTGCCAGTGGGAATGGTAATTGTGCCAGAATTTTCCGTGTAATCATCCGGTTGAGTTGCAGTACCATCATTGGTTGTGTAGGAAACCGTCACATCTTCTGTTGCGGGTTGGTCTAGACTAACGGTAAAGTTTGTGGTATATCCTTCGATAACAGGTGCAGCATCAGCAATGGAAATATTATTAACAGGTGCTTCATCGTTATCTTGAATTGTACCAACTGCTGTGTTGTCCGCAATAGTTGCTCCATTAGCATTAGAAAGGGTGACATTAAAAGTTTCATCCCCTTCTGCAATTTCTGAATCATCAATAGTTTCAACAGAGATTGTAGTTTCAGTCTCTCCTGCGGGAATTGTGACTGTAGCAGAATTAGAAGTGTAATCTTCCTCCGCAGTTGCCGAGTCATCGTTGGTGGTAAATTCTACAGTTACATCTGTTGTTGCAGGTTGGTCTAGACTAACAGTAAAGGTTGCAGTATCTCCTTCCGTAACAGGTGCAGCATCAGCAATGGAAATATTGGGAAGAGGTGCTTCATCGTTGTCATTAATTCTCCCGACTGCAGTTCCGTCCGCAATAACCGCTCCGTCAGCATTAGCAAGGGTGACATTAAAAGTTTCTCGCCCTGATTCAACTTCAGTATCATCAGTAGTTTCCACAGAGATTGTAGCTTCAGTATCTCCTGCGGGAATTGTCACTGCAGCGGAACTTGGAGTGTAATCTTCCTCCGCAGTTGCCGAGCGATCGCTCGTAGCAAATTCTACTGTCACATCTGTCGTTCCTGGTTGGTCTAAACTAACAGTAAAAGTAGCAGCATCTCCTTCCGTAACAGGTGCAGCATTAGCAATAGAAATATTGGGAAGAGGTGCTTCATCGTTGTCCTGAATTGTACCTACTCCAGTTTCATCTCCAAGAACTATATCAGAAGTAGGATTAGAAAGTGTGACATTAAAAGTTTCGTCCCCTTCAATCTCTGAATCATCAGTAGTTTCAACAGAGATTGTAGCTTGAGTCTCTCCAGCGGGAATAGTTGCCGTCCCAGAAATTGCCGTGTAATCGTCACCCTGAATTGCCGAGTTATCGCTAGTCGTGAAATCAACCGTCACATCGCTGTCACTTGGAATATTCAGAGAAACAGTAAACTCTGCGGTTTGTCCTTCTATAACTGTTACGTTATTAACAGAGAAAGTAGGGGTAAGTTCATCATCAACAATGGTTAACGTTACTGGACTGCCACCTATAGTCGCTGTTCCTGAAGCAGTTGGGTTGCTGAGAGTGACAATTACCTGTTCGTTTGGTTCATCTATTTCATCGCCCAAAACATCTAAGCTAACAGTAGCTTCACTTGCTCCAGGGGCAAAAGTAATCCTATTACCGGCAAGAGAAATACCCTCACCACTGAGGACTACATTATTAAAATCAGTACCTAATGTAGCATTGCCAGATGTGGCGAAATCTACACTTCCTGTAACTGAACTATCTCCGAATCGAGTGATGGTAAATTCAATTGGGGTAACTTCTGGGTTGCCCTCTGCATCTATATCCCCTTCTGAAGCGCTTCGAGATTGAGGAGCAATAACAAAATTTGTCACCGACTCACCCGCAATTACAATATCCCCTCCATTTTCCTCTAAAGGTATAAAGTTATCATCGGCAGTATCATTTATGCCAGGAAGCGAGATTGAGCTATTTTCACCATTAGCTACAGCATTGAGTGTGCCATCTAAAATTGTGGTGAAATTGACCAGGTTAAGTGTACCATCGTTGAGAGCTTGAAATTGGTTATCGCCAATAGCAGTCGTTAAACCTGATAGGTTAAGTTCGCTAGTGTCTGCAGTAAGGTCTACTTCGGTAATAGTATTGAGGTTGCCTGCATTAATCATACCTCCATCAGTTGACTCAATCGAAGAATCATCAAAACCATTATCTATGAACTCATTGAGGTTCGACAAGTTAACCGAGCTATCACTGCCACCCGCTCT
>JAXHSW010000059.1:0-31346 GCA_034190295.1 Cyanobacteriota bacterium | reverse complement strand
AAAATTGACAAACTGAGAAGTTGAGGTATTGAGATTATTCGTGCTGTCAAACACAATATTAACTGCATTTAGGTCAGTGAGGTTGCCAACATTAACCGTACCTCCATCAGTTGACTCAATCAAAGAAGCATCATTGGCATTATCAATGAACTCATTCAGGTTCGACAAATTAACCAAGCTACCGCTGCCATTAGCTCTAATCTCAGTTGCTCCACTGGGAATAGAAGTTACTCCACTTAAATCAACTTCTCCTCCATTGAGAGAATTTATATTGCGATGGTAAATAAAACCGCCACCAGGCAAACTTGTCAGGGATGATAAGTTAATTTTACTCCCTGTTCCATCTGCTTGAATAAATGTATCACGTTCATCTCCGCTTTCATAATTAGTCAAACCAGGCAAACTAATTGACCCACCATTAGCAGCAAACAAACTTGCCCCATCAATATTACTCGCACCATTTACCAAAACTGATGCCGTAGCTCCATCTGCTCTCAAACTCACACCTGAAGCTAAAGTCAAACCATTCGTAATATTCAGCGCACCACCAATTACCCTCAAATTCTCCGAACTATTGAGGCTATTAACATTAACTGAGCCATCAACTTGAATCGTCGGATTGCTCTCCACATTAATTATTGCATCATCCGTAGAACCAGGAATTGTATTATTCTCCCAGTTTGCCTGGTCAAACCAAGAACTTCCGTCCCCATTTCCTGTCCAATTAATTACAGCCATTTAACTTCCTCACAATTAATTAATTTGATTTGTATTGAAAAAAAAATATTGCTTATTGATATTAAGACAACTCAAAGCAGGAGTGCTTTATTACGCACCCTTAGAAGCTATTCAGGACTTACGCACAGACACTAAATAGACTGAGGGCGAATGCCATTCGCCCCTACTTATGGCGTTTTCAAGGTGAATTTGCGTAAGTCCTGCTATTAAAAAAATTGCAAACCGATTCACCCTAAAAATCTAAGCCTCTGCCCCCTGGCCTTCCCTATGTTTGACCCACAAGTCCTAAAGCTTTGACCTTGAGCAACTTATAGTTTCTAGCTTCCACAGATTGAAAGGATAATATTTCCCCTTGGATTAAGTCAATACTTTTTTTAATTACCAGACAAGTATAAGGCAAGCAAAGAAACTTCTTGTCGATAATCGACATTGAAGATGAAAATTTTTTTTAACAGTAACAAATATCCCTCAAATCCAATCATAGCAATCTATTCAGCTCAAATCAATTGTCAGACCGAAATAATTTTTTCATGTGTTGTCGATAATCGACAATATTTAGTAATGAGTGTGATACTATATTAGATTTGGCGATCGACAGAACCAATATTTATGAAGGTCATTTCAGTTATCAGTTATCAGTTATCAGTTATCAGTGCCGACCGCTAAAGCCGGAGAAAACGAAAATACGCTCATTGAATATTTTTTCATCCCCCTAAAAGGGGGAGGCTTTAAACCCAATTTTTCGGTAAGGAAGAAAGCAGAGGCCAGCTATGCTGAAGTTAATCCTTAATCTCAGCCAAAAAATTTGCCACTCTTTGTAAATAATTTTCCCGGTCTTCTAACATTGGAAAATGAGCTGTATTTGGCATAATAGTTAATTCTATTTTTTCATTTAATTCTGCTGCTTGCTTACCCATTTCTGCGGGAATAATTTGGTCATATTCGCCAGCTACTAATAAAGTAGGTACTGTAAATTTTTTAAATTGTTCTGGCAACCATTCTGTAGCTTCTTTACTTACGGAAGTTAAAACTGTGCCATAAGCAGCATCAAAATCTGCTAATAAAAAGTCTTCTAAAAATGTACGACTAATACTATCTGGCAGAGACTTATATAAAAATCTTGCCATAAATATACGGTTCATAAATGGAATTTGTACTAGCCATTTGGGGCGAAACATCACTACATAACGACTAAATTTATGAAAGGTTGTAAATGTTTTTTCATCATATTCAAAAATACCGCTACAAGTTAAGATTGCTTTTTCTACTTTCTCTGGATACATATTCAAAAATAAAGCAGCAATAGAACCTCCCATAGAATGAGCATTAATATAAACTTTCTCTAAATTTAAAGCATCAAGTAACATTGCTAAATCTTCTGCATAGCCGACTAATTCATATTTTTCTGTAGGATTTTTTGACGATTTTAAAAGAGTTTTTTCCTCAGTAGTAGAAGGTTGAGGTAAACATGAACGTCCAAATCCTCGTAAGTCATAAATTAAACAATCAAACTGACTAGAAAGCTCCTTAGCTGTACTTTCCCAATATCTACCAGAACCTCCCCATCCGTGGAGAAATACCATTACTGGTTTTGATTTTTCTGTGGAATTTGATGTCTTGATCCACTCATAGTAATGTTCAACACCATTGATATTTATATAAGAATTTTTTTGTGTTGTATTCACCCTAAATTACTCCTACAAAAGATACTTTATTCTTATAAGCATTCAGGTGTCAGCTATCAGCCATCAGCTATTAACTTAATTTCCTTGAGGGAGGAATCAGAGTTGAAAAATTTAACAGAATTAAAAGTACGAAATAAATTATCTACTTGCTCACGACTCAATATTCTCGAATCCTCAAACTACTAATTCCGGAAAGCTGACCGCTAATTTCTGAATGCTTACTTATTCTTTGCCTTGATTAGGCGATCGTTAAATACTATGTCATATTCACCACAGTATTTAGATAAAGAAATTTCTATTGATGTGCCTCCAGTTTTTTTGTTTTAATAAAAATAAATTTATCACACAGAAATTATCAATTATTCCCCTCCTGGGAGGGGTTAGGGGTGGGTTCCCTACTCCCTGCTCCCTACTCCCTATTCCCTACTCCCTATTTTCTAGAGATATCTATTATTTATACTTGAAAAACTCTTGATACTTTTCCAAAATTTGACTAATAAATTCCTTAACTGTCGCTGGTGAGGCTGTTTCTAATTGGGCACTGTTTTGATGCAACCACCAACCTTTAGTAGTTTGGGGCGATCGCCAGATTTCTAAATGTTCTACAGATGGATGGGCATAAAAACTTTCATCCACATTCCCCAAAAGTCCCCAACTCCAATGTGTAAAATAGTCGTGACTCACCTTATATATAGGAAAGTTTCCCTCTACAGGCATTCCCCATCCATCAATAGCAATAAAGGCTTTGACTTGTCCACCCCGCAGTTGCCATCCCCAAGCTGCTCCTACTGCTCCTACTACTCCGGCACTAAAAGCAATGAATATTAATGGCACATTTTTACTTAATTGCTTTCTTATCCATAAAAAGTTCAAAATGTCAATAGCAGAATAGGGAGAATATTCTTGAGTGGGACAAATTAACAACTCTCCAGATTGAGAGAGACTTTGCCAATGGACAAATAATCCCTCCAAGAATTGCTCAGTTAATTTTGGGTCGTGTATTCCAGGGCAAATTACTATGGTCATAGTGAAGTCAAAAGTCAAAAGTCAAAAGTCAAAAGTCAAAAGTCAGAAAGTTATAAGTCAAAAGTCAAAAGTCAGAAAGTTATAAGTTATAAGTCAAAAGTCAGAAGTCATAAGGAAGAAATAAGAAGGCTTTAGTTATCTTAGGATAGAACTGAAGGATGGAAAAATCTGGCCTTGTCTGAGTTTTAAGCTTTTGATCGACAGGACTTACGCACGGATACTAAATCTAGTGAGGGCGCCCTTCGGCAGCTCTGGCGGAACGCCAATGCCATTCGCCCCTACATATGGCGCTTTTCAGGTGAAGAAGAAGGAAGAAGGAAGAAGGAAGAAGGCTTTAGTTATCTAGGAGAGGACTGAAGGATGGAAAAATCGGGCCTTGTCTGAGTCTTCAGCATCTAGTGAGGGCGAATGCCATTCGCCCCTACATATGGCGCTTTTCAGGTGAATTTGCGTAAGTCCCGAACAAAATAATTGGGTTTAAAACGTCGCCTTTTAAGGCGAAATATTTTTGGAGCTTTTCTCAAATCCCCTACTTCCCCTCCACGGTCGGGGTTAGGGGTGGGTTGACTTCTGACGCGCGTTAAATGTCCCAAGCAAACCTTGAATATTTTAATATAATCTCAATTATTGTAGTACCCATCCCCCCGGAGGGGAGTGTTAAACTAACACCAGAGTGAAATTACTTACTACTGTTGTACAGAAACCAATAGTTGTAGGAGTGGGTTTGAGAAAAATGTTTGTTTTTTTCAATCTTATGTCAATCAAACCTATTCTCAAAAAAAGGATTTTTATACTTGTTTTTTTGACAGAGTATAAGCTAAGAAATTGTTTCTGTTGTACATTCTTGTATCAAGTTAACTAGCTATCAGCGATTAGCTATCAGCTATCAGCCTAAAAAGGTAGTGTATGGATAATGGTATCTAGTTTGTGGAGCAGTCCGGACCGAAAAGCTTGGGCTGCTCATCCCCGACACGGGAGCTTGTGGTTTAATTTTAGGAGGGGTTGCTCCCTTCCCTAACCTTTCTGTTCCGGAATGCTTTCCTTGCGGAATGCTGCGCAAACGCAAATGCGCAAAGCTGACCGCTGAAGTGCTGAAGTGCTGAAGGCTTTTTAATTAATATTTCTAAAATCAAGGGAAAAAACGTGGTTACTACTCCAGAAAGAATTCAACAATCAACAGTTACTCCATCCGATAAAAAAGACAGAGTAGCAGTTTTATTAATGGGATATGGTGAGGTAGAAAGTTATGAAGATTTTGCTAATTATAACGAACAAGCTTTAAATTTACTTACTGCTAAATTTGCTCCTGTTCCTACTTGGATATATCCTCCTATTGCCAAATTATTAGCTATTTTTGACTTGCATGAATGGAGTCATCAACATGGTAATTTTATCTCTCCTCATAATGCTATTTTTGAAAGTCAAAGAGCAGGAATTGAAAAAAATCTCCAAACAAAATGGGGCGATCGCGTCAAAGTTTTCAAAGCGTTTAACTTCTGCGCTCCCCACTTACCAGGACAAGTATTAACACAAATTAAAGCTGAAGGATTTGATAAGTTATTGATTTATCCTTTGCTAGTAGTTGATTCTATTTTTACCAGTGGAATTGCTGTAGAACAAGTTAATAAAGCCTTAGTAAAATTAGCAGATAAGACCGAACATTGGATTAAAGGTCAACGTTATATTCCTTCCTTTTATAACGAACCTGATTATATTGATTTAATGGCAAAAATGGTAGAAGAAGAAATTGCTAATGACTTAGCAGTTGCTCATTTACCATCTCAAATTGGCATTGTTTTAACTAATCATGGTTGCCCTCACGAAGCTAAAGGTTTTACTTCTGGAATTGATGAAAGTCAGACACTTTATGAGTTAGTTCGGGAACGTTTAATATATCGTTTTCCTTTAATTTCTGTAGGTTGGTTAAATCACGATACCCCACTAATTGACTGGACTCAACCAGATGCGAAAACTGCTGCTAAAAACCTCATAGAATTAGGTGCAACAGCTATTATATTTATGCCTATTGGTTTTGCCACAGAAAATCACGAAACATTATTAGATGTTGAGCATATTATTGAAGCAATACGTCGCAAATATCCAGAAGTAACTTTTCGTCAAATGCGTTGTGCAAACGACCGCCCAGAATTTTTGAAGATGGCTGCGGAGTGGGCTAACCTTTATATTGAGGAGTTATTGAGTGAAAATGCTTTAGCTGTTAATCCTTCTTTAGCAGTGGCACAAGCGAAGTCAACTCATAGTCATAGTCACGGTGGGGAGCATGGACATTCCCACGGTCACGATCGTCATCATGGCCATGACCACCATCATCATCATTAGGAATAATTTCCTACGGAATGCTCCGCAAACAGGAGTCAGCAGTCAGGAGTGAGAATTTAGCCGGAAAATTCTGTATTAGTAGGATGAATAAATTGGTTTAATATCAATTACAATTTATCAGATTATTTGGTTTTCAATTAGTGGCAGGTTTGAACTTCTGACTTCTTCTTCAAATAATTAATTTTCTAATATTCAACTTTTTAAAGCCTCTCTTTTTTTAAGGGAGGTTTGCTTTATCTGCAAAATTTTTATTTCCAGGACTTACGCACGGGCACTAAATCCAGTGAGGGCGAATGCCATTCGCCCCTACTTATGGCGTTTTTAAGGTGAATTTGCGTAAGTCCTGATTTCAAAATTTTCATTTCAAAACTTTCATTTCAAAAACAGAGCGATCGCTACTTTGTTGAAATTTTTAACCTAAACATAGATAAAATTAGAGGTATTCCACCTACTTTGGCACTAATTAATAAGTGAGTAGAGAGTGCCAATAACATTATTAACCAACCTGTGAGATGAATGTAGTACCAAATGTGATTCATTTCTCCACTTGGCAGCCAATTTTCATCTTGAAGTTTTCCCGAACCTATCGATAAAATTGCTGCCAGTAAAATTGTGGTATTAACAATGCGATGCAGTCTATGCCACCAAATTTTTGTACCTACTTTATTTATTAATTTTGGCAAATCATCTGATTTAATTAAACGGTTTCTACCAATTTTAATACTAACTATTAGAAACCCCAAAAATACAAAAAATAAGACAAAAGCAAAAGTTCCATGAATATCAATTAAACTGCGGTTTTTTACAGTCAGACCAAGTTGACCAAATCTACCGTCCCAGCTATCATAAACTAAAAACCCTGTAATTAGACAAGCAATTATCAGTAAAGCATTAATACCGTGAAACAAGCGGAGTAAAAATGGTTGATATTGTTGAATTTTCATAATTGAATAAAGTTTGATATTTTGTATTCTTTGGGAAAAAAACTTGATTGTTTGAGTTGAAATTAATTTATATGATAAACTGTATTTTGAAATTTTGACTCCTTGAGAAAATCATCTAAATTATGGAACTTTAATTCCCAGGATATACTTAGGGTTTGCGCTTCACTAGTCTTTTAGTAGGGGTAGGAGACCGGAGACAGGAGACAGGAGAAATGGGAATAAGCGAGGAGGTAGTAGTAAGAATTGTCAATTTGGGATTTTTCTACCCAACTATTAGCCTAAAAACGGTATATGAATTTTCAACCATTCAGCTACAAATTATTCATAGAGTTTAGCCATATCTATTAAAAAAGGTAACGTTGAGTAATTACCCTGTTGATGACTAGCTCCAATATTATCCAAAAAAAATCGACATCAAGCGTGTAAAGGTTGATAATCTTCATTTAAACGATGATATTTTCTGTCTACACAATCACTAGATTTAAAAGACTGTAAATTTACTAAATTTTGCCAAAAAAATATGAAAAGCTTTTGCTACTGTTGAAGCGACATTTTCAGGAATGCTGAATAACTCTCCACTACCAGCAAGAGGAATTTCTGCGTTGCGGTATTCGAGGAGATACATAAGTTATATAGAATCCGGTTGAATACTTATTATATGAGATGGGGGGATGGGGAGATGGGGGGATGGGGAGATGGGGAGATGGGTAAATGGGGAGATGGGGAGATGGGGGATTTAATATTGAAGTGTGGATAGAATTATAAACATATACTGTATAACCGGATTCTATATTATCCGGAAACTTGGGAGAGGTTAGCACAGTTAATTTCATCGATGATGAATCTTCTATTTTTAGAAAAATATTATAATAATTAAAAAACACCACGATATTATCTTAAGAGCAATAAACTAGAAGTATTGGCTACGATCGAGATTAGCCACTAGAAATCAAAGTTGAATTATGACATTTACAATATGTTAGGAGAGCAATGATGAAAATAATACAAAAAGCTCAATACATTCTCACCACTGTCTGTATTTTTGCCACGACTACATCCCCAGTATTAGCTCAATGGTCGCAGTTTCAGGGAGATGCTGGTCACACTGGCTATGCTCCAGGAGCGATCGATGCACCTGATTTAACATCAATATGGTCTATTGATGCACCTGATTACAGTGCTAGACCAGGAGACCGCAGTGTTGCAATTGTTGATGGAAATGTCTATGCAACTATGCTTGATGGTTATGGGGCGAGGGGACCTTACCTCCTTAGTAGTTTCAATGGCCTCAATGGTAACCTACTTTGGCAGGAAGCGATACCTGCAAACTCGCATAGTGGTGTCTCTGCACCTACTGTCGCTGGCGATCGAGTTTACGTTCACCACTGGGGACACTCTAGTAGTAGCGGTTCATCATTTCCAGAAGATTATCCAGCTTTGGTCGGTTTTGATGCTAACACAGGAGACCAGCTTTTCTGGACAACACACGCAGGTCAATGGAGCAGTGGAAGTCGCCCGACTGTTTTAGGAGGCCAGGTTTTTGCTGCTGGAGGCTACTATGGTGGGCTTGATACCTATAGTCTGGATGGTACATCCCTCTGGTTTCATAAGCTGAACCAACAGTACGGTTGGATTCCAGCAGCCGATGATGAAAATGTCTATGTCTACATGGGTGAGGCATCCGCCAGCCCTGGCCCAAGTACAGGTTCTCTTTTTGTTATCGATCGCGCCACAGGAGAACGACGCTCAACTATTCTGCATCCTACATCTGATGGCCGTTTAAGTCAACTACAAAGTGTTATGCTTGGTGGTCGTGACGATGCTCTTGCACTCACTGATAATAGTCTTTGGGGAGACGATCGTTATACACTTGCCAGTTTTGATATTTCTGAGGAAAGTATTTCCTGGGAGATAAATGGAGATTTTTCTGGCAATCCAGCAGTAGCAAATGGCATTATAGCTATTCCTGATGAAGATTTATTGCGCTTCATAGATCAAGATACTGGGGCTGACCTCTGGAGTTGGTTTGGTGGAGATGTTTCTGGAAATGTCGTACTTACTGATGATTACGCTTTTGTTAATGCGTCTGATGGCGTACACGCTATCGATCTAGAAACTAAAGAATCAGTCTGGTCTGTTGATGGCATTACCGGAAACTTGGCGCTTGATGATGGTTTACTCATAGTTAGTAATCCAGAAGGTATTTATGCTTTTGCAGATAGTTCTGAATCAGTGCCAGAACCTACAAGCATATTTGGATTAATAGCACTGGGTTTCTTAGGTTTAGGTACAATGAGTAAAAATAAAAAGTAGTACCTAGTTTAGTAGGAAATTAATTCCATCAAAAATATTGATATAATGCTCAAATAAATTTTTTTGAGCGTTTTTTATGACTATATTTGGCCGATCGAATAACTCACTGAGTATTTTATTACTTCAATGCAATTAAACCATAACCTTTAGAAACAGGCTCAAAATACAACACGATAAACTGTTCTGGTTGCAAATTCAATGATTCATAAGTACGCCCACTAGGGTCGCAAAACTCAACCTCAAATGCTTTTCCACTAGCTAGATTTTCTACTACTGTACCTACCTATCCGCGATCTAAATTTACTTCGGGTAAGTCTTCTGTGAGAGCTACTAAGTCTAATAATTTGATTGTTTAATTCATATTTCAACCGTTAAAATTGTCATCTCTAACTTCATTTATTATACTATAGAACTAATTGCTTAATAATAATTAAAGTCTAACTTAAAGAATGAGTAAGTTAATAGCTTTTGGGTGGTATGGAGGAAAATTTAATCACCTTGATTGGTTACTGCCACTGTTACCAGAAACACAAAATTACTGTGAAACTTTTGGCGGTTCGGCCTTCTCAAACCCTAATTAGATCATGTCCGGTTGAATACTTATTATTAAGATAGTAGGGGAGCGGGGAAGTAGGGGAGTAGGGGAGTAGGGGAGTAGGGGAGGCAGGGATTATAGAAAGATTTACTGTTGAAGCACTCATGATAAGTTTTTTCATCACGCGCTTATCCGGACATGATATTAGATGATATAATCTATGGTTGTATTTAAAAGTAACAGAAAAAAATGACTAATTTTGTACTAACTGAAGGTCCTGACTTTTTTCCCCAACCAGACCAAAATAATTCTGGAGACGATTTCATTAACGCTCTCGCAGGAGCAGATACTATTGATGGTGGTTTTGGTAATGATACCATTGATGGTGGTGCAGGAAATGACCAACTTTTAAGTATTTTTGGTAATAATGTAATCATTGGTGGTGCTGGTACAGACTTCCTCATTGCTGGAAATGGTGATGATGTGCTTGATGGTGGTAGCGACTTCGATGATTTGTTTGGGGGTGATGGTAATGATGCTTTATTCGGGGGTCGTAATAATGACCAACTGAATGCAGGTCCTGGCAATGACTTGGTTGATGGTGGTAAGGGTGATGATTTTATCCAGGGTGGTAGTGGCGATGATGCGATCGAAGGTGGTCATGGTAATGATAACCTTGATGGGGGTAGTGGTATTGACGCAATGAACGGAGGGGAAGGTAACGATACCTACATTGTTGATACTCCTCAAGATTTCATCACTGAATTAGAGGGAGAAAATGCAGGGGAAGAAGATTTGGTAATCTCTTATGTAGACTACCAATTAGGTCCTAATATAGAATTTCTCAATCTGGCAGAAGACTTTAACAGTGGTGGATTTGCCATCAACGGTTCTGGTAATGACCTGGATAACCGCATCCTTGGGAACCGCTTCCCGAATAACCTCTTTGGTGCAGCAGGTGATGATACCCTCGAAGGTGGGAATGGTAATGATACTTTAACTGGGGGAGTAGGTAGCGATCGCTTTTCTTTTGGATCGGATTTCTTCGCACCTTTCGGCCCTGGTTTCTTTGGTGTTGACCTGATTACTGATTTTGAGAAAGCGCAGACAGATAAAATTGCTTTGAATCAGTCATCATTTCCTAGTATAGGGGGTACTCTGGATGAGAGTGAGTTCGCCATTATTACCAATGATGATGAAGCAGTAAATAATCCTGCCCTGATTATTTATAATCCTTTAAATGGTAGTCTATTCTATAATCCTAATGGTATTGAGGACGATTTTGGTGCAGGGGAATTGATTTTTGCGCCTCCAGAAAGAGGAGGTATATTTGCCATCTTACAGAATACTCCGAATTTAGATGTCAATGATTTTGTTGTTACAGAACCAGATTTTGGTTTTCCCGGCCCAATTCCGGTAGCAAATGATTTTGTTGTTCCCGAACCAGCTATTCCTGAACCCACTCCATCTCCTGTAGCGATCGAACCAGTTCCTGAAGTAATGGAAGATGTTGCTACCTCTATGTTGAGTGATTCCGGTATAGTTTGAGGTTCTGAAGATTGATTTATGTTTGCTATCCAGATTTCTTGAGCGGGGGAATTAGGAGAGTAGGGATGTGGTATGCAACGTCCCTACAGGGTTATCATTTTTTTAAGACCTGAAAACTGCTAACACTGGTATCGACGAAAAAAAGCAAGACAGGGTTGAAGTTTTGTGGGTAAATTATCAATTATCAGAAGAGGAGATTAAATGTCAGAACCCTAACTCCTAACCATCAAGCTAAAGAAATTTAGCCTAACTTTTGAAACTTGGTATAATCTCAATAATTTTATCTGCTGGAACATTACCAAGCTCTCTAGGTTCTAACTTATGTAAACCACCACCATAAACTCGGCCTTCACTTATCAATACATCTAACGAAATTTGATTCAAAATCTGCCAAACTTTCCTGAGTATATCCGGCTTTTTCTTAAAAATATCCTCTAGCTCAAATTTCGGATACAAAATTAAATAAACATTTGTCGCTGTTGCCTGAGAATGATTCAAAATAAATCTAAATGGTGTTCTTTTTAGGTCATTTTGACGCCCCATATAAGTACAAACTAACGCTGACGATTTACGATATTCCTGTTGATACCATAGTGGCCTATGTTTACACAAATAACGATTACTAATTCCCTTTTTGATTCCCATCTGAAGATACTGCCAAAGTGAGGGATATTGAAATTGAATTTCATTCTTTGATAAATCACATGAAAGCAGAAATAACTGACGTTCCAAAATAGGATTACCTGAAGCATCAGCGTCAATTTCATCAACTGAAAAATATCGCGGACTAGGTAAAATAGGAGTTAAAAATTCTGGAGGAAGTTGATATTTAGATATTTGTTCTGGCGTTAAAATAAAAAAATCGTTTGCCCCAGTTGCTAAACCACGTTTGATTGTAAATAATTCTGATAATTTGACTCCCTGACTATCAATGTTTATACTGCTATCTAATTTAGAAATATTTGTCCATTTATTAACATTTTGTAGCACTTCAACAGATATCAATTGAGATTTTTTTGGCTTATTTAAGCTACCACTATATGTAAACTCAACTTGATGATTATCTGATGGAATTTTATTTCTGAACCAAACTACTGAAGAAGAGACAAGAGCATTTTTAAACTGCACATCTTTTGGCTCAAAGCAATGAACTCGCAATAACGTTACTTGAGTTAATAAATAATCTCTAATTTGCTGTCCATAATTCACATCCATAAACCCGCTAGGAATTAACCATGCAGCCAAACAATTTTTAGCCATCCAGCTATGAGATATAAGTAGAAAATGACAATAAATTCCTGCTAACTTACTGAGTTTTATTCCAGTTATCTTTTCTGTTAAATTTTGCAATCTTAGTTTTTCATCTTTAGTTAAATGATGATGTCTGATATAGGGAGGATTACAGATTATTAAATTAGCTTTATCTGCATCAAATTCTGGTGGACTGCAAGTTGTAAAATCAGCAATATTTAATTTTAATATTGTTTGACTCCAAAGCTCGATCGCTTCTTGAGCACAGTGATAATCTATTTCATATCCAATAGCTTCATCAATCTCTGATATAGGAAATAAGTTTAATAGCGCAGAATAAAAAGCACCTGTTCCAAAAGCAGGATCGAGAAAGCGAATTTTTTGTTTAGGTAAAAACTTTATACAATATTTAAGGATATCTTTTGCTAGTTCTGTTGGTGTAGCAAACTGACCAAGTTGGTTTTTTTCAGCTTGAGTTTTAGTTGCATCAAGTTGGTTTTGTAACTTTATCCTGGCTAATTCCTGAGTTTTATTTACTATCATTATCTACACCCCAAATAGTTCTAAATCATCTATGCGATGTTCCCATATCCAGTCTATACCTTCGGCGGCTTCATAGCCTAAATATCCACTATCAAAGTAGCCACATAAAAATAAAATAAAATTGACACTTTTGCCGTAGGTATTTCTTAATTGATTAATTTTAATAGCTTCCTCTTTCCGTCTTTTATTTGTATTTGTATAATCCCCTGCAGACTTCGCTTCAATTAATAGTGGTAACTCACCAAGTTGAGAATTAAACGGCATAATAATAGTATCAATAGGAATATTAATCTGTTTGCTACCTTTAGGTTGTTTTACTGATATATTCATCCGAAATGAAAAACTGCCTGGATTGAGTTGATTAAACTGCAAACCACTGCCAGTTACAATGTAAGAATAACCTCTGTTTTCTAACCAATTTCTTATAGTAGAAAGTTGTCTTTGTTCTTGAGCATTACGAATAATAGGGTCAGCTACATTACCACATAAGCGGTCAGCAACAATAGTAGCAGCTCTACTAACTTCTATATCGGTTGGTTGTCTATCACTTTCGAGCCAAGGAAAGATATCTTTATCTAGTAACCTAATAATAATTAGACAAATTTTATCAAGTTCAGAATTAATTTCTTCTGAATTCATTCGTGGCGGTATTCGTCGTTTTTCTTCCATATTCTTAACAAGGTTGGGTGGTACATCAGCAAGTCCAATAAGTCGGTCACGAGCAATAGGTGGCGCTGTTGCCATCCGTAATATAGGCAAGATAAATGGGTGTTGATACATTACCTCCGGTGAGATATTTGTAAAATTAGCTGTCAAAATTAACGTGGACTCAACCTGTTGAGTGGTACTAAGACGAGTTTCTTTGTATGTTATCGGGGCAAACTCAAGAAACCAATTGTTGTAGAAATCTACTGACTGAGTAATATCTTTTTTCCACAGATGGGGTTTATCTGCATTTACTGGCATCACTAAAATTTTTAAGCTCCTCAAATAATAACTTTAACTACAATTTGCCTTGTCAGAAAAAACAATTTAGAAATGAAGGATATACTGGCTCAATTTTCATTTTTTGCAATAAATCTAATTTTTTACTTCAATTTGTAATTTTTATACTACAATAAATGAAAACCACCTGTAACTGTTGACCAAATTTTTGACAGAGCAAGTCTTTTGGCAAAACTCAGACAAATCACGAGTTATGCAGATAAGATTAAATACGACTAAAACTCTAGACAAGGGATGATATAGCAGTCGAAGGAAAAGTTAGGACAGATTAAAAGCTGAAAATTCAGACAACGCAATATTTTTCCTTCTTCCTTCTTCCTTCTGCTATACAAAGATATAAGTCTAAAATTCTCAATATACTAACAGAAAAATCTAAAATCTAATGGTTGAAGCCAAATCCTACAAAGACACCGTAAACCTGCCCCAAACCAACTTTAATATGAGGGCAAACTCAGTCACCCGCGAACCAGAACTACAAAAGTTTTGGGCAGAAGAAGAAATTTATGAACGTCTCTCGGAAAGTAACCCAGGGGAAACATTTACTTTGCACGATGGCCCGCCTTATGCCAATGGCAACCTACATATTGGCCATGCAATGAATAAAATTCTTAAAGATATTATTAACCGCTATCAAATTCTTCAAGGGCGAAAAGTTCGTTATGTTCCTGGTTGGGACTGCCACGGTTTACCTATTGAATTAAAAGTTATTCAAAATCTTAAATCAGCAGAAAGGGGAAAACTCACACCTATAGAACTCCGGCAAAAAGCTAGAGATTTTGCTCTGGAAACTGTTGATAAACAACGGGAGTCATTCAAACGTTACGGAGTTTGGGGAGACTGGGAAGATCCCTACATGACTCTGACTCCAGAATATGAAGCTGCTCAAATTGGGGTATTTGGCAAAATGGTTTTGAAAGGCTACATTTATCGTGGTCTTAAACCTGTACATTGGAGTCCGAGTTCTAAGACTGCTCTTGCAGAAGCTGAACTGGAATATCCTGAAGGTCACACATCTCAAAGTATCTATGCTGCTTTTAAAATTACGAAACTAGCAAAAGCGGTTGAAAAGTCTCTCGCACCTTACCTGGAAAAACTCTGGGTTGCTATCTGGACGACAACACCTTGGACTATTCCTGGTAATTTGGCAGTCAGTGTTAACCCAGACTTGAATTATGCTGTGGTTAAACCGGATGTTGACTATGCAATGGGGGAAGACAAATTATTTATAGTTGCAGCAGAAGCAGTGGAACGTTTGTCGGCAACTTTGGGTACAACTTTCACATCGGTAGCGACAGTCAAAGGTCAAGACTTAGAAAACTGTACTTACCAACATCCGCTATTTGAGCGGGAAAGTAATATTGTTATTGGTGGCGACTATGTTACTACCGACTCAGGTACGGGTTTAGTTCACACTGCTCCCGGTCACGGTCAGGAAGATTATATAGTAGGGCAACGTTATAGTTTACCAATTTTGTCCCCTGTGGATGGCAATGGTAAATTTACTGCTGAAGCGGGAGAGTTTTCCGGGTTGAATGTATTAAAAGAGGGAAATGTTGCTGTCATTGAAGCACTGCAAAATGCTAATTCTCTGCTGAAAGAAGAACCCTACGAACATAAATATCCTTATGACTGGCGAACTAAAAAACCAACTATTTTCCGAGCTACCGAACAATGGTTTGCTTCTGTAGAGGGTTTTCGGGATGAAGCTTTGAAAGCGATCGCTGATGTGCAGTGGATACCTGCTCAAGGAGAAAACCGTATTACTCCTATGGTGAGCGATCGCTCTGACTGGTGTATTTCTCGACAAAGGAGTTGGGGGGTTCCTATTCCGGTATTTTATGATGAAAAGACTGGGGAACCTCTGTTGACTGAGGAGACTATTGCTCATGTGCAAAAAATTGTTGCGGAAAAAGGTTCTGATGCTTGGTGGGAAATGTCGGTGGAGGAACTTTTACCAGAAAAATATCGCTCAGATGCTGACAAATACCGCAAAGGTACGGATACGATGGATGTGTGGTTTGACTCTGGTTCATCTTGGGCGGCAGTTGCTCAACAAAGGGATGGGTTAAAGTATCCAGTTGATATATATTTGGAGGGTTCGGACCAACATCGCGGTTGGTTTCAGTCAAGTTTGTTGACGAGTATTGCTACGAATGGTGTTGCGCCATATAAAACTGTTTTGACTCACGGTTTTGTGTTGGATGAAAATGGTCGCAAGATGAGTAAGTCTCTGGGAAATGTGGTAGATCCATCAATAGTTATCGAAGGCGGGAAAAATAAAAAACAAGAACCTGCTTATGGTGCAGATATTTTGCGTTTGTGGGTTTCGTCTGTAGACTATTCTTCTGATGTACCCCTTGGTAAAAATATTCTCAAACAAATAGCGGATATTTATCGCAAAATTAGAAACACGGCGCGATTTTTATTGGGAAATATCCATGATTTTGACCAGGCAAAAGATGCTGTTGCTTATGAGGAAATGCCAGAGTTAGACCGTTATATGTTGCACCGGATGACAGAGGTATTTGCAGAAGTAAAGGATGGTTTTGAGAAGTTTCAATATTTCCGCTTTTTCCAAACAATTCAAAATTTCTGTGTGGTTGACTTATCTAACTTTTATTTAGATATTGCCAAAGACAGACTTTATATTAGCGCCACTGATGCTTTCAGACGCCGTAGTTGTCAGACCGTTTTAGCTGTAGCTGTAGAAAATTTAGCAAAAGCGATCGCTCCTGTTTTACCTCATACAGCAGAAGATATTTGGCAAAATATTCCTTATCCAACTCCCTACAAATCTGTATTTGAGTCTGGGTGGGTGAAAATGGAGGAAAAATGGCATAACCCAGAATTGGCTAAGTTATGGCAAGAATTGCGACAAACTCGTACTGAAGTTAACAAAGTATTGGAAAAAGCACGGGCGGAAAAAGCTATTGGTGCGCCTTTAGAAGCAAAGGTATTGTTGTATGTAAAAGATGCTGTTTTGCAGGAAAAAATATCAGCTTTTAATCCTACTGTTGAAGTAGAAGAAGTTCTCGAAGCTAAAATCGAAACTGAACCAGAAAAAACAGAAAATAAAACTCCTAATAACCAGGCAAAATCTCCTGCTAATTTTACTCAAACAAAAGATTTTTTAGCAGAAGTTCCTAAGATTTTGAGTAAATTTTTTAGTGGTTATCAAAAAATTTTAGGAGGAATATTTTTAATCATTATATTCCTCTTAGCAATAAAAATAACACTAACAATCATAGATACCATTAATCAACTGCCTTTAATAAGTTTTTTGTTTGAAGCAGTGGGAATTATATACACAATTCGCTTGGTAACTGGCGACCTATTATTTGCTAAAAATCGGCAAAAGCTTTCTGAAAAAATTAAATCGACCACAGAAGATATATTTGGCAAAGATGCTTTATTACCTAAACAGAAAAAATCAATAGATAATACAGTCAAACAGTCAGCAACTTTAGTTTCACCAGAAGGAGTTTATGTTCCTCCCAAAAAAGTGGATTCGACTCCAGTACCACAAGTAGTAGAAACAGAAACTTTACCTAAGCAACCTCATAATATGAAAGCCAAAATAGCTGGTAATGGAGTTGATGAGTTACGTTATCTGTTTATTACTTCTCAGGTAGAATTATTGGATTCTCCAGAAGCTTTAAGTAACCTTGAATATAAATCTATTTCAGACTCTTTAGGAATAGGAGTAGTCAAAGCTGATGGTGAGAAATGCGATCGCTGTTGGAATTATTCTACTCATGTCGGTGTTTCTTCAGAAGATCCTACTATTTGTGAACGTTGTGTTGCTGCTTTAGCAGGGGAATTTTAAATAGCACTCAGCAGTCAGCAGTCAGCGGTCAGCATGATTGACTTTTTTTGACAACTGATAACTGATAACTGATAACTGAAATGACCCCACTATTTGTGAACGTTGTGTTGCTGCTTTAGCAGGGGAATTTTAAATAGCAGTCAGCAGTCAGCGGTCAGCGGTCAGCATGATTGACTTTTTTTGACAACTGATAACTGATAACTGAAATGACCCCACTATTTGTGAACGTTGTGTTGCTGCTTTAGCTGGAGAGTTTTAAATAGCAGTCAGCAGTAAGCTATCAGCTATCAGCATGATTGACTTTTTTTTACTGTCTTGAGTGTGCAATTTTGAAGTTTCCTCAGAATTACACACTCGCTTCTAACTTCTGATATAGAATCCGGTTATATAATATATGTTGATAATTCTACAATTACTTCAAGCCTTCAATCTCCCCTACTCCCCCACTCCCCCACTCCCCTACTCCCCTACTCTCAACTATATAATAAGTATTCAACCGGATTTTATATGAGTTCCGATCTGCTTCGCGATAGGTGTAAACAAACCCAGAAAAAATTTATGGATGCACAAGAATTTATCTTGAGCTACACCGCAGGGAAAAAATACTTTCCTGGCATTAACCTCCACCGTGCTGACTTGAGTCGAATTCACTTAGATGCTGTGGACTTCAGTGGTGCTAACTTTGAATTCGTCCAGTTTGGTGATGCTTACGCCAAATATGTTAACAGCCATATCAACTTTAGTGGTGCTAAATTCAGGAATTGCACTCTGAGGGGTCAATTTAACTTCTGCGATTTCGTAGAAGCTCATATAAAGTATGGCAATTTAGAATGCGCCAAGTTTTTTGACTGTAATTGGAGGGGAGTTAAAGCGGAATTTTGTCTTCTGACATGGACTTGTTTTGTCAGAGCTAACTTTAAAGGGGCAAGTTTAGGAGGTTCTGGGGCGGCACCAAGTGAGTTCTGGGATACTATTGGCTACAAAGGAGAATTGATTCCTTTTTTTCAGTCATTCGATAGATTCGCCTCCTATTACTGAGGATAATGCAGAGAAATATCAACGCAGAATTGAGGCCGGACGAGCATTTTTAGCACGAATGGATGTCAAGGAGTTTTTAGCTCGTTACAAAGTAGGAGAAAGAGATTTTCGAGGTGTTAGTCTTTATCGCGCTGATTTGAGGAGATTTCCTTTGGATGGTGTGGATTTTAGTGGAGCAATTTTTCAATATGTGAAGTTTTGTGGTCATTATACCGACTGTGTTAATAGCCATATTAATTTTAGTGGTGCTAAGTTTTGGAGTTGCGATATAACTGGTGAATTTAGCTTCTGCGACTTCAGGAATACTAACATTGGCTCTTGTAACTTGGAGTCCACTCGTTTTTCTGACTGCGATTGGAGAGGGGCAAAGACAAAATACTGCAATATGACAAGAACTCATTTTGTCAGAGTTAATCTTCAAGGTGTCACGTGGGGAGGTTATGGAGAAGAACCTTGTAGATTCTGGGATGTGATTCGGGACGACGGAGTGTTTATTCCTGGTTTTACTTTTGAACTATATCCTTTATCCTTTGATTTATGATAGTAGGTTGCAAGTAATTTATAAACAATAAAGTTGTGAGTTTTAGCTCTGCTTGAACCCACAACTTATTCAGATATTTATTAGAAATCTATATCGTCATCTACTAAGAAGTTAAATTTAGGAAGACTAGCCTCAGAATCAAGAATGGATTCAAGCTGTGGGATAGTTATCTTCCAAGTTTCAGGGGTTCTCCACTGTTGGGGAGTAGTGATATTTCCACGACTACCAAAAAGCTGAGTTAACTGCTACTATGCTCAAGCGCAACTACAAACAAATCATCAAAAATTCTATATTACATCTAATCGCTTTTCAATAGCATTATTAAACCGATCGCTCATTTCCCCCATCTCTAAATTAATCAAAGACACACCCTCATCAACTAAAATTTGCAAACTACTTTCAGCATTACCAACCAGACCAACTTTTTGCCAAAAACCAGTCAAATTTTCCTGAAGATACGACTCCCAAATTTTCTGATTTTCTCGCGCAATAGAAACCAAAATTCGGCAACCACCCTCTCCAAACAAAAACTCATCCCACCGAAAATCTGACTTTTCAACTAATTCCAAATTAACCTCAGCTCCCAACTTCCCACTAATACAACATTCTGCCAGAGCGATCGCTAAACCACCCTCAGCACAGTCATGGGCAGAATTTACCCAACCTTGACGGATACCATAACGACAAACTCCCTGTACCCGACGCTCCAAATCAAAATCTACCTCACTCGGTTTCCCAGCAACCACACCATAAACAGTTGCCAAATATTCAGAAGCAGCCAAAGACCGCATCCCCAAATTTCCAATTAAATAGATAATATCTCCCTCAGTTTGCCAACCTTGCCCACAAATACGACTCAGGTCAGGAATTAAACCCACCATTCCCACAACTGGAGTCGGATATATCCCCTGGGGATGACCTTCACTATCCAGAGTTTCATTATACAAAGACACATTCCCACCAGTAACAGGAGTTCCCAACTCCCGACAACCTTCAGCAAGACCGCGACAACTCTCCGAAAGTTGCCAATATCCCACAGGTTTTTCCGGACTGCCAAAATTGAGATTATCTGTAACTGCCACAGGTTCGGCACCTACACAACTGAGATTCCGAGCAGCTTCCGCCACTACTGCCTTTGCACCCATATATGGATCGAGATAAACTAAACGAGAATTGCAGTCTACCGTCGCAGCAACACCAGAATTTGATAGTGGGTTATCCGTAGAAATTTGCGGACGTAACCGAATTACAGCAGCATCACTTCCACCAGGAAGCATAACAGTATTATTCTGCACTTGATGGTCGTATTGCTGATATACCCAATGTTTAGAAGCAATGGTTGGAGTATCTAATAAAGTCAGAAGAATATCATTCCAAGTTTGCCAATTTCCCCGCACTTCAATACCTGTTTCCGTACATGATGGTAAAGATGCTGAATTCCATGACCAAGCTTTTTTCGCATATTCCGGTGGCTCAGTCAACAACTCCCGTTGATAAATAGGAGTATTATCTGCCAAAGCAGTAGCAGGTATTTCTGCCGCTATTTTCCCTTCAAATAAAATTCGGACAATAGGTTCTTCAATAACTGTACCCGCAACCACAGCATGAAGTTCCCAACGTTCAAAAATATCAATTAATTCCTGTTCGCGACCTTTCTCAGCAACAAACAACATCCGCTCCTGAGATTCTGAGAGCAAATATTCATAAGGCACCATCCCAGTCTCTCGCACTGGCACTTTGTCAAGATCAAATTCAATACCAACACCACCATTAGCTGCCATTTCTGAAGTAGAACAGGTGATACCAGCAGCACCCATATCCTGAGCTGCCACTACTGCTCCTGTTTTGAATGCTTCCAAACAAGCTTCAACCAAGCATTTTTCCAAGAATGGGTCGCCTACCTGTACAGCAGGGCGATCGTCAATTGATTTATCGCTGAGTTCGGCACTGGCAAAACTTGCTCCACCCATACCATCTCTACCCGTAGTGGAACCGACATATAAGACTGGGTTGCCAATACCGGATGCACCAGATTTAACAATTTCGGGAGTTTCCATTAAACCTAATGCCATGACATTGACTAAGGGGTTGCCAGTATAAGCACGGTCAAAGTAAATTTCTCCACCAACTGTAGGTACTCCGAAACAGTTTCCATAGTGAGAAATGCCGGAAATTACTCCAGTAAAAATGCGTCTAGTTTTGGCATCTTCTAGAGAACCAAAACGTAGGGAGTTAAGTACAGCGATGGGACGGGCACCCATTGTGAATATGTCTCGGAGAATGCCACCGACCCCTGTTGCTGCCCCTTGAAATGGTTCGACTGCGGATGGGTGGTTGTGGGATTCGATTTTGAAAGCGAGTTGGAGTCCGTTGTCTAGGTCTACGACTCCGGCGTTTTCTCCTGGTCCAACGAGGATGCGTTTACCTGTAGTGGGAAATTGTTTGAGTAGGGGGCGGGAGTTTTTGTAGCAGCAGTGTTCCGACCACATGACACCGAACATTCCCAGTTCTGCTTTATTGGGATGACGACTAAGGCGGTTGAGAATTTCTTGATATTCTTCTGGTTTGATGCCTTCGGATGCTATTTCTTCTGGGGAAAAAGGAGTTTGCGACATAATTTATAATGGGAAAGTTGACTAACTTTTTTTTGGTAGTCTTATTATCTCATTAATAGTAGGGAATAGGGAACAGGGAATAGTTGGAAAAACGTTTCCGAGTCTAAGATTTATCATTCGCATAAGTCTTAAGCAATTCTTTCTTAGCTATTTTGGACAGACTTCAAAAGCTAACTGCGAACGATAAAAACATACATCAAACTCCATAAAAAAGTTTAACCTTAACTAGCTATCAGCTCTCAGCATTTAGCTGTCAGCTCAAATTCGAGGGTTTAAGTCCCCCGCTATATTTGAAAAAGCGCGCGGTGCACCTTTTATGGGGGATTCAAACCCCCATTATACACGCAACTAGAAGCTGATAGCTGACCGCTGACCGCTGACTGCTATTTCAACTGACCTAAAATAATAGGTGGGTCGTTAGATTTCGCCCAAGCAAATGCTAAACGAACGGGTGGAAAATCGCTAATTTTTCCCACAACAACTAAACCCCTTGCTTCCACTGGCGCAAGATTACCTGCTAAGGAAATTGAAAGTCTTTGTTCCTCCCAAACTGCTCCTAATGCTAAACCAACATGGTAAGGCAACACATTAAGACTCGAACCCGTATCCAATAATCCTAAAGCATCCAAAATGCAATCTTGATAGCTTAAAGTGATAGGTAGATACGGAAAAACATTAGTTTCTCCAGCGCGATCGCTTCTTTCAACAAAAGGAAACCTTTTAGCATTCGGCATTTTGTTTCCCTTCTTCTTGTTCTAATAAACTCATTAATTTATCCGCTGCATCAGAATAATTATAGGGAGACCAAGTACGATAAGGCTTATTATTATCTAATAGTTCTAACCCTTCTTTTTTTGCCAATTCAGCTATTAAAAACTGGATAATTTGAAACTTATCGGCGCGGGATAAGTGTTTAAGTTCAGCTAATAATTCAGAGTTTAACATGATAACTAAAATCAGTTGAATTGATTATTCCTATTTTATCACTGTCAACTACAAAATTTATTTTTTCTGTCTTTGTTGCTTATAATTATAATTTTCTTCATAATCGATGGGGTATTAAACCCATAAGGTAAATAATAAAATCAACAGTTTGTTCAGGTTTTGCATCGGCAATTATGGCAGAAACTAAAACGTTTGTATCAATAATAATTTTCATTCTTCCCTTCTTACTGCATCAATTTCTGCTGCAATCTCAGCTTCGGATAAAGGATTATCTGCGTATAATTCCTGGACTTCTTTACACAAATCTCTAAACCTTTGAGCTAAAGCAGCTTTTTTAGGATTGAAAGCTTGGTTTTTCTTAGACTCCTTAATTTTTTTTAGGTTTTCTTCTAGTAAATTTTGAGCTACCCCTCCTTTGACAAGAGAAATATCTATATTATGCTTATCGGGTATTTTATCGACTTTTTTAATACTTATTAAATCACCTTCCCTACTCACCTCAACTTCATCTAAACCAGCTAAAAAAGATGGAGGAATGACTAAACCATTTTCATTGACTTTTAATCTCATTTATATCTCCTTTTGATTATTGATATTCCTATATTATACCAATTTGATAAATGTTTGTTACAAAGTATCAACTACAACATTCATTTTTTTGTCTTTGTTGCTTATAATTATAATTTTTTTCATAGTCGATAGTACCAAATAATTCTAATACTTTCAGTTGTTGGCGACTTTGAATATATTCATGCAAAGCTGCTTCTATCAATAAATTTACTGTGGAATGGTCGCTCAAAGCTAGAGCTTCCTTAAGGAGTTTTTCGTCAATATTAATATTAGTTACCATATATAGCAATATGATTTTAGTTGTGAGATATTGGAGACTTTTAGGCAACAGCTCCGAAAGGCAACAGGCAACAGGGAAGAAAAAAAACTAATACATAAGAATTAAGATAACTGCTATCTTCCATACTTTAAAGGAACACCTAAATTCTCACATCTGATTCGGTGATTGCTATATTAATCTCTGTAGTAATATGTGAAAAGATTATTGTAGCAAAAAAACTGTTTAAGCTGTCAAGAATGTTTGTTACATCTCGATCGGAAAACCCTGCAAATATTCCAATACCTACTCCCTATTTCAATAACTTTTCTACTAATATTTCAATATCGGGAAAAACAAGTGTAAAAATAATTCCTTGACTGTAGTTTTTTTGAACTTGATAATCATCTTTTGATGGTTCTTGAAATACGATGAGTTGTTCATTTACTACATCCACAACCCAATATTCTAAAATACCAGCACGGGCATAAACAAATCGTTTTTTTTCTAAATCTTTTTTTAAAGTTGTATCAGAAACTTCTATTAACAAATAAATTTCTTCAGGATAAGGATGACGAGAATCATATAAATATGCTGGCATTTTAACAACAGCTATATCTGGTTCCGGTTCTGAATTAGGAAGAGTAACTGGATGTGCTTCGTAGATTTTTGCCAGACCTCGGAACTTTTCTCGCAAATATTCAGCAATAGAATCAGTTATTTTCCGATGCCAAGATTTTTCTGGCGACATTTCAATAATTTCTCCTTCTAATAATTCTACATGGCGATCGCTGAGAATACCCGCAGAAATCATCTGATGATAGTCTTGTATTGACCATTTGGCTAAAGTAATCATGGTGCGTTTATGAATAATTTGAGATTGCTATTTAATATTTTATAGGACTTACACTTTTTTCAACTTCATTTAGGCCAACTAAAAAAGATGGAGGAATGACCAAAGTATTTCATTGACTTTTAATCTCATTTATATCTCTTTTTGACTATTTATGTTCCTATATCATACCAATTTGATAAACGTTTGTTACAAAGTGTCAACTACAACATTTTAGAAAGGATATTGTAACATGGATATAGAAAAATATAGAAAACTAATTAAGTCAATTGTCGAAAAACATTCTGAGGGCGATAATGACAATGGGGAAATAGAAACTCAAATTGCTTTTGACTTAGAACGCGATCGCTATTTGATGTTTCATGTCGGATGGTGTGGGGAAAGAAGAGTGTTTGGATGTGTTATTCATGTTGAAATTAGGTCAGGGAAAATTTGGATTCAACGAGATGGAACTGAAGCCGGAATAGCTAATGAGTTAATTGAAGCAGGAGTGCCTAAATCTGATATCGTGCGAGGATACAGGTCCCCTATATGCGTAAGTTTACAGGGTTGGCGACGGGGTTAATATGAAGCTAACCCAAGAGCGATCGCTTTTATAGAATCCAAATGGGTTCTATTTAAAAATAGAGGAGGAGATGGGAAGATGGGGAGATGGGGAGATGGGGAGATGAGAGCAAATTTCAATCTGCTTGGTGCCCTACCAGGTGCGCTATCGGGCGGCGCGGGAAAGAGGGAGTAGGAAGAAAGAATTGATGATTTCTGTGGGATGATTGATTTGATTTTTTATCAAAATAACATGGGTCGCGCAACCCAGCCTTTTAAGGCGATCGGGTTTTTGGAGCGGGGCTCAAATCCCCTACTTCCCCTCCACGGTCGGGGCCCGCGGGTGGGTTACTTATGACTTGCAGACTTGCTGACTTCTAACTTCGTTAATATTGGAGATGTCTAATAGTTTGAAACATCTATACTAAGTTAATGGTAATTTGATTATATTTTCTGTTATTTTTGAATTCAATAAAATATTAAGAATAATTACAGGACAGATAATCCTATCTTTATTTGTGAGAAGCTGCTAGAAAAATCTGTTTTATTTATAGAGGCTCGATAAATATGTCCAATGAAGCTGAAGAGTTACTACAAAAAGCTCTAGAAGAAACAGAAGATGGCAATTTTGAGGAAGGACTTGCTGCTTTAGACAAAGCATTTGAACTAGAGCCAGACTACTTTAATCAATTTGTTCCAATTAATACTAGAGGTAGTGCCCTTTTAGGTTTAGAAAGATATGAAGAAGCTCTTGCTATGTATGAACAAGCATTGGAACAACCAGAAGATTCTTTTGATACTTATACAGGATTAAGAAATAAAGGATTAACTCTCAGTGCTTTAGAAAAATATGAAGCTGCAATTGAATGTCACAATCAAGCTCTTGAATGGTACGAGAAATCTGTGCAAGAAGGTAAAGCTTTCAGAGATAGAGATGATTTAGCACCTCTTTGGGAAGATAAAGGATGGGCTTTGATAAATTTTGATAAATATAATGAAGCGATGATTTGCTTTGATAAAGCTATAGAATGTATACCAGATGATGGGTGGCTTTTATACAACAAAGTTTGCTGTTATGCTTTACAAAATAAGATTGACCAGGCTCTTAAAAGTTTAGAACAAGCTATTAATTTAGAACCTGAAGTAAAAGACTGGGTAAAAGAAGACCAAGATTGTGAAAATCTTTCTTCCGATCCACGATTTCAAGCATTAGTTTCTAGTTAAATTATATTCCTGAAAAATTTATTAATTAATATTTTTGTGGAGGGCGATCGCATACTAAAAATTAACGACTTTAATATACCCATATCAAATAATTGTCAACCTTTTATGTCCGTGAATTAACAGAAATTAACCTAAAAATTAAGAATACTTAAATAAAACAAAATTTTATTGCTTCAATGACAAACTAAGTTCCTAGTTGATGGGATAACCTGAAAAAATATTGTTCAAAAAGTCCCATTAAATGAATAAAGACATCAAAATTTGAGACAATCAAACTAACAAATCTATAACAGTTAACAAAAAACGGAGAAAATTAGATGAAATTAGCCTACTGGATGTATGCAGGTCCCGCTCACATTGGCACATTGCGCGTTGCCAGTTCTTTCAAAAACGTTCACGCCATAATGCACGCTCCCCTCGGTGACGACTATTTCAATGTCATGCGCTCTATGTTAGAAAGAGAACGTAATTATACACCAGTCACGACCAGTGTAGTTGACCGTAATGTATTAGCACGGGGTTCTCAAGAAAAAGTGGTAGATAATATCATCCGTAAAGACAACGAAGAAGCTCCAGATTTAATTGTTCTTACTCCTACCTGTACTTCCAGCATTTTGCAAGAAGACCTAGAAAATTTTGTCGAACGCGCTCAAATAGATGCCAAAGGTGATGTAATGCTGGCGGATGTTAACCATTACCGCGTTAACGAACTTCAAGCAGCGGACAGCACTTTGCAGCAAATAGTTAAATATTATATTGAGAAGGCGAAAAAGAAAGGGGAACTTCCAGAAGGGAAAACTGAAAAACCTTCTGTTAATATCATTGGCGTTTCTACCCTGGGTTTCCACAACCAACATGACTGTACCGAGTTAAAACGCTTAATGGCAGATTTAGGTATTGAAGTTAATGAAGTAATTCCTGAAAGTGCTTCGGTTCACAACTTAAAAAATCTATCTCGCGCTTGGTTTAATCTCACACCCTATCGCGAACTGGGGATAATGACAGCCAAATATTTAGAGTCTGAGTTTGGAACTCCTTATATTGACATTACTCCAATGGGTGTGGTGGAAACTGCTCGTTGTATTCGGAAAATTCAGCAGGTGGTTAATGCTCAAGGTGCCAATGTTGACTATGAGGAATTTATTGATAATCAAACTTTGCACGTTTCTCAAGCAGCTTGGTTTTCTCGTTCCATTGACTGTCAAAATTTAACTGGTAAAAAAGTGGTGGTATTTGGGGATAATACTCATGCTGCTGCTCTGACAAAAATTTTGGCGCGAGAAATGGGTATTCATGTAGTTTGGGCAGGTACTTATTGTAAATATGATGCTGACTGGTTCCGGGAACAGGTAAGTGAATATTGCGATGAGGTTTTAATTACTGAGGATAATGGTGAGATTGGAGATGCGATCGCTCGTGTGGAACCTGCGGCGATTTTTGGTACGCAAATGGAGCGTCATGTTGGTAAGCGGTTGAATATTCCTTGTGGTGTAATTGCGGCACCGATTCATATTCAGAATTTTCCCATTGGTTATAAACCGTTTATGGGTTATGAGGGAACTAATCAAATTGCCGATTTGGTGTACAATTCCTTTACTTTGGGAATGGAAGACCACCTATTAGAAATATTTGGCGGGCATGATACTAAGGAGGTTATTACTAAGGGGATTTCTGCTGATTCCGATTTGAATTGGACGAAGGAAGCAAAGGCAGAATTGAATAAGGTGCCTGGTTTTGTTCGGGGTAAAGTGAAGCGAAATACTGAGAAGTTTGCCAGAGAACGTGGTTTTGAGCAGATTTCTCTGGAAGTTATGTATGCTGCAAAAGAATCTGTTGGTGCTTAGTTAAGTTTTGGTGGGGTGGGTATTTCCTACCCTACTGTTATGTTATAGGAATTGGCGTTGATGAATGAAGATATGAATTTTCCGTTGGTGACTGATTAAAAACCCTGTTAGGTGAGGTTTTTCAGTTGTTCAATTTCTCAGATTCATATCCAGTTTCAGCAACGCCTAAGAATTGGGTTTAGCGATACTTATAGTTTTTTTTGATCGTCTTTAATTTTTCGGGAAATGCGTAATGTTATCTCTCCTGTCGCTGTAACTTGTTCATTAGTAAGCTGTTCTTCAATTTCTTCTGTTATCCAATTCACGAATTGTTTATAAGATTTTTTCTTAAACTTCCAGCCTTTTTCACTCTTTGTTTTATTATTGGAATTTTCATCATTATGCATTAAACCTACAAGTTTTTCTGAAAGTAGGTTTTCCTTTGGATACTCTTCAATCCATTCAAAGGGAGGATAACGCATATTATCTATTAATAGTTCATAGGCAGTCTTTAAATATTCAAAAGAATCTATAGATGCTTCATTGCTGCTATTTTCTCTTTTCATCTTTTCATAAGTTTCTTCAGAGTAAAGTTTTTCAGCATCAATCTTGAGTTCCTTGTGCTTATCAATAGCATTGTAAAAATTCATCAAAAATTTAGCACCATTTAGATCGACTAGCTTAATTATTCCTGTACTGCTAGACAGTGAACTTATATTAGTATCAAAATGTTCTACATTATCTTTTATTGATTTTCTTAGAGTAGCAAAAACTTTCTTAATTCCTATAATTGGAGATGTGAGACTTTCTGCTAGTATTCTATACAAAACTAATGAATTCTTACTAGGAGGAATACTTCCTAAAACTAAGCCTAAACCATCTATAATTACCGCAATGATTAAAGAAGCGATGGCTGTTGCTTCTTTTTCTTGGTACACTTTAACAAAAGGAATTAAAAAAGCTTCAGAATTTTCATAATCAGAAAATTGTGGCTGTGGTACTTTATAATTTTCAGGAATAGCACTCCAAGCCCCTAAATTTATATCGTAAATTTCTTTTGGTGGTAATTCTTTAATTTCTTGTGCAGAGAGGGCAAGTACATTATTAATTCTGTTATCCTCTGCAATATTTTTAATTTGATTAATTTCATCTTGTACATTTTCCTTTTCAAGCGTCAATCTTTGACATTCTACTCCACAACCAGGAGGATTTCCTCTAGTACCATTTATTTCATTCTGTCTTCGCCTTTCCAATTCTGATTTTTGGGCTTCTAACCTTGGCAGTTTATCCGTAAAATTACTCTTAATTTTTCTAACTAAACTATTATGGGCTTGTATTTTTTTAGGAGAGTTTTTCGTTAGCTCCCCACCCAAAGTTTCATCATAAATAAAAAAGAAATTGCAGTAGATACTCACTATAGTCAAAACTATAATTGAAAACCACCTTCTCTTAGGACCTCCATTTCCGGCTTTAAAAATTAAAAGTAATATAAGCAAAAATTGAAAAGTTCCACCAAGAAAACCAGAGAGTATTTTATTAGACTTTGAAAAAACAATCGTAGCTCCTCTTATTGTCGTATACCCACTTACTAACTGTAATATTACTAGGCATACAGTAAGTGGATTTGTGCTTTTTATTCTAGCTCCCACATCCCATGTAAGATATTTTTTCAGTGTAGGAAAAAACTCTCTTGATAAATTTATTTCTTCTAACTTCTCTTGATTATTTAAACTATCGCTATTTTGAGATTCTTCCTGAAGACTTGAACTGTCTGAATTATTTAAACTATCACTATTTTGAGATTCTTCCTGATGGATTGGACTCTGACCATTTTGACTAGACATAACTGCTTGATTGGGTAAAAACTAAAAAGTACTATAGTATAAAATCAAATCAAAATGTGATGTAAGTATTAATTTTTGGTAATTTGAGTGACAAGAATTAGTGAGGTTATTAGATAACAAAATACTGATTAAACCTCTCCGAATTTTTACTTACAATGGAGTTAAGTTTAAATGAGTTATTATATAAATTTACAGATATTTAAAAAGTTAATTTTACAGCGGTTTCCTTTGCTATGAGGTACAGTCCAATCTTCTTAGTTTTACTTCTGACTTTTGCCTTACAATAAGGTGTACCTCATTACATCGGAAAGTGCTGTATGTTAGTAAAAAGAATTAAAGAAAAACTATCGAATTATTAGAGAAAGTAAATTTGCCGGATAACCAAGAAATTTTAATAGAAATTAAAGAGGTTAATGATTTTTGGTCAGCCTATCAAAAATTTCGGGCAAGAATAGAACAAGAAGGAATTACTTTTGACCGAAAATTAGGGTCTCAAGCCTCCCCTTTTAAGGGGATAAAAAAAGAGAATATTCCTTATGTCAAGCCTCCTCCGAAGCAGAGGTACTGATAACTGATAACTGATAACTGAAATGACGATCATACTTTTGAGAACTTACGGGATAAGTCACCAGGAAGAGAGGTGGATTTATGAGTTTAAAGTATTTGCTAGATACTAATATAATTTCTGAATCTATACGCCTTTCTTCGTTGACCTAAAATGATTGAGAATTTGAAAGCCTTGTGACTTCAAACCCAGAGATGAAAAATGACCCTAAATACTTACTGTAAGTAAAGAGAGTTGGAGAGCGATCGCTAAATAGATGTTCAATTTTCTGAGTTAATAGTCTGCATAAGTGGCGATTTCTAGACAGCAAAAAATAGAACAGCACCCAGACACTGCTATTGAAATTCTCTGTTTCCAAGTTAACTATCCAACTAACTGCTTCTATTCTTTCCTTTCTTTTTAGATTTTTTCTTCTTACTTTTTGACCCCTTAGTTTTTGCACGCTGCTGAACTACTTCCGGTGGCGGACCATAATCTCCATTAACAAAATATTTTCGCTCTACTATATGTTCTGGTTCTACTTCAATCCACAGACGAGCTCCCCCGGCTTGACTTTTGTTCGGGTTATGGGGTTGATAAACAATTTGGCAAGGTCCGTTAATTTTCAGGGCATGGCAATAATTCTTTTTATCTCCCACTTTCACTGCAACGGCTGGATGAGAAGTGTTAGAGTCGAAGGAAGCCTCTCGACTTCCAACTCTCCTTCAGAACCGGACGTGAGACTTTCACCTCATCCGGCTCCTCGATATCTCCATCCAAGTTATGGATACGATTC
>JAXHSW010000058.1:42294-44264 GCA_034190295.1 Cyanobacteriota bacterium | reverse complement strand
CACTCCCCTACTCCCTGAGCTATCCGTGTATCCGTGCCATAATCCGTGTGAGCCACTCCCCTACTCCCTGAGCTATCCGTGTATCCGTGCCATAATCCGTGTGAGCCACTCCCCTACTCCCTGAGCTATCCGTGTATCCGTGCCATAATCCGTGTGAGCCACTCCCCTACTCCCCTACTTCCCCATCTACCACGGACTACCAATCATCATAAACCCTGCCCAATAATAGGGATGAGATAAATTTTGATTTTCAAACTTTCCTAATTCTGACGGTAATACCACTGCACCACGAGCTGCTGTTCCCCTTAACTGACCCTCTGCAATGACTACCTCTCCTCGTAACATTGCTAACTGTGCTTGTCGTAACGCTTCTGCTTTAATCTTGGCATTATTCAGTTGGGTGTAAAATTCTGTCATCAATCCTAATGTACCTTCATCGCTCACATACCACACACTAGCTAAGGCAGACTTTGCTCCTGCTGCTACTGCTAACCCGGCAAAACCTAACTCAGCATTTTTGTCACCAATAGCAGTGCGACAAGCTGACAATACTAATAATTCTACTGGTGGATCGTTCCAACCTAACTCCCGTATTTGGTCTAGTTTTAGTTTTTGGTTACCCCACAGTTGAATATAGGAGTTGCTGACAGCACCCGGTCGGAATTCTGCATGAGTTGCTAGGTGAATGATGGGATAGGGATAATTTTGTCGTTGGGTTAGCAGGTTATTACGGGTGAAGTCTTGATTGAGAAATTGACTACCTTGCCACAACTGTTGGGAAATAGTTTCTAACTCGACTGGTACTGCTGGTAAGGAATTTTGAGCAGTGAATTCACTTGCTCCCATTGCTAATACTCGGGTATCTTGAATTGGACGGTAGTTTGTATCCATTAAACTGATACTGGGAATTAAACTGAGGCTATATTTTTCGACGAGGAATTGTTGACCATCGTGTAATGCTGCTACAGGTAATGTCCGTAGACCTTCATCCATACTGAAGAGTAAGGTATCGATATTAGCGGCTTCTAATTCTGCTGATATGGGTCTAATGAGCCAATTGTACAATTTTTTTGCTGATGGCAAATAGCTTTGAGTATTGCGACGGGAGGGGTTTGTGACTTGAACTCTTAATTGCAGCACAACTTCCATGAGTTGTTGGCGATTAGCTGCTGGAATAGTTTTGAGGATGGGGTCGCTATCTGATGTATATAATACCAGTTGCAGTTCTTCTTGGTAAGCTGTGACATAAATAATTGCTGATTTTTTGCCTGTTTCACGGGCGATGTCTGTCAGCACTTCCCGGATATTTTTTATGGATGTATTTTGAGTCGATCGCTCTTGTCCAAAGTTGCCCCCGTTTTTTATGGATATATTTTGAGTTGATAGGTTTTCGCCAAAGTACTCGGTGAATTCGTTGTTTCGATTTTGCTCTAAGGCAGTCAAAGTTTGAGAGTTAGCAGCAACAGTTAGGGGAATGTTGTTGAGAATATTGATGTTTTTTAAAGCTGTTTTGGTGTCGGTGTTGATGTTGATTTGTTGGCGATCGCTCTTTTGATTTGGCAGATTAGGATTGTTGGTTGTGCTGATGCTACTGTTACTTCTTACTGACTGGATAATATTAGTGGCGATCGGATTTGAGATTTGGTTGTCAGATTGTAAAATATTATTTGTTGGAATAGCTGGGGTTATTGGTTGTACGGGGTTTGATGCTCCTGGAATGGTTTGATTTGCTGGTGTCTGAGGTGATTGTTGTGGCAAAGTATTGTCTATTGGTATTGATGGAGGTGGGCTAATTTGAATGATTTCACCAGTATTAAGTTCTCCTCCTGGTAAGTTGGTAATATTTGTTGTATCACCTATTGCTATTTGGTCTTGGGTAGTAATATTACCTGTTGCTTGATTATTAATATTGGCATTACCCTGCTCAGTTGTAGCTATTTGGTCTTGGGTAGTAATATTACCTGTTGCTT
>JAXHSW010000058.1:41942-42194 GCA_034190295.1 Cyanobacteriota bacterium | reverse complement strand
GATTATTAATATTGGCATTACCCTGCTCAGTTGTAGCTATTTGGTCTGCGGTAGTAATATTACCTGTTGCTTGATTATTAATATTGGCATTACCCTGCTCAGTTGTAGCTATTTGGTCTGCGGTAGTAATATTACCTGTTGCTTGATTATTAATATTGGCATTACCCTGCTCAGTTGTAGCTATTTGGTCTGCAGTAGTAATATTACCTGTTGCTTGATTATTAATATTGGCATTACCCTGCTCAGTTGTAG
>JAXHSW010000058.1:26086-41842 GCA_034190295.1 Cyanobacteriota bacterium | reverse complement strand
CTATTTGGTCTGCAGTAGTAATATTACCTGCTGCTTGATTATTAATATTGGCATTACCCTGCTCAGTTGTAGCTATTTGGTCTGCAGTAGTAATATTACCTGCTGCTTGATTATTAATATTGGCATTACCCTGCTCAGTTGTAGCTATTTGGTCTGCAGTAGTAATATTACCTGCTGCTTGATTATTAATATTACTATCACCAGTCGCACTATCAACAGTTTGGTCGCCTGTCTCAATATCTTCCCCTGCCTGAACATCAATACCTCCAGCATTTCCAGACTCAGAGCTAGATTCCAAATCTTCAGTAGTAACCGAACCATCAGAAGCAATAATTTCAACTGTTCCAGCCGCTTCTCCACCTTGAGTGCTAACACTTGCAGTTCTAATATCACCTTGGGTGCTAAAAGTATTCAGAGTAATATTACCACTGGTGCCATTGGGAGCGCGGGTCTGAATAGTCCCCGTATTAATACTCCCGCTATTACTTGCAATACTTACATCTCCACTACCAGCATTACCAAAAGATGCTACATTATTAATATTGACAACACCACTAGCATTCAATTTTATCTTACCCCCAGTACCATTGTCAGCAGTAGAATAAGTAGCAATATGATTAATATTTAAGTCGCCGTTATTCAGAGTTTCGATAGATATGCGATCGCCCGTAGCATTAAGAGCAGTGGAAAAAATTACACCCGTGTTAATATTGCCGTTATTGTTGCTGATACTAACTCCTCCACTACTTTCCCCACCAAAAGAACTAATATTGCTAGTAGTAATCTCTCCTTGACCCCGCTGAATAATGACAATATTTCCTCCTGTACCTTCTGGAGCGTAGGAACTCAAGTTTGCACGTTCCTGCTCGAAGATAGTCGCCACATCTTCTGAAGAAACATCAGCATCAGTGGGAATATTTGCCTCTTCAGCTAAAAACCCAACAGTAGTATCAATATTTCCATTAATTGTATCCAAAGTAATATTACCACCTCTTGCTCCTGCACCGCTAAAGCTTTCGATAAAACCCGTACTAATATCTCCTGTGGCGCTGAGGGTAATATTTCCACCTTCCCCTGTTTGGGAACTAGAGACTAACTCACCAACACTGGTATCTATTGCACCATCTGCAAAAATAGAGATATTGCCTCCCTTACCACTACCCCCAGCAAATGATTCAATAGTTCCTATTTGGATATTGCCGTTAACTGTAATAGTCACATCTCCACCATTACCATTACCTTCCGACTCGGAAAAAATCGTTTCTATGATAATATCATCTGTACTGGTAATCTCTACATTACCGCCATCACCTGTTCTGGAGGAAGAAGCTAACTCACCACCGATAGTTTCAATGCTACCTGTTTGATTTTGGAGCGAAATATTACCACCACTACCCCTATTCTCAGAGCGGGAGTCAATACCAGCAGTATTAATATCGCCGTTACTGATAATACTGACATTACCTCCATCTCCTTTATTACTATAGGAAATGAGTTCTCCTTGAGTTGTCACCTTACCCTCAAAACTCTGGATGCTAATATCGCCGCCAGGACTACCTGTTTCTGACTCAAGCTGAGACTGAGTAATAGTAGCGTTTTCTGTATTTTCCCCTGGAGGTGGAATATTTTCTGGGTCTCCTGCGGAGGAAATAATGTCATTTGTAGTAATATTACCTTTAGCTTCAAGGATAATATCGCCCCCTTCCCCTCGACGAGAAAATGATTCTATAACTCCTGCTGTAGTATTTATCTCACCTTCAGCTATGAGAGTAATACTACCCCCGCTACCTCCGGTATTTTCTCCAGAGTTAGAATTATCTGTTTGTTGTTGGTTTGTCTCTGAGACAGATACATTTTCTGACGAGTTATTCTCGTTGTTTGAATTTCGTGGGTTGCCACTTGAGGAAAATAGATCGCCTGTTGTTAAATTACCATTACTGGTAATAGTCACATCTCCTGCATCTCCTGAACGTGAAAAAGAAGATAATTCACCACTTGTTGTATCAATATTTCCGGCGAAACTTTCGAGGGTAATATTGCCACCCTGACCGCTACCTCTTGAACGAGAGTCAATATTACCTGTGGTCAAATTGCCAATACTGGTAATAGTGACATTTCCCGCATTTCCTAATTCTGAAAAAGAAGATAATTCACCACTTGTTGTATCAACATTTCCGGTGAAACTTTCGAGAGTAATATTGCCACCCTGACCACTACCTTTTGAACTAGAGTTAGTCTCACCTGTAGTCAAATTGCCATTACTGGTAATAGTCACATTTCCGGCATTTCCTAATTCGGAAAAAGAAGATAATTCACCACCTGTTGTATCAACATTTCCGGTGAAACTTTCGAGAGTAATATTGCCACCCTGACCACTACCTTTGGAACGAGAGTCAATATCACCTGTGGTCAAATTGCCACTACTGGTAATAGTCACATCTCCAGCATTTCCTAATTCGGAAAAAGAAAATAATCTACCCTGACTAGAATCAATATTTCCAGTGAGACTTTCAAGGGTAATTTTTCCACCTTGACCATTACCGTCTGAACGAGAGTCAATATTACCTGTGGTCAAATTGCCAATACTGGTAATAGTCACATTTCCGGCATTTCCTAATTCTGAAAAAGAAGATAATTCACCACTTGTTGTATCAATATTTCCGGCGAAACTTTCGAGAGTAATATTGCCACCCTGAGCGCTACCTTTGGAACGAGAGTCAATATCACCTGTGGTCAAATTGCCACTACTGGTAATAGTCACATCTCCAGCATTTCCTAATTCTGAAAAAGAAAATAATCTACCCTGACTGAAATCAATATTTCCGGTGATACTTTCGAGAGTAATATTGCCACCCTGACCACTACCGTCTGAACGAGAGTCAATATTACCTGTCGTCAAATTGCCAATACTGGTAATAGTCACATCCCCTGCATTTCCTAATTCTGAAAAAGAAGATAATCCTCGATCGCCATTAGTTGTATCAATATTTCCGGCGAAACTTTCGAGGGTAATATTACCACCCCGACCATTAACATCCGAACGGGAGTTAATATTACCTGTAGTCAAATTGCCACGACTTTTAATAGTTACACTGCCACCATTACCAGCAGTGGCAAAACTATTTATTTCTGCTGTAGTAGTTACTGCACCTTCTGTACTTTCAATGCTGATATTACCACTGCTACGGTTATCTATTTCTGTTTGTGTTAGGGGTGCGGTGTTAGTATGATCTTCGGGGTTGCTTGCTTGGGGGTCGCCAGCAGTGGAAAGTATTCTAGCTGTAGTAATATCGCCTCTTGCTTCTAGGATGATATTACCCCCCGAACCTGCTCGAGAAAATGACTCTAACCTAGATTCATTATTAGCTTCTGCGGTAGTATCAATAGTTCCTCCTGCTCTGAGGGTAATATCTCCCCCATTACTGCTGCCACTCTGATTTTGAGATAAATTTTCTGAGTCTTCCTGTTCATCTATTCCTCGACCTGCAAAAGAAGAGATACTTCCAGTTTTGAGATCGCCGTCACTAATAATACTCACATTTCCAGCATTACCATTACGGGAAGAAGACGCGAGTTCACCACCCGTTGTCTGAACATTTCCACCTTTACTTTCTAAAGTAATATTGCCACTCTGACCATTACGCGAACGGGAGTCAATATTACCTGTAATTAAATCTCCATTGCTAACGATAATAGTGTTTCCTGCATCTCCCTCACGAGAAGCAGCAAAGATTCCGGTATTTTCCTCCTCGGTTTCTACAGGGACGACAGTTCCCACCGTATCGACACTTCCACCTGTACTTTCAATGGTAATATCTCCACCCTGACCTACTGTTGTCTGGGAATCAATGTTACCTGTCTTAATATCGCCCTGACTTTTAATAGTCACACTTCCAGCATCTCCTCCTTGTGACAAAGAAGCTATTTCTCCATTTGTGGTATCAATATTTCCAGTTGTACTTTCTAGAGTAATATTCCCACCCCGACCATTTTGTGAACGAGAGTCAATATTACCTGTCATCAAATTGTTATTACTGCTGAGGGTAATGTTTCCAGCATTTCCTCCTTGTGACAAAGAAGCTATTTCTCCATTTGTGGTATCAATATTTCCGCCTGTACTTTCTAGGGTAATATTTCCACCTTGACCACTACCTTTTGAACGAGAGTCAATATCACCTGTTATCAAATTGCCATTACTGCTGATGGTAATGTTTCCAGCATCTCCCTCCTCAGAAGCAGCGAATATTCCGGCATTTTGGTCAATTCCGACGGTATCAATATTTCCGCCTGTACTTTCAACAGCAATATTCCCACCCCGACCTGTCAATGTATTGGAATTAATTTTACCTGTCTTAATATCGCCCTGACTTTTGATAGTTACACTTCCAGCATTTCCTGTTTGTGACAAAGAAGCTATTTCACCAATACTGGTATCAATATTTCCGCCTGTACTTTCAACAGCAATATTCCCACCCCGACCATTAATTGAAGTGGAGTCAATATTACCTGTCATCAAATTGTTATTACTGCTGATGGTAATGTTTCCTGCATCTCCATCAAGGGAAGCAGAAAATATGCTTGCATCTGCTTCCATCCCAGTAGTATCAACAGTACCACCTCTACTTTCAATAGTTATATCTCCACCTTCACCACCAGCTGTCCTTGATTCAATACTTTCAGTCTGAATATCTCCAAAAGCTTTGATAGTAATATCTCCAGCATTTCCTGCCTCGCCAACAGTATCTATTTCTGCTGTGGTAGTTACTGCACCTTCTGTGCTTTCAATAGTAAGATCGCCACTATTACCACGATTTATTTCCGTCTGTGTTTCTGTCGGGTCATTATTTGCAGAGTCACCTAGTTCTGGATCGCCCGCAGTGGAAAAAACTGCACCTGTAGTAATATCACCTTTGCTAGTAATACCGATCCTACCTCCATCCCCTAAACGAGAAAATGATTCGATAGTTCCTGCGCTAGTATCAATAACACCTTCTGCTGTCAGGGTAATATCTCCCCCACTACCGTTTGTACTCTGAGTTTGATTTGAGTCAGTATTATTTGTCTGGAATGGTGATGAATTTGCTAAGTCTCCGTCTGCATCGAATGGTTCTCCTGCGGAAGAAAATATATCTGCTGTTTTGATGTCGCCATTACTGGTAATACTGACATTTCCTCCATTTCCCCCAACTGAAAAAGATGCTAATTCTTCACTACTGGTATCAACATTACCACCTGTACTTTCTAGAGTAATATTCCCACCATTACCACTACCATCCGAACGAGAGTCAATATAACCTGTTTTGATATCGCCCTGACTGGTGATGGAAATATTCCCACCATCGCTATCAAAAGAGGCAGAAAATATATTGCCCCCAGTTGTATCAGTTTCACCACCACTATTTATAGTGACATTCCCTCCTCTACCACTACCATTTGAACTAGAGTCAATATAACCTGTTTTGATATCGCCCTGACTGGTGATGGAAACATTCCCACCATCGCCATCAAAAGATTCAGAAAATATATCACCCGCAGTTGTATCAGTTTCACCACCACTATTTATAGTGACATTCCCTCCTCTATTATTTCCCAGTGTAGAAGCATTAATATCTCCTGTTTGAATCTTGCCATCAGCAGTGAGAAAAAGATCGCCGCCTGTAGTTGATTCAGAATTTAATTTTAGTGTGGTTTGAGTAGTATCAATATTCCCAGTACTAGAAATAGTAATTGTTCCTGGTTGTCTGTCAGGAACTGATGTAACTATATCTTCAATTGCCGTAAAATTTCCATTAATATTTAGTTCAATATCGCCGCCACCTCTAGTAGAAATTCCTGTTAATTCTTCGCTAACTCCACCAATAGTTAAATTATTTATTGAGTTAATAAATAGTCCTTGTTCCCCTGTTAATACTTCTAAGTTATTTATATCTATTTGCAAGGGTGCTTCAGCTAAACCTATGCCACTAGAATTTGGAGTTTCAAATATTGCTCTATCGGCAGTAATTAAAGAATTAGGAGAAACTTGTCTAATATTCCCCCGATTAGCATTGATTAATAGTTGACCAGTAGTAGTTAAATTAGCAATATTGATATCGCCATTTGTGTCTAAATTTCCTAGTCTAATTGTAATATCGCCACTACCAGAATTTAATGTTGTACCTTCTCTTTGATTAATCGAACCTGCTCCTCGATCGCGATTATTAATATTTGCACTATTATCATTACCAAATAGAGAAATATTACTATTAGTTTGAGATGTATCAATATCGGCATTTATATTAATATCTCGTCCGGCTTTTAATTCTATTGCATCTGTAGTTTCTATTGGTTCATTAACAGTTATATCATTATCAGCTTGAAGAATTATTTCACCTTCTAATTCTTCTATTTCATCCACAGAAAATGTGACATTATCATCTTCATTTCGTTCCGGTAGCTCGTTGCTACTTTCTGACCCTCCTATATTAATATTTTTAGGGTCAAATAAAATTATTCCTGTATCTCCAAATGCTGCCGTAACATTGACATTTCCATCAAATATTAATTGTTCTTTTCCTGAGATTTCAACAAAGCCTCCATCGCCAGAAAAATCTCCGCCTTTAGCACTAATATTCCCCGCAAAATTAGTCGTATTATCCGACCAAATTATGACTTGACCCCCGTCTCCATTGTTAATAGCATCCGCAGAAATAATTGAGTTATTATTAACAAAAGTTTGCTCAGAATTGGGAACAATTCCATTACCTTGAAAGTCGCCTCCGATTAATATTGTGCCTCCTCCATTTTGACCATTGGCATTAATATTAGCATCGATAACTGCCACGCGATCGCCCAAAACATTAATCTGTCCCCCAGAACTTCCATTGGAGGTATCTGATACATCAATATTACCAGAGGCGATCGCGTTAGCGGACTGGAAGTCTATCGCTACTCCTGCTGTATCTGTCAATTCCAAATTACCTTGAGCATTGATAACCACAGAAGAGGCATGATCTATGTCACCACCTGTCAATAATTCTGGTAATGACATCGGTGTAATTGACTGCTCTGATAAATTATTAGAAGTAGGTGATACATCTAAACTCAACAAATGGCCTGGTTGAGATATTCTCAATGTATCTCCACCATTAACTGCAGCGATAGTGATATTACCACCTGCCGTAGATAATTCACCTGTGTTGAGGACTGTACCACCCACTAAAGTTAAGTCTTTTCCAGGATTTAAACTTAAATTTCCTTCGTTAACTATTGCGCCTGGGTTTGAAACATTAAAATTGTAGCCGCTGGGGTTGCCTACTAAATTTGAGTAGTCATTTGTTCCCATTGCCTGAAACCAGAAATTATTATTGTTGAAACCTATACCTGTGGCAGTAGTAACGCTGAAGGAAGCGGGAATATTGAGACTGGCATTTGGGCCGAACATGACTCCTGCAGGGTTCATTAAGAAAAGGTTAGAGTTGCCGCCTATAACTTGAATTAAGCCATTAATGATAGAAGGGTCTCCACCTGTAATTCTGCCAAGAATATTACGGGTGTCTGGGGTAGAGATGAAGTTGGCGGTTTGACCGGAATTGAGGTTAAATTTACCGAAACTGTGAAAGAGGTTAGTGCCGTTATGAGTACCGCCTTGAATATTAAATTGATTGCCATTTTGATTTACGGTAGTTCCTGTACCGTCATTTGCCGGGATAGGTTGACTATGAGCAGGAAAAGCGACTGTTCCTAATAGAGACACGAAGCTTATCAGAGGACAAAGATGTAATGTGATTAGTTTCATATTATGGACTGAGAGTTAACGGTAAAACTGACAAATGCAATGATGATTAACTCCAGTATATCTTTTTTAAAATTGGTATACCTCCGTATTATTAGGGAGGGGAGTGTGGGGAGTGTGGGAAAATGGGGAGTTTAGGAAGAGTGGGGAGTGTGGGAAGAGTGGGGAGTGTGGGAAAATGGGGAGTTTAGGAAGATTTGGCAATGGCGCATCGGTTGGAATATTTTTTTATCATTTCCCTTATGGGTTTAATACCCCACCGTCACCCGCGGTGTTCAAAATTGTTTGGGGTTAGAATCCATAAGCAATTTTCTCTCCTGACTCCTGAGGACTGACTCCTGAGGACTTCTTCAAATCGAACCCGAGCAGATTTGAGATGATATAGCGCTACGCGCAAGGCAACAGGCAACAGGCAACAGCTCCGGAAGGGGAATACAAAAAGGTTTCAGCTTCTATTTATGTCAAACACCTTAATGCGTAGCGCTATAAATCTTGATTCTCAAATTAGAGTAAAACTCTATTTTTAGTCAAATCGACATTTCTGGGTAAAGTTTTTTTAACCAGCTAAATTATTCGTAGCATTCTTTTGTATATTTCAGATAAAAAAATAGACAAATACCATGAAAAAGGCAAATTCCTCTCTACAAAAAGAAATTATCGTACTTCCCGAAAAGCCAATCCAGTGGTTTCGCAATCAACTTCAAACATGGTCTATTGTCAACTTCCGCGACTTCCCCTGGCGACGTACTGCAGAACCTTATGCCATTTTCATCGCCGAACTCCTGCTGCAAAAAACCGATGCCACTACTGTTGAAAAAATCTACGAAATCTTTCTCGCTCAATATCCTTCCCTCAAAGCGATCGCCACTGCAGATATTGAAGAAATAGCCCAACTGCTAGCTCCCCTGGGGTTGCACTTTCGAGCTAAAAGGCTTCACCAGGCGGCCCAAATTATCCTCGAAAAGCACGGTGGAAAATTTCCCACTACCGAAACCGAACTATTAAAACTACCGGGAGTAGGCAAATATACAGCCCGTTCCATCTGCACTAACGCCTTCCAACAACCCCTAGCAGTTCTCGACACGAACATTGCCAGAATAATCGAGCGTTTTTTCGGTATCAAAGGAAACCGGGTAAAATCCCGCTGCAAGATATTGTGGGAAATAGCAGAATTCATCGCCCCCAATACAAACGTCGATTCCTGGAATCTCACTCTCATAGATTTTGGTGCTGCAATTTGTACTGCCTCTGGCCCCCGCTGTCAAAATTGCCTGTTGCAACAACAGTGCAATTATGTGAAATTGAAGAAGGAAGAGGAAAGAGGGAAGAAGGAAGAAGTGGATGGGAACTCAAACCCCAATAATATCAAATCCGGTTGAATACTTATTATATAGTTGGGAGTAGGGGAGTGGGGGAGTAGGGGAGTGGGGGAGTAGGGAGTAGGGAGTAGGGAGTAGGGAGTAGGGGAGTAGGGGAGTAGGGTAGATTAAATATTGAAGTCATTATAGAAGTATAAACAGATATTATATAATCAGATTCTATGTGCAACCCCACCGGATTTGATATAAGCTTGTAAACACAGTTTAGACGGCGGGGTATTATATCAAATCCGGTAGCATCGGTATAAAATCTTTTGAAGGTAGGAGTCAACCCACCCCTAATATCAAGTCTCATTAATTAGCCATGGCTTTTTGCATGAAAGTATATAGCTGCCGCACTTGCTCCGAATGGCGCTCATCAGCAGAGCAATAACTATTGTCCAATAGTAATAATTGCCTTCCCTGGGCGATCGCTCATCAGCACAGCAATAACTATTGTCCAATAGATAAATAGTAATCATTGCCAAAGAAAGCGATCGCTCATCAGCACAGCAATAACTATTGTCCAATAGATAAATAGTAATTCATTGCCAAAGAAAGCGATCGCGAATCTGCACAGCAATAACTATTGTCCAATAGTAATTCATTGCCAAAGAAAGCGATCGCTCATCAGCACAGCAATAACTATTGTCCAATAGTAATAACTGCCTTCCCAGGGCGATCGCTCATCAGCACAGCAATAACTATTGTCCAATAGTAATAATTGCCAAAGAGGGCGATATAACTGCCGAATGGATGTTAAGAAAGCTACTTTCATGCAACAAAGCCATTAGCCATAATAAAAATTTTCTTCTCTTGAGAGAAAATATTTTTTCCGTTTGTCATGGTCTGCAAACAAATTTCCTCTTGTTTCCTACTCCCTACTCCCCCACTCCCCTACTCCCCCACTCCCTACTCCCTACTCCCTAGATTTTTCCGAAGTGGTTATTTAAAGAGACATGATATAACCCCGACCGTGGAGGGGAAAAACCGAAGACCGAGTCAGGAGGAGAGAGAATCGCAAAGATGAGCGTAGTTATGACGATTCGAGATTTTTTTTATGTCCAATTCCCCCGGATTTGATATTAAACCCAAAAGAAAAAGTTCTAATTTTCCTCCTCTACCTTCTTCTCTCCTGACTCCTGACTCAGTCCTTCCCATCCTGGGAGGGGCTAGGGGTGGGTTGACTCCTCCTACTTACTAACTAAATTCCAGAAATAACCATCAGGAGCAACAAAAGAAAAACTTTGTTCGCCAAACTCGTTATCAATAATATCTGTAACTTCCGTTGCTGCTGAATTTTTAACTCGGTCAAAATAATATTTTATATTATTAACTCGATAAGTATACAAAGACATTCCCAAGCAACCAGGTCGCGAATATTCAAAACAACTATTCAACTTCATTGCTTCAGGAAAACGAATAATATACATTCTGCCAGACCGTGCCTCCTGCCAATTTATTGATGACCGTGGGTCGTCAAAAGTTGTAACTATAAACTTTTCCCCCGGTTGCAAACCAAAAATTTGTCTACCTGCGTCTGAACTTTCATAAGTAGTTTCATCATCATCCCGCGATCGCAACAAACCTAATACATCCTCGTAAAACATCAATGTTCCTTTGCTATCATCTTGCACCACCATACCTGCATGGGTAAATTGGCTGGTTTTGAAAGTACAGTTATGATGAATTTTGCCATATTCAGGCACTGTGTAATTGAAACGTTGAAACAATACCTGGCGTGTTAATGGTTGCAGCAACATCATTTCCCGGACTCCCACGACTGGATCGATAAACGGGCGACCTTTATCCATTTTGTCAATCATTTCCAACTCAGGAAAAGTAATACAAATTGGCAAACCTGCTAAGTAAGCATCCTCAGCATAGTTAAGAATATTCAAAACATCTGCAGTTAAGGTTGTCCCCCAACGGTTGCCCAATACTTTCATTGATGTCATTTCTAAACCTTCATTAATGGGTTTTTCCCAAATCATAAGGCGAATCAAACCATGGTCGGCATTTTGATGTTCGAGTCTAATTGAACGTAGATTAGAATTGACTCCATATAAATTTTTCACTGTGGGAGCGGTTAATTCTCCTGTTTGCCCGATGCGATAGCCAAATTGTTGCCAATATTGAATCATTGATAAGCTTTCAGCGATACCTATACAGACTTCGTAAATGCCTTTGATAGTGGGATTTTTATTCATAGTTTTTGTAGGAAGTGTGGGAGGTGTGGGAAGTGTGGGAAGTATGGGGGGTGTGGGAGGTCTGGGGAGAGGGAGGTGTGGGGAGTGTGGGAGGTGTGGGAGGTCTGGGGAGAGGGAGAAGTTTCGAGCTATTTATTGTATAAAAAAGTAAATTTTTATTGAAATTTTATACGAATAAAAGCGATTACCGAATAATTAATAATTAATATTAATTAAATAATTCTGGTTAAAAGCCGACCCTTTCAAGGGAAAAAAAGCGGTCGTTCGCGGAGCTCGGAACGGAGTTCTCTCTTCGGAGCGCACCCGTTGGGTGGGATGGATGGGTTTCCTAACCATATCCAATCGACTCCTGTGAAGAAATAATATTTCCTTATATTCAATTCCGTAACGGTTTTAACCAGAGGTAATTATCAATTATCAATTAATGAATCACCGTTAAAAACCTACTCCCTGACCTATCCGTGTATCCGTGCCATAATCCGTGTGAGCCACTCCCCCACTCCCTGACTTCTGACTAAGAAATCATTTGTCCACTGACAACAAATAACTGTTTTTCTCTACCATTTCTCAGAATGTTAAACTGCAATTTTTTACCAACGCCACCAGCTTCAACTTTCCTCTGTAATTGTTCTGCATTAACAATTGGTTGATTGTCAATTTCTACAATTACATCTCCGATCTGAATGCCTGCTTTTTCTGCCGCAGTACCAGACAAAACTTTCGTCACTAAAACTCCTTTTACTTCTGGTAAAGTTACATCAGAATAGGGGTCACTATTATTTTGTTTGGCAACTTCTGGAGTTAAAGTAATCATCTGAATACCTACAAAAGGATGAGGTACTTGTTCTCCACGAGCTAATATATCTTTAATTTCTTTAGCTTTATTGATAGGAATAGCAAAACCAATACCCATAGCATCAGCTCTAATTGCAGTATTAATCCCAATTACTTCACCTATTCCATTTAACAATGGTCCTCCTGAATTTCCTGGATTGATAGCTGCATCAGTTTGAATAAAATCTAATCTTTTATCAGGAATTCCGACTGCCGAACTAGGACGTTTTAAGGTACTAATAATTCCTAAAGTTACAGTATTATTAAATCCCAAAGGATTTCCTACTGCTATTGCCCAATCTCCTACCTGTACTGAGTCAGAATTACCTAAAATTGCTACTGGTAATTTTTCACCTTTTGTCTCTACTTCAACTACTGCTAAATCTGTCACTTCATCTGTTCCTTTTACTTCTCCAACAAACTGTCTACCATCGTTTAAAGTTACGGTGACTTTGTCAGCTTTATCTACGACATGAGCATTAGTTAAAATTATGCCTTGAGAGTCAATAATAAAACCAGAACCTTGACCTTTTAACAATTCTTCTGAAGGAGGTTGTATTGGTAATTCACCACCAAAGAAACGTTCAAAAAAAGGGTCTTCAAAAAAAGAATTGTTTGGACGAGTAATTAATCTCTCTGTGTCAATTCTTACCACAGCAGAACCAACTTTATTAACTGCCTCTGTAACAAAACTATTACTACTTCTAGTATTTAGATTTTCTGGTGCAGTTTGTAATGCTAATAACTGAGGATTTGATAATCCTTGGAATAGTCTAGAACCTGCCATTGCTGGTACGGTAGGTAGACAAGTAACTATGAAACTAAAAGCAATAAAAGTGGCCAACAATTGAGAAGTTATTTTGGTAGTTATTTGAGAAAATTTGCGCAATGTCATAGCATTAAAGTTTGATTGACTAATTAAGTGGGATTGGTGTTATAATACTCCCAATCCTAAGTATATTATACTCAAAATCTATGGTCGTATCTCAGCAACAACAAAAAGAACAGCTACCTCACAATCAAGCTAAGGCAGAGTCAAATTCGGAACATGACCATCACTCTTCTGCTCATCCTCACGTTCATAGTGAAGAATCTCTACAACGTCTCGTGAATAGATTATCAAGAATTGAAGGGCACGTTAGAGGAATTAAAACTATGATCAAAGATAGTCGTCCTTGTCCTGATGTCTTAGTACAAATAGCTGCAGTTCGTGGCGCATTAGACCGAGTAGCTCGTATGGTTTTAGATAACCATTTATCTGATTGTATTGCCCGGGCAAGTCAAGATGGAGATATTGATGTTGAAGTTGAAGCTTTAAAGTCAGCTTTAGACAGATTTTTACCTTAATTAATGACTCTTTTTAGGATGATTTTTTACCAAAAAATGAGGTCCAAACCCTCCGCTTTTAAGGGCATGAAAAAATATTCAATTCAGTATTTTCAAGCCTCTGACTTGACCTTTGTCATGCTGCGCAAACAGGCAGAGGTACTGATAACTGATAACTGATAACTGATAACTGAAATGACCTCGAACTACTAAAATTTATCCACTAAAATAAAATCAATGGTTCGATGAGAAAATTAAGTGAAAAATTAGCTTCAAAATCAACAGTAAATATAATCATGTTCCATCAAATAATTGGTAAGCATTTCCTGCAGAATGCTAGGCAAACAGCTATTAGCTTTCAGCGCTTCCCTGCGGAATGCTAGGCAAACAGCAATAAGACTCAGCTTTTTTAGTAAGCTATAGTTTGGCGTTAATTAATAAACTGTTATCTCAAACCAAAAACAATAGCTGATGGCTGATGGCTGACGGCTGTTTGCTTACAATAATTTTACTTTTCAACAAAGGCAAGAAAAAAAATTATTATTAAACAAATTCCAAACAACTTATGTTAAAAAAAATAGCTTTGTGGTTACTTTGGATTGGGTTTAGTATTTACGCATTTCTGCTAGCACCTCCTGACCAACCAGATACTTTAGAATTAATCCAAAAATTGTCAACAGGTCAATGGGAAAATATCAATCCGTTGATTATTTCTCTATTCAATATTATGGGAATCTGGCCGTTGATTTACAGTTGTTTAATGTTCTTTGATGGCAGAGGACAAAAAACACCAGCTTGGTTATTTTCAATATTATCATTTGGAGTCGGAGCATTTGCTATTTTACCTTATCTGGGATGGCGTCAACCTAATCCAAATTTTTCAGGAAAAAAGAACTTATTTTTAAATATTTTAGATTCTCGAATTTTAGGAATTGCTTTAACAGTAGGTACGAGTTTATTATTAATATACGGTTTAAAAAATGGCGACTGGGGAGATTTTATTCAACAGTGGCAAAGTAGTAGATTTATTCATGTAATGAGTTTAGATTTTTGTCTTTTGTGTCTATTATTTCCCACTTTATTAGGAGATGATATGAGTAGAAGAGGAATGAAAAAATCTCCGTGGTATTGGATAGTATTAGTTCCACTTTTAGGTCCATTAATTTATTTGTCCGTACGTTCCCCTCTATTAGCTGCAGATACCTCTACAATATCAAATCAACAACAAGCTACATTCAACAATTAATAATTAATAATTAATAATTACCGAAATATTGGGTTTAAAGCCTCCCCCTAAAAGGGGGATGAAAAAAATTAAATTCAGTATTTTCGTTTTCTCCGGATTTAGTCGGAGGTACTGATAACTGATAACTGATAACTGATAACTGAAATGACCTCTCCTTGAAAACGGATAGGATTGACTCAAAGGAAAAATTTTTCTTGTTTCTCCTTTAAAGGAAAGACTTTAAACCTTAATTATTCGGTAAATTGATAAGCTGTTTTGTATTTAAATAAGCAATCGGCAATCAACAATCAGCAGTAAATCAGGACTTACGCAGAATCACCTTGAAAACACCGTATGTAGGGGCGCCCTTCGATAGTTATGCGCAAGCTTTTGGTATTGGCGTTCCGCCAAGCTCCGAATGGCGCCCTCAGTCAATATAGTGTCTATGCGTAAGTCTTGTAAATGTTTCCGTTTGCGGAGCATTCCGGAATGGAAATACTAAAAGCTCATAGCATAGCTAGTTAATAATTAATTGGAACGTAAATTAAATAAGACCGAAAATTTCTAGTTTAGGTCTGGCAAACCTCTTGAACATAATTAATTTTATCCGGTTTTAATTTATTCTCATTCCTATTAATTATTAATTATTAATTATTAATGGCTTTGTTGCATGAAAGTAGCGTTCTTAACATCCATTCGGCAGTTATATCGCCCTGCGACTGCAATGATTACTATTGGACAATAGTTATTGTTGTGCTGATGAGCGATCGCCCTGGGAAGGCAATGATTACTATTGGACAATAGTTATTGCTGTGCTGATGAGCGATCGCCCTGGGAAGGCAATGATTACTATTGGACAATAGTTATTGCTGTGCTGATGAGCGATCGCCCTGGGAAGGCAATTATTACTATTGGACAATAGTTATTACTGTGCTGATGAGCGATCGCCCTGGGAAGGCAATTATTACTATTGGACAATAGTTATTACTGTGCTGATGAGCGATCGCCCTGGGAAGGCAATGATTACTA
>JAXHSW010000058.1:0-25986 GCA_034190295.1 Cyanobacteriota bacterium | reverse complement strand
ATTACTGTGCTGATGAGCGATCGCCCTGGGAAGGCAATTATTACTATTGGACAATAGTTATTACTGTGCTGATGAGCGATCGCCCTGGGAAGGCAATGATTACTATTGGACAATAGTTATTACTGTGCTGATGAGCGATCGCCCTGGGAAGGCAATTATTACTATTGGACAATAGTTATTGCTGTGCTGATGAGCGATCGCCCTGGGAAGGCAATTATTACTATTGGACAATAGTTATTGCTGTGCTGATGAGCGCTGGCGGAGCAAGTGCGGCAGCTATATACTTTCATGCAACAAAGCCATTATTAATTATTAATTATTAATTATTATCTACTCTAACTTCGTTCGCATTCCCGTTTTGTAACATCATGTCTATACCGAAACATATCCTCTAGTCGAGAATCTACCCACCAACCTAAAAAAGATTCCGCTAACCAATCTCCAGGCAAAGAAAATGCGATCGCATCAGTTAACCTCGTCTTACCATCTTCTTCACTAAACTGATGACGATGAGTCCAACTAGCCATTGGCCCTTCTTTTTGTTCATCAGTAAACAGACGATATTTTTCACACTCTGTATGTACGGCCACCCACTTCACAGGAATTGGACCGAGCCAAATCTGAAATTCTGATATTGCCCCTATTTCCAGTCCACCTTGACGACGGATGATTTGGACTGGTTGCCAAGGTGGTGTCAGAATTTGCAGAATATCGGAACGTTCGTGAAATTCCCAAACAACTTCAACTGGTGCATTGATTAACGTTGAATACCGAAAGTGCAACATTTTTAATCCTCAAGATTTATCACAATTATTGTTTTGTGAACTATTTTATTTCAAGACACTTTGCTGGGTGCATCTCAATGCAAGAATAAAGCCAAAAGTTTATCGCTTTTAGGCAACAGTTCATCTGGCAACAGCTCCGGAAGGGAATATATAGGAAAAAAGTATTTTTGCTTGCTATGAGATACACCCACTTTGCTTTTTCCAAATTAGTCTATTACTTAAGCATAATATATTTTATTTTATACATTGCTTGGAAAAGCTTAAATTAATTTTTTTTATTTTTAATAATTTCTAAATACTAATTCAATTTACAGATTTATAGAAAAGTATTGTATATTGCATACACAAATAATGCATAGCTCGCTACATAGGAATGTAAAAATTTGAATTAAATCGAACATTAACATAAGAAGCTTAGAGATATTGCATACTTGGAATTAAAATATAATTATGTACTTTTGAAGATTTTTTATTATAAATAGAGCTTACCGATCAAATCTCAAAGTATTGATAAATATAAGGTATTAGCCTTTTTGGGGTTCAAAAAAGTGCCAGCTTTTCGGTGCCAAGAGCTGCAAAAAGCTAGTATTTTGGGCTGACTATGGTAGAAAAATTATTCTTACAATTCTTGTAAGCATTCAGCTATTAGCAGTCAGCTCGAGTGCAATAAAAATGAATGAACCAAGTATTTGCTAGTGCATTTTTGAACAAAGAACTGAAGCACAAGAACAACGCAGCTCTAATTGTCCACTAAAGGTAAATATTGCTAATAGCTGACCGCTGACCGCTGAATGCTGTTTGCGCAGCATTCCGGAGGAAATGCTTACCAATTCTTACCGAAAAATTATGGTTTAAAGCCTCCCCTTTTAAGGGGATAATAAATAAAAAATTTCCTTTGAGTCAATCCTATCCGTTTTCAAGGAGAGGTAATTGTTAATTATTAATTATTAATTATTAATTATTAATTATTAATTATTGAATCCTACCTCCTTGCTCATTCCCCTCCTGGGAGGGGCTAGGGGTGGGTTTTCTCCTGTCTCCTACCCCTACTAAAAGACTTTTAAGAGCATTCCCTAAATATTTAGTAAAGCAAATTCAAAATAATTGCTAATTTTATGAAGTTAGAGTCAAGATATGCAGTAAGTATAACTATAAAAATCTGATTAATTTATGATATTGTTGAAATTGAATAATTAAACTTTAAAGTAAAGAGTTTTCATGGGAGAGACAAAAAAATGTATCAAAAAATACTAATAGAAATAGCCGATCTATCGTGAAGTTGAACGTAATTACTTATTTTATTCTTGGTTAATAAGTAATGGAACGAAAATGTAGATAACCTCCTAATAAATTACAAAACAAATGACTATGATTTCACCTCAATCTATCAATCAGAAAATTAAACCATCCCAAGTCTCAGCACAATTACTTATACCCAGTGTAAAACGATTAAATTCTACTGTTGCTTCTTATTATTATCTGACTGACTTAGGAACACTTGGAGGTGATACAAGTGTAGCTAAAGGTATTAACGACTCTGCTCAAATAGTCGGTTATTCAATTAACGATATAGGTCAAAAACAAGCCTTTGTATGGGACCCTAACGAAGGTATGCAAAATATTGGTACTATTGGTAATAATTCTAGCTGTGCCTATAGTATTAATGACTATGGCCAAGTAGTCGGCTATTCTGAATATGATTGTGCTCAACGTAAAGCTTTTATTTGGGATAAGACAAAAGGCATACATCATCTTAATGCCAAAAGTAATAATTTGAGTGAAGGTTATGGTATTAATAATTATGGTCAAGTAGTAGGTTTTTCTGTCACTAATAATGGTCAAAGAAAAGCTTTTATTTGGGATGAGATAAAAGGCATACAAAATATTAGTATTTCTGATGATATAGAAAGTAGTGCCTATGCAATTAATTATTCTGGTCAAGTAATAGGATATTCTATTTCTTCAGATTTAATAGTAAAGGCTTTTATATGGAATAGTGATAAAGATATCCAAGAATTACCAGGTTTTTTAGGTTCAGATATTAATACGTCTGGTCAGGTAATTGGTTTTTGTTCTGTACCGGAACACAATAACCGAGCTTTTTTGTGGAATGGCAGTGAGGAATATGAAGACCTTGGTACTATTTCTAATAATGTCAACTTACAATTTTTTGATAGTGAAGCTAATAGTATTAATGATTCTGGTGTAATAGTTGGTTCTTCTGACAAGCTAATAAATACAGAACAAGAAGAATGGGGTAAAAGAGCTTTTATTTGGGATAGTGTTAATCAGATGCAAGACCTAAATGATTTAATCGATCTTTCCTCTGATTGGGTTCTGAAGGAAGCACGATCTATTAATAATCATGGGCAAATTGTTGGATGGGGAATTAAAGATGGAAGTTGTTGTGCTTTTCTGTTGACACCTATTTCCTAAAAGAGATAATATATGTATATGTAACAGTATAAGCATTTTTAATGCAACTATCAAAAATTAGTAAAGGTCGTTTCAGTTATCAGTTATAAGTTATCAGTACCTATCGCTGTTTGCGCAGCATTCCGTAGGAAAGCAAGAGGCTTGACATAACGAATATTCTCTTTTTTTATCCCCTTAACAAGGGGATGCTTTAGACCACAATTTATTGGTAATATAGACTTATGAAAAACTTGATTAGGAAAACTTATAATAAATTCTTAGAAAACTATCAAATTAGCAAATTAGCAATAATTTCTCTATATCAAGGTTGGATGAACCGCCACCTTTTTCAAGATTGTGAAAAATATTGTATGTTTATAGGCTATCCTCGCAGTGGACATAGTTTAGTTGGTACTTTGCTTGATGCTCACCCTAATATTATAATTGCTCACGAATTAGATGCTCTTAAATACATAAAAGCTGGTTTTAGCAGTCTGCAAATGTACTATTTACTGCTCAAAAATTCTCAGTATTTTATTAGCAAAACATTGGAGATACCTGTAGCAAGGTTTAAATGGATAGTTCCAAATCAATGGAATGGAAAGTTCACTAATTTAAAAGTAATTGGTGATAAAAAAGGTGATGGTTCGACTAGGATATTGAAAAATAATTTTGAACTTTTACAAACTTTATCAAGTGCAATTAACATCCCTATTAAAATTATTCATGTTATAAGAAATCCATTTGATAATATTAGTACAATGTACAACAAAAGCCCTTCTCGAAGTTTAGAGGTGTGTATAGATCGTTATTTCGATTTGTGTCACACTAATGAATCGATTATGAAACTAATTGATAGCAATAATATTTTTCTTTTAAAGTTAGAATCTTTGATAGCATATCCAAAAAAAGAGATTGAAGAAATGATTAAATCATTTTTGGGAATAGAAGTAGATAATCAATACTTAGAAGACTGTTCAAGTCTCATATTTGATTCTCCTAATAAAACCCGTAACAAGACTCCCTGGAATGAAGAGTTAATTGAACTTACCCAGAAAAAAATAGACCAAGTTAGTTTTTTGAAGGGATATAATTTCTATAATTAGGTGAAAAATATACCTCCAATCAGGGTTATTTAGTTTTTAATATGAGAGTTGATTACCTAGCTTTCAAGCATCACAAGTTAAAATATCTAAATAATTTACACAAATATACTTCTTAGTCTTTAGTCTTAATAGGCCAGATTTACTGTACAATAATTACTCGTAATGGCTTATTTATAATAGTAGAAAATAAGCTATTGTTTTGATTTAATAATTCCAAATAAAAAGTAATTTCATTTAGATATTATTTTTAGACAAAAACTCACAACTTTAGTTCAAAATTGCCTTACTTAGGGCTTGCTGATTAAATCTAAAAGCATTTGCAGACAAAGGTTTTAGCCTTTAAGGAGCGAAAAAAAGTGCAACTTTTTAAGCTTGAGCAACCAAAAAGTTAGGATTTTGGAGTAACTATGGCCAAAAATCAGGGGAATAGGGATAAATATATTATATCCGACCACCCCCTCCAAATTCCCCGTTCCTCCTGAGTTCTGAGTTCTGAGTTCTGACTCCTACCCTTGCCAAAAGACTTTTAAGAGCATTCCCTACTTATAAATCATCCCCTTGAAAATAATTCTTCGCCTCAGCTAAATGTTTCTTTAAAGTTGTTATTGCTAGAGGACCTTGAATATGATTCCAAGGCAACATTTGCTCTAACTCCCAATCATTAAAAACATAAAAATCTAACTCTGGTAACTCCCCACGCAACTCCTTAAAAGCTCTCTTATAACTACCCAAAGAATCCCCATAATTTCTTACCAATTCTAATAAATTAGATAACCTTCTATCTCCCCTAGAAATTAATCCTTGTATCACCGACCATTTATAACTTTCTGGGCGAAAATCTATCCCTTTTGAGCGTAGTTGTTTCTCCAAAAACTTCAGTCTTTTTTCTGATTGAGAATTGACTCCAAACCATTGAAAAGGAGTGTGAGATTTCGGAACAAAAGTGCTACATCCCAAACTTAATCTTAAACCAGGAGCAGCTTTTTTCAAAGCCAACATCATTTCTATAGTAGCATCCAAATCTTCTACTTCCTCTCCAGGTAAACCCACCATTCCATAAAATTTAATAGCTTTTAAACCACCAGCTTTAGCATTAACAGCAGCTTCAATAATTTCCTCATTTTCCAACTTTTTATTTATAATTTTTCGTAAGCGATCGCTCCCACTTTCTACAGCAATAGTAATTGATTTTGTATCTCTATTACTTAAAATTTTTGCTAATTTTTCTGTCACTGTATTTGTTCTAACCGATGCAAGACTCAACCGCACATCATCATATTTTGGCTGATTCAAATAATCCAATAAACTATCAAATTCAGGATGTTGAGTTACCGAAGCCCCCAATAAACCCAAACGTTTTGTAACAGTTAATCCCTTTTCAATGGCAGGAATTAGAGACCCTTCTAAACTAGCACTTCTAAATGGCAAAGTCAGATAACTTGCCAAACAAAAACGACACATTTCCGGGCAACTTCTCACCACTTCTACCATAAAAATATTTTCCCAAGCTGCCTTTTCGGTAACAACAGTAGAAGCAGATAAAGTATTACCCCGATAAGTTTGTTTTTGTACCAAAGCCGGAATTTCTTTATCTATAGGTTCAATAGATTTAATAGCACCATCAACACTTTCATAAGTTACTTCATAAAGACTAGGAATATAAATTCCAGGCACTTGTGCTAAATGTCTTAATATTACTTGTTTATCCGCTCCTCTAACTTCTTGATAAGCATCAATAAAATCTCCCAATAAATTTTCCCCATCCCCCAATAAAATTACATCAAAAAAATCAGCAAAAGGTTCAGGGTTTGCCGTTAAAACAGGTCCGCCACCAAATACTATTGGATAATTTTTAGCTGAACGATTTTTAGCTCTAATAGGAATTTCTAAAGACTCCAGAATCTGGAAAATATTCACATAATCAAGTTCCCAAGAAACAGAAAAACCAAATAATTCTGTTTGTGGTGGAAGAGGTTCATTAATATCAGTAAATAAACGACTAACTTGTAGATCGGAACGCATTGCTAAAGTTGCCCAAACAATCTGAAAACCAAGGCTAGTTATTCCTACAGTATATTCATTAGGAAAAGCAAAAATAATCGGAATAGCATTAGATTCAGGTATTGCTGGAGTAAAGAGTAAACGTTCAGTATTAAATATATTAGTAGACATATTTAAAAAGTTATTAGTTATTAGTTATTAGTTATTAGTTATTATACCAATTTAAAAAAATAATGTTACGAATAGTAAGAGCGATAAAAAGACTTTACCGAAAAATTAATAATTAAATAATTAAATAATTAAATAATTAAATAATTCAGGTTTAAAGCCTCCCCTTTCAAGGGGAAAAAAGCGGTCGAGGGATGCCTTGGTCTCAGAGCCATATCCAATCGACCAAGAGAATAAATTTTTTCCTTTTATTCAATCCTCTTCCTTTTAGGGAGAGGTAATTATCAATTATCAATTATCAATTATTGAAAGGAGATATCTCTTTGAAAAAAAAGATAATTTCCGACCTAAAAAATGGTATTGAAGCTATTCCCATAGGACTCCTGACTTCCCCTCCTAGGAGGGTTTAGGGGTGGGTTTACTCCTAAGAAATACCCGTAAGCATTCAGCCGTCAGCCATCAGCCATCAGCTATCAGCTATTGCTTTTAGTTGACGATAAAAGCTTTATTAATTCTCTTACTAAAAAAGTTGGCTCCCTTGCACTTAAAGTCTATTTTAATTTAAACACCTTCCCATAAGAGAGAGTCTTGTTGCTGATAGCTGACAGCTGATAACTGATAGCTATTAGCTATTGCTTTTAATTTTAGATAAAAGCTTTACTAATTGAGTCAGAATTTATATTTACGGCTAAAAGCTGGCTAAAACAGTCTATTTTCATTAAAATCCCCTTTTTTTGCTGTTTGCGCAGCATTCCGCACCGAATAGCTGACTGCTAATAGCTGTTTGCGCAGCAGTCCGCAGGAAATGCTTACTAATTTCCGACCTAAAAAATGGTATTGAAGCTATTACTCTGACTTCTAAATCCTGACTCCTAATAAATAGCCTAGTGCAGGATGGCGGAAATAACTAACAAGTTACAAAATCCTAAAACAATTACAAATCAATACTTTTTCTGAGAAGTATAGCAATCAGGAATTAGATGTGAGAATTGAGGTGTTCCTTTGAAGTATAGAATATAGGAATTATCTTATTCTTATGTATTCATTCGTTTTTTTCTTCTTCCCTATTCCCTCCATACCTAAAACAAAAGTCTCCAATATCTCACAACTAAAATTATATTGCTATATATTGAGTTATTTATACTTTAATTTAAACCACAAAATCGGGGAGGCTAAAGTCAGTGTAGCAACGTTAGTAAAAATAACTGGTACATCTTTAACCAAAATGCCATAAATTATCCAAAAACATACACCAGAACAAAAAATAGCAAACATTTCTAGGGAGATATCTTTTGTGGAGCGAGTACGCCAAGTTTTGATAACTTGAGGTAAAAATGAAATAGTGGTTAAACTGCCTGCTAATAGTCCTAGAGCTGTTACTAAATTCATAAATAGATGCCGATTATTTGAATACTTTTGCTTGAAACTTATCGTTTTTTTTTGTTAACTAATAAGACTTACCGAATAATTAATAATTAATAATTAATAATTAAATAATTCTGGTTTAAAGGCTCCCCTTTTAAGGGGAAAAAAGCGGTCGAGGGATGCCTTGGTCTCAGAGCCATATCCAATCGACCAAGAGAAGAAATAGTATTTCCTTATATTCAATTCCGTAACGGTTAAAACCCGAGGTAATTATCAATTATCCATTATCAATTAATGAAAGCGTTTTCCGTTGTTATGAGGTACAAAATTTTAGGTTTGAGGGAACACTGGATCTGGGATATGGGAACAGAAAAGAATAAAAACAACTGTACCTCATAGCTTCGGAAACTGCTGTATGTAGTACTGCTACATACAGGGTGAATTTTCCGATTATTTTGGTATTGTAACGATAATTATTGCCGTTACCTAAGTCTTGAATTCATATAGTATTAATCACTTAAATTAAACTGAATTTCTCTTGATATCTTCAACATAAATATCTCGTATTTAAAATTTGTGGTATGGGTAGATATCTAACCTTCATACAATTTATCTAATTTTTTAATGCTAAAAATATCGTCAATTTATTAAATATTATACCAACCAACAAAGTTATCCATAATCAGACAATTTAACTCAAAGTTCAACTATATAGCAATCACCGAATAAGTTGTGAGAATTGAGATGTTCCTTAAAAGTATAGAATATAGCAATTATTATATTCACAGGACTTACGCAAATTAATCTTTAAAACGCCATATGTAGGGGCGAATGGCATTCGCCCTCACTGGATTTAGTGTTTGTGCGTAAGTCCTGATTCATACGATACGTTTTTTTTCTTCTTCTCTATTCCCAGATCCGGTGTTCCCTCAAACCTAAAAGTTTCCAATATCTCACAACTCAAATCATATTGCTATAGTAACTGCCAAGGTGGTTAGGACTTATGCAGATGACGAACCTCAGACAGGGAAATGTTTTTCCCCTTTTTCCCTGTTCCCTGCTATACATCAATTTCTAATAATTTCAGCCTCCGCAATAGCTTCCTCATTTAGAAAAGCAACCAAATAATCATTATTATTGAGAGGCCCAACATTAGCTGGAGTCCCAGTTAAAATAATATCCCCCGAACGTAGCGGTATATGCTCACTAATGAAACAGAGCAAGTCTTGAATAGAAAATAACATTTGTTTGCTAGACCCTTTTTGACGAACTTCACCATTTATTTCAAGTCTGATTTCAAGTTCTTCCAATTCTGTGACACGGTTCACCTTCCTCAACTTTGACAATGGGCAAGCATTTACAAAACTTTTGGCTAGAACCCAAGGATACTTTTTAGTCCTCAACTCATTTTGCTTATCGCGAAGAGTCAAATCTAAAGCAATACCAACACTACTAATTGCCTGTAAAACCTGATTTAGATCCCCCTGATACAAATCAGTGCCAAGTTGGATAGCAATCTCTGTTTCATAATCGCATCGTCCTAAATTAAGGGGTAAAAATATCTTTCCTTCAAATGGTACAACACAAGCAGGAGATTTTGTGAAAATTATCGGTTCTTTGGGGACTGGGTTGTTTAGCTCTTTTGCATGATCGGCATAATTACGACCTACACAATAAATTGAACCAATTGTTTTAGCTATATTCATTAATGGATAATGGATAATGGATAATTACCTCTGCTTAAAACCGAGAGGATTGAATGTAAGGAAATATTATTTCTTTTTTACCGAAAAATTGGGTTTAAAGCCTCCCCTAATATAGAATCCGGTTATACAGTATATGTTTATAATTCTATCCACACTTCAATATTAAATCCCCCCATCTCCCCATCCCCCCATCTCCCCATCTCCCCATCCCCCCATCTCATATAATAAGTATTCAACCGGATTCTATATAAAAGGGGGATGAAAAAATATTCAATGAGCGTATTTTCGTTTTCTCCGGCTTGAGTCGGAGGTACTGATAACTGATAACTGATAACTGATAACTGATAACTGATAACTGAAATGACCCCTTGAAAGAGGAGGCTAATAAAGCTGAATTATTTAATTAATAATTATTAATTTTTCGGTAAAAGAACTCATTGTTAAAAATTCAGGACTTGCGACCTAATCATATTATACAGGAATAGCAAAAGTATCATCCAATGCTCAACATTTCGATATTCTTTCTGAGCTGTGACAGGAACTTGTTCGAGGTGATTCTCACTAGAATTGAGGCAACCGTGTCTCGATGTACTGTTTTCTCTTTAGAATAAAGCATCGTCTTACATTTTTTATGCTCATGCTTGAGGTAAGTCAAACAGTCAGAGTAGGCACCCTTGTTCACCAGTATCTCTAGAATTTCGCGATAGGAATTATCATCAATGGTTTTAGACCTCAATTCTTCAAGTCGCTCCCGCTCTTGCTCATTGGATCTTTGGGTCATCAGATACACTGCCAGCGTTAGTTTTCCATTGATGAAGTCCGAAAATTGATCCTGATAAGGTTTCTCCAGCTTTGATAGACGCTGGACAGGCAGTGCAAAATCACCAAAATCATTAGCCGCCTGAGTAGCTGCACCATAGATAGCACCCATCTCATACAGCAGTTCGTCAGGTCGCTCTGCAACGATCGAACCTGCAAAGAAGCAACTTCCATAGAACACACCTGAGAGCAATCTACATCGCTGCTGATACGCTGTTAGGAACTGGTCGTAGTCTGGATAGTCACTCACTTTAGAAACCTGTAGATCGTTAATATCCATCCTCTGACCAAGATAGACTTGGTGGTTGATTTTGCTGAGGAGTGTTAAGAGCGAAGTCATGCCATAATCCTCTAATATCTGTTGAGCAACTTCTCTCAGTTGAAACCCTGCGATGACTAGCTTTCGCTTACTATCGGTGCTATCATACCCATTCTTCTCATCAAGAAACCAGTTGATAACATAAGTCGAGCAGTTCAGAATCTCAAAACTTGCACAGACGGGAATAATTTCCTTCCAGTTTTGACCTCCATTAATCTCATAACCTGTTCGGATCTGGAGGTCTCGTAGTCGAGGGTGACCATGACGTTTCATAGGAAGCTGCTGCACTTCTGGACTTAACTTCTCTGTATAGTTAGCGATTAGCACATCCGTTGCTTGGGATGTCTCTTTCATTAGATAAAAGTACTCACTCATTCAGAAACCTCTTTTTGATAGATATGGTAATGGTTATCTCGAACAGAGACCGAGCGCAAATTTACCGATTTCAGCATTTCTTCGACAAGATCGAGATCGAGTAATCGCATTCGCAGCTTTTGCTGTCCGATCGGACTCCCTTGCTTATGACAAGTGTAGTCAATGGTAATATATTGCTCTCCATCAATCCAATTCTTGGTAACAGTTCTCTGGAATGAGACTTCCTCATCCAAATTCTCACATTTGCTATGATTAGAATTCGATGATATGATAATAAATTGCCCTCTTTCTTGTAAGTGCGCAGCAACCCGTTCAAAGCTCCTCTGAATAGCATCAAGCTCCAAAATGTGGCTAGCAAGTAAGATGGTATCGCCATCATTCACAAAGGCCCACGCACCACCACGAGAATAGGCCAGGTCGAACATCTTGTTGAGGTGCATATCGACGACATCTTGGCAGTAGAGATCGACTCGAGTGCCCAAGCATTCTTGAGCTTGAGCAAGTAGGGACGCACTCGTATCCACCCCAGATATCTGGAGTTCAGGTCGCAACAGAAGAATTTGCTCTACAAGCAAACCAGTCCCAATTCCCACATCCAAGATGTCCTTGCGATCGCCAAAAATTTCGATCAGCTCCGTGGCAATTGCTTTGTAATCCCGATTCTTTTGCACAAAGCTATTATAGAAATCGGACATACCTTTATACAAATCGATATGTATCATTAATGTTTCTCAATCTTTAAATAATTGTCTAAATATTAGGACTTACGCAAATTTACCTTGAAAACTGTATATGTAGGGGCGAATGGCATTGACTAACGTCAAGCTCCGCTAACGCCCTCACTCGATTTAGTGTTCATGCGTAAGTCCTGAATATATTACCTTTAATCAATTAGGATTTATTGGGTGAAGTTAGTATATAGCAATTTTGACTGAAGTCAGAAACATTCAGTCGATCTGGTAATTCGTCTACAACAAAGCCCATTATACCAGAAGTTAAGATCGTACTATGTTATTGTATTCAGAGTAAAGTTAACACTGCAACTATCATCAAGGGAGCTTGAAAATCCAAGTCTCTTAATCTTAGTTGAGGATAATAATTTTCTTGGGGAACCACCGCTGATTTAACTAATACTTCTACCTGAGAAGCGATCGCTTCATTTTCCATCATTGGACCTTGGGTATTTTTGGCGTGGTCAAATCCAATTGAGGGGGCGTCGTCCTCTTGAGAATTTGTAAAATTTTGTAACTAAATAGTTGACAAACAGTACAAAACCTTAAACCAATTTTTTAGTTGAGTAGTTACAAAGTTTTAGGACTTTAGGGAACAGGGAAGAAGCAAAGTAGAAATAGGTTAATTTTGAACTGTATAGCAACTGCCAGGTCGTTGTTTGAGAATTAGTGAGAGCATCTTGCTCGCCTCATAAATCATCATAACTGGACTTACGCAGAACCGCTATATCTACTGGGGGCGAATGCCATTCGCCCCTACAGATGGTGTATAACTTCATGTTTTGCGTAAGTCCTGATAATTACCCGATGTCCTAACTATAGTTATAGTGGCGACTGCCATACCTCACTATCCTAAAAAGTGGTGTAACTTGTCACTAATGATTGTGAAATTTAACTTTATCTATACCTCAAAAAAAATAATCCCACTTTCAAACATAGTGAGATTATTTCAAAAAATCAAACTTCAAATCTTTCTTATAAAGAAGAACCTACACCAACATAGGCACCATAAAAGAAAAGACCCACAACTACAAGTACGCCAGTTCCGGCAACAGTAGCAACCAACCATAAAGGAATTCTACCTGGTTCAGACATCATAATATTTCACCTCATTATTTCAAAACTACTTTGCACTAAAAAACTTTTACCTATAAGGTAATTTGTCAACAATACAGTTGTTAACTTTCTACTTAATTTTACTAACTATATGTCACCCCAATAGGGTGACTTAAATACTTAGTAATTTCTCTGTTTCATTTCCCGAATTAGTTAAAGAAATAACTCGAAAACAGAATACCAAGAACAAACACTAATAATAGGCCAAGATAGAGTGAAGTACGATTTAACTCTACTGGTTGTTTATTAGTATTGTCACTACGATCTAAAGGCATAATATACTCCTATCTTTGAATAAACTGCATAGCTGCGATCGCGCCTAAAAAGAAAACTGTAGGTACGCCGAGGGTATGAACTGCTAACCATCTAACTGTAAAAATTGGATAGGTAACTGGTTGATTTGGATTTCCGCTAGTCATAATAAAAGTCTCCTAAATTTTCAACTATTCACCAATAAATTCATCAATTTGTTTTTTAGCTTCAAAACGGTCTGATACAACTGGTAATTCTTGTCTTTGTTCGGTGTAATACTCGTTAGGTCTAGGTGTACCAAAAACATCGTAAGCCAAACCTGTACTTACAAATAGCCAACCTGCAACAAACAGAGCTGGAATAGTGATACTGTGTATTACCCAATAACGAATACTTGTGATGATATCTCCAAATGGACGCTCACCTGTACTGCCACCAGCCATCTAATTTTATCCTCCAAATTTATTTCTAACCATCATGTGACATGATAGTCTTAAAACCTTTGTAAATAGCTCATTCCATAACTAATTAATGGTATGAGTTTTTTGTGTTTGTTAAGAGTTAAAGTATAGACTAACTTTTTGCCTTCTTTAACATCTACTATTTTTATGTGTTAGTTAGACGGGATCGATTCTAACATATCCAGTCTACATTTTCAGCAACTCAAACAACATCAAGAAATTACATTTTCCCATCTGAGTAATACTACCCAATTAAAATTATGAGGAAGAATTTTTCTATGAATATTGTATTGAGTTTCAAGCTGCTTCTGAAACTGCTGAACCATTGTATTTCAACACAGTTCCTCTTTGACCAAGAATAAAACCTTTATCTTGGTTAATAAAAACAATTTTGTAGAAATTTTCTGGAACATTCTCTACATCACGGTCCTTTTCCCAAGTCTGACCGCCATCAACACTGCGAAGTAAATTACCACTACCACCAGAAACCCAAATTTCATCAGGAGTGCGATAAGCCAAATCTAATAAACCCCAACTTGTGGCATATTCTGGACTAATAGCTTCTCCCCACTCTTCAGGATTTTCTGGATCGCTAAACCGCAGTTGGCCCCCTCGTGCTAATAGCCATAAACGACCATCATCACTGAAGCCCATATTTTCCAAACGGCGAGAGTCTTGACGATTATGAGGAGTCCAAGCTCTTTGGCCTGGTTCCCAACTAGAGTAAAAATTACCCTTGGCCGAAACAGCAATATACTTACCATCAGGAGAACGGGAAATATTTCTCACTACTCCCACAGCATCCTCTACCTGAGCGCGCCAATGTTGGCCACCATCCTCTGTACGATAGATAGCTCCCACATCAGTAGTCATCTCAGCAGAATTTTGCCCAAGAGCAATAATAGTATTAGGAGCACCAGGCAATTTAGAACTTAGAGGTATCTGAGTCCAAGACTCTCCTTCATCATCCGTGTGTAGAAGTAAAGAAGGCTGTCCTAAAATCCACCCTTCATTACCATTAAAACTCACTGAAGTCAAGCGAGCGTTTTCTTCTATATCAATACTTTTAGGTTGCCAAGTATTACCACCATCAGTAGTTTCTAAGAGAGTAGCATCACCACCGACAATCCAACCATGGTCAGGGTTGCTTGTAAATCCGATATCAAACAACTTAGCCTCAGTTGGTAGTTGAATTACCTCCCAGGGATTGTAACTTATTGCAGGTAAAAAGGCATTTTTGCAGCTACTACAAAGTATGGCTGCTGCTAGTATTATGAAAATTTGTTTCCAGAACTTTACTATTGAGTGCATCACATTAAATCATTAATTAGCCTTGAAGAAGGAGTCAGGAGACAGAATACAGGAGACAGAATCAATATTCGTCGGGATAGTCAACGATCGGCCACTCCGCGTCTACAAAACCACAACCAATTGTGGACACCGCTGGTGATGGTAGGGATTTATACCCAGCAAGGCTTCCAGCCAGGAGCCAACTACTCCCATCTATCGCGCCCAAAAAAAATTACTGACTCCTGACTCCTGACTCCTGACTTCCAGCCTAAGGCTGTTAAGGCCATCTTATCGTAAACCATATAAGCTCAAGAAAAACAAAAATCCTACAGCTAAAGCGCCGAAAATTAGAATATTTTTCTGGCTTGGTGTGAGAGTATTAACACCAAAACCATACCCAAGGTTTTCTTTAAATCCTGAAGGACCTTCAGTTGGTCCAACATTCACAAATTGAACCTTAATAGCTCCACAAACAGGACAGCGCCAAGCAGGGGGCAAATCTGAAAAAGCAGTTCCCGGTGGAATATTACCAGTAGAACTTCCCTTCTTCGGTTCATATACATATCCACAGGCTCGACATTCATACCGATCCTGTTCATCTGTGGCCTCAGTGGCTTGCTCGTTCATAGTTCCAAAAGATTGAATAGCAATTATGAGAACATCTTTAATTATTATTACAGAATTGGTGTGATTCGAGGAGATGAGTATTGGAAAATGATTGTTGTTATTAATTTTTGATTATTAATTTTTGATTATTAATTAATTTAGATTTGCAGTAGAATAACTCACGATATCTCTTTAACTAAGTCAGAAGTCAGCAAGCGAACGGCCGTTTGCTTCGCATAACTATCGTTAACGCCCGTACAGAAGTTAACCCACCCCTAACCCCGACCGTGGAGAACCCACCCCTAACCCCTCCCAGGAGGGGAAGTAGGGGATTTGAGCAACTCTCCAAAAATATTGCGCCTTAAAAGGCGGGGTTTTTGACCCTTATGATTTTGATAAAAAATAAATATTCCAATAGTAATGAGAAGGAATAATAAAGAAGAAATAAAGGTCATTTCAGTTATAGCGCTACGCGCAAGTCAAAAGTCAAAAGTCAAAAGTTAAAAGTAATATCTGACGCTCGTTTGAGAATTTATAAATGTCCTAACCTATTTGCGTAGTGCTATATCAGTTATCAGTACCTCCAGCTTTAGTCGGAGAAAACGAAAATACGCTCATTGAATATTTTTTCATCCCCTTAAAAGGCTATGCTTTATAAACATCTTTATTAAGATAAGACTTGACAAAATAGACAGGTTATGTATGAGTCTTTAAAAGGTTTTTGCCAGAGAAAAAGTGTATTAAAAAGTACATTATTTTTGATAACTTAAGTAGTTTTTCCTATCTACTATGATTATTTCTCCCTTCTCCCCTGCTCCCTACTCCCCTGCTCCCCACAAGGTTTTCAGGAGTTCCTTATCAGAGATAGCTTAAAAGGGGAGGCGCGTAGACCTCATTTTTTGGTAAAAAACAGAATTGATAAATTTCCTTCTTGTAGCTTTTATACATAATAATTGGTTTAAATCCTAATTCTACTGACTCGGTCCTCAATCCTCCTGACTTCCAGGCGATCGCGGAGTGTCTCTGTCAGGAAAAGGCTGTTAACCTAGTCAAGAGTCACTCAAACAAGAATCTCTCGTTATAATCTTTAATTTAACTGGGAAAGTGTCAAAATGTTCACAGATCAAAGTCCTAGTTATTTCGTAAATGTAGGTTAATTGTGTTTATTCTTAGTGGTTACGAATATTTTCTAGGCTTCCTACTAATTAGCAGCCTAGTTCCAATTCTTGCCTTAACGGCATCTAAACTACTGCGGCCTAAAACCCGTGGCCCAGAACGACGAACTACTTATGAATCGGGTGTAGAACCAATTGGTGGAGCTTGGATACAATTCAATATCCGCTACTATATGTTCGCCCTGGTCTTCGTCATCTTTGATGTAGAAACAGTATTTTTATACCCTTGGGCAGTGGCCTTTCATCAATTGGGACTTCTCGCATTTATAGAAGCCCTAATTTTCATCACAATCTTAGTTGTTGCTTTAGTCTACGCATGGCGTAAAGGAGCTTTGGAATGGTCTTAAGTCCTAATCAAAATCAAAAAATTATTAATCCGATTGAGCAATCTCCCCAGGTTACTCAAGAACTTTCAGAAAATGTTGTGTTAACTACGGTTGATGACCTTTACAACTGGGCACGACTTTCTAGTTTGTGGCCTCTATTGTATGGTACAGCCTGCTGCTTCATTGAATTTGCAGCTCTGATTGGCTCTAGATTTGACTTTGACCGCTTTGGCCTAGTGCCACGGTCTAGCCCTAGACAAGCAGACCTACTAATTACTGCAGGTACAATCACCATGAAGTATGCCCCAGTTTTGGTACGTCTTTATGAGCAGATGCCAGAACCTAAATATGTCATTGCTATGGGTGCTTGTACAATTACCGGCGGAATGTTCAGCATGGACTCACCAACAGCAGTCCGTGGGGTAGACAAATTAATCCCAGTAGATGTTTATATTCCTGGTTGTCCACCACGTCCAGAAGCAATTATTGATGCCGTCATCAAGCTGAGAAAAAAAGTTGCTAATGATTCCTTGCAAGAACGGGCTAAATTGCAGCAGGTACATCGCTACTATTCTGTTAAACACAATATGAAAGTGGTTGAACCAATTCTGAATGGTAACTATCTCAAGACATCAGACCGTCAAACACCGCCAAAAGAATTAACAGAAGCAATAGGTATGCCTATACCACCTGCACTGCAAGCTACACAAAAGGAGGAGGTAAATCGTGGCTGAGTCAGAAGCTCCAATAGTTGAAGCAGGTAAAGCTTCAAAATGGCTGACAGAAAATGGCTTTGAGCATGAGTTTCTAGAACCCGATCATCTGGGAGTAGAAATGATTAAAGTTGACAGAGAATTTTTAATTCCCTTAGCTACAGCTTTATATGCTTATGGGTTTAACTATCTACAATGTCAATGTGCTTATGATGCAGGTCCCGGAGAAGACTTGGTCAGTGTTTATCACTTGGTTAAGGTAGACGACGATGTAGACCAACCAGAAGAAATACGTTTAAAGGTATTTGTGCCTAGAGACGATCCTAGGGTTCCTTCAGTTTACTGGATCTGGAAATCGGCTGATTTTCAAGAACGGGAGTCCTATGATATGTATGGCATTGTCTATGAAGGACATCCTAATCTCAAACGCATTTTGATGTCTGAAGATTGGGTGGGTTGGCCATTGCGTAAAGATTATATTTCTCCAGAGTTCTATGAATTACAAGATGCGTACTAAATGTTAGGTTGAAACTTTGACCTAAGTAGCATTAGTAATCATATCCTTTAGGCAATTGGTTAAAAGAACATTAATACAGAGATAATTACTCTGATTTGATTTTTATATTCAAGTCAATTTCTACCTATTTTCTTAAGGTTTCAGGAAAATAGGAGAAAATTTCTCTGAAATTGGAACTTGTCATAGATTAATAACGTCCCGACACCATATTACCCCCCTATTTTTTAATTAGGTGGGGTAAATATAGAAAGCTAAAACTTGTCTAAAGTTTATCAAACTCACTCATAAATATAGCTATAAAACTAAAATGAGTAAGTTTGTTCAGTTGTCTATCCATTGAGTCGTTATTAGCGACAATTAATTAAGGTATGAAGCTAGTTGAACGTCATTCGATCGGTAAATCGCATTATTTGTGGTCAGAAATTGACCACAAGGCTTTTTTGTCAAAAAATCTGTTCAATTTAGCAAATTATTATTATCGCCAACATTTCTTTTCCGATCGAGAGAAATTAAATTTTAATGAACTTTATAATCAAATATCTAAAAGTTATGATTATAAAGCTTTACCTACCAAGGTAAGTAAGCAAATTATTAGGAGATTAGATCGATGTTGGAAAAGTTATTTTTCGTCTTTAAGAGAGTGGAAAAAACAGCCAAATAAATTTTTAGGAAAACCGAAAATTCCCAAATATAAACATAAAAGAAAAGGTCGAAATATTCTGCCCTATCCAGATGAATCAATTTACAAAAAAGCATTAAAAGAAGGAATTTGTCATCTGTCGATGAGTGAAATAAAAATACCCACTTCACAGACAGAAATAATAGAGGCAAGAATTATTCCCAAAAGTAGCTGTTATATAGTAGAAATAGTCTATGAAAAAGCGGAGGAAACAACAGAAAATAAACAAGTAGCAGGAGTAGATTTAGGAGTAAATCATTTAATGGCTGTAACTACAAATCAAACAGGAATATCACCTCTTTTGATTAAAGGCAGACCATTAAAAGCCATTAATACATATTATAATAAACAGCGCTCTTATTTACAATCTCAATTAAAAACCAACCATAATAGATGTAATTCTCATCGGTTAAAAAAATTAACTCACAAACGAAATTGTCGAGTCGAAAACTATCTCCATACAGCAAGTAAAAGAGTAATAGATTGGTGTGTCAACCATGAAATAGGAATCTTAATTATTGGGCATAATCAGACTGGGAAACAAGAAATAAAATTAGTTAAAAAGAACAATCAAGAATTTGTGAATATTCCTCATTATAAGTTAATAGAGATGTTAAGATATAAAGCCCAATTAAGAGGAATAAAAGTAATAATTACAGAAGAATCTTATACATCTCAATCGAGCTGTTTAGATGGGGATAATTTACCAAAATATGGAGATAAAAAAACAAAATTTAGTGGAAAAAGAGTAACAAGAGGGTTGTATAAAACCAGGGAAAATAAATTATTAAATGCAGATGTAAATGGGTCGTTGAACATTATTAAAAAAGTAATTCCTGATGTCTTTGACCAGGGAATAAAGGGTTTGCCGTTTAACCCTGTGGTGGTCGATCCACTACGAACAACTAAGCTTTCAGGCTTTTGAGTAAGTTTGAGTAAGTTTAGTTGAGCGGTGCTTAATATTACTAAAGATTCAATAATTAAATTTTGTTTATGGCCTTAAGAATAAAATGTTCTAGTCTATTTTCTAATCTAATTGTCACATTCTTGTTAACCTGATATAATCCTCAGCGTCTGCGCTTTAGCTACATCGCCGAGGAGCCTTACGCCATATTTGAAAAATTAGCGTGAGATGAATCGGTGGTAAATCAATTGGATTCAATGTCCAATTAATAGATAATACCATTTTGGAGTTTTTCACCATGATCTAAAAATTTCTGTTTCTGGTGCGAAAATCAATTCTCAAACTTGGGCAATCAACATAGATGGGGAAAATTTCTAACTATTTTAACTGTCAAAGCTGAAAATGCTGGACAAAAAACTATAGCTGTGAATCCTCAAAATACCAGCCAAAATTGTTCAAATTGTGGTGAAAAAGTCCCCAAAAAATTACCAGAAAGAACTCATTATTGTGCCAATTGCCGTGTGATTATTGACTGCGATTTGAATGTAGCAATAAATATCAAAAGTAGGGCGGTAGGGCATTCCGTTCTTAAAGCTCGTGGAGTCCGACGCAATAGCGGGACTGGGAAACGAGAATCCCACGTCATACCTTAAGGTTGGCGTAGGAGTATGTCACTTAAATACAAATCGCTATTAAAAAATCTTGAAAGAGGACTCCCGCTATAATCGCGAGATTTAGCGGTGAGATGAATTTCAAAGTTATAAATTAATTGAGTGGTAGCGAATTAGTAAAGGGTTAATAGCGGTGGGGCACACCGTTCAAGAAAAGCGCACCGCTTGCGCTGAGGAAACTTCAGCGTAAAGACGGAGCAAGAACAGCTTGGGTCGATTGTCTCTAGGAGATACAGCTCAACTTGTTTGATTTGTTATCTAGTTAAGAGTTTGTGTTCGCGTAGCGTTGCGTCAGCAAAGCAAGAACCCCTCGTTATAATCGAGCGATTTAACGGTGGGAGTGTCAACTGCATAAATTTACGGTGGAGGAGTTAGAACGTGAGCAGTAATGAAGATATAATAAGAACAGGCTCCCAACTTGGAGGGAGCGGTAATATAGTAGGTGTCACATTTAATGACACAGATAATGACGGCGTTTTTGATACATCAGAATCACCAATACCTGGTGTTACAGTCTATCTAGATCAGAATAATAACGGTATTCAAGACCCCAATGAGTTATCTAACATTAGTCGTTCAGATGGTGTCTACAACTTCTTGGGATTAGTAGATGGTCAATATTCTCTCAGACAGGTTCCACCCAGTGGCACTGTTTCAACTACACCACTGCCAGTATCAGTGAGCATAGTCGGTGGGAGTATGGTCAGAGAGAGCAGGATAGCTCTTGGTAGTGGCGTAGGTATCCCACCAACACCAGTTCCCACTCCAGACCCGACTCCAATTCCCCCTCCACCTCCAGTGGGACCAGGTAGAGGTAATATTAGTGGTGTATTATTTGAAGACGTAAATATTAATGGTGTCCGTGACCCTGGGGAACCAGGAATTTCTGGCAGCCAAGTATTCCTAGATGCCAACCGAAATGGCATTTTAGAGGAAGGGGAAGCTAGTACTTTAACAGATGAATTTGGTTTTTATTCGTATGTAGACGTATTCCCTGGCCAATACAACATTGATGTTATCCGGGAACCAAACGAAGCAAGAACAACCCCTAATTCAGTAGCTATAATTACTGGTCTAGAACCAGAACAACCAAATATAGCTCTAGATATTGGTATAGTTACTCCTAGCGGGACTGGTAATGTTGAAGGAGTTAAATATCTCGATCTTAATGCTAATGGTATTTTAGATTCTGGCGAGCCTGGAATACCAAACTTTACTATCTATGCAGACCTCAATAGTAATCACATTCTAGATGTGGGTGAACCATTTAATATCACTGATAGTAATGGTTTTTACTTCTTACCTAATCTTCCATCAACTCGCGTGACTATTCGGGAAGCAGAGCAACAATTAGGATTTAATCTGACAACTGATTCTCGGACTGTTGATGTACCTAGTGGGGGAACTGTACCTGGTATCAACTTTGGTAATGCTGAAAGAAATGTAATCGCAGGTGTCAATTTTGTAGATAACAATGCTAATGGTGCTATCGATCCAGGAGATGTAGGTTTATCAAACTCTACTGTATATCTAGACCTGAATGAAAATGGTATCTTTGACCCAGAAGAACCATTCAGCATTACTAACAGTCAAGGTGAGTACAGCTTTAATACTTTACCCCCAGATACTTATGTTGTCAGAGTAGTACCTCAACCAGGATTTACTCAAACAACTCCAGACCCAGTTATTCTGGTCGCCAGTGGAGACGATGCTAACTTTGTTAATCTTGGTACTGCTCCTGCCACCCCTGTACTTCAGGGTGACTTAATAGGGAATAATTTCAACGATTTTAATTCCAATGGAGTTCTAGACCCAGGAGAACCAGGTTTAGCCAACTTCACTCTCTACTTAGACCAAAACGGCAACAATATACTAGACCCTACAGAACCTGCTGCAATATCAAATGCTACTGGTGACTTTAGCTTTACTAATCCTCCTGTAGGAACTTACTTTCTGCGAGAAATACCTCAACCAGGTTTCGTTAAAACTACTCCAGATCAAGAAATTACTTTGAATGCACCTATTAATGTTCTGCAAGGTGATGCTCCTCTTGTCTTCAATGTTGGTAATGCTGTAGTTGGTGAACCAGTTCCAGCACCAGCACCAGCACCAGCACCAGCACCTGAACAACCTCCAGCAGCACCAGCAGCACCAGTACCAGCAGCACCACCAGAAGGAACGACTGATACTGATACTGCCACAGCAGAAGGAACGACTGATACTGATACTGCCACAGCAGAAGGAACGACTGATACTGATACTGCCACAACAGAAGGAACGACTGATACTGATACTGCCACAACAGAAGGAACCACTAATACTGGTATTGACGCTCCTACTGATACTGGCGTAACAACTGATAATCCTACTACAACAGAAGGAAGCAGAATTGCTAGTCAAGTCACAACAACAGGCAGAATTGCTGGTACTAAATTTAGTGACAATAATGGCAACAATATAGTAGATCCAAATGAACCTGGTCTTGGTGGATTCACTATTTACCTAGATACCAATAATAACCAAGTTCTAGACCCCGATGAACCTACATCTGTTACAAATGTAGATGGTAGCTATAGCTTTGAAGGTTTAGCACCTAATACTTATGTAGTCAGGGAAGTTCAACAACCAGGTTTTACTCAAATTACTCCCGATCCAGTAATTACCATAGTAGGGGGTGATAGCGTTGATTTCGTGAATATTGGGAACCAACCTGATGTATCAATAGCACCCCCTCCTCCAACTCCAATTCCTCCTCCAGGTCCTACCCCAGTTCCTCCTCCAGTTCTTCCCCCAATTGTCAATACTGATAGCACGGGTATAATTACTGGTGCTAAATTTGACGATCGCAATGGTGATGGTTTAGCAGGCCCAGATGAACCAAGACTTATAGGTGTCGAAATCTTTGTAGACCTCAATAATAATGGTTTAGCGGAAGCTAATGAACCATTTACGCTGACAGATGTTCACGGTGAATATCGGTTTGCGTTGCCACCAGGTAACTACAGAGTACGAGAAACACCACCGGCTGGTTTTGTTAACACTACTCCAACTCCTTTTGTTCCTGTTGTTCCCGGTCAGACTGTCGTTTATAACTTCGGTGATAGTAGTATTTTTGACCCCAACACCAGCATTAGTGGTGTAATCTTCACTGATAGCGACAACAGTGGTTCTCTAGGGTCTGGGGAAGCAGGTATTCCAACTGCTCAAGTTTTCCTAGATTTAGACGGCAACGGTACACTGGATCCAGACGAACCTGAAACATTCACCGATCCTGATGGTCGTTATACCTTTAATGGTTTAATCCCAGGGAATTACACAGTTGATGTTGTTCTGCAAGAAAACTTATTCCTAACTAGCAGTAACCCCAATATTAGCGTTACTGTTGGTCAGGTACCACCAGATCCCAATATCTCACCCACTCCAATTAATCTTCCCGTAGGTCAGAGTGAAAATAATATTGACCTTGGTGTTAACGTCACAGCACCAGGGGGAGATACTGTCAGTGGTATTGTATTTGCTGACAATAACGGTAACGGACTATTTGAACCTCTGAAAGGGGAAGTTGGTTTGCCTGGTGTTGAGGTATTCCTAGATACACACCGAGATGGACAGATACAAGGATTTGAACCAAATCAAATTAGTGGTCCTGATGGTACTTATGGTCTAGATGTATCTGATGTAGATTCAGGCTCGTATCCGCTCCGACAAGTTCTTCGTACAGGTTTTACCCAGACTACTTCGACAGTAGAGGTAAGTGTGGGAGGCGACAGTGTTGTCTACAACTTTGGTAACCAAGCGCAAACCTTAATTACTGGAACTGTTTTTGAAGACTTTAACAGTAATGGTATTCAGGACTTTAACGATACTAACGGTAATGGCATCCTTGACCCTAATGAATTTGTAGAAAGGGGTGCTCCTGGTTTCCGTATCTATGTCGATATCAATGAAAATGGCATTCTTGATAATGACGATATTGAGCCTAATACCTTCTCAAATACAGACGGAGAATATGCAATTGTTGGTTTGTTGCCAGGTACTTACACACTACGTCTGAATGAAGTTCCCGGCAGCTTTGTTTCTACTACTCCAACAGAGCTGACAATTACTGTTGATGAGTTTTCAAACTCCAATCTGGAAATTGACTTTGGACAGTCTCCGATAGTTCCTCCCCCTGGTTTTGGTAATATTTCTGGTATTGCATTCATAGATGAAAACGGAGATGGTCAAGCCAGTCCAGGTGAACCTCAACTACCTAATGCGCTTATCTATATAGATGCTGATGAGGATGGGGAACGAGGTAGTGACGAACGATTTGCGCTTACCGATCAATTTGGTCGCTACGATCTTTCCAATGTATCTCCAGGAACTTATGTGATTCGTCAGGAACCATTGCCTGGTTTCACTGACTCTACTACTCCAGAACCAATTATTGTCACTTTGATAGAAGGGGATAACGCTGACTTTGTTAACTTTGCCAACGATCCAACAGGACTACCAAAAGCTGTTCTTCCTGTTGTTAGTATTGGTGGTGTTGTTTTCAATGATATCAACGGTGATGGTCTGCTAGATCCAGGAGAGAATGGTATTCCTGGTACTACAGTATTCCTCGATCGCAACGATAACTCAATTCTAGACAATGAGGAACGTACTGCGATTACTGATTCACTGGGAGTATACGACTTTGGTGGGTTACCTCCTGGTACATATACAGTGCTTCAAGTTCCGCCACCAGGTCTATTCCAGACTAACCAAGACCCAACTCTAACTCTGTTTGCAGGGGATGATGCTAATTTTGTCAACTTTGGCAACAGTGCTACTCCACCAGTTATACCACCTCCACCTCCTCCTTCTGCTGGTACTGGTGGTATTAGTGGGATAACTTTTGAAGACCTCAATGGTAATGGTCTAGTTGATCCTGGCGAAGGTATTGGTGGTGTTGTTATTTACTTCGACCAAAACAACAACTCTGTTCGAGATGCTGATGAAATATTTGTTGCTAGTGATGTCAACGGTAACTACGGTTTCTCAAACTTAGCAGATGCTGCTTATACAGTCCGGCAAGAGCTAAACCCAGATCAGGCAGCAATCTTTACTCAAACTGTTCCTCCTCTTGGTGAAGCATTATCGATCGCCACTTTTGGTGGTGCTAATGTACCTGGTGCTAATTTTGGTAATATCCGTCTATAATATCCAGATAAATCTAGATATTTAGATAGCAATAAAACTCAGAGTAGAAACTGAGATAGAACTATAAAATTAAATTTTCAGCGTAGTCAATCATTTTGGGAAGTTTGACTACGCTTTTGTTTTTTTGACATACTAAGGTTAGGCATTAATATCATGTCTGATAGCATCGGTATTTTCAACAATTAATAATGAATAATGAATAGTTAACAATTATATAGAATCCGGTTGAATACTTATTATATGAGATGGGGAGATGGGGAGATGGGGAGATGGGGAGATGGGGAGATGGGGAGATGGGG
>JAXHSW010000057.1:0-44371 GCA_034190295.1 Cyanobacteriota bacterium | reverse complement strand
CCCTACTCCCACACTCCCCTACTCCCACACTCCCCTACTCCCTACTCCCCTACTCCCTACTCCCCTACTGGGCGAATGCCATTCGCCCCTACTCCCTACTCCCTTACTCCCACACTCCCCTACTCCCCTACTCCCTACTCCGCTACTGGGCGAATGCCATTCGCCCCTACTCCCTACTCCCTTACTCCCTTACTCCCTTACTCCCCTACTCCCCCACTCCCCCACTCCCTATTAATAAAAAAATTAGTATTTAATAATGCTGTTGCTCCTGCCATATCTACAGGTTTAGAAAATAAGTATCCCTGACCATATTCACATCCTAAATTCTTCAGTTGAGTCAACTGTTGCTCTGTTTCTATCCCCTCTGCTACTACATCTAATCCCAGACTATGAGCTAATGTAACAACTGCCCGCACAATTTCACAATTTTCGCCATTAACTCCCATGTTTGTCACAAAAGATTTATCCACTTTCAGAGTATTAATAGGGAAACGATGCAAATAACTCAGAGATGAATATCCCGTACCAAAATCATCAACACTTAACTGTATTCCCAACTCTTGCAGTTGATATAAAACAGTAATAGCAGATTCCGCATTATCCATTACCACGCTTTCTGTCATCTCTATTTTCAACCTTCGAGGATTTATACCTGTCTTTTGCAAAATACGTTGAATATGTAAAATTAAGTTAGGTTGGGAAAACTGTTTACCAGAAATATTCACAGCTACAGTAAGATCGGTTTGAGAGTAGATTTTTTGCCATTGTTGGAGTTGACGACAAGCTTCCCACAATACCCACTGACCGAAAGGAATAATCAAACCTGTTTCTTCTGCGAGGGGAATAAATTTTACTGGAGAAATAATACCGCGTTTAGGATGTCGCCAGCGCACTAAAGCTTCAAACCCTAATAACTTACCTGTACATAGAGAAATTATTGGTTGGTATTTGAGCAAAAAACTATTGGCAACTGGGGAAGCGAAGTCTTCTAACATCTCTATAGCGTGATGCAAGTCATGCTCTAATTGCATCTTTTCTGTAACGTGGTTGTGCATGGAACTGGTGAATAATAAATAACTCCCCTGATTTTGAGCTTTAGCTTGAGCCATAGCAATATTGGCATCTCGTAGGATATCCCCAGCCCATTGATAATCATTTGAACTGATGACAATACCAATACTCGCAGTCAGAAATAGTCTGTGAGTATCTAATTCTATAGGTTGAGCGATCGCTGTTTGTATTAGAGTTGCTAATCCCATAGCATCTCCTCGGTCGTGAATTGTCTCTAGGAGAATAACAAATTCATCACTGCCTATTCGTGCTACCGTATCTATTGGTCGCAAACAAGTTTGAATTCTTTTGGCAATTTCGATTAAGAGTTGGTCTCCCATAGAGTGACCGTGACTTTCATTAATTATCTTAAATCTGTCTAAGTTAATAGTGAGTGCAGCAAATAAATAATTGGGGTTTCTGTGCATGCGTGCCAATGCTTGCTGTAGTCGATCCATTAATAAAGCTCTATTTGGCAAATCTGTGAGACTATCATACAAAGATTGATGCAGCAGTTTTTCTTCTGCTGATTTTCTTTCTGTTACGTCGTGGCAGTTGATGACAATTCCCCGAACTGATTCGTCATCGAGTAAATTCATTACTACTGCATCAAATACACACCAACTACCATTTTTATGGCGGACTCGATATTCGTCTAACCCCCGGCGTGTTTTCGGATGTTGTTTTACTCCTTCTATTACCTGTTTCATCCACCACCGATCGTTGGGATGAATTAACTCTAATGCAGATTTGCCTATTAATTCTTGAGGAGTGTAACCTAAAATTCGTTCTTGGGAGGGACTAAGATATTGATAAATGCTATTATTGTCTAAAATTTGGATAATATCTGTGCTATTTTCAATTAGCGCTCGGAATCTTTGCTCGCTTTCCCACAGTTGTTTCTCTGCTTGTTTACGTTTGGTAATATCTGCACTAATAGCAACAAACCCGAGGGTTCGATTTTTTACATCTTTAATCGCATCTATCTGAATAGAAATCTGGATTATGCGATCGCCACGACTACGACAGGAAACTTCACCATTCCATGATTTTCCATTTTTCATCATGTCAGATATTTGTTTGGCTACTTTCTCATTTGCGATCAAACTTAGTAACCCACCAATAGCATTTAATTCTTCTACTGTTGCGTAATCAAAAAGTTGAGTAAATGCTGGATTTTGATAGATGTGATTACCACTAGCATCAGTCATAGTAATTGCTTCACTGCTACTTTCCACAGCTTTACCTGTCAATGCTAGGGCGGTTTCTGTTTGTCGCAGTTCGGTAATATCAATTCCAACAGTACACGCTGCTTGACCCCGATTGTATTTTTGAGCAACTATGAGATATTGACCTACAGATGATTTCGTTTCTTGTACAGTAACTGTGGATTTACTCTCAAAGAAATCACGTACAAAATTGGGGAATTCTGCATTATATTCACTCAGAAAACCAATCTTTTTACCAATAAATTCTTCTGGAGATAATTTGTAAACTTCAGCTAAATGTCTATTAACTCCTAGATAATATAAATCTGAACTAATCCAAGAAACTAATCCTGGTATTGCTTCTAAAAGTGTTTGTAATTGTTCGTCTGTTTCTGTAACTATAGAGTGTTTTTTTGGCAATTCACTATTGGAGTTAATCACTTTAACTTATGAGTAATTAAAATAACTTTATTTGTAAGCATTTCCGTTTGTCACCGCGAAGCAAACAGCCATCAGCTATTAGCTAGCCTCCTGGGTCGGAACTGCGGACTTCAGCTATTAATTTTTGGGAAGGTAAAACCAACCTTTGAAATTGAGTTTTAATAAAAGTTACTGCCAAAGTCCCCTGACTAAATCTTAGAAGTAATTATTCATTACTAATTGCTGAATGCGAGCGCATTCCAAAGGAATAGCTGACTGCTAATAGCTGAATGCGAGCGCAGTCCGCAGGAAATCCTTACATTTATTTTGGCTAACTAAGTAAATTATAGGGTTAATTTTAATCTTTTTTTATTCTATATGATATGATAGATTTTTTTAATTTCGATCTGATTATTTTCAACTACTTGACATATTTTCTGAACTTCTAGATAGTTATACTGTGAAAAGCAGACTTGATTTTTGCTAACTGGGTAAATTATAGCGTTGATTTTGATTTTTGTTCTTCTATATTTATATTATATTATAGATTTTGAATTTCAAGCGGAGGATTTGTTTTTCAATAAATTTGAACGTGATTGCTCAAAAAAATTTTATGATTATTTTCAATGACTTGACGTATTTTCTGAACTTCTAGATGGTTATACTGTGAAAAGCAAACTTTTTTATTCACTGGAATACTTTCTCAAAAAAACCCTTGTTCGATCTAACACCTGTATATACCAATTCCCAAGAAGCGTGAGGTACAAAATTCGTTTTTTGCGCGAGAGTAGTAGGCATTTTGTATGGAACCTCCGTAATTTCTAGGAAATAGAAAGGAAAAAAAACAACTGTACCTCCGTAATTTTAGGAATCCTATGTAATTATTTATCGCAGGAAACATAATTAGATATATCAGTATAATTTTTTTTTACATCCATAAATAGCTTGAGTATCTTGCCCTATAGTTAATTAATTAACTGACTCAAGGCTGATAAGTATAGTACAGAATTACAAAAATTGATTTTTTTTAGACATTCAAATGTCTGATTAAATACTAATAGTTTTTAGTATCATTACTACTTCAGTGGAGTATTTTTTCGGTACTATTAATAATATTCTTGAAAATCAGTTATTTCTAGATTTAAGCCTTTATTAGAAGCAGTTACTCTTGCTATAACTCCTAGATTATTTGTACATTTATTCAATCCAGAGTCAGTTTAGCTATAGGTAATTATAGAGATACTCTATCCATAAATGAATATATTTATAGAGTATATTCTTCATTAATGGATAATGGATAATGGATAATGGATAATGGATAATGGATAATGGATAATGGATAATGGATAATGGATAATGGATAATTACCTCTGGTTAAAACCGTTATGGAATTGAATGTAACGAAATATTATTTATTTTTTTTTCAGCAAACCCTACATATTCCCTTCGGGAGTTGTTGCCTTTCGGAGCTGTTGCCTAAAACAGTTATTACGGGTAACCCAAAAGCATTTTTCTACTCTCTCCTCCATAAACAGTTTAAAGATTAGTTATTGACTGAAACATGATAAGATTTCCATAAAATCTCCTACAATTTTATCCCGATTATCTTCCGTCAAAATAGGCACATGAACAAATATACATTTACTTTGAGAACAACTCATATCGAGATATTTTAAAACGGAATAATACAAGTCTTCGCAAACAAACTTTCCTGCATCATTACTAATCTCAGTCACATCCAAACCTACAACTAACTCTGCTAAATCAATAGAAGTTTTCATCACCACTTCTCCACAACTAGCTTGAGATTCTATTGTGAGAATTTTCCTTGTTTCTGCCATGCCACAACAAATAATCACATCAGGCTGAATCTCTTCTATTTTAGCAATAACAATCTGTGTAGCTAGCTGTGAATCAACAGGTAACTTTCTTAAAAAACTTAACGAATAATTAGTTGATTTTTGCACAAAGATCGGACCAAGTAAATCATCAGAAGAATTAGATTTATGGTGAGGTTCCCATATATCAAATGATGTCAGTAACACTTTAGTTTTCATTTTTCAAACAAAGACAAAATAAAAAAATCTGTATAGCGCTAGGGAATAGGAAACAGGAAACAGGAAACAGGAAACAGGGAACTGTAAAAGGGTTTTAGGATTGAAAAATGTCCGCGCCCAATTCTTGTAGTGCTATAAATTATTTAAATTATACTAACTTCTTAACTATAATAAAATTGCCAACTACAAAATGAGGAGAAAAATTAATGCCAACTATTGCAGTTATAGACTACGATATGGGTAATTTACACTCTGTCTGTAAAGGTTTAGAAAAAACTGGTGCAACCCCAAAAATCACAGATTCTCCAATAGAAATAAAACAAGCTGATGGAGTTATTTTACCAGGAGTAGGGTCTTTCGATCCAGCAGTACAACACTTGCGCTCGCGACACTTAGAAACACCCATAAAACAAGTCATTGCTTCAGGAAAACCTTTTTTAGGTATATGCTTAGGCTTGCAAATATTATTTGAAAGTAGCGAAGAAGGTCAGGAACCAGGTTTAGGAATACTTGCTGGAAAAGTACGTCGGTTTAAATCTGAACCCGGTCTGACAATTCCCCAAATGGGTTGGAACCAACTACAATTTACTCAACCAAAGCATCCTCTGTGGAGTGAAATAGCTTCTCAACCTTGGGTATATTTTGTTCATTCCTACTATGTTGACCCCACTGACTCTCAAATTACAGCAGCAACAGTCACTCACGGCCATCAAACAGTCACAGCAGCAGTAGGGCAAAACAATTTAATGGCAGTACAGTTTCACCCAGAAAAATCTTCTACTCTGGGGCTACAAATTTTGTCAAATTTTGTTAGTAAAGTTATATCTGAAAATTTGGCTTTAGCTGGTTAGAGCAACCTTGACACTCCACGGACTTAGGAATTATTCTAACTTCTTTCAGGTTTTTACCGAAAAATTCAGGTATAAAGTCTCTCCATTCATGGAGAAAAAAGAAAAAAAATCCATCGATCCAATCCTCTTCATAATATAAGAAGAGGTAATTCGCGCATTCGCGCATTTGCGCATTCTGGAACTACTAATCTTTCCGGAAAAGGGATTTTAACTGCACCATGTTCGGCCTTAAATTTTCTAGACATTGGGTATTTTAATATCCAATGACATGGTTGCAGTTGAAAATTTAAATATTAGAGGTTTAGCAAAAAATACTAAACTATCAAAATCAATTTATGATGTAGGTAAATAATTAACAATGAACAATGAATAATGAATAATGAATGATTCTTTAATTATTAATTATTAATTATTAATTATTTAAGGTGTTCGTGTAAGTAGGGGCGAATGGCCATTCGCCCGTACACCCTCACAATACATCACATGCATTGTAGTAATTGTGGTCAAAAGGTACCTAAAACTTTGTCAGTTAGAACCCATTCTTGTCCTAAATGTAAAACAGTTTTAGATAGGGATGAAAATGCAGCAATTAACATATTAAATAAAGCATTAAACGAGGTGGGTATCATCTTGTCTGCTTGTGGAGGCTTAGGCGAAACTCAGCCCGTGTTCGCGCAGCGTTGCGCCAGCACTCGCCAGAAACTTCTTTGTTTGAGAAGCTCCCGTTATAATCGAGTCATTTAACGGGAGAGAACTTCACCTACCTGAATTTTTACGATGAACTTAAGGATATATGGAAATCGTCCGTTAAAAACTTTACCAGGAATGACCACTCGTCCAACTTTGGCCAAAGTGCGAGAAGCAGTCTTTAATATATGGCAAGCTAATATAGCTGGTTGTCGATGGTTAGATATTTGTGCAGGTGTTGGTTCCATGGGTGCTGAAGCTTTATGTAGAGGAGCGTCCTTAGCCATTGCCATCGAACAATATGGCCCTGCTTGTGCTGTAATTCATCAAAATTGGCAACTTGTGGCCAGTTCATCCCAGGAATTTCAGGTGTTGCGGGGAGATGTGTTAAAACGTTTAAAAGTGCTGGTAGGGCAGAAGTTTGACTTAATTTATTTCGATCCACCTTATGCTAGTGATTTATATCAACCAGTATTAGAGGCGATCGCCCAATATCAACTTCTAGCACCAACCAGCGAGTTAGCAGTAGAACATAGTCCCGAAGGATTGTCTATTAAATCAGTCCCTACCTTAGAAATTTGTCGGCAGAAAGTCTATGGCAATACAGCTTTGACTTTCTTTCGTTCCCCTCAAGAGGAGAGATTGACTCAATAATGAACAATTAATAATGAGAGACCATTTATAAAAGCAGGGGAACGGCAACAATAATTATAAATCGAAACCCAAATCTATAGTTGACGTCGTAACCCACCGAACATTAAGTACTCTAGACGTCTTAATCTTTGCTTTATAAATCAGCTCTGAGTGATTCTTTAATTATTAATTATTAATTATTCATTATTCATTATTAAATTACTGGCCTCGCATCCCGACGTATTGTGACCAAAATAACGTTTACTTGAAAAAAGTGGGCTGGACTAACTATTTAAACACAAAATTTGCGTCTTGATTAGATTTGTGGTTAGTCCTCGATGTTTAATTTGTTGCCCCGTCGATATTGTTGGTAAGCTGCAAAAAATAGTCCTGCCAATGTGACGAGGATTAGACCTAGTACGATTCCAGAAAGTAATGGTTCTACCACGAAGCCAACTCCTTATAGTTGAAATTTTTATTTTTGACATCTCCAGGGATTGAAACACCCTGGATTCTGTGGTTAGTCCACCGCATAAGGGATAAATCCACCTATGCTTCAAGCCTATCAACAAACTCCTATACTCCTCGGCATAGACCGAAATCTAGCTGTGAGCTTACTTTTTGTAGCTTTCAGAGTGGTTTGACTCAAGATATTGGAGCTATAAATCTCTGCTCTAGCTGCGTTTCTTGGTTTTCGGTGTGGAATGCGGAGCTAACAGCCGTAGTAGGAAATTAATTCCCCGTCTCCTGTCCACCAGAATCTCACCGCAAAGCGCGCTCATGTCATGGCGACAAACCTTGTTCTTACTCGTATCGAGTATTTTAGCAGACTTTCACTCCGAGTTAAAACCCGCGTGTTGCTATTCAATCAAGGGATAAATCTCCCTGGCTAACTTTCTCCCGTCAGTTTTTATGTTTAGTCAATGCAGACTGTAAGGTCGTTGCAAATACTATTACAAAAGTAGGCAGAAAGCTAGGGTTAAATTTAAGCCGACTGTGTAGGGACACAATGACATTGTCCCCAAAGAATATATTTCAGCTAAGGAGAAACCAAGCAACAAAGATTTATTCTGTTGCGTAGTATCAACTGAGAATCCCCTCGGCAGAGGGCCAGGGAAGTAGTCAACCTAAAAAGAGCAATGTTGTTAAGGTATGTGAATTGATATTAAACTTTCTTGTAGATAGTTTTTGAGATATAAAGATTTTGGATAACCAGCTTGCTGATACCAAAAAAGAAGTCTTACTGAAGTGGAGCGCCTTAGTTGGTCTGGCTGTTCTGTTGGTAATCCTATTTATGTTGTTAGGAGTTAGGCAGTTTCAGGTTTCCGATCCTTATACAAAAAGAGTATTGTCTATTGATGGAGACCCAGTTCAAGGCCACGCAATTTTTCAAATGAATTGTGCAGGTTGTCACGAGTGGGTTTTGGAAAGTCAGATTGGACCATGTTTAGAAGGAGTTTCCCAACGTAAGTCAGATGTGGCAATTATTAACCAAGTAATTAGTGGCCAAACACCACCTATGCCCCAATTTCAGCCCAATGAGCGGGAAATGGCCGATTTATTGAGCTATTTAAAACAAATTTGATTTAAAAGTAAAAAAGGGTTGCATAAATCGTTGCAGCTTTGCTATTATTAAAAACGTTGCCGATGTAGCTCAGTTGGTAGAGCACTCGACTTGTAATCGAACGGTCAGGAGTTCGAGTCTCCTCATCGGCTTTTTATTATTCAGTAGCGATCGGGATTTCAGTACTCTCCTTTCAGCGCGCTAAAAGCTTTGCTTAAAATACCAGACTTCTGGATTGTCGTTTAATTTTAGGAGCAGTTGAAATTATCTTTCCGTTCCGGAATGCTCGGCAAATGCGCTCCCGCTCACTACTAAACACTGAAATTATTTTTAGTTCCAACCCTAATATCTCGATCTTTATTGATTTTGTGGATTTTTTTGTTGAATAAAAAGTCATGTGTAGGGGCGAACGACTCCTTATAACATTTATACTTTTGAGAATATCAGAATTTGAAGCAGGGAGCAACCCCTATTTTTCTTGATCTTCAGAAAATGATAAGTCTAGCGGTCTTACGGTAGGGAGGTGAAAAATTATTATTGAGTTGCAGGGCGCGATCGCCAGAACTATGCCTTCATTTTTTGTTGAATAAAAAGTCATGCGTAGGGACGAACGACTCCTTATAACATTTATACTTTTGAGAATATCAGAATTTGAAGCAGGAAGCAACCCCTATTTTTCTTGATCTTCAGAAAATGATAAGTCTAGCGGTCTTACGGTAGGGAGGTGAAAATTTATTATTGAGTTGCAGGGTGCGATCGCCAGAACTATGCTTTCATCGTGGAGCCTTGAGAGATGATTATATTTTTTTGTTGAATAAAAAGTCATGCAGAAGGGCGAACGACTCCTTATAACATTTATACTTTTGAGAATATCAGAATTTGAAGCAGGAAGCAACCCCTATTTTTTCTTGAGCTTCAGAAAATGATAAGTCTAGCGGTCTTACGGCAGGGAGGTGAAAATTTATTATTGAGTTTCAGGGCGCGATCGCCAGAACTATGCTTTCATCGTGGAGGCTTGAGAGATGATTCTATTTTTTTTGTTGAATAAAAAGTCATGCAGAGGGGCGAACGACTCCTTATAACATTTATACTTTTGAGAATATCAGAATTTGAAGCAGGAAGCAACCCCTATTTTTTCTTGAGCTTCAGAAAATGATAAGTCTAGCGGTCTTACGGCAGGGAGGTGAAAATTTATTATTGAGTTTCAGGGCGCGATCGCCAGAACTATGCTTTCATCGTGGAGGCTTGAGAGATGATTCTATTTTTTTTGTTGAATAAAAAGTCATGCAGAGGGGCGAACGACTCCTTATAACATTTATACTTTTGAGAATATCAGAATTTGAAGCAGGAAGCAACCCCTATCTTTCTTGAGCTTCAGAAAATGATAAGTCTAGCGGTCTTACGGTAGGGAGGTGAAAAATTATTATTGAGTTGCAGGGCGCGATCGCCATAACTATGCCTTCATTTTTTGTTGAATAAAAAGTCATGCGTAGGGACGAACGACTCCTTATAACATTTATACTTTTGAGAATATCAGAATTTGAAGCAGGAAGCAACCCCTATTTTTTCTTGAGCTTCAAAAAATGATAAGTCTAGCGGTCTTACGGCAGGGAGGTGAAAATTTATTATTGAGTTTCAGGGCGCGATCGCCAGAACTATGCTTTCATCGTGGAGCCTTGAGAGATGATTATATTTTTTTGTTGAATAAAAAGTCATGTAGAGGGGCGAACGACTCCTTATAACATTTATACTTTTGAGAATATCAGAATTTGAAGCAGGAAGCAACCCCTATCTTTCTTGAGCTTCAGAAAATGATAAGTCTAGCGGTCTTACGGTAGGGAGGTGAAAAATTATTATTGAGTTGCAGGGCGCGATCGCCAGAACTATGCTTTCATCGTGGAGCCTTGAGAGATGATTCTATTTTTTTTGTTGAATAAAAAGTCATGCGTAGGGACGAACGACTCCTTATAACATTTATACTTTTGAGAATATCAGAATTTGAAGCAGGAAGCAACCCCTATTTTTCTTGAGCTTCAGAAAATGAAAGTTCTGGTTATTTGACAGTGGCGGAGGGTGTTAACGCGCGTCAGAAGTCAGCAAGTCTGCAAGTCAGCAAGTGTACCCACCCCTAACCCAACCCTAACCCCGACCGTGGAGGGGAGCCTGGAGGGGAAATAGGGGATTTGAGCCCCGCTCCAAAAACCCTATCGCCTTAAAAGGCGGGGTTGCGCGACCCTTATGATTTTGATAATGTTTACGAGAATGATGATTTTCACTAACAGAAAGAGGAAGCTATTGCTACTTCTAATGCTTGCTTGGTTAAACAATTAATAATTAATAATTATATTACCTCTTCTTTTCAAGGAGAGGATTGATTAAAAGGATTTTTTTTTCTTTTTCCCCCTGAAAAGAGTCGGCTTTAAACCACAATTTTTCGGTAAAAAAACTGGGAGAAATTCGGAATAATTTTGAGTTTATTCTCCAATAGATTTAGAAGGCAACGTTCAACAATTAATAATTAATAATTAATAATTACCTCTCCTTGAAAAGAAAAAGATTGATAGGCAACAGGCAACAGGCAACAGGCGGGAGTTTCAGTTTTTTTTCTACTTTTTGATTTGTCGCAACCTCTGCACGGATTGCTATAGGTTTTTTTTATTGGCATTTTGTAGTACAATGTCAAAGTAGATTATTATTTGATGTAATCCCAAAAAAAATTATGAGTGAAGCACAAAATAATCAACAGTCTTCGACCTCGGTTGTACATTCTGAAGCTACGGTCTCAAGTCAAAATGAACAGCCGACAAGAACACCGCCTTGGGGTACAGTCACAATGTTGGAAGAAGGTCCACGTTATAAAATTAATCGTATAGAAGTCAAACCAAAACATCACATTACGACCCAAATGCACTATCATCGTAGCGAACATTGGATTGTAGTTTCTGGTACTGCTAAAGTTGTGTGTGATGGTAAAGAGCATTTGCTGCTGCAAAAACAATCAACTTATGTTCCACCAAATACAGCACATCGTGTTGAAAATCCTGGTACGATTCCTCTTGTAATGATTGAAATTCAAAATGGGGAATATCTTGGGGAAGATGATATTACTCGTTTTCCAGAAGCTGATACAAAAGTATCTTCAAAATAATTTATAAGTAGGCGATCGCTTATAGCAGTTTTCAATAACAAAGGCAGAAGTTCAACAATTAATAATTAATAATTAATAATTATTGTTCTACCGAATCTAATATCAAAGCATTGACTGATATTGGTGTAAAGCATTTTTTGGTCTAAAAAAGTGCCAGCTTATCAGCTCAAAAAGCTTATAAAGCTAGTATTTTGGGACGATTATGGCAGAAAAATCACGATCGACAATTTTTCCGACTACCTCCTCGCTCATTCCCCTCCAGGGAGGGGCCCGCGGGTGGGTTTTCTCCTGTCTTCCCCACTCCCCGACTCCCCCACTCCCCTACTCCTTTTCAGCAAACCCTAATTAATCCAAGTTTTCTCCCAAGACTCCCCACCAACTTCTAAACCACATAAATCACTTCTTGCTTCCAGAATCAATTTTGAATGACTACCCCGATTTTCCCTTAATCTCAAAATTAAATGACCGCGCATAGTATCTCGGCACAAAAATATTAATCCCTGTTCAGATGGTGCTCGTAGAGGTGTACCAGATAAGTTTGTCGTACCATTCAACTCTACTTCAAACTTGTCATTTTTGGCTTGCATTTGCCATTCTCCCCAAGGCTGAATTTGCCAATGTACCTCCGAATTCCACGGTACAAACTCATAAAACTTACCTTGATAATGAATACCCACCATTGCCACTTCTTCCATCCACCACAATACCCCTCGCTTACCACCACCAGCAGTTAAAGCTAAATCTGATTCGTCATAGAAACTGTTGCAGTTGAACCAAAACCACTTTTTGGGAAAAGCACCGCCCCAATTTTTCTCACTGTATGCTGGTGCATTGGTAAACTCATAGATTTTGCCATTCCATTCTATCCATCCTGTGGCAACACCATGAGCCATTAATATTTGCCATCCAGGCTCAAAAATTGGTAAAAATGATACCCAACCAGCAGTTGATTGTTGTTGTGCGTTTGGGTCTCCCCAGCCATAAATAGGTTTTGTTTGATATTGCCAACGACAATAGTTATTTTTTCCAGGGTCAGAGAGAATTCCTTGATGCCAAGTGGCAGTAGCTTGATATCCTTCTTTGATTTGAGCGTCGAATACTTGTGGGTCTAGATAACCAATGGGAGCTGGTAAATTTGTTTTTCCCCAATGACCTAATTCCAGGACTTCTGGTGCTGCCCAAAATTTTTTGACATCTGGGAAGGTGCGACAGAGATATTCGTCATTTGGGCCAAGAATTTGAGCGCCACCACCACTGTAGGGTTGGCCACCTATAGGGTCTTCTATAGAGTACATAAAGGCGAAGGTTTGTTTTTCTTCTGGTAGGGTGACTCGGTAATACCAACCTTCAAAGAAACGGCGATCGCTACTATCCCAATGATAGCCACTATGGGGTGTTTGTTTTGGATATGTTCTCACAACTACTAATATAATATACTTCTGAATATTTTATGAAAATTTTCGAGATTTTGTAAAACAGTTGCGAATTAGGGTTGTGCCTGTGCGAAAGTGTGGGAATGGTCATTTCAGTTATCAGTTATCAGTTATCAGTTATCAGTACCTCTGCCTGTTTGCGAAGCATGACCTAGGAAAGTCAGAGGCTTGAAATATTGAACTTGTTTTTTTTTCATCCCCTTGAAATGGGAGGCTTCAGACCTTATTTTTTGGTAATAGAATTATTGTCCCTCAATACTTTTAACTAGCTCTCAGCTTGGACGTTCCGGAATGCGACCCTTGCCAGCATTTAGCTGGAGCGCTAAAAATTCAAGGGTTTAAGCCCCCCACCCTTATTTGAAAAAGCACGTAGTCCGTGTTAATAGGGGATTTAAACCCCCATTATACCAATCTGAAAAGCTGATTGCTGATTGCTGATTGCTACTTCAATTCTGATGGAATGTCCTCTATGTGCCCATCACAAAACTCATTTCTCAAATGTTAAGTAATATTTTCAGGACTTACGCAACGGCACTAATAATAGTGGTTACATCAGGAATAATGACCAAATAATACACTATATGTAGCGGTACTGCGTAAGCCCTGATTTTGCCAAAAGTATCTGTATCTTGTCTATATCCCAATAGTTTTATAATTGACGATCAATATATTCTATTTTGAATTATAGGCAAATCTATAAAGATTTTTGCCTTGTCAAACATACTCTTGCCTTAAATAGCTATGACCGCCTCACAATCAGAAAACGAAAATTATATTTCAAAAGACGAAGCTTTGATTTACGATTGGCGCATCCATAGTATTCGCCAAGCACTGAAACAAAAAGGAAAAGCCACAGGTCCTTTGCAAATTGAAGATTTGCTAGCATTGAATCACCTAGACCAATACCACTACTTTGGGACCAAAGCTTGCGATCGCGCTATCAACCGTTTGGCACTATCCCCCAACTCGCGAGTTTTGGACATTGGCAGCGGTGTTGGTGGGCCTGCTCGATACATTAGTTATCAAACGGAATGTCACATCCAATGTGTGGAATTAAGAAAGAATTTTAACGAAATTGCCAAAGAACTCACCCAACGAGTGGGACTTGACGAACGCATCGAATACCTCACAGGTAATATTCTAAGTCCCCAAATAATTGACGCCCTGTTACCAAGCTCATTTGACAGCATAATTTCTTTTCTGTCATTTTTACACATTGAAAACCGCGATAAATTACTGGAAATTTGTTTTCGCTCTTTGAAGGACAACGGCCAGATATATATTGAAGATTATGTAGCCAATGGCCTTCTGACACCAGACGTTAAAACCACTCTAGAAGAAGTAGTTCAATCCTCTTATTTACCAACCCGCGAAACCTACCGAAATCACCTCGAACGAGCAGGATTTGCGGACATTTGTTTCATTGATTTAACAACAAAATGGAAACGTTGGGTAAAAGAACGCTATCAAAAATTCCTCCAATCAAAAGAAGAATCAATCAAACTATTCGGTGAAAACGTTTATGAACACCGTCGTCAATTTTATCAAACCATTAGCGACTTGTTTCAAAGCGGCAAGATTGGTGGCTCCTCCATCGTTGCCAAAAAACCTTGTGTTCCAAAAATTTACCAAGTACCTGATACATATTTCTCCTCTGTAACCCCTGTGTACAGCGAACAATACCATTTCTTTCTCGAAGATGGTTCTCTACTTGCTCTAAGATATTTCCAAACTGGAACAATCGAGCATTACTCAGCCTGGTGGAGCGACACCAAGGGCTACTCCCTGGAACTTATCAATACCTCCGAACACCAACGCTCAAATCAACACATCTCTATCAAAAACAACGATGGAACCGGAACCATTTGTTTGCCAGAAGCGAATATAGAAATTCAATTCCAAGTTGCCGCCGAATTCACTTGGGCGGTTCCCGCTGAAAAAAATCATCGTGCAGTAATTCACCAACCAAAACTCCTGTGCACTGTGAACACAGGCGGTCGCACTCAAAAAGCTATAGGTTATTGCAAAATTTATCAGGGAGATTACCCCAAGTTTTGGGGCTACCACTTTGTTCACGCCTTTTTCCCCGATCGCGGAATTGTTTGGAGTGCTGAAGCCACATTCGGCCAAGAAAAATACAATTATTTCAAGCTCCTCAACACCTCCCAAACAGAAAAAGAAATATTGTTAAACGGAGAAGATTCTTACCATCGCCAAACAAGTGCCCACGGCCGCATTCAAGACCAAATACATCACTTGAAATTCGAGACAAAGGCTTTTGCAACTTGGTCGAGCATCCTACGAAATCAAACATCAACTATGGAAAGTAAGCTATGCTTGGAATATAGACCAGCCATTCTAGAAATAGACGACAAAAAAGTTGGCGAAGGAATTTGTTTAAAAGAATTTTGTTTCGGTACAATTACATAAATTGATGATAAATTAGCTCAAGGCTATTATATCGCTCAACAATAGCAGTGAAGTGATAGTGAAGTGATGGATAAATCTACTTTATCGAATTGGGATACAGAGGCAGACGTAGTAGTTGTTGGTAGTGGAGTTGCTGGACTAGCGGCTGCTATTGAAGCCAAAAATGCTGGTGCATCGGTAGTTGTTCTAGAAAAGCGTAGCGCCTGTGGCGGAAATTCCATCATGAGTGATGGAGGGATAGCGGTTGCGGGGACTGATTTTCAGAAACAATACGGTATTCTAGATTCTTGGGAACTCATGTATCAGGATATGTTGAGAGCTGGCTTGAATATGAATGATGCATCTCTGGCTAAGATAGTTGCTCAACAGTCTAATTCTGTACTAGAGTGGCTTACTGAATATTTAGCTGTCAAATTTAGAGATAAGCCCATAATCTTTGGCGGCCATTCTGTTCCTCGTATCCATCTGCTACACAATTGTTCTGGAACGGCAATTGTGAAACCTCTGCTTTCAAAGGTAAAGGAGTTGGGTATTGCGATCGAAACTAATATTTCCCTCACAAAGTTTGGAAAGGATGTTCGAGAAATTGAAGTTTATGACAAAAAACAAAACCAAGCCAGAGCAGTCTATGCAAATACTGGTGTCGTTTTAGCTACTGGTGGTTTTGGCGGAGATGTTGCTTTCCGAATCCTTCATGATGCTCGTCTAACCAGCACTGTAGGTAATACTAATCGTTTGGATACCACAGCAGAAGGAATGCTAGAGGCGATCGAGATTGGTGCTAGTTCTGTGCATTTAGAATATATTCAGTTATCACCTTGGAGTTCTCCTGACGAGAAAGGTGATAAAATTGCTAGCAAATTTTTTTATACAGTTTTTCCCTATGGAATAGTGGTTCATCCCTTAACAGGAAAGCGGTTTTTTAATGAATTAGCGGACAGAAAAATTAGAGCAGATTCAATTTTAGACGCTGGTAAACCCAGCATTGGTATTGCTGATTTGGAAGGTATAAATATTTCTGGTCACAGTATGGATCGGTACTTAAACAGGAATACTGTGAAAAGGTTTGAAGACTTGGAGGAACTTGCTGCAGCATATTCTCTGCCTTATCAAGCTTTAAAAGAAACTCTCGATCGCTACAACAAGTATGTGGAGAATAAGAAAGATGAGAGTTGGCAAAAGCCTATTCCATTAGATGCAAAACCTCTCCATGCTCCATATTATGCTATGCGATTGTGGCCTAAGGTACATTACACTATGGGAGGCGTTAGCATCAACCCTAAAGCTCAAGTTATTGATAATAATGGCCAGCCTATAAAAGGCTTGTATGCTGCAGGAGAAGTGACAGGAGGTATTCATGGTGCCTCTCGCCTAGGGGGTTCTTCTTTAACTGAATGCGTGGTGTTTGGTAGAATCGCCGGTAGAAATGCTGCTTTACAAAAATTTACCTCAATTTCCTAGACTTAGGATAGTAAGTTATGGAAAACTTTATATATATTGTGTTTGCTAAATAATCATTTGTAATTTGTGTTGTTGACTCATGGTGGAATATCCCGAGGTACATACAATAGGCAAATTGCAACATGGCAAGCTTTGTATACTGAAGGTATCAAGCAAATCACTATTGATTTAGCAATAAAAACTTTAGCTATTTTATCAATGGGTGTCTAGCTCCCACAACTAGCAATGAACAAAATCGTTTTAGAACGTCTCAACCAACATATTATTGATGGTGAATCTATTGGTTTAGAGGAAGCTTTAGATGAAGCTTTAAAAGACTATTCCCCCCGACAGATTATTAACACTTGCCTCTTAGAGGCTATGAGGACTGTCGGCGAATTATATGGTTCAAGAGAAATTCCATTACCGTCCGTTATAAAATCAGCGGAGACTAAAAAAGCGGCGGTAGCGTATATAGAAACCTATATGGATAAGGAAGAAGCTGAGGATATTACTCAGGGTAAATGTCTGATTGCGACGGTAGAAGGCGATCTTCACGATCTTGGGAAAAATCTAGTTGATATTATCCTTTCTAGCAATGGTTACAAGGTAATTAATTTAGGCATTAACCAACCAATTGATAACATTCTCAAAGCCTACGAAGAACATCAACCAGACTGCATTGCCATGAGTGGTTTGTTGATCAAGACTATGGCAGTTATGAAACGTAATTTAGAAATTTTTAATGAAAAAGGCATTACCGTTCCTGTTATTTTAGGTGGTGCTGCATTAACTCCTCAATTTGTTAAACAGGATTGCCAAAATACCTATAAAGGTCAAGTTATTTATGGTAAAAATGCTTTTGTAGATTGGCATTTTATGGATAAACTAATGTCAGCAAAAGCTGAAGATAATTGGGACGATTTGAAAGGATTTTTAGATGAAGAAGATTCAGCTGCCCCTCCACTCCTCTTGGAAGAAGTGGGGCAAATGCCATTTGCAGAAGCCAATCAATATAAACTTTATATGAATGACTCATTTGTTTATACTGAAGAATATTTGGCAAAAGAATTATCGGTAAAAAAATCTGTGGTCATTGATACTAAGCGTTCCGATGTAGTAACTTTAGATGTAGAACGCCCTACTCCTCCTTTTTGGGGAACTCAAGTCTTAAAAGATGGAGACATATCAATTGAAGACATTTACCCTTATGTAGATGTACAGCTTTTATATGTGGGGCGATGGAGGTTCCGTAAGCTAAAAGATCAATCACAACAAGATTATAATGAGTTTTTAGCCACAAAAGCTTATGGAATTTTAGAAGAATGGAAAGAAAAAGTTATTGCCGACGATCTAATACATCCGGCAGCAATTTATGGCTATTTCCCCTGTAACGCTGAAGGGAATACAGTGTATATTTACGATCCACAAGATCGTCATAAACTGCTAACAACTTTTGAATTCCCCCGTCAACGTGGAGGAAAACGTCTTTGTATTGCGGATTTCTATGCCACTAAAGAATCAGGTCAAATCGATGTTTTCCCCATGCAAATTGTAACAGCAGGTGAAATAGGAACTACACATGCAGACAAGCTATTTGAAACCGATAAATATCTTGACTACCACTATTATCATGGTGTGGCGATGCAGATGGCAGATGCCATAGCGGACTGGATACACGCTAGAATCCGTAAGGAGTTAGGATTTGGGTCAGAAGAGCCTGATAATATAACGGATATAATGCGCCAACGCTATCGAGGTTCTCGTTATAGTTTTGGTTATCCCGCTTGTCCTAATATGGCAGATCAATTCAAGCAAATGGATTTACTTGATACCTCTCGCATTGATGTGTATATGAATGAAAGTGAGCATCTACTACCAGAACAGTCTACTACGGCTTTTGTTGCTCATCATCCTGTAGCAAAATATTTTAATACTTAGTGAATTAGATAAATAAGTCTATGATGGTGGTTCAACAATTAATAATTAATTATTAACTAGAGAGTGCAAAATTATTGGAATAACTATTGCTAGTTAAGGCTTTCAGCGATCTAAAGGTCATTTCAGTTATCAGTTATCAGTTATCAGTACCTCTAGCTGTTTGCTCCGCATTCCGCAGGAAAGCAAGAGGCTTTAAAATACTGAATTGAATATTTTTTCATCCCCCTAAAAGGGGCAGGGCTGTTTCATTCTTGCTTAAGGCAGAGGGGGAGCAGGGGAGCAGGGAGCAGGGGAGAATTTTCCACCCTTTACCCTAGATTTTCCCCAAATTTATCGATCAATAATTTTGGTGATTCCATGTATTTTTCATAAATTCCGTCGATCAGACCAAGATTCTTTGGAAGCTTTTCTCTAAAAATTGCCAGTTTTTCGTAACTTTTCCGCAAATTCCGGTAATGATGCCCCCAATTCTCCAAATATCGATTATTTATTTGACTTTGAAACAGCCCTGCCTAAAAGGGGGAGGCTTTAAACCACAATTTTCGGTAAGATATTTTCACGAAAAAAGCACTAAAAATCATTTTTTCGGGTGAATTGTTATTGACAAAACCTGCTCTAATTAAAAGGTTGATTTATTTTCTGGAGATGTCTAGTGATGTCTATTCTAATCATATTGTATTGAATTAACTAGCTATCAGCTCTTCCTGAGGTCATGCTGCGCAAACAGCATTTAGCTGGAGCGCTAAAATTCGAGGGTTTAAGTCCCCCGCTATATTTGAAAAAGCGCGCGGTGCAACTTTTCTGGGGGTTTTAATCCCCCATTATACACCATTATACACCTTGAGAAGCTGATAGCTGACCGCTGAGGTGCTGACTGCTATTTCAAAGTGAAAATGGCTATAGCATCAGAAATGAGAATTTACAAAGACTTAATTTATGCAAAGTTTTATCGGCTTACCTAAACTATTCAAATTACAAGCACAAAGAACGCCAGAGCAAATTGCGGTCGTAGATGGGGAAAATTCTATTACCTATCAAAAATTAGACCGGTTGACAGATAACTTAGCGGGTTACTTTCAAGAACAAGGAGTTACTTTAAATAAACCTGTTGGAGTTTTACTGGAAAAATCTCAAGACTATATTATTGCTTCTCTAGCTATTATGAAAGCTGGTGGTATTTTGATGCCCCTAGAATTAAAATATCCCGATACTTTGCTTGCCAAAATGCTAGCAGATGCTCAACCTAGTTTAATTATTACCAAAAGTAAATATACCCAAAAAATCAGCAGTAAAATTGCTATAAAGATTTTAATTATAGATAGTGAAACTAATTGGAACTCACCCCCCACATTAGATTTAAAACTACCGTCAATAGCCCCTGAAAATATCGCTAATATAATCTACTCATCGGGAAGTACAGGAGAACCAAAAGGCATAATTTTAACTCATCAGGCAATTATTACTGGGGAATTGAGGCTAGAACAAGTAAGTCTGAGTAGACCGGGATATCCTATAGCCTATGTGCTATTTCCATGGGAAATATATAGACCTTGGATTAAAGGTGCAACTATATATATTGTTCCTGATGAAATTATTTACGATCATGAGGTATTTTTAGATTTCATATATCAAAATAAAATCAAGGAAATCACCATATCTCCTTCCTTAATACAAAGTATTTTTAATACAGTTGAAATCGAAACTATTACTGCCAAATTATCAGGATTGGAAGTTGTTTGGGTAACAGGAGAAGCATTAACACAACAACTAAAATATCAATTGATAGATAGACTTCCATCTGCTCGCTTACTCAATTATTATGGGATAAATGAATGTTTTACCGTTGCTATTGATAATTTGCGAGAAAGTGAAGATTTACCATCAGGATTCTGTGCTGTTGGGATGCCTTTTGAAGACGATGAAATAATTTTATTGGATGAGAATGGGCAGCAAGTTCCTCCAGGAAATGAAGGGGAGATGTATATTAAGAGTCCCTGCCTATTTCAAGCATATTTGAATAAACCAGAATTGACTGCTCAAAAGCTTGTTGAACTGAACGGCGATCGCTTTTTTAGAACAGGAGATTTAGCAGCTATTTTACCCAACGGCAAACTAGAAATTAGGGGTCGTTGTAATTATATGGTTAATCTGCGGGGATATAATGTATCTTTAGTTGGGATTGAAAACACCTTATTAGAACATCCAGAAATTAAAAGCTGTGTAGTTATTCTTCAAGGAAAAGAAGAAGCAGAAAAGAAACTGATAGCCTATTTTGTACCTCAGAAACAAAGCACTGAATTCCAGCAAATTAGGGAGCTAAAATTAAGGTTGCGTCATCATTTACAAGACAATTTACCGCCTCACATGATTCCATCGGTGTTTGTGGCAATCGATAAAATTCCTATGACACCGATGGGTAAGTTGGATCGTCGCCAACTACCAAGTATAGACCATTCTCGCCCAGAGTTGGCAGTACCTTTAGTCAAATCCCAATCCGATACAGAGAAACGTATTGCTCAGATTTGGCAAGAAGTACTTCAGTTAGAGGAAGTAGGAATTAATGATAATTTCTTCGATTTAGGTGGTAATTCTTTACTGCTGATCCGGGTTCACAAAAACCTGAGCAAAATCTTGGCAATTCATCTACCTGTAACAACACTGTTTGAACACCCAACCATCGCTACTCTAGCTCAATATTTGGAGCAAAATAAGGGAGGAAAAACAGCCGTTAAACAGTACAAGAAAAGAAATAAATCCATCGGGTATGGCTCGGATATAGCCATAATTGGTATGTCTTGTCGGTTTCCTGGGGCAAACAATACCGATGCTTTCTGGAACAATTTACGAGATGGGGTAGAATCAATTTCCTTCTTTAGCGATCGCGAAATTGAGCTAGAAGATCCGAACTGGATCGAACACCCCAATTATGTGAAAGCTAGTCCTATCTTGCCAGATATTGACCTATTTGATGCCCAGTTCTTCGGCTACAGCGATAAAGAAGCTGAACTAATGGACCCCCAACATCGGTTTTTTCTGGAATGTGCTTGGGAAGCATTGGAAATTGCTGGTTATAATCCGGAAAATTATCCAGGTGCAGTGGGAGTTTATGGAGGTTCGAGTCCCAGTACCTACCTAATTAACAATATATCTCATAGCTTAGGCTCTTCTCAGACAAATCCTTTGCTTACCCATTGTCTATTTAGAGGCACTAAAGATGTGCATACCGACCTAGGCAATGGGGGAGATTATTTACCCATGCGGGTCTCCTACAAATTGAACCTAAAAGGACCGAGTGTTAATGTGCAAACTGCCTGTTCCACCTCCCTAGTTGCAGTACATTTAGCTTGTCAGAGTTTACGCAGTGGTGAATCTGACTTAGCACTAGCTGGGGGGGTTTCGATCTTCGTTCCTCAAAAGACTGGTTATTTATACCAAGAAGGCATGATGTTGTCTCCCGATGGTCACTGTCGTGCTTTTGATGCTGAAGGTCAAGGAACTTTATTTGGTAGTGGAGTTGGCATAGTTGTCTTGAAGCGATTAGAAGAAGCGATCGCTGATGGAGACTATATATATGCCACCATCAAAGGGTCAGCAATTAATAATGATGGGGCGGTTAAAGTTAGCTACACAGCTCCTAGCATAGAAGGGCAGGTAGCAGCCATTTCTGAAGCACTGGCAATGGCTAATATAGATCCTAGGACAGTTAGTTATGTGGAAGCTCATGGAACTGGGACACCCTTGGGAGATCCAATTGAGATTGCAGCACTGACAACAGCTTTTCGACAAAGTACGAACAGCCAGGACAATAATTTTTGCGCGATTGGATCGGTGAAAACTAATATCGGGCATCTCGATGTCACAGCAGGGATAGCAGGTCTAATTAAAACAGTTCTGGCACTCCACAATAAAGCCATACCGCCAAGCTTACACTTTCAAGAACCTAATCCTAATATAGATTTTGACAATAGCCCATTTTATGTCAATACAGCCTATAAAGAATGGGAAGAAAATGGTACACCTCTGCGTGCTGGAGTTAGTTCTTTCGGTATGGGGGGAACCAATGCTCATGTTGTGCTGGAGGAAGCTCCCAAACGATCCCCCCTAACCCCCCTTAATAAGGGGGGAATAAGCCAAGCATCCTCTAGCCTCCTCCTTAATAAGGGGGACGGGAGGGGGATCTCTTGTTGGGGGACAGGAGGGGGGTATCTTCAGGAGGACGGGAGGGGAATCGACGGGGGTAAGTCAAAAGACAAAACTGAACGTTCTCTGCATATTTTGACTCTATCAGGGCAAACAGAGCAAGCTGTGGCAGAGTCGGTACAGAATTATATAACTTATCTGGAGTGTCATCGGGAAGCGGAGATTGCCGATATCTGTTTTACTGCCAATGGTGGACGTCAGCATTTTAACCATCGTTTGGCTGTGATTGCTGGCTCCACTCAAGACCTTCTGGAGCAGTTGCACAGGTTTGGAAAGCCTGTCGATCTCAACGATAGTTCCGAACCCCCAACAATTCACTCCCTCAAAGCAGACTCTACCAAGCAGATTGCCTTTGTGTTTACCGGACAAGGTTCTCAGTATATTGGTATGGGTCGTCAACTCTACGAAACTCAGCCCACTTTCCGCAAAAATTTAGACGAATGCGATCGCATCCTCCGTTCCTATTTAGATATTCCCTTGTTAGAAGTTCTGTATCCAGATTTAGATAACAATCAACAGGGAACAGGGAATAGGGAACAGGGAATAGGGGAAGAAAAAAACAGAGAATTGATAAAAGGGTTTTTAGACCCGGATTTAGTATCACTCATTGACCAAACAAGCTATACCCAACCTGCCATCTTTGCTCTTGAATATGCCTTAGCTCAATTGTGGAAATCCTGGGGTATCGAACCCGATATAGTAATCGGTCATAGCATTGGAGAGTATGTGGCGGCTTGTGTTGCTGGGGTTTTTAGCCTAGAAGACGGACTGAAACTAATTGCCGAACGGGGTAGGTTGATGCAATCATTACCCCAAGATGGAGAAATGCTAGCGTTGTTAGCTTCAGTTGCAGAAGCAGCAGAAGCAATTAAACCCTATGCTCGGGATGTGTCTCTGGCTGCGATTAATGGACCCGATAGTGTGGTAATTTCGGGAAAAAGAGCCGCGATTAACACAATTGAGCGCAATCTTGCTGCAAAGGGAGTCAAAACCAAGAAATTAACTGTTTCTCATGCTTTCCACTCTCCCTTGATGGAACCGATATTGGCAGAGTTTGAGCAGGTGGTGGCACAGGTGCGGTTTAATCTACCACAGTTAAAACTGATTAGCAATGTTACCGGAGAACTAGCCACAGAAGAAATAACTACCAGCAAATATTGGTGCGATCATGTCCGGCAACCAGTACAATTTATGGCTAGTATGTCAACCTTGGAACAGCTTGGGATAGATGTATTGGTAGAGATTGGAGCCAAACCAATTTTATTAGGAATGGGTCGTCAGTGCATCCCAGAATATCAAGGTTTATGGCTACCCAGTTTACGCCAGGGACAAGAAGATTGGCAACAAATATTAACCAGTTTGGCAGAACTTTATTTGCATGGTGTTTCGATAAATTGGCTCGGTTTTGACCGAGATTTTCAACGTCATCGCATTCCCTTACCCACTTATCCTTTTCAACGGCAACGTTATTGGGTGAGTCCAGAGGATAGTTCCATCACTTCAACATCCCCAAAAGCGATCGCACCAAAAGATATAGCTAAAAAGCCCGATATTGCTGACTGGTTTTATATTCCATCTTGGAAACGGTCTATTCCCCCTGCTTATCAACCAGGTGAAAAGCTGCTTGAGTCTGACACTCTAGTATTTATCGATGAGTGCAGACTGGGAGAAAAACTGGGAGAAAAACTGGCAGAAAAACTGGCAATACAGGGGAGTGACGTTGTCAGGGTGAGTCGCGGTTCGGAGTTTGCTAAACAAAGCGATCGCTTCTACACCATTAATCCCACCCAAGCTGATGACTACCATACCCTACTCCAAGAACTGAAACAACGGAATAAAAACCCCAGTAGCATTATTCATCTGTGGAGTGTCACCCCAAATAACCACACAGAATTAGGAATAGAATCTTTTGAAGCGTCTCAGGATTTGGGTTTATACAGCCTGATATTTCTTGTCCAAGCTCTTGAAAAACTGAATTTTATCGATCCACTCCAACTTACAATTGTATCAAACAACCTGCAGGAAGTGAGCGGAGAGGAAGTATTATCTCCAGAGAAAGCAACCCTCCTGGCAGCTTGTAAAGTTATTGGACAAGAATATCCCAATATAAACTGTCGCAGTATCGATCTTGTTGTTCCCCCATCCCAAAAGCAAAAGCAGGAAAAACTTGTTACCCAACTACTGGCAGAAATTACAACACACTCAGAAGATTTAACCATTGCTTACCGGAGTAAATATCGCTGGGTGCAAAAGTTTGAACCTGTGGGATTAGAAACACCTGGAGCAGAGACATTACCTCTGACAAAAGAAGGGGTTTATCTGATTATCGGTGGAATAGGGGCGATTGGTTTGTCCCTGGGGTTACACTTGGCAAAAACTGTACGCGCCAAACTAATCTTAACGGGACGTTCGCAGTTTCCTGCCAGGGATGATTGGTCTCAATGGCTAGCTACTAACAATGGAGAAGATCGGATTAGTCGCAAAATTCAGAAATTGCAGGCGATGGAGACTATGGGAGCGGAGGTGATGGTACTCAATGCTGATGTAGCCAATGAACAACAAATGGAAGCAGCGATTGCACAAGCAGAGGCTCGGTTTGGTAACATCAATGGAGTCATCCACAGTGTTATGTTTACTGGAGACAAGGCATTGTGTTCCATCAAGGAAATAACTAAAACTGATATTTGGCAGCACTTTCAAGGAAAAGTACAGGGAACGATCGTCTTATCAAAGGTTTTGCAGAACAAAAACCTTGACTTTTGCATCTTAATGTCTTCTATAGCATCAGTACTGGGAGGTTTGGGTGACATTGCTTATTCAGCGGCTAATCTGTTTATGGATGTTTTCGTTCACCAGCAGAACCGAAATAATTCGATTCCTTGGCTGAGTGTGAACTGGGAGACTTGGGAATTCGAGAAACAAGATCGAAATTATGAGATTGCAGCAGCGCTGGCTGAATTTGCCATAACTCCAGAAGAAGGTATCCAAGCTTTTGAAAGGGTTTTATCCACTCCAGAACTAGATCGAATTATTGTATCTAGTGGAGATTTACAAGCTCGCATCGATCGATGGGTAAAACTTAAATCTGTAAAACAACAAAATAATTCCCACAATCAAGTATCATATACACCAGTTACCTTCCGCAAGCAATTGGAGACAGTTCCTGTGGGAGAGCGTCGGGGATTATTGGTTACTCACGTCCGCGCGCAGGTAGCTAGGGTACTCGGAATTTCTCCTGAGCGAATAACATTAGAGCAAAAACTCATAGACTTAGGATTAGATTCTTTGATGTCTATTGAGTTGAGAAATTCTCTGCAATTGAGTCTGGGTTTGTCTGTACCTTCTACTTTACTCTTTGACTATCCTACACCGGAAGGGTTGGCTAGTTATTTGGCTCAGGAAGTTCTTTCTTTTGGCTCAATGAAACAGAGTATAGTTGAGGATGACTCTTACCGTTCTACTTTAGTATCGATTCAGCCAAATGGTTCAAAACCTCCTCTGTTCTTTGTTCCCGGAGTCTTGGGCAATGTTTTCGATCTCTATCCCTTGGCACAACACCTAGATTCAGAGCAACCTTTATATGGCTTGCGATCGCTTGGTTTAGATGAGGGGGAGGTGCCATTAACCCGGATGGAAGAGATAGCAGCCCACCACATCCAAGCCTTACAAGCCGTTCAACCTAATGGGCCATATTTTCTGGGTGGTCATTCAGCAGGAGGAAAGGTGGTTTTTGAGATGGCTCAACAGTTAAAAAATCAGGGACAGGAGGTGGCTTTACTTGCGATTATTGATGGTTTAGGGACAAATCTGCAAAAATATCAAGATTTTTCTGAGTGGGACAATGTCAAAGCGATCGACGATCTCAGCAGTTTCTATCAAGGTTCTTTGGGAGAAGCGGTCAAAGTTGATCCTGAAACACTTCAATCTCTTGGAGGGGAACAACAGTTAAATTATCTTCTGGAAAGATTGAGAATAGCTGGTTTTAAATTAAGCCAAGATGAACTAAAACGTATTTTTCAAGTTTATAAAGCTAACGTTCAAGCTGATGTTGACTATGTTCCCAAGGAGAATTACCCAATTGCAATTACTTTCTTTCAAGCTATGGAAACAGAGGTATTTAAGACTATTCTTGGTGAAACAAAAATACTGGAAGATTCAACTTGGGGGTGGGGTGAGATTTCTGCTCAACCTGTGACAATTCATAAGATTCCAGGGAACCATTTTACGATGATGCGAGAACCAAATGTTGGAGTTCTAGCTCAAAAGCTAAAGACTTTTATTGAAATCAACTGCAATCTCTAAACTAATTGCACTATCAACCATCTCTGATTAATATCGTGTCCGGATAATTAGTGATAAAAAAAGTTTTTGTTTGTAGTAGGGCTTTAGCCCCATCTATAAGTTAGGGCTAAAGCCCTACTACGAGCTTTAATTATAACTATTCAACCATCTCTGATTAACTCTAAAATTACCAACAAAGAGAAAAAGCATGAGAAAAATATTAGCTTTATGGGCAACGGTTCGCTCAACTTCCACCGCATTTGAAAATATGATGCTCCAAAGGGGTGATTTTCTTATTTCCCACGAACCTTTTGGCTTATCTTACTACAACTCCCCAGAGCGGCGCGATACTAATCGTTATCCAGACATAGAACTCAATCCTGAATATAATTACCAAACAACATGGCAAAGGCTACAACAACAGGCAAATTCCCAGGCAGTTTTTATCAAGGATATGGCTTATTATATGTTCCACGTAGCCGATAGGGAATTTTTGTCTATATTTGAAAATACTTTTATTGTGCGTCATCCCGCTAAAATGCTCCCATCACTTTACGATAAATGGGTTGATTTTACTTTAGAAGAAACCGGTTATGCCGAACTATACAAACTCTTTGAAATGGCTAAGGAATTTAGTGGTAAAATTCCAGTGGTAATTGATTCCGATGATTTGCTACAAAAGCCCGAAGCAACAGTTAAAGCTTACTGCGATGCTGTTGGTATACCGTTTATTAAAGAAGCCCTAGAATGGGAACCAAAATTTCGCCCTGAACTTACCAATTGGGATGGAGGAACTTGGGTAACTAACGTCATGTCTAGTAGTGGTTTTAAGGAACAAAATAGAGATAATTATGTTGGAGTAGAAGATAATCAACACTTACAAAATGCTTATGAATTTTGTTTGCCATATTACGAAAAGCTTTACGAACATCGAATTCGTATTGCTTAAAGTAGATGTTAAATTCCTGAACATTATAATTAAATCCTACATTCCGCACGACAAAACGTAGCATGAAAATATAAGTCAAAAGTCAAAAGTCAAAAGTCAAAAGTAAGAAGTAAGAAGTAAGAAGTCAAAACTCAAAACTCAAAAGTAAGAAGTCAAAAGTCAAAAGTCAAAAGTCAAAAGTAAGAAGTCAAAAGTAAGAAGTAAGAAGTAAGAAGTAAGAAGTAAGAAGTAAGAAGTCAAAACTCAAAACTCAAAACTCAAAAGTAAGAAGTCAAAACTCAAAACTCAAAAGTAAGAAGTCAAAACTCAAAACTCAAAAGTAAGAAGTCAAAACTCAAAACTCAAAACTCAAAAGTAAGAAGTAAGAAGTAAGAAGTCAAAACTCAAAACTCAAAAGTAAGAAGTAAGAAGTCAAAACTCAAAACTCAAAAGTAAGAAGTCAAAACTCAAAAGTCAAAAGTAAGAAGTCAAAACTCAAAAGTAAATTATAGTGGTCAATAAGAATCAATAATTCAGTAAGTATTTATGCTTAATATTTAACTGAGAATTTGACTATTGAGAAGTAATTTATACAGTATCAATATTTACCAATAATAGAAATTGTATACTACTTTTAATGTTACAAATTGACGTGCGGAATGTGGGTTAAATAATAGACATCTCCAGAAAAGAGGGAATAGGGAATAGGGAATAGGTATGGAGGGGGAAATAACTGATAATTTCTGTACGATAATTGATTTTATTTTTGATTTTTGGAGATGTCTAATGAAATAAATAAATACATACAGCAGTTTCCGAAGCTATGAGGTACACTTGTTTTTATTTATTAATTGTTGAATATATGTGGTTGCGGGATAATTTTGCCAATACTCATTGAAAACCCCTGCGAAGATATATGAAATTTCCAATTAAAGCTGTACGTTTCCCAATAAATCCAATTATTAAGCAGGGAATGCTAGGATTAGAAGGCGATCGCGGTACTAACATTAATGGTCCATCCCTGATTCGCGTTCCTGACTGGATTGAAAATCCCCTAGGACGCTATTATCTTTACTTTGCTCATCACTTGGGTAAATATATTCGTCTTGCCTATACCGACTCTCTAGAAGGAGAATGGAAGATATATGAGCAGGGAACGCTACACTTGGACGAAACAACTTGCTTGGATCATATTGCTTCTCCAGATGTCCATGTTGACAATAAAGCAAAAGAAATACGGATGTACTTTCATGGCGACTATGAGGGGAGGGATAAGTACGATCAGGTGACAATGCTGGCAAAATCTAAAGATGGTCTCCATTTTACTGCTTTGCCAGAGATACTTGGACCATACTATTTTCGAGTTTTCCAGCACAACGGATTCTACTATGCCATTGCCAATAACTGGTATGGTACAGTGATGAACAACCGTCCCATAGCTGGAATTGTACTCCGGTCGAAAGATGGTTTGACAGGGTTTGAGCCAGGACAAGATTTTATACCTAACCTACGACACGGTGCTGTATTGGTAAAAGGTGACAGGTTGCTCCTATTTTACTCCAGATATGGCGATGCTCCCGAACGTATTTTAATGAGCAATGTGGATTTAACCAAGGATTGGGACAAGTGGATTCCTTCAGAACCAGTTACAGTTATTGAACCAGAAATGGATTATGAAGGAGTTGCTTTACCTATTGTCTCTTCCGAGGTTGGTATTGCACAAGAACCGGTGCGAGAACTGCACGATCCAGCTATCTACACCGAAGGAGAAAAGCTGTACTTACTCTATTCAGTAGCAGGGGAACAAGGTATTGCGATCGCTGAACTAAAATTTGACCGTACGAACTAAACTGTAGAAAATCGTGACAGCTTAATATCTTGATATTGGATTAACCAATACTGGCTGTACGGCACAGCTCACTATTCCCTCGGCAGTAAATGCTCCTGGGAATTTCTTTCTAATTATTTGAAGACTGCCATTGATATCGGCATTAATCACTTTACCTGTTGCACTTCTGAATAAGCCACGTTTGACTCGTTTCCCACCATAAGTTTCATGTTTAATTGGTTGCTCAAGATCAAGGGCAGATGTTTTGCTTGTATAGCTTTCCTCTGTTTCTATCACCTTGATTCCTGCTAGCTGACATTTATAAGTAATTTGCTTGACTAATTTCTCATGTGGTATTTGGGTAAAATTTTGGTTGTTTTTTTTGCCGATATTTGCTCCTTGTTTCCAGTTACCATTTTTTCCTATGACTACAGTACCAATATTATTAGTCACTAAATAATTGACAACTAATTTACTGGTGTTATGGAGATAATTCTCCACAAAACGGTTCCGACGATAACTCAATGCTTCTATCTTACGGCTGCTTTTTCTGTTCCCTTTCAGATGACTTTGGTACTTGGCTTTACGCTTGTTGCATACGCTGATTAACACTTTTTAGTGGTTTCCCATTAACAAGCATAGGCTTAACACCAGGCTTGTTTGTAGATAGAGCTACTAATCTGTCAATTCCTAAGTCTATTCCGGCTACATATCTTGAATGTATTTGTGGCTGATTCGTTAATTCAAACACTACTTCTATTATATAGCAGCTATTCGCAGGTACTATCCTGACTTCGATTACAGTTTCCACAACTACAGGTATTTTGATATCACTCATTGATAAGTGACAAATACCGTTTTTTAAAGGGGCTTTATAGACTGATTCCTTTGAATATATAACTACATTTCTACCTTTGGTTTTGTCCTTATATTTGGGTATTTTTGGTTTTCCCAAAAACTTCTCTGGACGTTTTAACCATTCTTTTATAGCCTGAAAATAACCACGCCAAGTTGCAATCAAGCATTTGATTATTTGTTTTGATACTTTAGTTGGTAATGCTCTGTAGGCATCGCTATTTTTGGTGGCGTGATAAAGTTTAGTTAAATCTAGACTATAACCAGTGCAGAAAAAATGCTGACGACAATAATAGTTAGCCAGGTTGTACAAGTTTTTTGATTTAAAGGCTAACTCATCACACACCCGCCAATACTGATGTGTTCGGTTAATAATATGTCTATCAACAAGTCGCATTCACTTGCTATAATTCATTAAAGTTTTTACCTGTTTAATATTACAACACTTTTCTACAAATAGCAACTACTTTATACAATTTTCATTCAACAGTTAATCACCCCTAAATTAATAACCAACTCTTCTTGAAACACCCTTTTAACATTCTTGGCCACTGGAGAAATGTTTCCATCACCAACCAAGTCTAAAGTGCTGGAACTTTTTTCTAACTTGGCCAAGACTGAAGCAACATTGACTGTCGCTGGTAATTTTGGTTTTGGTTGAGGTTTTGGTTGAGGTTGTGGCTTAACTTTTTCCACTTCAGCGATCGCAACAATAATGGGGAATCTCTGATAAATATATTCAAAGTAAGCCTTCTCCCAAGTGGCCTTAAGTCGGAGGTCGCCGTATTTGGCCTTCACCTTCAGGGGAGATATCCCCTTCTGAATGAAAAACTTCCGGTATTGCGGAACTGTCTGTGGTTGTGTCATAATTGACTTCATTAGTAAAGTATTCTTGGTTTAAAACCTCTAGGTCTTCTTCCCAAGCTTTAATCTCTGGTGTTTTTGACATACACCCTTTAAACTGAGTCTCAGACTCTGGCTCGGCTGCTGTTTCGGTATCCGGGCTATAGTCTTGTTCTACGAAAAAATACTCTTTGATAATTTCAGCAGCCAAATCATTGGGGTCTTGACCTTTTTCTTCGGCCTTTTTTTTCAAGACAGCCATCACATCTTCGGGCAATTTAATCCTTGAGCTTTTTTTCTTTTTATCAGGACTAACTGTTGATTCTATTAATCCCGCAGTAATGGCCGTATTTTCTTCTTCGCAGCGGTTAAGTATGCCTTGCCAAGCATCATCAGGATTGTAATCGCAGCTTTTATCCTTTGATGGCTCGTATAAAGCGTAGGCTTGAGACACGTTGCTGGGGAGTTCGGTAAATCCAGCGACCATCAAGTTCCAAGCTGTCTGAGCTGCCTTGATTATGTGTTCGACTCGCCAAGCTGTTTTTTTGACTCGTTTCAGGCAGTATTCTTTGAAGTCTTTAAATCCTAGTTTTTTGTAAAGCTTATAAACTTTGATGATGTTATAAGCCAAGCCTTCTCGTATATAAGAATAACTAGCTTTTATCCATATTGTTTCTACGCGATCCATCATATCTTCCAGGTCTGGAGACCTATTACGCAGATACAGAGTTTCGTAATCGTACCAAATGTCTTCTCCCCAGTTAGTCAAATTATCTGGGTTAAAGCAATTATCAAAGCCAAATGTGTCAAAAAGTGCAGACATTTTAAAAAAGTAAGAAAAAGTCAGGTTACTAAGTAAGGGGTAAGGTTAGGAGATTTAAACCCCACCCCGGCGGATATCTATTAATTAACTACTGAGAATAAAAGTCGTTATGTCAACTAACGAACGGGTTTTAAGTATTTGGACTGCTTTGTTGGGCGTCACCTCCTAAGAATAGTATACGTTTATTATTTATATTTTTATAGTAGTGTCATACAATTAAGATGTCAATAGATTCAGATAAAATAAATCTGCAAGCTCGTTATGGAGAGAAAAAAGACTTACGATGCCAAGGAAACCTATACATGGAGAGAACAAGGGGAGGATAACCTTGACCTTAACTCCTACGACAAAAGCACGCCTAAAACAAATATCTCAAGCTTTGGGGATGAGTCAAAGCGAGCTGATAGAACAATGGGTGGGACAAGCTATGTTGCAGTCCCAAAAGCAGTTATTGGGGGAATTCTTAACCGCTTAAGAATCCTGGAGAATAAGCACTTAAAATATGTAAACAATCATGGCGAAAGACTAGAAAAGCGGTTAGTGGAAAACCATTCTCATAAATCCGAAATTTATCAGGATATGCAATACCTAGAAAATTTGTTAGTCAAACTTCTGGAAGGTGCAGAGATAGAAAATTTTCCATCAGAAGAAGAATAAACCCAGGGTGCCGATCGCAGCAATGCGGTCGGTAATTTTATGTCATGAAAATCCTATTAAACCAATACGCCAAAATAACCACCGGACCCCACCAAGGAAAAATCTTCCAACTCAACCACTACCATCAACACCTACACCTAGCCTACTCCCCGGTCCCCCCGAACAACTCATCAGCATCGAGGAGCTGGAACTAATCACCCTACCTTTCCCCTACTGGAGAACCAAAGGTGAGGGAATGATAGTTTGGACAGAGCAACCCAACAGTAAAAGGTGTGACACCCTACCCATCCCGGAGCAAATTTCTCTATCAGCAAGTAGGGTATTAAAGATTAAAACTCACCTAAAACTACACAAAGAAACACTCAAAAAATCTCGCAGAAAATTAGTCACCGTAGAAGGACTAGACGACCAACTATATCGTTTTTTAGAAAGAGAAAGAATCCTAGAATATAAACTAAGAGACCTACTAAAGGACATCGTGCCTGTCACTCCACCTAATAAAAATACCATCCTGAAATTAGAGCAAGATTTTATTACTAAAAACCGCCCTAAAAACACGGGAGGAAATATTGCACCACCACGGGAGGAAATATTGCAAACAACGCAACCACAAGAAAAACTAATATTTCCTCCCGCGACCAAACTCAAGAAAAAACCTGGTAGACCAAGGGGTGTAAAAAACACAATTCCCGCTAGTGGGTGGATAGATAATCGTCCCAACAAAGACGGAACAATTACTTACTATTATTGTTATCACATTTGCAAATGGACGACAGATAGAGTAGAAGTTTCAGTAGGAAAATTACCAGAAATTAAACATCTAATTAAAGAGAATTATCCAATCAATCAAATCAAAGAATATTTATTAGGGAGTAGGGCTAATGCGATACGCTGAATCAATATTATTAGGTGGACAATTAATAGACGCTGCTAAGGTGGACGATAAATCTTATAAAGAGTTACTTTGTGTTTGTCCAAACTGTAAAAAGGAAGTTTTTGTAGAAGACTCAAAAAAAGTGACCCCCCGGTGGGGAAGAATTGTCCCAGTTGGCCAAATATGGAAACATTCTGAGGATATAGAAGCGATCGCCTTGGATGAGTGTAGGGAAAAGAATAAATATTATGAAACTCAAGCTTATATACTTGACGGCATTGCCAGTAGTCAACGACTAGAATTACTCCGGCGTAACCTTTGGGAATTAATCTTCTCATCTACCGTCTTAAACGATGCTGAAATTCTAGAATATGAGGATTATGAGGAAGACCGCTTAATGATGTGGTTTTACCAACATTTTGAAAATCTTTGCAATAACTCATTATATCAAGCAGGAATAAAACATGAATGCGAGAACCTGTATAAAAACTGCATCAAAAAAATCATAGAAGATGGCAATAACCACTTAGTTAAAAAAGTTGCAGAAATTTACCGAAAAAAATGGGTTTAAAGCCCCGTCCTTTCAGGACTGCTTTTTTGGCAAATTAGTTGTCATTTTCTGGCTTTTAATACTACAATATTCTCGTAATTATCGTAGGTATGCTCAATAAAACTATGCTGGTTTATGAGATGAAATTAGAAGGAGAAAAAGTTCAATACGAAAAGCTGGATGAGGCTATTCGTACTGGTCGTTTTGTCCGCAATAGCATCATCAAAGCATGGATTGACGGGCAGGTTTTGAGTCGTAGTGATGCCTACAAATACTGTAAAATCTTAGCAGATAATCCCGATTTTCCCTGGGCAAAAAAGCTGAATTCAATTGGCTTGCACTTGCTCATGCTGAGAGAGCTTGGGCTGCTATTGAAAGGTTCTATAGGAATTGCCAGGCTCAAATCCCAGGAAAGAAAGGCTATCCTAAGTTTAAAAAATACCAGGTCAGAGCCTCGGTTGAATATAAAACCTCTGGTTGGAAACTTTCAGAAGATAGACGTTATTTGACTTTAACAGATAAATTTGGAGCTGGTACTTTTAAACTATGGGGAAGTCGCAACCTTCATTATTATCAACTCAAACAAATTAAGCGAGTTAGAATAATTAGAAGGCATGACGGTTATTATGCTCAGTTTTTGATTGACTACACCAGGGAGGAAAAAAAAGAATTAACAGGAAAACAAACGGGATTAGATGTAGGTTTAAATCATTTCTACACCGATTCAGAAGGTAATATAGTAGATAATCCTCGGTTTTTCAGAAAGGATGAGCGTAAAATCAAAAAGCTACAGAAGCGTTTATCTCGTACTAAAAAAGGTAGCAAAAACAGGATCAAAGCAAGGAATCGGTTGGGTAGAGCGCATCTCAAGGTATCACGCAGACGTAACGATTGGGCTTGTAAACAAGCGCAGCGCGTCATAGAGTAAGTGCGACTTGGTAGCAATAGAAAACCTAAAAGTGCGTAACATGGTGAAAAACCATCATTTAGCCAAGTCCATTAATGATGCTGCTTGGTACAAATTTAGGGAATGGTTGGAATATTTTGGCAGCATTTATGGAGTTCAGGTTATCGCGGTTGAGCCATTCAATACATCTCAAAACTGCTCAAACTGCGACCAAAAAGTAAGCAAAACTTTAAACACTAGAACCCATAAATGTCCCCACTGTGGTTATGAAGCAGATAGGGACGAAAATGCCGCAATTAATATTCTCCAATCTGCTCTCAAGCAACTATCAACTACCCCGGGGCGCGGGGAAAGTAACATCTCTGGAGAGACTGGCCTCTGCTTGAATGGGGAAACCCTTTGCGAGTAAGCCGACTCGACGAAAGAGAAAGTCTAAATAGTGATATTTAGAATCCTCTTGCCTTTAGGCAGAGAGAGGAGAACGTCAAGAGAATAGGCCCCAAGTTTGTCGGGATTTTCATTGTACCCGTGGAGCAGATATGCGCGGATTTAAGTTATCAAATAAGGTTCACCGACAATCTGTTGATTGACAGTTAAAAAATATGGCTCCAGGAACAGTTGTTACTGTCTGTATGATTGGCACTTTCTTAACTATAGTTACTGGGTGTTGGGGAGTTTTCCAATACATCAGTAGTTTTGAAAATAAAATTAAGGAAAATGAAATCCGTTTAACAAATGCAGCAAAATCTTTAGAAGAAAGAGATAAAAGATTGTTAAGAGAAATGAAACGTCATCGCCTTTGCGTTAAAGATGTTGAAAATTTTTTGTCAAAAAAACTTGAATATAACATTCGTCCTTCTATTGAAATGAAAGAAGACGATTTTTAAATTTTTGCAAAAGTTGCAATGTCTAGCGTGTGGGAGTACCAATGTTAGGACAGGACACCACGAATATTGATGTCAAGACTGTGGCCACCATTGGCCTCGTGTAAATAACGTGGGGATTCTATGGGAGCAATAATTCTTGTCCAATTTTCACCTTCACTACTATCAGTAACTCCAAGAGCAATTACTGTACCACTTTCCAAAGTATCAATTATTTCACCATCTGGTTTGTCTCTAACATTCAGAGGTGAATCAGTTAGATTTCCTACTGTACAATAACCAACAGGAGTTTGAGCCAATTGATATTTGGGAATTGCTCTAATACTTGTTTCAGTAGTAATAGCTTGAGCAACTATTTTAAGTTCTAATAGAAATAGAAAAGCACAAGCAGTAGTCATTAGATATTTTTTCCAATTATTCATTTTGAACTTCCCATATTCTGATTCAACCATTACTATCAATTCAAATTTTACTACTAACGTAAGCATTTCGGTCCGAATGCTGCGCAAACAGCTATTAGCTGTCAGCTCTCAGCTCTTATGACAGGGTTTTAATGAAAATAGACTGTTTTAGCCAGGTTTTGTAGTAAGTATAAATTCTGACTCAATTAGTAAAGCTTTTATCTAAAACTAAAAACAATAGCTGATAGCTGATAGCTGACCGCTGTTTGCGCAGCAGTCCGGAGGAAATGCTTACCTACTAACTTCAGCAAACCTAGAATAATTAAAAGCATCTAATAATCGATCGGATTTATTATCCCAAATCAGATCGGCTATTAATATTGCTGTTACAGGTGTTAATAAAATTCCATTCCGATAATGCCCAGTAGCAATGGTCAAATTATCATAATTACTTGTTCCTAATATTGGCATTTCATCTGGAGTATCAGGACGAAAACCCCACCACAATTCTAATATTTTGTAATCTTTTAAAATCGGATATAACCGAATTGCATTTCCTAATAATTCTTGAATTCCTGCTGCTGTATTTCCTTCTGAAAATCCGACTTTTTCATTTGTTGCACCGATAACTATTCTTCCATCTTGGCGCGGCACAATATAACTTTCGGTACCAAATAAAACCTGCTGTAAAGGTAGATTTTCTCTAGCTATATCTGAAGGGATTTTTAACGACAACATTTGCCCCTTTCTAGGAAATACAGGAATTGGTAATAATTCTTGAGACCATGCACCTGTCGCTAATACATAATGTTCTGCTTGTAATTCACCGATTGATGTTTTGATACTTTGAATTTTACCTTTTTGGCGAATTATTTCTATCACAATTCCTTCAATAATATCAATTTTTAACTCTTTAGCTGCTGCAATAGTTGACTTATATAAATAACGATTATCTACTTGCCCATCTTCAGGGTAAGACCAACCACCAATTACTTCTAGACTTAATCCTGGTTGATATTCATGGATTTCTGCTCGATTTAACCATCGATCATTTAGGTTTTGTAAACCATAATTTTCTCTGTCATTTTCTGCATAAACTGGGGCTAAAATACCACAAGGCCAATAACCAGTTTCTATACCACTAATTGATTCTATTTTTTTTACCCATTCTGGATATAATGCCCGACTTTTTAAACATAAATCTAACATTTTTCCAGGGGGAATAGCTTCTGCTTGAGGAGCTAACATTCCAGCCGCAGCATTTGTCGCTGTTTGCTGAAAATCACGGCTAATAACTGTTACTTTTGCCCCTCGTAATGTTAGTTCTATTGCTATTGATAGACCAATAATACCGCCACCAATTATTAGGATATTACTTGATTGATTCATTTTCTAAATAGTGAAGAAGGATGCGATAAGATTTTTTTACATAGATGGATGTATGGATGATTATTGGCAACACTTTTTTAGTCCTGTACTTTGATTATATTCAAATATATAACAGTCGCCACTATAGTTATTACATCGGATAATTGTGATGATTCATGAGGCGAGCAAGATGCTCGCACTAATTATTAAACATCAACCTGGCGGTTACTATAAATAATATTTTTTCTATGTTTTTATTATCAGAGAATAATCCCAAATCATTTGTAAAAAAACAAAAAAAAGCTCAAAAGTTTGAAACTTTTATCCCTAGTCTGGTGTTCCCTTTTTGGCAGATATTTTTAGTGATTTTTCTCAAGGTATATTTTATCCTTCATAAGTCCAAGCAATTTCAGAACCTTGCCCCCAGAAACCATTATATTTAGTTACTTTGATATCTCCTAAAACTTGCACTTGACAAGATAAACGTTTACGAGAATTAGGAGAATGAGGAGGTACAGAAAGTCTGGCTTTTTCTCGCCATTGAAGCGGAGAAACCTCTCCTTCTATTACCACTGCACAAGTGCCACAAGTACCAATACTACGACAGTTAATAATCGAAGCATTGCCATTATAGACATCAACACCATTTTTTAGTAAAACCTGACGCAGATTTGCACCACGATCGCAAGTTATAGTTTTACCTTGAGCCTGAATCTTAACCATAATAAATTATTTTATCTATATTAGCTATCTATATTAACAGTTAAAAGTTAAAAAAAATTAAAATATAAAGTAAAAAATTAGTGAAAAAGCAGTATTGATTATAAAGTTTAAATGTAGGGGCGAATGGCATTGGCGTTCCGCCAAGCTCCGAATGGCGCCCTCTCCATAAGTTGAACAGGACTTACACAAATTGACCTTTAAACCATTATCTGTAGGGGCGAATGGCATTCGTCCTCTCTGCGCAAGTCCTGATTAAATTGAAAAATTCTCTGAATTTCTAACACCCCTAGTAATAATGAAAAAACTCTGGATTTACGATACAACTCTACGCGACGGTGCCCAACGAGAAGGACTATCCTTATCCCTAGAAGATAAACTACGCATCGCCCACCAACTCGACAGCTTAGGGGTTCCTTTTATTGAAGGAGGTTGGCCAGGTGCAAATCCTAAAGACGTACAATTTTTCTGGCAACTAAAAGAACAACCCCTCACTCAAGCAGAAGTAGTCGCATTTTGTTCTACTCGTCGTCCGGGAAAACAGGCAGCATCTGATACTACTCTGCAACCTATTTTATCTGCTGGTACCCGGTGGGTGACGATTTTTGGCAAATCTTGGGATTTGCACGTTGTCGAGGGGCTAAAAACTACTCTGGAAGAGAATTTAGCAATGATTGCAGATACGATTTCCTATCTCCGCAGTCAAGGTCGTCAGGTTATCTATGATGCGGAACATTGGTTTGATGGTTACAAAAATAATCCTGATTATGCTTTGCAAACTTTAGCTGCTGCAACTAATGCTGGTGCGGAATGGTTAGTTCTCTGTGATACTAATGGCGGTACTCTTCCCCACGAAGTTACTCAGATAGTGGCAGATGTTTCCCGTGCTTTGCCTACTGCAAATTTAGGCATTCACACTCATAATGACTCTGGGACTGCTGTTGCTAATGCTTTGTCTGCTGTCCGAGAAGGAGTGGGGATGGTACAGGGAACTATCAACGGTTATGGCGAACGTTGCGGTAATGCTAACCTTTGTACTTTGATTCCTAATTTACAAATTAAGTTGGGTTATGATTGCATTCAGGCACAACAACTGGAAAAACTGACTCAGACCAGTCGCTTTATTAGTGAAATTGTGAATCTTGCTCCTGATGACCACGCGCCGTTTGTGGGTTTGTCTGCTTTTGCTCATAAGGGTGGTATTCATGTGTCGGCAGTGGAGCGCAACCCTCTGACTTATGAACATATTCAACCGCAACAGATAGGTAATAGTCGTCGCATTGTGATTTCTGACCAAGCGGGTTTGAGTAATGTGTTGGCAAAGGCAAAAAGTTTTGGTATTGAGCTAGAGCGACAAAACCCTGCTTGTCGGCAAATTCTGGATAAGTTAAAGGAGTTAGAAAATGAGGGATATCAGTTTGAGGGAGCAGAAGCTAGTTTTGAGTTATTGATGCTAAAAGCTTTGAACCAAAGGCAGCATTTCTTTGAAATTCAGGGTTTTCAGGTTCACTTGGATAAGGATGGTGAAAAAGTTAGTAATTCTCTGGCGACGGTGAAGGTTACTGTTAATGGTCAGGATATTTTGGAAGCTGCTGAAGGAAATGGTCCGGTTTCAGCTTTGGATGCTGCCTTACGGAAAGCTTTAGAAAATTTTTATCCAGCGATCGCTAATTTTTATTTGACTGACTATAAGGTGAGAATTTTGGATGGTGGTGCTGGAACTTCTGCTAAAACTAGGGTGTTAATTGAGTCTAGTAATGGTCAGCAACGGTGGACTACTTTAGGGGTTTCTTGTAATATTTTGGATGCTTCTTATCAGGCGGTTGTTGAAGGTTTAGAGTATGGTTTGATGGCAGAAAGTAGAAGGCAGAAGGCAGAAGACAGAAGGCAGAAGGTAGAAGGGAATCTTACATTGTCTGAGCTTGCCAAGGATTGAAATCTTGGCGTAAGCATTCAGCTCTTAGCAGTCAGCTCTTCCCTGCGGGATGCGATCGCATTCAGCAAATAATGAATAATTCCCTCTCAGGTTGAAGGAGCGTACCTTGGCAGTAACTTTTAATTCTCTCTCAATTGTTCAATTGCTTTGACCTCCTACTCTCATAAATAGCTGATAGCTGATGGCTGAATGCTTACATCTTGCCTAATAGTTTAAGTCATCTTATATCATCAGGACTTACGCAAATCAACCTTTAAACCACCAGATGTAGGGGCGAATGGCATTGGCTAGCGCCAAGCTCCGCTAACGCCCTCACTCTATGGATTTTTGATGACAAGCAGATGCTTTCCGAGAGTTTCCATTAATTCCGCTTCAAACGAAGCACTAGAGCATGCTTTGGGTAGGAGCTATAGTCAGTCTTGTTTCCATTAATTCCGCTTCAGACGAAGCACTAGAGCAGAGCCAAAGCCAGAACCAAGAGCAAGCTCGAGCATGTTTCCATTAATTCCGCTTCAGACGAAGCACTAGAGCCGAGCGTTCCTAGTGAACGCCCACCCCGTGTGGGTGTTTCCATTAATTCCGCTTCAGACGAAGCACTAGAGCCTTCCGACCCTTCCGAGTGTTTTGCTGCACCCGCAGGTTTCCATTAATTCCGCTTCAGACGAAGCACTAGAGTTTTCATATATCCCCGTGAAGTTGCTTAAAGCAACTAAAGGGGTTTCCATTAATTCCGCTTCAGACGAAGCACTAGAGTTAGTAGTTGAAAACTTTTATCATTCAAGGACAAAAAGTTTCCATTAATTCCGCTTCAGACGAAGCACTAGAGTCAGGAAAGAAGGAGAAGAAAAGGTAAAATGCTTGGAAAAGTTTCCATTAATTCCGCTTCAGACGAAGCACTAGAGTGCAGCCACCTTTGTTACTGCATGCACAGCTCAAGTTTCCATTAATTCCGCTTCAGACGAAGCACTAGAGTCTTGTGGAAGGAAAAAAGGCCAGATACACTGGTTTCCATTAATTCCGCTTCAGACGAAGCACTAGAGCTTCTTGAGGTGTTGGTTACAACTCCTGTTTCTTCTTCAGTTTCCATTAATTCCGCTTCAGACGAAGCACTAGAGAAACTTACTAGGTAAAAAAACGATGCCTGACAAAGAGTTTCCATTAATTCCGCTTCAGACGAAGCACTAGAGAAGAAACTGAAGTAATAAACCCTGAGGGGGTACCAGAGAATGGTTTCCATTAATTCCGCTTCAGACGAAGCACTAGAGGCATACTGCGATGCAGCTTGGGGACGAAATGATGATTCAACGTTTCCATTAATTCCGCTTCAGACGAAGCACTAGAGGAGTGCCAAGCGGTATAATATATGCGATTGAGGAAGATAAATGTTTCCATTAATTCCGCTTCAGACGAAGCACTAGAGTCAATAAAATGGAATATATGAAAGTTGTAACAGAAAAGCTGTTTCCATTAATTCCGCTTCAGACGAAGCACTAGAGAAGTCGAGACGGGTACAACATACCCCGGCTGTAATTCCTTTTTCCATTAATTCCGCTTCAAACGAAGCACTAGAGAAAAATAACGAAAAAGAAATCCTCTCCCGAGAGGAAGTTTTTCCATTAATTCCGCTTCAAACGAAGCACTAGAGGCTATTCTTCCTCTTCAGAAGATTTTTCCTCTTTTTTCCATTAATTCCGCTTCAAACGAAGCACTAGAGAACAAATTGTAGAAACATCATTCAAACTGCAACTTTGTTTTTCCATTAATTCCGCTTCAAACGAAGCACTAGAGTTAGTACTGAAGTATTTCGGACAATCTCTTCACAAGATTTTCCATTAATTCCGCTTCAAACGAAGCACTAGAGATAGTTTCTGGAATCCCTAGTAAAATGACTATTGTTTTTTTCCATTAATTCCGCTTCAAACGAAGCACTAGAGAAGAAAATTTCAGAAATACTGTGCTCAACAAAATTTTCCATTAATTCCGCTTCAAACGAAGCACTAGAGACTGTAGAGCCAGATAATTCTTTTACTGCTGATTTTTCCATTAATTCCGCTTCAAACGAAGCACTAGAGCTTTTAATACAAAGATAGATGTAGAAATCACCTCTGAGTTTTCCATTAATTCCGCTTCAAACGAAGCACTAGAGACAACAACACATAAAAAACCAGCCATAACATACCTTGGCTGGTTTTCCATTAATTCCGCTTCAAACGAAGCACTAGAGTACAATTGAGGAAGATAATGGTTTCAGTCCTGACTTTTCCATTAATTCCGCTTCAAACGAAGCACTAGAGGTATAGTAATATTCATTGGAGCAAACATGCCTACACCCCGTTTTCCATTAATTCCGCTTCAAACGAAGCACTAGAGTGTAACTGCAAACGCTTAAACCAAAACTAACTCGTTTTCCATTAATTCCGCTTCAAACGAAGCACTAGAGTCAAGACCGTACCCCTGAGCAGGGTGAAGTCATTCTTTTCCATTAATTCCGCTTCAAACGAAGCACTAGAGGAAACCCCTTATGTTGAGGGAGCTGAGGCGGTTTTGATTTTTCCATTAATTCCGCTTCAAACGAAGCACTAGAGTAAATGATGAAGACATCGTTATAGTTCAAACTAGCACTTTTCCATTAATTCCGCTTCAAACGAAGCACTAGAGTCGAGGAAATATGGACTAGGAGGCACACTGCATCTTCATTTTCCATTAATTCCGCTTCAAACGAAGCACTAGAGCTTACCTAAATTTGCAGTCAATCAACGTTGAGGGTAAGGTTTTTCCATTAATTCCGCTTCAAACGAAGCACTAGAGAAAATTGCAAACAGGTGTTTTACCCCACAACTCGTGGTGGTGTTTTCCATTAATTCCGCTTCAAACGAAGCACTAGAGAACAAGAGACCATAACTCGGGAAACAAAGCTAATAAAAGTTTTCCATTAATTCCGCTTCAAACGAAGCACTAGAGAAAAAAAATATCCAGAGGGACGTTAACATCTTCAATTTTCCATTAATTCCGCTTCAAACGAAGCACTAGAGGTCTCTTAGAAATATTAGTGTCCACACCAACCTCTGGTTCTTTTTCCATTAATTCCGCTTCAAACGAAGCACTAGAGAAGCTTTGTTTCTTAACATCAAGGTTAATGGTTGATTTTCCATTAATTCCGCTTCAAACGAAGCACTAGAGTACTATGACGACGAATTATGGGAGCAACAGAGCTTTTCCATTAATTCCGCTTCAAACGAAGCACTAGAGACAACACATAAAACCAGCCATAACATACCTTGGTTTTCCATTAATTCCGCTTCAAACGAAGCACTAGAGAAAGTTAAAGAAACAAATAATAGAGTTGTTGGGAAATAACTTAAGGTTAGAAAAAAACTCAAACAAAAACTGATATATTTCCTTAGTAATGTGATTACTTATGCTGCCATCAGATATAAGTTCCATAATCCAGTTG
>JAXHSW010000056.1:0-44420 GCA_034190295.1 Cyanobacteriota bacterium | reverse complement strand
GAAATTCTTCAAAACTAGCGATCGCTCTACCAACGATGGCCACAGCTATTACAGTAACAATAAACGTGGCCACGGACAGTATTTCTACTGCCACACCTGGGACATTCAAGAATAGCCTCCCGATCATCCTCATTTGATTCAGGCAGATCGTTCCGCAAAGCTGCCGAATGGCGCCCTCAGTCTATTTAGTGTCCATGCGTAAGTCCTGATTCAGTAACTTAACAATCCGATCGAATTGATAGTTTTCTGCAAAATTTTTCAATTGAGCAGCGATCGCTTCTTTTTCTGGAGGAATATCATTAATTAACTGCATCACTTTTTTACCCCGGAGTTCGCTAGAAGCTTTGTGAAGTTCAGATAACCACTCAGAAGGCATATCTTTTAAAATGACAGATAAATCTTCTGAAGTAACTTGCTCTTGACAACAAATACTCTTTTGCAGTCTCTTACAATTAGCTTCACCAGACTGTTGATAAATCAACTCAACCCCCAGAAATTGACTGATTTTCTCCCATATCAGCTCCTCCTGAAAAGGTTTAACCATGTAGTCATCAAAACCGGACGCTAAAACTAACTCTCGCTGTCCAAAAACACTAGCAGTCAAAGCAATAATCTTCGTAGAAAAACTAGGTTGGTCTAACTGTGATTCCCACTGTCTGATTTGTTTAGTAGCCTCATATCCATCCATCTGCGGCATATGCAAATCCATCCAAATTAGATGAGGATGCCATACTTTCCAAATCTCTGTAGCTTCTCGTCCATTGATAGCTTGCTTTACCGAAAATCCCTTAGAAACAAGTAAATCTAACAGTAGTAAGCCATTGTCAGCCCGGTCATCCACCACTAAGATACGATAATCTGGTTGTTGTGCTGCTAAACCGATTACTTTGCCTTTCCCTGTTGTACTAGGAAAAGTCTGAGGAGAACTCAGACGAATGGGAATAGATAATTGAAAACAAGTGCCTACACCTAGGGTACTTTTTGTGGCAATATCACCTCCCATCAACTTAACAAACTTTTCAGTAATAGCCAATCCCAATCCTGTTCCCTGTTTGATTTGATGCCCGGTTGTGGTTTGTTCAAAGGGTACAAATAACTTATTGAGTTCTTCAGCAGCAATACCAGGACCTGTATCTTCCACTTCTAATTGAAGTTGATATTGGTTATTTTCTGGAACTTCTTCTACTTTCGCTCTTAAAATGACTTTACCTGTTTTAGTAAATTTTACCCCATTGCCAATTAAATTAATTAAGACTTGTCGCAGTTTTCCCTCATCTGCAGAGATATGTTGAGGTAAATCCGAATCTGGGTCTAATACAAATTGAAGTCCTTTTTTTTGCACTTTGAGACCAAACATATCTTGCATATCTTGGAGAACAGTATAGAGGTCAAAATTTGTTTCATTGAGAGTAATTTGACCTACTTCAATTTTAGACATTTCCAAAATATTGTTAATTAAGGATAATAAATGTTCTCCACTGCGATTAATGATCCTCAAGCGTTCCTGTTGTTCTGGTTGAAAGGAGGTATCTTTAGAGAGGATTTGAGCAAAACCAATGACACTATTGAGAGGTGTTCGCAGCTCATGGCTCATATTTGCCAGAAATTCTGATTTTGCTTTATTTGCAGCTTCAGCGGCTTGTTTAGCTAGAGAAAAGAGCCGGGATTCAGCTAAGAGTAAAACCTTTATATCCACTAACCGCCACCGTCGGTCTGGGAATGCGATGACAATGGGTTCATAAGTAAAAGTACCCGGACGCTTGAGTGCGAGTTCTGCTGCTTCATGAATACTGCAATCAGCACTCAGTAGTAGATATCTTTTTGCTAATGTTTCTGCATCTAAAAGTTTTTCAGACTTGGCTAGAATGTCCCACAGGACTTGAATCGGTCGGCTGAGGAAAACTTCTAATCCGTAGGGACGACTGAGTCGCTCAAAAAATTGTATTCTAGAAATCATGCCGATGATTTTACCACCGGAAGTAATCATCACTCCTGGTAGTTCTGGATGTTCGTGAAATGCATCTGCCACAACTTTTCCCAAGGTTGTTATTTTAACTTCAAAGTCATAGCTAGGAAGATCTGCTACACACGAATCAAGAGTAAGTCTATCTAATTTTTGAACAAACATGATTCACTAATTTAGGCTGACTAGACACTTTGTTCAACAATTAATAATTAATAATTAATAATTAATAATTAATAATTAGGGAATGCTCTTAAAAGTCTTATAGGCGAGGGTAGGAGACCACCCACCCGCGGGCCACGACCGTGGAGGGGAAGACAGGAGACAGGAGAAATGGGAATGAGCGAGCAGGTAGGATTCAACAATTAATAATTAATAATTAATAATTATATTACCTCTCCTTGAAAACGGATAGGATTGATTAATCATGAAAATTTTTTTCTTCTCTTGGTCGATTGGATATGGTTAGGAGACCCATCCATCCCTCGACCGCTTTTTTCCCCTTAAAAGGGGAGGCTTTAAACCACAATTTATCGGTAAGAATTGTCAATTTGGGATTTTTCTGCCCAACTATGAGCCTAAAATACGCTCCATGCATGAGCATGAAAAGCTGAAAACCAGGCTTTTCGACTCCAACAAGGCTAATACCTTTATTTAGCACTGCTTTGAGAATCGATCGGTAGAGCAATAATTACCTCTCCTTGAAAACGGAATTGATTGACTAATCATGAAAATTTTTCTTTATTATCCCCTTAAAAGGGGAGGCTTCAAGGCGTGAATTATTTAATTATTAATTTTTCGGTAAAGCAGCGTTTCCAAGTTGATTACAAATGTCTCAAAGCATACTGAGGTGCTGTTGAGCAAAACTTCCTAGTACCAGCAGTTTTTCGGTTTAACCATTGCTACTAAGAGTTTATTCAGGTCAATTGCAGTAGGAAATTTGACTTTACTGCCTGGATTATCCTGGTTATGATTCAATATATTTCTGATTAATAATCCCCAGTTCCAAGCATGACTAGCTACACCTGGGTGTTTAGTCAGTAATGTTTTTTGCTGGTTATTAGGATGTAGTTCAGTTTTAAATCCAAGTAGCATAAAACAGATAATTGGTTATTATTATAGACTGTAGCTAGATTGTAGCAGATTATAGCCAACAGTAACAGGGAGCAAGCGTAGGGAGCTTCAACTTAAAACATAGCATATTAACTCCTAATATGCTATATATATTTCATATATCAGGACTTACGCACCCTTCACCTTTAAAACGCCATATGTAGGGGTAAATTGCATTCCTACTCACTGGATATAGTGTCCGTGCGTAAGTCCTGATATTTCATAATTGAACAAAAAATTCAGGGATGCCAAAGTTCAATTGTTGTATTTTACAGCACTTTTGAGGAAGCGTGAGGTACAGTTTTAACGTGCGTCAGAAGTCAGCAAGTCAGCAAGTGTACCCACCCCTACCCCTCCCCAACCCACCCCCACCCCCGACCGTGGAGGGGAGCCAGCAGGGGAAGGGGATTTGAGAAAAGCTCCAAAAATATTGCGCCTTAAAAGGCGGGGTTTTAGACCCATATTATATATATTATTTTGATAAGACTATTTATTCCTGTGTTTCCTGTTCCCTGTTCCCTATTCCCTATTCCCTAGAGCAATAAACTTTGTACCTCATCAACTCGATAACTGCTGTAAATTGTATTAATTATTGATTTTAAAAAGACATTAGTAATATGAGTAACTCTGAAGAACTGTTAATATTTGCTGAAAAATTGATACGTGAAAAGATGGACAGTTATTTTAGCGATCTACAACGTACTGTATTACTCACTACTCTACAAGGGAATAAGAAGACTTATGACCAAATTGCAGATGAATGTGGTTACTCTCCTAAATATTTGAAGCAAGATGTTGCCCCTAAACTCTGGCAACTTCTGTCTGAAGTTTTGAACAAAAAAATCACTAAATCTAATATTAAAACTATACTACAAGAGCAAATACGTCATCAACAGCCTGCGATCGAAATGTTGCCTGTTTCATCAAGCGTAATTTCTCCTACTTCTGAGAAGGGTAATATTCTATTAGTGGACGATCAACCAGAAAATCTGAAGTTATTGTCTGATTTGCTTGAAGAACAAGGATATGAAGTCCAACAGGCGATTAATGGTGTAATTGCACTACAAGCGGTAGCAGCAGGCTCTCCTGATGTGATATTATTAGATATTCATATGCCAGAATTAGATGGCTATACTGTCTGTCAAAAACTTAAAGCACATCCTCAAACCCAAGATATTCCAGTGATTTTTGTTAGTGCTCTTGATGAAACCTGGGATAAAGTTAAAGCTTTTTCTGTAGGTGGCAGTGACTACATTACTAAGCCTTTTAAAACTGTTGAGGTATTAGCTAGGGTAGAAAATCAATTAAAAGTCAGACGTTTGCAACTACAAGTTAAATCTCTGCAACAACAGCTAGAAGATAAAGATCGGCAGTTACGGCAACTTCTACAAAAATGATTGAGCATTGACTGCTGATGTGTTTACAGAATCTTCTGCAGTATGAATTAAAATCGCTTTGATTGTAGCGCTAAACGGAAAAATATTTTTTGAGTTATTACACTCTAGTCGATCGCAAATAAAGGGCAAGTTTATTTTCTGGAATAGTAAGAGGAATCAAAAGACACATACAGGATATGTCCTTTGACAAAAAGAATGATTTCCGACCTGAAAAATGGTATTGAAGCTATTCCCATACGACTCCTGAGGACTGACTCCTGATGACTGACTCCTAAGAAATATCCTAGTGCAGGATGGCGGAAATAACTGACCAGTTACAAAATCGCGCGAACAATTACAAATCAACACTTTTGACTTTTAAATGCATGACTTTTAACTTCCGGGTAGCGGCACTAGCTATTTGTAGCAAATATTTATCAATTTAGTATTATATCAAATCCGTTTAATTCGATATAAAAACATTCTCCATCTTCACCATTACCAAATATTTATAAATTTTTTCCCTCCTGAGGACTGAGGACTGACTCCTACTTTAAAAGATTTTATATAGCATTACGCAAATAGGTTAGGGCAATTATAGACACTCAAACGAGCGTCAGGGATTACCTCTGACTTCTGACTTCTGACTTTTGACTTATGACTTGCGCGTAGCGCTATACCGATGCTACCGGATTTTATATTACTTCTTCCTTCTGCTATATATCAAAAAAAAACGCGAAGTGAAATTAACCACTCGCGTTGATTTTCAGATAGAAAATTTTCTTTTAGATGTTGATGTTATGAAACTGCTGCTGCTACCTTTTCATCTGGAGAAACTTTAGCAGTCAAACGCTCGTAAGTTGAACGCATTTTCAAACCAACTAAAACTTGGAAAAGTCCACTACCATTATTGGAACCTGGATAGTCTTGGTGTTCCCTCATCATGTGGGTCATCTCACCATAATATTTAGTGGAAGTATTGCTGAGGTGTCCTTCAACATAAATCATTTCTTCCAGGTTATCAAAGTTACCATCTACTTCTAAGACAGAAACTTCATGGCCGAAATAGGCATCTGGGCCATAGAACATTTTAATTCCAGGATAGGAACAAGTGAGCTTACGTCCACAAGGAATCCAATTAATAGTCGATCCTTCATCAAACAGATATACTGGTTCAAAGTCTTCTACACCTTCACGTTGGATCAAACGTACTCGTAATACCTTATGTTCTTTGTCATCAGGAATAAGTTTAGTGGGTAAAATCTGAATGACCACATCCGCGTGAGCTTTTTGTGGGTCAATATAGGCATCAAAATCTGGACGACGAGCATTGATAGAAGCAAGTACATCTTCGTAACGATGGCCTCTTTCTGCCATGTCGCGCTTGATTTTCCAAGCAATTTTAACTTCATCACCAATGTCTAGATAGACACTAAAGTCAAGTAGCGATCGCACGCGCTCATCATAGAGAGGATGAAGACCCTCAATTACTATGATATGATTGGGATGAACTTTTTCTGGTGGGTCAAGCAAACCAGTTTCGTGGTTATAAATTGGCTTATCAATAGACTGACCTTCTTTTAGAGCTTTAATTTGCTCATACATCAAGTCAAAATTATTGGCCCTTGGGTCAAGAGCAGTAATTCCTGTTTCTTTACGTTGCTTACGATCTAGACTATGGTAGTCGTCCAGGCAGATAACTGTAACAAAATCTTCTCCAAATACATCTGTTACACGACGCAAAAAAGTAGATTTTCCGCATCCAGAATCTCCGGCAACTCCAATTAATACTACTCTATCTGGTTTTTTCACAATAGTTTCCCTCTAACACAAAACAAAGTTTAATGACATATCCCATACTTTTTTTTTGGGTGAGTCTCAGCTTCTCAGTGAGTCCAAGACAAATTCCCGAGCATTTCTTGAGCTGTGTTGATTCCTCTCATGCTCCATTTAGACTTACTCTATCAAAATTTAATCATAAACTGACCCGTTTTCCTGGCCACATCCTCTGAATGAGGAGAGACTTGAGGTTTTCTGGCGGGTTCAGCTAAATTAATAGATAAGTCTAATGAACTTGGTGTCCCCATCAAACAATTTCACTTAAAAGTGTTGCTTTGCTAAACGGTAAAAAGCTAAGACCGCTCACTCTCGTTGGACTCTTGGACAGACTTTGAAGCTATTGACTCTAAGTCTTTATTACTAACTTTTGTAAAATATCATATCAGAATGGGATCTTCCCTACAAGGATCAAAGAAAATAAAAGCTTAATCAACAGTATTCTCTAGGAATGAGTACTATAGACAAAAGTCATTACTGGATAAGCCAAACGCTAAAAACTACATTCTGGACGACAAAACGTAGTGTAAGCAAAAAGTCAGAAGTTAAAAGTCAAAAGTCAAAATTTAGCTGAATCGCCGAGAAGCGCGCGAAATTTTAAATTTGGTGTCAGATGAATCGGCGGCCAATTGAATGGGTTCGATGCCCATTGAATGAGCATGCTATCCCAGCAGCAAGCGATCGCCCTGGTTGAAAAACCTGTATTATTATATTGCTATCACCCCGGAAATTTTCCACCATGCGCACTGCCTACCAATATAAATTAAGGCCCAACAAACAACAAATAGCCACAATAGAAATGTGGTTGGAATTGTTGCGTCGGCAGTATAACTATCGATTAGGCGAGCGGTTCTCATGGTGGTCAGAAAACCGTTGTCCAGTTAACGCTTGCCCCTTGGTGATGCCAATTCCTCAGCTCAGAGATAATCCAAATTATTACTCTCAAAAACGAGATTTGGTCAATACCAAAGACAAGTTTCCTGACTACAAATTAATTCATTCTCAAGTTTTACAGGACTGCATTAAACGGGTAAAACTTGCCTTTGATAGATGGTTGACAGCAGATCAAAGTGGATATAAATTAGGAAGACCAAGGTTTAAAGGAAAAGGGCGTTATCGTAGTTTTACTTATCCTCAAATCAAGCAAGACTGCATTCAAGAAAACAAGATAAACTTGCCAAAAATAGGCAAGATAAAATTTATTCAACATCGACCATTACCATTAGGTTTTCAAATAAAAACTGTGACAATTAGTCGTAAAGCTGATGGTTATTATGTGACTTTATCCCTAGAAGACAAATCAGTTCCAGCTTTGAGTTGTGAAGTGGAACCAACATTAAAAAATACTCTGGGAATTGATATGGGGTTGAAGGAATTCTTAGTAACAAGTGAAGGAGAATCAGTCCCTATCCCTCAATACTATCGAAAATGTCAGCAGCGATTAAAGACTCTACAAAAACGTTTATCTCGAAAGAAAAAAGGAAGTAAAAGGTGGTTAAAAGCTCTTCTAGCTGTAGCCAAACAACATAAAAAGGTTGCCGATAAACGTAAAGACTTTCATTTCAAAACAGCCAATGAATTGTTATTAAAAGCCGAAGTTATCGCCCATGAAAACTTAAATATTAAAGGTCTAGCAAAGACCCGTTTGAGTAAATCAATTAACGATGCTGGATGGGGCCAATTTCTAACTATTTTGACTGTCAAAGCCGAAAATGCTGGACAGAAAACAATAGCAATGAACCCAAAAAATACCAGCCAAGATTGCTCAAATTGTGGGGAAAAAGTCGATAAAGAATTAAACATACGAACTCATTCTTGTCCGCATTGTGGCATAGTAATAGACCGCGATGTAAACGCGGCGATAAATATAAAAAATAGGGCGGTAGGGCATTCCGTCTTTAAAGCTCGTGGAGCCCGATGCAATGGCAGGGCTACGAAACGAGAAGCCCACACTATAGCGTCAGCGAGCGTGTGGGAGTATGTCACAGCTAAATAAAGAGTGAAAAAAGATGTTTCTGTATTGGCCATATAGTTAAAAGCATCTTATCTCAAGCTGCAATAAAAGTGACATTCTTGTGGGTGAAAAGTATATTTGTACCAGAATCAAAGAACGGTCAATAATGACAATTCAAACAGCACTTAGTCATAGTGTAAAAAACAATACAGAATACTATACTGCCTCTTTTTATTGAAGCTCGAGAAGCTACATCAGAGTAAAAAACTGAAAAAAATATTAGTTTTACTCATCACACTGTAGTTCTACTTTTAGGTTGATTCCTAATCATAGAATGAATTACAGAATAAATAAGATGACATCAGGAAAACAAGATTTTCAGCACTAAACATCTGAAATATGGAGTTAAAGCCTATTGGCCATCACATCAGTGTATCTTAAAAAACACTTAAATAAAAAGGCTTATCATCTCTTGGCAATATACTTTATCTAAATGGAGAAATAACTAATGAAACCTCAAACTACATTGGGTGTAAAAACTAATACAGAATACGGTAGTCGTACTTTTGTATACGAAGTAGAAGGTTTAGGTCGGAGTAAAATTACTGACAAAATCAATCACCCCGTCCGTCGCAGTGGAACTGTTTATATCACTGTACCTTATGACCGCATGAACCAAGAAATGCAAAGGATTACACGGATGGGGGGCAAAATTATCAGCATTAAACCTCTGAGTGAAAATTCCCAAATGAACGGTCAAACAACTAAAACAGGAGAAACAACTAAAGCCATGACTCAAGCAAAACCTAAGTCGCACAAGGATGTTCCTGTCAACACCTATCGTCCCAAAAATCCATTCGTCGGCAAATGTCTTTCCAGTACTGAATTAGTGCGTGAAGGTGGTGAAGGTACTGTTCGTCACTTAGTATTTGACCTTTCTGGTAGCGACTTGCACTATCTAGAAGGTCAAAGTATTGGTATTATTCCACCAGGAACAGATGATAAGGGTAAACCTCACAAGTTAAGGCTTTATTCTATCGCTTCTACTCGTCACGGCGATAATCTTGACGATAAAACAGTGTCTTTGTGTGTACGTCGTCTAGAATACAATCACCCAGAAACAGGCGAAAGAATCTATGGTGTATGTTCTTCTTACCTATGTGGCATGGAAGAAGGTGCAGATGTGGCCATCACTGGGCCAGTAGGTAAGGAAATGTTGTTGCCTGATGATGAAGACGCAACTATTGTTATGATCGCAACAGGTACGGGAATTGCTCCTTTCCGTGCTTTCATCTGGCGGATGTTTAAGGAAAGAGAACAAAACCCTGATTATCAGTTTAAAGGTTTGGCCTGGTTATTCTTTGGTTGTGCTTACACTCCCAATATTCTCTACAAAGAAGAGCTGGAAGAATTGCAACGTCAGTTCCCTGATAATTTCCGCGTAACTTATGCTATTAGTCGCGAACAAAAGAATAAAGATGGCGGCAAAATGTATATTCAGCACAGAATTCAAGAACACGCTGATGAATTGTGGGAAGAGATTCAAAAGCCTAATACTCATACTTATATCTGCGGTCTCAAGGGTATGGAGGGCGGCATTGATGAAGGAATGTCTGCTGTAACTGGTAAGTTTGATGTTAATTGGAGTGATTATCAGAAGCAGTTGAAAAAAGACCATCGTTGGCACGTTGAAACTTACTAATACTGGCGTGCATTCATCAAAATTCAGCAGTTATGCTATAGTTGTAAGTTAATCATCAATTCATTTTCGATCGCTGAGGGAGAGGTATCAAATTAGCCTCTCCCTTTTCGCTTTTAGGGACAAAAAACATCTACTTTACTAAATTGTTTGTGAGAAACAAATTCTGCTAGTATCAAGTTGGTTGAGTTACTAGCAAATTGGGATAAAGGATGAACATTTCCTGGATATTCTTCCATATAGGTTGGTAGCACATAATTGTCAAATTCTAATTAGTCTAGAATTATAGTTAGGAGAAAAAAATGAACTTTGGTAAACTTGGTAAAATAGCAGCTGGTGTTGCTGGTGCTGCTGCTACTGGATATGGTGTAAAAAAAGCTGTAGATTATTTTCGCAACCGTGGTCAAGAAGAGCCAGAACCTGACAAAACCGAAGAAGCAGAAGTTGAGCTATCATCTGATGATGTTGCTTTTGCTACTGTAGAACCTGAGTCAGTACAACCTTTCCTCGATGCTAGTTTTGGCGCTCCTGGTCGTTATTCTCCCACTCGTCCACCCAAAGTCTTTGAATATCAAGGCCAACAATACATGGTAATATGGTCTTACGATAACGAGAAAGAAAAAAATCAATTGATGGGTTTCCAATACACTGATGCAGGTAGGCAAATGGTTGCTAGTGTGGGATATACTGCTGATGCTACTGACTATAATGTTAACTTAGATGGTACAAATTTAGCTGTTGAAGTTAATGGAGAACAAATTACATCTGGTCAAGGTGAGACTGATGGTACAGATGAAGTCGATTTAGTTCCAGTCGGATAACTTCATTTATAAATTCAAATTCAGTGGTAGTGGTGTACAGTTGGTAATAATGATGCATAGAATTACTAGCTAAACTGTTAGTAATTTGGTTTTGCATCTGCCATAAGAATGCATCACTACCAAAAAATTATACTAAATCCGGTTTAGTAAGACCATAAATAATAATGATTATTTATAACAGTTGCAACTGAGCCTGGTGAAACGTACACGAATATATTTTGCAATCAGAAAATAACTAGCTCCATAAATGGTACTCAAATCAGCATTATCAAACCCGATCTAGATTTAAAACATATAGGTGTTGATTATACTAATGCTACGGTTGAAGGTATGCGTAATATCATGTTCGGTAGAATAGTGATAATTAGGCTCGTATTAGGGCTTTAGCCCTAATACTAAGTATTGTAAGGGCTAAAGCCCAACTACAAACAAAAATTTTATTATAAGTAATTATCCGAACATGATATAAAGCCTATGAAATAGGAGTCGAAAAAGGAAGACATTTTATAGAATCTACGAATATTAGCTCTTCGTTTTGACAAAAACATAAATCATTACTAATCAGCAACGCCCGGACATTTATAAATACTTAAAGTTAGTCAAGAACTACTTCTAACTTCTAACTTCTGTACGGGCGAATGGCCATTCGCCCCTACTTCTGACTTCTGAGTTGCACTATAGCTTTCTTCTTCCTGCAAATACTGGTTTAACAACTCCTCAATCTCATCGTCTCTGAATTCTTCTGTTAATTCAATTAAAGGTTTAGCAAAACTTAGATAGCGATTATCTTCACTAATTAAGCTCTCTAAATGTTGGTGAATTTTTCTCACTCTTCCCTGTTGGGCTAACTTCCGCAAAGATTGTAGAACTTCTACAGGTGGTAGGATAATTTTATCTGAGCCATCAGAGGGAGGAGAGCTGGAGTTCTTAGCATTGTTAGTAAGTTTGTAACACCATTCCAAGTTAAGTTGGTCAGCAAGTAAATTGAACAATTCGTTGGCATCGATAGGTTTAGGTAAAAAGGCATTGCCTCCTGCATCAAGCGCTATTTGCTGGTCTTGCTGTGAAACGGATGCAGATGAAACAATAATTTTTTGATGCTGGAGTACTTCTGAGTGTCGGACTTGTTCCATCATTTCAAAGCCGTCCATCACTGGCATCGCTAAATCGACGATCGCCAAATCTGGCTGCAACTGGCGTATTTTTTCTAACCCTTGTTTTCCATTCTCGGCTTCAGTTATGGCAAAACCCAGTGGTTCGAGAAGGTTCATTAATACGACTCGGTTCTCCCAACGGTCGTCTATAATTAGTAAATGACGACGCTCTCCCTCATAACCTACGATCGCATTACCGCTACTGCTAAGATTTTGATTTATCCAGTCTGTTGCCAGAGGAAAAGTAGCTTCAAAGTAAAATTTGCTACCCACACCTAACTGGCTTTCTACTTGAATTTTTCCGCCCATCAATTCTACAATTTGTTGGCTAATGGCAAGTCCTAATCCCGTGCCTTCAAATTTCTGTTGGCGATCGCCTACTTGCTCGAAAGCTTGGAAGAGTTTAGTTAGATGCTCTGGCGCAATACCACACCCTGTATCTTCTACTTCAAATCGGATGCTCCTTAAGTTGGGGTCGTTTTGCCGATCTGTAACTTCTACTTTCAGTGTCACCGCACCTTCATCGGTAAATTTGATGGCGTTTCCTACCAGGTTGATCGAGATTTGACGCAGCCGTTTTTCATCGACGTAGATGCCTTCGGGTAAGTTTGGATCTGGCTGGTAAATAAATTGAATGCCTTTTTGCTCGGCTCTAATCTTGCAGATTTCAACCACGCTCTGTAAAACGGAGGGAAAGTGTATTGCTTTCGGAGAAATTTCTAGTTTGCGGGCTTCTATTTTAGAGAGGTCGAGGATATCATTAATTAGTGTGAGTAGATGAGTACCAGACTGTTGAATAATGCTAACGCCATACTTTTCTTTTTCTGGCAATGCTTCGGAACTATTGAGAATTTGAGTATAACCAAGGATACCATTGAGGGGTGTACGCAATTCATGGCTCATGTTGGCTAGGAATTCGCTTTTTGCTTGGTTGGCACTATCTGCTAGTTCTTTTGCCTGTTTGAGTTCGACTGTGCGTTCTGCGACGCGGTCTTCAAGTTCTGTAAAAGAGGTTTTGAGTTGGGCTGCCATTTGGTTAAATGACTGTGCTAATTTCTCTAATTCATTGATGTTGCTGACTTCAACGGCGCGGTCTAGTTGTCCAGAGGCAATTGCTTCACTAGCTTGCTGTAACTTGAGAATTGGTTGGGTAATCCAGCGAGAGGTAAAAATACCCAGGATAGTGGCAATACTCAGGGCAGCTAAACAAAGCAAAATAGTCGTCTGCGTATTGGCATCAATCTGTGCCATAAAGTCAGATTCAGGCACAACAACGATACTCAGCCAATCTACTCCTCGTCTATCATTAATGGGCAACACCTGAATAAACTGACGTTGGCCTTGGAAATCAAATTCTAATTGCCGACTTTCTGTAATAGTATTGAAACTGTCAAAGTTGTCATATAGATATTTAGCTGTGGCACTAATAATAGGATCGTCAGAGTCTACAGCTTTAATTCTGCGTACTTCCTTGCCTTCGACAATATAAGGTTGCTCAATCTTTGAACTGGCAACCATATTGCCATTTCTTTCAATGATAAAAGTCTGTGCTGTGGGACCAATTTGAATAGTTTCTAAGAATTCGCAAATTTGACCGACTTCAAAGAGATTGTGGATAACGCCTAACAGCTTTCCCGATTTATCGTAAATTGGTTGAGAAGGGGAAAAAGCAACTACAGGATTTTCTTTTGCTGCCCGTACATAAAATGGACTCCAATAGGGAGCATTGGCTTGAACAGTAATTTTGTACCAAGGGCGAGTTCTAGGGTCATATTTTTTGGACTTGATGGGTTTGATGCGGTTGCCTTGACTATCTAGGCTGTATACCACACGCATTGGGGCTGCGATCGCATCTCTGGTTCGAGCCACCAGTTGATTTTCTTGGATTCGTTCGACACCAACGCTATATCCTTCTACAGTGCCAAATTGAAGGTAGTCAACAATTCTTTTGTCCACTAATCGCCAGAAATATTGCTCTAGAGCAGGTAAATCTTTGACATCTATTTTTCCTTCTTCCATAGCTTCGGCAATGACAGCATTGACTAGGTGAGGATCGTTGAGGTAGGTGAAAACTTTTTGTTTAATGCGATCGCTTACTTCACTCCTGAGCTGACTGGCCAAATCGTTGACTGCTTTCTGCCCATTTTGCAGGGATATATATCCGGTTAACCCAACTGCTCCAAAAATTTGCAGCACGAATGGTACTATCAAAACTACACGCAGTGGTAAACGATTAATCAGATTATGATTGGGTTGAGATTTTTTAGCAATCATAGCACTACAACAGATTAAGTATATTTTGAACGGGTTAATAGTTAATCACCATAGAATTTAATTATCGGTCGAAAGCTTTTTTTAGACATCTCCTCCAAATGAGGGAGTAGGGACGTTGCATAAGGGCGACCGTACAGAGTAGGCAGTAGGGAACCCACCCCTAACCCCTCCTGGAAGGGGGATAATTGATGATTTATGTCTGAGAATTGATTTTATTTTTGATTTTTGCAGATGTCTATTAGTAGAAAATAAACTATTACAATTGAAGTTCACCTCTAAGCATTTTACAGTCTTCATAAGAAGTTGCATAGAATAATATCATGTCCGCTTGAATACTTAATACTTATACTTTAGTGGAAAGAAGGCAGAAGTGTTTTTTACAATTGCGACTTAATTCTATACACAAACGATGCTACCGGACATGATTTAACGCGCGTCAGCAAGTCTGCAAGTCAGTAGGGGCGCCATTCGATAGTTATGCGAAGCAAACGGCCGGAAAGCTGGCGCATACTCCGCAGGTGCCCGTACAGAAGTTCACCTACCCGCGGGCCCCGACCGTGGAGGGGAAATAGGGGATGCGTGAGCAACTCTCCAAAAATATTGCGCCTTAAAAGGCGGGGTTGCGCGACCCATGTTATTTTGATAATAATAAATTTCATAATTTTTCCCACCTGATATAAAATTGGTATAACACCCAAAACCTACCACTTAACACCTAGGACTTACGACCTAACACTTAAATATTTTAACTATTTTTTTCTGCAACTTTTTTGGCTTCCGAAGAAAGATAATTGTTGCCAAATAGTTGAGGAATAATTAACCCAGAATTAGCTTGATATTCTGCAAATTCTGGATAGCGAGATAGAGACTTATCTTTTTTCAGCATATTAGGGATAAATATTGCGACAAAGAATGCTCCTAGTATTAAATAAGGTAGCCAATGTTGAACTAACATCGCAAAAGCAAGATAGATCAATACTTCTCCTAAATAGTTAGTATTTCGGCAGCGAGCAAAGAATCCTTCTGTGATTAATCCTGGCTTATATTTGAGGGTAAAATATTTTTGAGCATCGCTAGTGTAATGGAGGAAAACTCCAAAAATATTCAGAGAAATTGCAGCAGCTACTAAGGGTATTGGAGGTTCAGTTCCACTACTAATTAAAATATAGGGAGCTACCCAATATAAAGACAGTAAGGCAAAAGTAACAATGCCTGACCATATAGGAATTTCTTGTTCCCATTGTTTGTCTGGAAATATACGGTCTTTTAGTAGCCATAAAATTCCATAAGTACCATGTAGAGATAGATATACCCACGCAACTAAAGAAAAGTTTTGGTAGGCTACCATCAGCGCTAATATAAATATAAAAGTTGTACCTTTAGATAGATTAATTGGATGTTTTACTTTCATCAGTGCTAGTTATTTTTGCTAAAAAAACTACTTAGATGATACTATAGAATTAATTCAAAAGTCAAATTGTATGAGAGAGATGAATATCTCTAACCACAAGCATTCAGCTGTCAGCTATTAGCTAGCCTCCTACAGAGGAACTGCGGACTTCAGCTATTAATGTTGGGAAAGGTAAAAGCAACCTTTAAAATTGAGAAAGAATAAAAAGTTGCTGTCAAAGTATCCGGACTCAACCTTAGAAGTCATTATTATTATAGGGGTTTTCATTAACATAGAATACAACTATTTATGCAACTTATTAAACTTTAGGTATATCTATAATTTTTATTGTAGTCTGCCTTTGTGAAAACCGCTTTCAATAATTAATTATTAATTATTAGTTATTAATTATTAACTACCTCTCCTTGAAAAGAAGAGAATTGACTAATTATGAAAACTTTTATTTATTATCCCCTTAAAAGGGGAGGTTTTAAACCACATTTTTTCGATAATTGCTGAAGTGCTAACTGCTAATAGCTGTTTGCGCAGTATTCCGCAGGAAATGCTTATTTCTAACCAGCAATAAAAGCAGCAATAACAAATAGAAATAAAATGACTAAAATACCAATAATTACAACACTTAAAATTAACAATAAAGAGATAATCGACCATATTCTCTGATGGTTTCTAAATTCAGCAACATTTTTCCATTTGCGACTTTTCCAAGCCCACTCATTTCCTTTAAGACCTAAAACTATTCCTGTCAGCAACCATCCCATACCCAAGGTAACAGAACTTAAATCAATCCAGGCAATTAATCCTATCCAAACATGATTAGTTAAACACCAAAAACCAGGCAATAAAAATGCCCCCCAATTCCAACCAATAATTTCTGCTGGTACGTCATTTGAACTATGAATAATATTTCCGACTTTGGGAATAGAAGCTATAGCTGTTTTTGTCTCTATTTCTCGATTATTTGATTCAGTTTTACCGATTTTAGTTGGTGCAATAATTTCTGGTTCTGGAGGTTGTAACTGTACTAATATTTCCTCTGCTGACTGGAAGCGATCGCTAGGAATAAAAGCCAACATTCTATTTAAAATACCATCAAATTTCGGACTTAATTTTAGTTCTTTACTCCATTGCCACTCCATGGTTTTTGTATTAATTAACTCTGAGGGAAGTTTACCAGTCATTAATACTAAACAAGTCACTCCTAAAGCATACAAATCGCTATGTGGAGCAACAATTCCTAACCGCATTTGTTCGTCAGGAGCATAACCAAATTTACCTAATTTAGTAGCAGCAGGAACAACATTTTCGGAACTATCAGCTTTGTGAGAAACCTCGGCAGCAATTTGTTTTACTCCACCCAAATCAATTAAAATTGGTAATCCATCTTCTGCCCGACAAATAATATTATCAGGAGCTATATCTCGGTGAATAATTCCTCGACTATGTAGATAATTTAAAACTGGTAAAATTTGACGAAGAAATTCAATTATTTCAACTTCGCTAAAAAAATTACCTTGTTGCCGACGTTGACTAAGCAAAGATTCATAAGTTTGTCCTTCAATAAAATCTTGCACCAGAAACAAACATTTATTTTCCTGAATAAATTCCCAAAAACGAGGGATTTGAGGATGATTAATTTGATGTAATGTCATTGCTTCTCGGTGAAAAAGTTCCTCCGCTTTTCGCACAAATTCAGTGCCTTTATTTCCTGGCGTTAATTGTTTTAAAACTACTGCTTGCTTAAATCTACCTGTGTCTTCTGCTAAGTAAGTTTTGCCAAATCCACCTTGACCTATTTGACGAATAATTATGTAGCGATTTCTTAATTTACTCCCTGGTTTTAATTCTGTAGATTCTATTTTAGAGGGTATTATTTCCTCTAGAGAAGCACCACAATTAGAGCAAAAACGAGAGGCAATAATATTTTGATTTCCACAATTTGTACAAGTAGTCATATTTATTAACTCGAAGGAATAAGCAAGAGAGCAAAAGGAAGAAGGTTAATTCAACAATGAATAATGAATAATGAATAAATAACTTTTTCAACCGAAATCATAACTTTTGTGCTACAACTTAAGTCCTACTTCCTTTAAATATTTTTTTATACTAGGAATCTTATTTATTTAAAACTCCTCTGTACATCACAACTAAATGTTAACTTAAAATTTCAACCATTATAGAGGTAAGTATTATGTTTCAAATAATCCCAATATTGAAGCAGCAGTCAGCAGTCAGCAGTCAGCAGTCAGCAATCAGCTTATCTGGCGTGTATAATGGGGGATACTCTAGAGTTGCCGCTCCGCGTCTACAAACCCCCATAAAAGGTGCACCACTAATTTTTTCAAGCTCTTGTGGGGGACTTAAACCCTCGGATTTTTAGCTGATAGCTAAATGCTGTTTGCGCAGCATTCCGGACCGAAAAGCTAATAGCTAGTTAATTTTATCCTTGGCCAACATCTTGATACAAGCATAGTCGATCTTTTGATTTTGGGTTTAATTCCTCACCGTCATCCGTGGTGTTTAGAATTGGTTGGGGTTTGAGTCCCCATCAACTTTTTCTCTCTTCCTTATTCTTTATTCCTTTTTCTGGGTGCATCTCAATGCATGAATAAAGCCAAAAATTTATCGCTTTCAGGGAACAGGGAATATATAGGAAAAAAGTATTTTTGCAAATATTGAGATACACCCCTTTTTCTTCCTTCTTCAACAAAAAATTGGGTAGAGTTTTTTAATAGATAAACTATAGATAAGCTAGACAAGTCAGGAGGGAAGAAAAAAAAGTAGAGGTGTAAAAATATTTCACCTCTATATATAACAATGAACGAGTTGGTATTTGACTGATTTTGATGATGAACCGAATCAGGGGAAAAGTTCTTCCTGGTGTTATAAATATTATTTTCTGCTTGTTGAATAACTTGATTAATTATCCTTGCATCTGTTCTAATTCTAGCTGTTGTGTGGCAAGCATTTCCTGCGGAATGCTAATAGCTGAATGCTTACATTGTGTGATAGGAGTTATCTTGGGTTGTGCTGTTTTTTACTTACTCTAAATATTCTCCTATAGCACCATTGAGTTTTTGAATGATAAAGCTAAAATTGTCAATGATAAAAATTGCTTAATTCTCAATTGATTGATACTTTACCAGTAAATCTATTCTACTAATTAAGCTATGTAAAATACTCCACAATTAGCTATAAAGAATTATTTGGTTCATTACTTTTGCTTAGTGCTTGTTCTAAAATTTGTGACCGAATAAAAGTACGCTGTTGATACAGTGCATAGAGTAATAATTCTTGCTGTTTAATCTGCTCTTGTGTTTTTTCATAAAGTATCTTCCAATCATGTTCTGCTGACATAATAAAGACTCCTTTTAGACATCAAGTATGAAGTTGAATTTAAAGCTCTATTTTTAGAATATCATTATTAAGTGCGATTAAATAATTTAGCTCTAAAATGACTGCCTTTGATAGTTATAAATACTAAATTTATGGAAATCCTGGCACTGGCTAAATAGCAGTTTATTTTTTGTGATAAATTGACTGTATAATACCTAATAACTGGGTTTTTTAATAAACTTAAAACAGGGTAAAACTGGATAGTCCACATAATAATTGATGAGATTAAATTCATTAGCACCTCCATCTATTTATTGAAGTTGTAATGTTAAATAAGCGTTGTATTCTTTAACAGTAAAATAAGTATAAAAGAGGTATGTATCAACTAATTACTAAAATTTGATAATTATCTCAAATATTCCCATTTAAAGGTACTTTTAGAAATTTCTCTTAACCCTTTAGCATAGCTACCCTCTGCTTTTTATTCATAATAAAGCTCCTATTTAAACTGGATTTAGTATTACTGAGCAATGAAGGCTTTAAGGCTTTTTTTTTGCTACATCATGGGCTTTAGCTCTACAAAAATTCAAGAAGAAAAAATTTTATTTTTAGTAAATTCCCTTTTATTAATTTTTGAACAGGGGAAAATAGAGTAACTTCATGCCCACGGCAAACTAACTCATCTTTCGTAAGCATTCAGCCGTCAGCTATCAGCTATCAGCTATTGCTTTTAGTTTAGGATAAAAGCAATATTTAACTGTCTTACTACAAAAGTTGTCTCCCTTGCCCTTAAAGTTTATATTAATTTAAATACTGTCCTTTAAGGAGAGAGTCTTGTTGCGCTCTAGCTGACAGCTAATAGTTGAATGCTTACCATCTTTCAAGGGATCTACTATTAATTCAATGCCACTATAGCCAACAGGAAAATTTTTTTTCCATAAAGGAGTAACTTGAGAAATCCGCATATAAAAATCTCCTAAGTCCTGAGATGAAAATTTTTAGAAGTAATATTTTTGGTACACAGTTTTACTCAGCTATGAGCTGTAAACCTTTTTAACAAAATATTAATTAAAGTTTTTGGTTATTGCCAAGGTAGGTATATCCGTTCAAAAAGTAGGGATATCTACACCCATTTGTGCTGTTTATATGTTGTGCCAGCAAAAGGACTATTTACCCCTATTAATGACCAAAAAATTAGGTCTCAAGCCTCCCTTTTTAGGGGATAAAAAAGAAAATTCAGTCTTTTTTCCCTTCCCTATTACAGGAAATACTGATAAGGCAGCTCCTCTATAAAGAGACTTTTTCCATGCCTCCTGGATCGGAGCTATGCTAATATCATGCTGCGCAAACTATTAACTGGAATGACTACTTCTTCCAGGGTATTTTTAATGTAAAATTATCCTGTAGAGAAATTCCAGAGAAAATCTCTACTAAAACCTGAAATTAATACTTAATTCGAGTTTCTACTCCACACTTATAATCATTTTTTTTCCCATAATTTCCCATAACTCTGCTTGTACCTGTTCAACTACTTCTTGCCACTTTCTTGATTGAGACTGACGGAATAATTTCATTGTGGGATACCAAGGAGTATTTTCTCCTTCTTGTAACCAACGCCAATCAGCATTAAAACATAATAAAGTCCATACAGGTTTACCTAATGCTCCTGCTAAATGTGCCACTGAAGTATCAACACTTATTACTAAATCTAGTCGATTTATTATTGCTGCTGTATCGGCATAATTATTTAACTGAGAACTCATATCTTCTATCTGAATATTGCTGGAAAGTTGCTCTAATTCTTTGATGGCTTCTCCTTTTTGGAGGCTGTAAAATTTTGCTCCTTGAACTTGCAAAATTGGTAAAAAATTAGTTAGCTGGCAAGAACGATTATGGTCATTTTTATGAGTAGGACTACCTGCCCAAACAATACCTACTTTGTATTCAGTATCAGAGATATTTATATGGTTACTGTTTGTAGATTGGAGATAGGGAATATTGGCAGGAATTGTTTCTAAAGTTGTGTCGAAAATATAAGGTAAACTCATCAAGGGTACATAGATATCAAATTCTGATAATTGTAGTTCTCCTGGAGGCATTAATTTATCAATTCCTGGAACACTTTTAAAAATAGAAATTAACTCTGGCGTACATACCAAAATAATCTCTTTACAGCGTTTTGCCACTAGAGGAATATAGCGGATAAATTGAATAGCATCTCCTGCTCCTTGTTCGGTATGAATTAACAAAGTTTTATCGCTAATATCTTCGCCTTTCCATCGGGGATGAGGACATTTAAAAGGAGTAAAATCTGAAGTTTTCCAACGCCATTCACATTCAGCAAATCCCCGTTTTAAATCTCCATTTTTCAACAATGTCATGCCTAAATTAAAATGAGCTTTGGCAAAACTACCATTAAGATTAATTGCCTTTTCATAATGTTTAATTGCTGCTTCTAATTCACCTTTTTGACTATAAGCATAAGCAAGACTGTTATAAGCCTCCGCATTATCTGCCTCTGTCCTAATTACCTGTTGTAAAATATTAATTGCTGCTTCATACTGTTGATTATCTCCTAAAGCTACCCCCAAATTATATTTAGCTCTTGTCAAATCTGGTTGTAACTTCAGACATTCTTGATACTCAGCGATCGCTTCTACTAATTTACCTTCTTGATAAAACTGATTTCCTTTGGCTAAATGAGTTTCTGACATGGCTATTTCTGAAGCTGGTTGTACTGTTTCTGCTAAAGCTTCATCAGGTAAAACATAAGAACTAGCAAGTAAATTTTCATCCCATTCAATAATTTCAGGAAAGCGAATATTCGGCAAAATTGCTACAGAAAATATTTCCTGAACTCCTTCTTCAAACCTTAAAAAAGCAATAGTTTCTCCAGTTAAAATATTTACCACCCAGACTCCACAAATTCGTTCTTGAAGTTGAGTAATTGGCATCCCCGTAAAAACAGCAGTTTCTCTAACTTGTGATAAACCAATAAATGCTAAATTTCCCCAAAAATCTATACCACGAGTAAACCCAGGTAACTTAGCAACTGTTTCTAATTTTCTCTGGTTTAAATCAACTTTTGCCAGACTACCATTGCCCGATTCTAATAACCATAATTGTTCCTGATACCATCTAGGAGAATGAGGCATAGATAAACCCCGCATTAAAATTTCATTTGTTTCAATATCCATTAATATGCCACCATTAGCTTTATTCTTTCTCCACCCCGCAGCAGTATCAGTTTCTCCTAAAGCTGTGGCATATTTTGGCAGGTCATTTTTTAAACATAATCCATTCAAATGACAGCGGTCTGTTAAGTCATATCCACTAATAAAAGGAGGTCTCCATCTAGGTACAAAACTATTAGGATGACCGAGAGTACATAGACAAGAAAAACGAGTATTAATAAACCATAATTCATCTTTTACCCAAGCCATTTCGTGAATATCAATATCCCCAGTTATATGAATATTTCTGGGTAAATAACAGGCGTCATGTTTACCAGCAGGTTCTAATTTTTCTGCTACTGCTGGAACGTTACGAAAATCCCAAATTTGATAAGCAGTTCCCAGGGCAATTTTTTCGTGAGTTGCTGCTAATCCCATCGGTTTATTAAAGGTGCGAAAGTGAGTATTAATTACACCATTATCGGCACGCAAAACAATTAATTTACCCGCTTGATAAGTAGAAACAACTAAGGAGATGCCTAACTGGTCTAAAATTTGGGGGAAGTTGTTTGTATGTACGCTTCTTAATAAATAATTGTCAGTATTAACAGGAGCATCAGTTTGATTATTCATTGTCAGGTTATCTAAAGTTACGGTCAAAATAGGTATAACTATATTAAACAATAAAAATAACTCTGAATCCGGAGTCTTACCAAACTCCAGACGAATTCCTATATAAAATTTGGTGATTTTTAATTTCTAGAACACTTAATACTAAGCGTGAAAAAAGAATGCTACAAAAAAAGGCTGCAAATTATATCTAAAAATAACTTTTCCAATCCTATAATACCAATTTCAATTGTTTTTCCTTTTTTTCCCGATCTGTTTATTACTTCTTCCTTTATTTCTGCTGAAATTCAAAGCAATATCTGTCTCGGAACAAGGTACTATGGTGGATTAGCTATAGTTGGTTCAATTTTAAAATGTGTTCCGGAACAGTTTTTTATGTTAATTTGCGTAAGTCTTGACTTCTATATTCTGCTGAAAATCAAAACAATATCTGTCTCGGAACAAGGTACTATGGTGGATTAGCTATAGCTGGTTCAACTTCAAAATATGTTCCGGAACAGTTTTTGATTTTTGGTTATCTAGTTTTAGTTGCTGTTGGTGTTGTAACTTTTGGTAGTTTTGCTGTACCAGAACCTAGAGTGATTGAAACTTCTATTTGTGCTGAAATTAAAGCAATATTTGTCTCGGAACAGGGCACTATCGTGGATTAGCTATAATTGGTTCAACTTCCAAATGTATTCCGGAACAGTTTTGGATTTTTGCTTACTAGATGGAAGATAGAAGAGTTTCACGCCAGAATTAAGCAATTAACAGGCATAGAATTTTGGATAGGGTCGTATCAGTAAAATTCAAAAAAATCATATAGCCTGTGCCATGTTAGTCTGGAATTTTTTAAAAAGATTAGCAGTAAAAATAGGAAAAACTATCTATAAAGTCAAGCATGAATTACTCTCAAATTATCTGCTCCAAGAACTGAAGAAACCCACAATAAAATTCAGGGCTCCGCATGATTTTATAGGCGTTGTTTATTATGTCTTGACAATGGCCAAAATCTTGAGGCGATCGCGCTTGATTTTTATAGCGATCGCCTAAGTTAGTAGACGCTATATATAGTGTCCTTGCGTAAGTCCTGTAGTTTTAGTTGCTGTTGATGTTACAACTTTTGGTAGTTTTGCTGTGCCAGAAACTAGAATGATTGAAACTTCTATTTGTGCTGAAATTCAAAGCAATATCTCTCTCGGAACAGGACACTATCGTGGATTAGCTATAATTGGTTCAACTTCAAAATTTATTCCGGAACAGTTTTGGATTTTTGGCGATCTAATTTTAGCTGCTGTTGGTGTTGTAACTTTTGGTAGTTTTACTGTACCAGAACCTAGAGTGATTGAAACTTCTATTTGTGCTGAAATTCAAAACAATATCTGTCTCGGAACAAGGTACTATCGTGGATTAGCTATAGTTGGTTCAACTTCAAAATATGTTCCGGAACAGTTTTGGATTTTTGGTTATTTATCGGAACAGGGCACTATCGTGGATTAGCTATAACTGGTTCAACTTCAAAATTTATTCCGGAACAGTTTTGGATTTTTGGCGATCTAATTTTAGCTGCTGTTGGTGTTGTAACTTTTGGTAGTTTTGCTGTACCAGAACCTAGAGTGATTGAAACTTCTATTTGTGCTGAAATTCAAAACAATATCTGTCTCGGAACAAGGTACTATCGTGGATTAGCTATAGCTGGTTCAACTTCAAAATATGTTCCGGAACAGTTTTGGATTTTTGGTTATTTATCGAAACAGGGCACTATCGTGGATTAGCTATAACTGGTTCAACTTCAAAATTTATTCCGGAACAGTTTTGGATTTTTGGCGATCTAATTTTAGCTGCTGTTGGTGTTGTAACTTTTGGTAGTTTTGCTGTACCAGAACCTAGAGTGATTGAAACTTCTATTTGTGCTGAAATTCAAAACAATATCTGTCTCGGAACAGGGCATTATCGTTGATTAGCTATAGCTGGTTCAACTTCAAAATATGTTCCGGAACAGTTTTGGATTTTTGGTTATTTATCGAAACAGGGCACTATCGTTGATTAGCTATAATTGGTTCAACTTCAAAATATGTTCCGGAACAGTTTTCTATTTTTGGTTATCTAATTTTAGTTGCTGTTAGTTTCGTATTAGGAAATTCTGACTCCTGAGTAGTTTATTTATAAGTATTCAACCGGACATGATATAAGTCTTAAGCTATTCAGCATTTAGACTATATATTATATTCAATTTTTGTCAAAGGCAATAGAGAATAGGCAACAGGCAATAGAGAATATAAAATCTAGATACATCACAGCTTATGCACCTGTAGCGGGCAAGATGCCCGCACTATCAGGACTTACGCATAGGGTACGAAAAATTAGGATTTGAGATTGCTTCCCTGTCGGTAACAATGACGGAAATACGTTGCAGGTGCGTAAGTCCTGATAATAATAAGACAGCAGAGCGATCGCTACTTCCTCCTAACTCCTAACTCCTGACTCCTGATTCCTGATTCCTGACAATGCCCACAATGTCCTAAAATCAATAAAGTTAATCATCAACTTAGGGAACTAGCAGTGGCCAAGTCAACAGAATCTAATACACAACCTCTTTCTCGCACACCTCTATATGACTTATGCACCGAACTTAAGGCCAGAATGGTAGAATTTTCTGGGTGGGAAATGCCAGTACAATACACCAGCATCAGCACCGAACATGAAGCAGTACGCACAAAAGCAGGAATGTTCGACATTTCCCACATGGGTAAGTTTCTCGCTCAAGGCCACGACTTAATCGAAAAAATTCAACTTTTAGTACCTTCTGACTTGAGTAGCTTAGAACCTGGTAAAGCTCAATATACTGTCTTATTAAACTCCCAGGGAGGGATTATTGATGACTTCATTTTCTATCGTCAAAGTGATGACCCCCTTACCAACGAAGCACGGGGTTTTATGATTGTTAATGCTGCCACTAAAGATAATGACAAAGCATGGATATTAAGTCATCTAGAAAATAGTAATGTTAAATTCCAAGATATTTCTGAGGAAAAAGTATTGATAGCTGTGCAAGGGCCGGAAGCAGAATCTTATGTGCAGCAATTTGTGAAGGAAAATTTGACATCAATTGGATTTTTCGGGCATTCAGATATTACTGTATTAGAACAACCTGGTTTTATTGCCAGAACTGGTTACACTGGGGAAGATGGGTTTGAAATTATGGTTGACCCGTCTGTGGGTTTGGAATTGTGGCGTAGTTTAGTTAGTGCTGGTGTTACTCCCTGTGGTTTGGGAGCAAGAGATACTCTACGTTTAGAAGCTGCAATGGCACTTTACGGTCAAGATATTGATACAAAGACTACTCCTCTAGAAGCGGGGTTAAGTTGGTTAGTTCACCTTGATAAAAAGGGAGAATTTATTGGTCGTCAGGTCTTGGAAACACAAAAGGTGGAGGGAGTATCAAAACGGTTGGTGGGTTTGGAAATGCTCGATCGCTCTATTGCTCGTCATGGTTATCCTGTTTTGAGTGATGGTAAGGTGGTGGGGGAAGTTACCAGTGGTACTAAGTCTCCTACTTTAGGGAAAGCGATCGCTCTGGCTTATGTACCGAAAAATTTGGCGAAAGTAGGTCAAAAATTAGAGGTAGAAGTTAGGAGTAAAAATTATGCAGCTATGGTTGTTAAGCGACCCTTTTATAGAAGTCAAAAGTCAAAAGTTAAAAGTTAAAAGTAGTGGGAGCATCTTGCTCCCTAGATTTTTGGGTACTGTAGATAGTGTGTAGTAGACTGACACATCTCGATCGAAGTCAAAAGTGATAGTGTGTAGTAGACTGACACATCTCGATCGAAGTCAAAAGTTAAAAGTTAAAAGTCAAAAGTTAAAAGTTAAAAGTTAAAAGTGATAGTGTGTAGTAGACTGACACATCTCGATCGAAGTCAAAAGTGATAGTGTGTAGTGGACTGACACATCTAAAATGGTGCGTTAGATGGGAGATGGGGAGATGAGCAGGAAGTCATGCATTCAAAAGTTAAAAGTGATAGTGTTTTGCTTCCCTCTTCCCTCTTCCCTCTTCCCTCTTCCTTCTTCCCTCTTCCTTCTTACTTAAATATGAAACATCAAGAATTACCAATTATTGGCTGGCGTGAATGGATAAAATTACCGGAAATTGGCATTACTAAAATCAAGGCAAAAATTGATACTGGCGCTCGTACCTCTAGTTTACACGCCTTTGATATTGAGACCTTTGAAATTGATGGTAAACCAAGAGTAAAATTTAAAATTCATCCCAAACAACGAGATACGAATCAAACAATAATTGCTGAAGCAGAATTAATAGATGAACGTAATGTTCGTAGTTCTAGCGGGCAAGCAGAATTACGCCCTGTTATTCTCACAGAAGTAAATTTAATGCAAAAAAAATGGCAAGTTGAGTTAACATTAACTAATCGGGAATTAATGGGATTTAGAATGTTATTAGGACGACAAGCTGTGCGAGGATTTTTCTTAATTAACCCAGGCAAATCCTATTTAGGTAAAAAAGCAAAAAAAATGTCCAAAATCAAGGAAAACAATGGTAGAAAACAATAAAATGAAAATCGCTATTTTATCAACTGAACCAACTCTTTATTCAACTAGAAAATTGGTAGAAGCAGGGGAAAAACAAGGTCACGAAGTGCAAGTTATTGATTACCTGCGCTGTTATATGAATATTACTTCGATGAAGCCTCAAGTTATTTACAAAGGTTCACCTTTGGAAGGACTTGATGCTATAATTCCTCGCATTGGTGCTTCTAAAACATTTTATGGGACGGCTGTAGTTAGACAGTTTGAAATGATGGGGGTTTTTACCCCAAATCCTTCTCAAGCCATTTCTCGGTCTCGTGATAAATTACATTGTTTACAATTATTAGCTAGAGACGGAATTGGATTACCTGTAACTGGGTTTGCTCATTCTACTAAAGATATTGATGGTTTAATTAATACCGTGGGAGGTGCTCCTTTGGTAATTAAACTATTAGAAGGAACTCAGGGAATAGGAGTAGTTTTAACAGAAACTTATCAAGCAGCAAAATCAGTTATTGAAGCTTTTCGTGGCTTAGATGCTAATATTTTAGTTCAAGAATTTATTAAAGAAGCAGGTGGTGCAGACTTACGATGTTTTGTAGTAGGAGATAAAGTAATAGCATCTATGAAAAGACAGGGAGCTGAGGGTGAGTTTCGCTCCAACTTGCATCGGGGTGGTATGGCAGAAAAAATTAAATTAAGTCCTGAGGAACGTTCAACTGCTGTGCGTTCAGCTAAAGCAATGGGACTGAGAGTTGCTGGAGTAGACCTGTTACGCTCTAATCATGGCCCTGTCGTGATGGAGGTGAATTCTTCTCCTGGTTTAGAAGGAATAGAAGCAGCTACAGGAGTAGATGTTTCTGGCAAGATAATTGAGTTTTTAGAGAAGAGTGCAAAAAAAGGTTAAGTTCGCGATCGCATTGAAAGGTTGACAAGCTGTAGTTATATCATGTTCGGACGGGTCAGTTATAAAAAACCATTACTCTTTGAACCAATATTCCCTTCTGCCTTCCTTTCTCCAAAGTATAAGTATTTAACCGCAATTCGTAGCTCCCCCGGAGGGGGAACATGATATTAGACCCATCTTTGACTACGGAAGGGCTTTGGTGAAACTGACAGTACCGAAGAAATAGTGAAATTATCTTGACTTTTCTCTTTTCTTCTGTCCTGACTTCTGACTCGGTGACTCCTCGCTTAGTTATTTACAGCGCTTTTCAAGTTGATGAACCACGTCTTCATTAATTGATAATGGATAATTGATAATTACCTCTGGTTAAAACTGTTACGGAATTGAATATAAGGAAATATTATTAATGGATAATGGATAGTGGATAATGGATCATGAAAGAATTCTCGTTCCTCTCGCTCCTCTCGCTCCTTTGTAATATCATGTCCGGTTGAATAGTTATAAATAAATGATTATAGGCAACAGCTCATCTGGCAACAGCTCATCTGGCAACAGCTCATCTGGCAACAGCTCATCTGGCAACAGCTCATCTGGCAACAGCTCATCTGGCAACAGCTCATCTGGCAACAGCTCATCTGGCAACAGCTCCGGAAGGGATGATAAAGGATAATAGGAAACAGAAAATTTTTTCATCACTAATTATTCGGACATGATATAACTCTTTAATTATCAATTATCAATTGTTAATTATCCATTGGTAAAGGCAGGCTTCAAGGCGCGAATTATTTAATTATTAATTATTAATTATTCGGTAATAACAAAAATCTTGTAGGGGCGTTTTGCTCCGCAACATATAAAGCGGAGAAGCTCTCTAGGTTAGCATAAGGCATTTGCTTCGCATAACTATCGAAGGGCGCCCCTACTGTGGTCTACCGAAATGAAAACTGCTGTCAAACTCAGACAACAGATTTTTCCTTCTTCCTTCTTCCTTCTTCCTTCTTCCTTCTTCCTTCTGCTATATAATTGGCAAAATTTTTCCCCGATGCACTAATTGGTAAAATGCCTGTGCAGAAATAGGGGGACTAAAAAGATAACCCTGAATCATATCGCAATGGTGTTTTTGCAAGAATGCTAGTTCTTCTTCTGTTTCTACTCCTTCCGCTACAACATTAAGCTCTAGTTGACGTGCCATCTGAATCATTGCAATCACAATGGCTCTGTTCTTAGAATGCTTGTGAATATTGGATAAAAACGAGCGGTCGAGCTTTAGAGTATCAAAAGGAAATCGATAGAGATAACTCAAAGACGAATAACCAGTGCCAAAATCATCGATCGCTAGATTCAGTCCTAGAGTTTTGAAAGCTTCTAGCTGTTGCTGGGCTAAATCGATATCTTCCACTAAAGCACTTTCAGTCAACTCCAACTCTATAAAATTAGCATTGAGTTGGTGATTTAGTAATATTTTGGAAAACTTATGTTGTAACAGAGGCTGTCGAAGTTGATAACTTGAAATATTAACAGCCACTTTAAAGTCTTTGAGCAGCTCATCTTCTTTCCATACTTGGAGTTGTTTGCAGGCATTTTCTAATACCCATTCCCCAATAGTTTCAATCAAACCAGTAGCTTCTGCTAGAGGAATGAATTCTTCTGGAGATATGAAACCTAATTGTGGGTGACGCCAACGCAAGAGAGCTTCAGCGCCAGAAATTTTACCTGTTTTTAGGTCTACTTTCGGTTGATAATAAAGCTGAAGTTGTTCGCGGTCGATCGCATAGTGTAAATCTGTTTCTAGAGCTAACAAGTTAGTATTGTTGGTTTTACCCTGTGAGCTATGGAATTGATGACGGTTACCTCCTTGCTCTTGGGCTTTTTGCATTACTAAATGACAATCTTGTAATAAAGAGAGAAAACTGTTGCTGTCACGAGGATAAAGCGCTCCACCCAGACTTGCTGTGAGGAAAACTTCTCGCTCTCCAATAATATAGGGAGCGGCGATCGCTTTTAATACAGAGTTAGCAACTTCGCTTGCTTGACCCAAGTACTCAACCGGCTCCAAAATCAGGGTAAACTCATTGATATCTGTACGGGCAACAACATTTTTTCTTCCTACTACCTCAACAATTCGCTTGGCAACAGCTTGCAACAAATAGTCAGTTTCTTGACGATCCATGTATTGGTAGATTCTATAAAAGCGATCGAGGCTCAGACAAAATACTGGTATGTACAGAGATTGCTGGAAATGAGAGCGATTGTTCACTACTGGATTTGATAATGTATCTACTATCTCCTCAAACATACCATGCAAAACTTTCCTATTTGGTAGGTTAGTCAGTGGGTCATATTTGTGCAAACGTTCTAACTTTTGGTAAGCATCTTCAAGTTTATCAGTATATTCTGCTTTGGCGGCAATAACTGACTGGTGCTGTTGCAAGGTAATCTCTATAGTAGTTTTTAAGTCTCTGATTTGAAAAGGTTTGATTAGATAACCATAGGGGTTTGTCTGTTTTGCTCGTTCAATGGTATCATCATCAGCATAAGCTGTGGTAAAAATTACTGGAGACTGGAATTGTTGATAGATTTTTTCTGCTGCTGTAATTCCGTCAATCTCACCTTGAAGCATGATATCCATGAGTATCAAGTCTGGATTTGTTGTCGCCACCTTTTGCATTACTTCTTCTCCAGAGTGAATAATTCCGACAATTTCATAACCTAGTTTTTGTAATACCATTTTTAGGTTTTCCGCCACAATTAATTCATCTTCAACAATCAGAATTTTGGTAGTTGCAGGGTAGTTAATTTGATTATTTGTTGTAGAAGGGGTAGGAATTTTCATTGTAATATTATGCCCGATTGAATACTTATAAATAAATGGCTAGGGAGTAAGGAGTAGGGAGTAGGGAGTAGTACGGAGAAAAAAGAGATTTACGACCGCAAGTGAAAGGATAGTTTTTTCATAACTAATTATCTGGACATGAGATAAGACCTCCTAAGATCATATAATTTTTGAACTTTTAAAACCGTTGTTTGTACTTTAACTCTGAGAAAATCAAGCTGACAGATGTACCTTTAGAAGTATCGAAATTAATAGTTCCATTTAACTGTTTCGCCAAAATACGGACGAGTTTTAGACCCAGAGAATTAGAAGTTTCCCAATTAACTGTTGAAGGTATTCCCACACCATTATCACATACTTCCAAGACTAATTTTTGATTGATATCTTTAGACATTGCAATCTGAACTTCTCCTAATTTTTCCTCAGGAAAAGCGTGCTTAAAAGTATTCATAAGTAGTTCATTAATGAGTAAACCACAAGGAACAGCTGTTTCTAAATTGAGTAATATGGCATCAACTTTAATAATAGGATTTATTCTGTTATAGTTGCTTTGACAAGAAAAAAAGATGTTATTGACTAACTGTTTTATATATTCACTAAAATCTACCTTCCCTAAATGATTACCTTTGTAAAGTTGTTCGTGAATTAATCCCATAGTCTGGATGCGTTTTTTAGCATCATTAAATAGGTCAAGCAGTATTTCATCAGTAATTGAATGTGATTGCAAATCTAATAAATTAGAGATAATATTAAGGTTATTTTTAACGCGATGGTGAACCTCTTTCAGCAATACTTCTTTTGCTACTAAAGATTGTTTGATTTGCTCCTCAGATTGTTTTCGTTCCGTGATATCTCGCACAATGATCGAAACCTCCTCTTCTCCATTGCCAACGATCCGGAGTTCTTCGTAACGTACTTCACCATACCTGATAATTTCTCGTTCATAAACTTGTAGTTTGCCTGTGAGTATTGCTCGATCGATATAGTAAAGCTCTTGCTCTAAGAAATTTGGTGGTAAAGGTTCATCGTTAGGGGAAAATTTTACCATATCAATACTTTCAGGAGGAATAAAATCCAAACAAGTGCCATCGCGTCTCACGCGCATAATTAAATCTGGAATTGCCTCTAACATTGCCCGGTTGCGGGTTTCGCTCTGATGAAGTGCTTGTTGTGCTAACTGATGAGCACGCTCTGCTTCAACTCGTTCACTTGCTTCTAACGCTAAGGCAGTCAAATCTGCTAGAGTAGCAATAAAATTTTGTTCCTCTAGAGTCCAGGTACGGGGAGTACCAATATGTTCCAGGCAAATAACCCCAATAATTTGCCCGCCCGAATAAATCAAAGCATTCAATATGGAAGTGATGCCATGGGGTATCAGATATTCCGGAAGCAATTCTTTGACTCTTGGATCGGAATGTACGTCGTCAATAACCAGTACGCGACTATTTTTCCAAGCTTGGAAGTAGCTTGGATAGTCAGCAGCTAGCAATTCTATTTGCTGAGTATGTTCGTCTGTTGTCAGTCTGTAAAAATCTACACATCGAATGAGAGTCTTAACATCATCTAGCAACCAAATACCTACCTGTTTGACTTTCAATGTCTGGCATACGACCTCATTAATTTTTTGGCAAGCTGCCAAGAAATCTCCTTGAGTTAATACCTTATTTTTAGATAGATCGATCAGTGCTTGATTATGGGCAATTAATTGTCTGCGACTTTCTTGCAGTTGTGCAGTACGTTCCTCAACTTGTTTTTCTAAAGTCTGATTCATTTCTGCCCATGCTTCAAAAGCGATTTTTAACTGAGTAGCCATTAGATTAAAGGCGATCGCTAGTTCGTCTAGCTCACGAATATTTGGTAGCCAAGGAGCAATACTTTCTAATGGCACTTTCTGGTCTAAATTTCCATACGCGACAGATAAAGATGCTTTATGTACTCTGAGAATAGAAGCAGTCAGCAAACGCGAAATCTCGATCGCTAATTGTATTGCTAGTATGAATGCGACTAAAGAAACTGGGACGATGGTTTTCAGTCTGGCATAGACACCTCCCATTAAGTATGACTCCGGTGTGGCTGCAACTACCACCCAGTCTAAACCTAAATTTTCTCCCCAACTTGAAGCGTGAACAAAATATTGCTCGCCTAGTAATTTCGTATTAAAATGTCGATCCGACTTAATTGTCTGTATGTTGTCAAGATGTTGCTGCAAATATTGAGCAGTTGCTTGAGTCAGGGAATCGGGACTATTAACTGCTGCTAACCGTTTTGTTTCACCATTGACAACCTCAAAAGAAGGTGATTTCGAGGAGCTGGCGACCAACATTCCAGAACGTTCCATAATCATTACTACCTCAGATTGATTAGCTTGTAATCTTTGTAGGAAATTGGAAATATCAGAAATAGTTTGATCTACTCCCAAAACACCAATTAATTTTTGGTTATCGTCATAGAGGGGGTAACTTGCAGAAATTGATAATACATCAGTTATTCCATCGCACACATAGATGTCGCTCCAGATCGCTTTACCTGCCTTAATTGGTTGAGTATACCAATCTTGTGTTTTGTAATTGTAGGCATAAGTGCTGCGAACATCTCCCAGATTTCCTTCGGAGTCAACAGCATACTCATATACGATTTGAGGGTGGGACAGGGTTGTAATATCAATACTTACCTTCTTCTCATTATTGCCTGTCATACCAGCACCCACAAATTCTCCGGCCTCATTAGCAAAATTAATATAGCTGACATCAAATGTCTGGCTTTGCTTGAGGAAGAAACGTCCTGTTGTTTCTAGATCGGATAAATTCAACAAACCTAATTTTACCGCATTGTGGTTCATCTGATTAATTAATAGGGGTTGACGCAGGTAGTTTTCTAGTAAATTAGTAACATTATTGATAATTTCTTCATGGATATTTTCTGCTAAGTTATAACTAGCCTGATTCCCATTCCAAACTGTTACCCATTGCAGTAGTAGCATTACTACCGATATTTGTAACACAAAGAAAATAACCAAAAAACTACGGAGAGAAATTTTGCGGGAAATACTTTGGACATAATTAGAACGTTGGTGTCTCCAGAAACACACTCCCTTTTTTATTAGATTATGCACTAGAATTGTCAACATGAATTCAACTCCCTTTTATCTAAAAGCAATCTCTTTAGATTCAACTATAATCAATTAAGACTGCTTATATAGCGCAAGGCAACAGCTCATCTGCTCCGGAAGGGGAATACAAAAAGGTTTCAGCTTCTATTTATATCAAACACCTTAATGCGTAGCGCTATATAGCTTGACTCAAAGATTGTCTAATCGGAATTTCAATGATAAATTCTGTCTCCTCTCCAGACTGAGAGTTACATATTAGATTCCCTCCATGATGTTCGACGACTATTTGATAGCTAATTGACAATCCTAATCCCGTTCCCTTGCCAATCTTTTTGGTGGTAAAAAATGGGTCAAATAATTTAGAGTGAATATCTGGCGGAATTCCATAACCATTATCAGTTATCCGAATTTCAACCCAATTTGCTTTTACTATTGCAGTATGAATACTAATTTCACCAATATATTTTTCTCCCCTCATTGCCTGCTGTTGACGTTGTTCTTCCACAGCATCAATAGCATTGCTGAGAATATTCATAAATACCTGATTGAGTTCTCCAGCATAACAGTTAATGAGGGGTAACTGACCATAGTCTTTGATTACCTGAATTTCTGAAGCACCTGGTTTTCCTATCAGACGGTTACGGAGGATAGTGAGGGTACTATCAATACTTTCATGGATATTCACGTCTTTAAGTTGTGCTTCATCTAGACGAGAGAAAGTCCGCAAAGATTTGACAATTGCAGTAATGCGCTCGGTTCCCATCCGCATTGACTTAAATAATTTATCCAAATCTTCTTGGAGAAAGTCTAAATCTAACTCTTCTAGTATTTCAGTAATATCCTCTGGGGGGTTAGGGAAGTGCTGTTGATAGAGTTCTATCAACTCTAACAAGTCTTGAGTATATTCGGTAGCATGAATTAAATTACCGTGAATAAAACTGACTGGATTATTAATTTCGTGAGCTACCCCTGCAACCATTTGCCCAAGACTAGACATTTTTTCACTCTGCACCATCTGAGCTTGGGTGAGTCGCAACTTCCGTAAAGTAGTTTCTAATTCATGCGTGCGTTTTTGCAGTTGTAATTCTGCTTCAACTCGCTCACTTGCTTCTAGTGCTAAAGAAAGTAAATCTGCTAAAGCACTAGCAAAATTTTGTTCTTCTAAACTCCAGTTACGAACAATACCGATATGCTCCAAGCACATTACTCCAATCATTTTTCCACGAAAATAGATTACCGCATCCAACATGGAAGTGATACCAGAGGGTTTTAAGTATTCTTCCAGTAGTTCTTCTCTTCTTGGATCTGAGGACACATCATTACTAACTATCAGATGATAATTTTCCCAACACTTAAAGTAATTTGGATAATTAGTAACTTTGAGTTCTCCTCCCTGAGTATGTTCGTCTGTGCTCAAATTGTAAGAATCAACACATTCGAGCCTAGTATGATTTTCATCTAGCAGCCAAATACTAACTTGTTTGACTTCTAATGTTTGGGAAACTTCTTCGTTGACTGTATGGCAAGCTAGCAGAAAATTTCCTTGAGTTAATATCTTGTTTTTAGACAGATCCATCAGTACCTGATTATGAGCAATTAACTGGCTGCGACTATTTTGTAGTTCAGCAGTGAGTTTTCGCAGTGATAGAGCTGTTTGGTGAGTATCAGTGTAAAGTTGGGCTTGGTTAATGGCAATTGTAAGTTGATCTAGTACCTCCTGCAACAGAATAACTTCTTCTTGCTGCCAATGATGTATTTTGCTCACATAACTACAACTGAGCACTCCCACTACTTCAGAGGAGGTAGTAATTGGTAATCCGATAAAAGACTTACATTCTTGAACAACTAACAATTTTTTGAGTTCTAAATCTTCTAGGGTAGCGACTTCATCTATTTGCAGAATTTCCCTCTGTAAAAAGCGATCGCACAAATGTCCTACACTTTCTGCGGAGTAACAACCAATGGCACTGACTAATTCTGGATTCTTAGCTTCTGTCACTACTTCCCAAAATGGTTGTGCAGTTGTGGCACGATACCAGGTGAAATTACAACGTTCAATTTTGAGTAAAGCATGAATCTCACTCACCGCTGTTTCCAAAATAGTATTGATATCGAGAGAGTGGAGAATTTGGTTGGCAATATGACTTTTGAGCCAGTCGCGACGTTGAGCTTCTAGGAATTTAAGCTGAGTTTGCTCTAATTCAGCATTTGCTAGTTGATTTTTTTTCCGTACTATTGTCACCCCAGTAACACTTACAGCAAGCAAACCATTTAATAGCAGATATAGCCAGAGAAAATTTCTCAATATTCGATCGGATTTAGCTGACAATGCTTCTGGGGAAATATAAGAAATTATTTTCCAACCGTAGCTATCTATGCCATTTTTGGATAGGGTGATTTTGGGAATGTTCACTTGAGCTAAGTTTTCAGGTATATTCCGAGGGTCAAAGGTGGTAAAACTAAATAATCCCTCCTGAGTTTGTATTTGTCCTGAATCTTTGAGAGATATATATTGCCATGCTTTGGGAAACTGACGCTCAAATGTTTGTTGTACTCGATCGGGTAGTCTCAAACCCCATTCTTGTTCTGGCTCTTCTGGAGCGATTAACCAAGATCCAGCCCTATTCAGTAGCATTAGCTGACCTAGAGTCGTATAATTTTTTTGGGTTAGCTGTCGGTCTAAGTGTTCTGCCATGTAGTCGATCGCTACAATCCCTTGCAGTTTATTTTGGCGATTGTATATAGGTGCAGCTAATCGTATAGATGGTTTAAATAGTTGTTCAAATTTTCCCCGTTCTTGGTTGAAGTCAAAGGCCGAGATGTAAATACTATTTCTTGGTATAGCGATCGCTGTTTTGAAGTAATCTCTATCTGCTTTATTTTGCAGCTTATTTTGGCGAATAAGTTGAGCTTGTCCATTTTCATAATTAACTCTAATTATTTCCTGACCTGTAGTATCAAGCAGTAGAACTTGGTAATAAAGTTGCTGATATTTGGCAAATGCCACAAACTGTTCTTCTATATGCTTTAAATGAGAATGCGGTATTTGAGAACTGTTTTTTCGATCGTCAAGATATTCTTGATTAAAATGCGGTATTTGAGAACTGTTTTTTCGATCGTCAAAATATTCTTTTAAATATGGGAGTTTTACTAAATTTTGCACGTCTAAAATTAAAGACACAAATGAGTTGTTGATGATAATTTTTTTGACTTCTACAACTCGCTTTTCTTCTATTTTTATGACTTTTTTTATGCTGCCAATTTCTATGTAGTAGCTGTTGGCAAGGACACCTCCTATCAGAATAGATATAGGAAAAAATATTAGTGCAAATTGCTTACTAATTGCACCATAATGTTGCCTTGATGGTAGAAATTTTAATATTTTATCTCGGTCTTGATTCAGTTTTCTTTTCCGAGGGACAAGTGAGTCAAAAATTTTTTTACCGCCAAAAAAAGGCGCAAAAATAATACATATCATAGTTATAAAATCCTATAAGTGAATTTTTATACTATAATTAATTATATAATATCGATAATCCTCTGTTTTACCAAAAAATGAGGTCCGCGCGCCTCCCCTTTTAAGGGGATGAAAAAATATTCAATGAGCGTATTTTCGTTTGATCCGGGTTTAGTGGTCGGTACTGATAACTGATAACTGAAATGACCTTCATCTGCCTGAGTGATTGTAACTCAATTTTTAGGCTAACCCAACTGGGCGATGGCTGCATCAATTAACGAACTCAGCAAGTCTGCAAGTCAGATATGGGAGCCGTCGGATTCGCGAGGTACAGAAGTTGTTTTTGTAACGGGGATTTGAGCAAGCCCCCAAAAACCCGATCGCCTGAAAAGGCGGGGTAGCGCGACCCAATCCTGTTTGATAACTTTTCAATTACTTTTATCAACAAAAAAAACTATAAATATAGGTGAAATTTTAAGGAAAAATACAGATGATTTCTAGAAATAAAAATTTCACCCTTATACAAGATATTTTATTGATTAACATACTTATGATATGATAATTAGTTAATCAACTTGAGCAGATGGAATAAATAAATACAGTAGTTTTCATATTAATTAGACATTTGGTAAAAATCCAAAATTAAAGCAATTCTTATCCATAAAATGTCAATTATTCCCCTCCCAGGAGGGGTTATATCAAATCCGGTTAATTGCACATAGAATCTGGTTATGTAATATCTGTTTATAATTTCTTAAATTACTTCAAAATTAGACATCTCCACCAAAAGAGGTAGCAGGGAATAGGGAGTAGGGAGTAGGTATGGAGGGGGAAATAATTGATAATTTCTGTACGATAATTGATTTGATTTTTTATGATTGGAGATGTCTATTTAATCGGACCCACTCCCCCACTCCCCCAATTCCCCTCCTGGGAGGGGTTAGGGGTGGGTCCCCTACTCTCAACTATATAATAAGTATTCAACCGGATTTGATATTAGGGGTGGGTTCCCATATCCCATATCCCGTGTTCCCTGTTCCTTTTTTTCTGGGGATGTCTATTAAGTATACTAACTCGCGGGGAAAATTATACAGGGAGTTAATGAAGTCAGAAGTTGTTTTTGTAACGGGGATTTGAGCAAGCCTCCAAAAACCCGATCGCCTGAAAAGGCGGGGTAGCGCGACCCAATCCTGTTTGATAAAAATAAAATTATACTATAGTACAATAGTAAAAGAAAAATGTCAAAAAGAATCAGAAAAATTGTTTAATTTCTGCTCCCTATCACTAAATTAGAGTTATATCATGTCCGGATAAGAGCAATCTGGAAAAACTTTCTCCTTCTTTTCCTGTTCTCCTTCTTTTCCTGTTCTTCTTCTTCCTTCTTCCCCTCCTGGGAGGGGTTAGGGGTGGGTAGACTCCTGAGGACTGAGGACTCCGTCGTTATTTATAACTGTTCAACCGGACATGGTATTACAATTAAGCGCCAAAATAACTGCTACGAAAAAACTCATAGCTAAATTAGAAAAAACTTTAAAATCAGCAAAGAAAAAAGGTTTTCCACATACACAAGCCAGAAATAAATTTTTTCATCAATATTTACCAACGCCAAAAATTACATTTGAGATTCTCACCCATAAACTTAGTAAAAAATGATCGAAATCGGTGGTTTAATTATTCCTGCAGCACAAAGACAACGCATAGAAATACCAGTGGCACGTCTGCCTACTCAAACTTTAATTACTTTACCAGTTACAGTTATCAATGGTAGTCAAACAGGACCGATACTTTGGTTAAGTGCTGCTATTCATGGAGATGAAATTAACGGTGTAGAAATTATTCGTCAAGTATTACAGAAAATTTCTCCATCTGTATTAAGAGGTACAATAATTGCAGTACCAATTGTTAATATATTTGGCTTCATAGAACAATCACGTTACTTACCAGACCGTCGTGACTTAAATCGTTCTTTTCCCGGTTCAAATAGAGGCTCCCTTGGCAGTCGTTTAGCTCATTTATTCATGGCAGAAATTGTTAGTAAATCTACTCATGGTATTGACTTACACACCGCTTCAGATCATCGCAAAAATTTACCACAAATTCGGGCAAACCTCCATGACAGTAAAACTTATGAATGTGCAAAAGCATTTGCAGCACCAGTAACAATTCATTCCCAAACCAGAGATGGTTCCCTACGCGAAGCAGCCACAAAACGTGGCATTCCTGTCTTATTGTACGAAGCAGGAGAAGCATTACGATTTGATGAAAATGCGATTAAAGTAGGAGTAGAAGGAATTATGCAGGTAATGGGAGCATTAAATATGTATCCACAAGAAACCTGCATAGATCCACAACCAACGGTACAAGTTTATGAGACTAAGTGGGTGAGAGCTTCTAGTAGTGGGATTTTGAGACTATATGTGAAGCTAGGTCAGAAAGTTACTAAGAAGCAAGTTTTAGGTACAATTTCAGATGCTTTTGGAGAAAAAAATACTACCGTTAATGCTTCTTGTGCAGGAATAGTCATCGGTAGTTTACAAAATCCTCTGGTTAATCAAGGTGACGCGATCGTGCATATTGCTGTTTGATCTGCGACGAACTCTCAGATCAAATCCGGTTGAACACTTATTATATAGTTAGGGAAGTAAGGGAGTAGGGGAGTAGGGGAGTAGGGGAGTAGGGGAGTAGGGGAGTAGGGGAGTAGGGGACATTGAATATGGAAGTACGGAGACGCGGGGACGGGTCGATTTGTGGGGGAAAATGCAACTGTTTCGGCCATTTTATGTGAAGAAATTTTCTTGAATTTCAGCAGAAAATTTCAGTAAATTGATGCCAATAAGAGCCTTCAACAATTAATAATTAATAATTAATTATTACCTCGAGAGTGAAAACGGATAGGATTGACTAATCATTAATTTTTTTATTTATTATCCCCGATCAAGGGGAGGTTTTAAACCACAATTTTTCAATAAACGTAGGAGTTAACGCGCGTCTGCAAGTCTGCAAGGTGTGCAAGTCTGCAAGTGTACCCACCCGCGGGCCCCGACCGTGGAGAACCCACCCCTAACCCCTCCCAGGAGGGGAAGTAGGGGATTTGAGAAAAGCTCAAAAATATTACGCCTTAAAAGGCGGGGTGGCGCGACCCATGTTATTTTGATAAACTGAATATAAAAAGCTCTATTACCAATGGATAATTGATAATTGATAATTAATCGCGCTAATGGTAAAAATCCTCTCATAAGCAAGGAGAAAAAAGTACACAAGAGAATTCTTTATATTCAATTCTGTAACGGTTAAAACCTTCTTGTAATTGTCCATTATTCATTATCCATTATCCATTAATGAACGCAAGCTACCTGACTTTTAGCTTTCATAAGCAAGCCCTATTTATGAATGAATACTCTAAAATCAAAAATCATTGCCAAACTAAATTATTTGTGGTTTGATGAAAAAAGGTTATTCAGTTTATAGTTTATATGTTTCGGAATAGTTTATGGAAGATACTGTAGGTACAACAGAAGCAGCTTTTCTTTTAAATATTTCTACTGCTAGACTTAGGTTACTTTTAAGGCAAGGTCGTCTCAAAGGAGCCAAAAAAGTCAAACGGTTCTGGGTAATTCCCTTAAATAGTCGGGGAATGCCAGAAATTACCCCTGGTCGTCGAGGTCCTCAAGGAACTTGGAATAAAGGATTCCGTACAGGCAATACTTTTATCCATGTGCTACGAAGAGAAATTGACTATAACCGAGACCACGGCACCTCTCTTCCAGCAATTTCTGTCAAACAAGGAGGCAAAAACCATCACTGTCACGAAGTAGAAATTCTGGGAAATTGCAAAATCGTCTATCGTCCTCATAAACCTAATAAAAGTCAAGCTGGTGGTGCCCGTCTGTGGATTGAGACAGAACCTGATGTTGAAATTATTCGCAAATATTTCCCAGATGTAGAACTGGAGGAAAATCAACCTCAAGGCTTTGGTTAGCTTTGAATCTGATTTTTTAGCTTAACTGGATTTTTCTGCATATCTATATAGTATGTCGGTGTTGGCTTATTTAATTTTTCAGCTAACATTGCAAATTTTTATGGAAATAATTCTGATATTTGTGGCAGTGCCAAACTTCCTCAAAATTATTTTTTGAAAGTAGGTGAGCGATCGCCAGTTTTGACTGGAGTTTTTTGGAAGTAATATCATGTCCGGTTGAATAGTTATAAATAAATGATTATAGGCAACAGGCAACAGGCAACAGGCAACAGGCAACAGGCAACAGGCAACAGGCAACAGGCAACAGGCAACAGGCAACAGCTCCGGAAGGGATGATAAAGGATAATAGGAAACAGAAAATTTTTTCATCACTAATTATAAGGAAAAAGAAGGAAGAAGAGAGAAAAAGAGGAAATGAAGAGGAAATTGAAGAGAGAAAAAGAGGGAAGAAGAGGAGAAAGTTTTTTCATCACTAATTATCCGGACATGATATAATTCCCTAATAGAGTTTGTAAGAATTGGGAATTATTATCTGGAGTAACTGTAGATGTAGAATTTTTGTCGGAAGTTTCTGTTTCTGGTGGGATTTTTGATGTTTCAAAAGTGCAGGCTGAAAGTAATGAGATTAAGAGTAAAATAAGATATTTAGCTTATCTTCTTCGGAAAGATGATATCCCAAATTTATTCAACCGAATTAACGATAATTTAGACAGTGCAAAAGAGGAAGTTAGGGAAGTATCAAATTTTTTACGAGCAGATTTAGATGAATCTTTTCGGAAGATAAAAAAGCAAATTAGAAAAAGTGATGGTGAGGATGATGAGTTCTGAGTTCTGAGTTCTGATTTGCGCGTAGCGCTATATATATAGTTCCCCCCTTCTCAATCATAGATAGTAAGGGAGGAAACCCAACGCCAGAAAAACTATGGACTCAAACGTTGATAAACTGTCGCCAAACCATCTACATCCCCAACATTACCCGGAAATAAAACAACAGGTAACTCAGGAAATTGAGGATGCTCTGCGGGAGTCCGCACCATCGAACAACCAGCTAATACCTGACCCAATAATCTAGCAGTAGTTAAAGCCAAACCTTTACTCAGAGTATCATTAGAAGTAATCCCACCTTTACTTATCAAAAATCCAATATCCTCGGGCAAACCCCGAACAATATCCATTAATAACTCGGAAACTGCTACACCAAACTCCAAACGCACTTGCATATTTTCAAAAGTCAACTCCTCGCGACTGGTATAAACCACAGGTGTTTTCCCTGCTGCATGAACGGCATGAACTTTTTCGAGAATATTTTTGAGTAAAGTTGCTCTGTTCTCTCCAGACTCTTCAACTAAATGAGACACATTTACTTCTACACCTACTACATCAGACTCTTGTAATAATCTTTCCAACTGTTGGGTAGATTTCTTGACATGAGAACCCACAATAATTACACCTGGTTTCCCACTCCTGACATACTGCCTCATCTCTTCAGCAGCTATAGGTTGATTTCCCAAAGCAGCTAAAGAAGTTAAAATACTTGCAGCACTCCGCAACAGAAACTTTTTACCTTGACTGGCTGCTGCCAACAAATCATTGGCAAATTTGTCTAAGTCCGCTTGAGTTTCACCATCAACTACTCCACATTGGTTGCCAGTCATTTTCATCAAACGTTTTAAACTACCAGAACGAATATCATCAAGTGTAAATTTTTCTACAGTTTCAGCTTTGATTTTACCTTTAGTTTTTTCTTCCACATAATCAGGTAAATAACTGTAGGTGTAGCCAAATACCGAATCTTTAGCAAATTCTGTTTCGTGAACTGGGGTTTCTACACCATTAACCATTAAATAGTGGGTGCTGTTGCGGGTGACTCTCCCACCTTCAAAAAATGCTGGAACTAGGAAATGAGCATCAAATGGACCAAGTTCCTTTGCTATGACATCTGTTTCTATGGGATAATGACCCCGTAAGGTAGAGTCGGAACGACTGACGACTAAGAAATCTTGGATATTTGATCGAGCGATCGCTTCGGTCAAGTTATGTGTAACTTCTCGTGTCACATTGGCTGCTTGGTCTGGGGTCAGGGCGCGAGTATTGGAGAGGATAAAAAATATGGGAGATTCATCAAGTAATCCTAATTTGAGGGTTTCTACATCCCATTTAGTTAGAAGTAGACAACTATGAACAGTTTGGGAACCTGTTGGGTCATCATCTAGGACAATAATTTTTGGTTGGTTGGTAGTCATGTTTTTTTTTGCTCATTATTTATAGACATTGATGCCGAAATTCTTAAAAAAGTTTTTCTCAGCTTTTACCACTATATATATATAGTAGGGAATAAACTAGACATCTGCGAAAATAGTCAAACACTTTCTACAACTATCTTTTTAGGGACGAGCACTTAATCCCTAAAATAGTTCATTTTTACGGCAGAATAAGCATTGTAGGTCTTTTTTATTAAAAACTATCTCAAAAATAGCATCTAATGAATTTTTATATATTTAAGACTGTTTTTTTACTCTAAAATAAATGTGTCTATTCGTAATTTAACAATGCGACAAACACTTATATCATGTCCGGTTGAATACTTACACTTTAGAGGTCTGAAGGCAGGAGGCAGGAGGCAGGAGGCAGGAGGGAAGAAAAGGCGCTTACGAGAAAAAGTTTTTCCTGAACGCTATTATCCGGACATGATATTAGAATTATTTTCGGCTTTGTTGCATGAAAGTATGTAGCTGCCGCACTTGCTCCGCCAGCGCTCATCAGCACAGCAATAACTATTGTCCAATAGTAATCATTGCCTTCCCTGGGCGATCGCTCATCAGCACAGCAATAACTATTGTCCAATAGTAATCATTGCCTTCCCTGGGCGATCGC
>JAXHSW010000055.1:8177-45175 GCA_034190295.1 Cyanobacteriota bacterium | reverse complement strand
TTTCGTTACCTAATCGGTACTGAACCTAACTCAACTATTGAGTTATTTTATGTGGGGGTAGAGGGTGAAAAACCTCTAGGAGAGTCGGCTCTCCATTTAAAACGACCAGTTCAGGTCGCACGTCGGTCAAACGAATCGCACTCCATTATCTCGGTTATAGTCAATAGTCTTTCGTAGAACATGAACAATAGTCTTAGCTTTGCGTTGAAGTTTATTCCAACTACCTTCAGGACCACGACGACCTGGTGTAATCTCTGGCATTCCGCGATGGTTGAGAGGGATCTGCCAAAATCTTTTGACTTTACGAGCACCGATAACACGACCTTTATTCAGCAAAAACCGCAATCTACCTGTTGAAATATTCAGTAGAAAAGCTGCTTGTGTAGTACTAACTATTGAGACAGTCATAACTATAACGTTAGGGTTTTAAGTTCTATATAGAGATAATAAAATACTTAGATTAGATAATCTTCAATTTAGCAGAAAAGTCAATGAGTGGCAAGAGGAAGAGAAAAATTATTTGAACTTTCTCTGTAATGAAAATTAAATTGATTTCTACATACTCTACAGTGCTTTTCAAATGGATTAACCACATAGTCCCCCACCAAAAGCCTTGTAAGGACATTTTGAGAAGTAATATCATGTCCGGTAGCATCAGTATTCTATAGTAAAGGTAGGCAACAGCTCCGAAAGGCAGGAAGGCTTAAGAGCCAGAAAAAAACTTAAATTTCCTGTAGATATCCACGCTAACTTTTACACAAACGATATAAACGGACATGATACTAAGATGTTTTGATAAGTAAGATTTTGAACAGCTAATAAAACACAGACAAAGTGTAATTTTTCATTGCTCTGTAATCTAAATCTATATTTATCAATAATTTTTCATCAATTTTAACGATAAGTTATACCAAATCCAGTTATTGTAGGGTAGTTACCTAAATATCCAAATCTTTATCAGACAAAGATTTTGAATTTTTTGAATATCTCCTTAATCAACCGGATTTGGTATTAAATTAAAAAAAGTATCTGTTTTGACTCAATGATGAGGAGAAAAAGAGGCGAAATACTGATAAATTTGCTTGCCAAAGCCAACCGCATCTGCCAACTTGGCTATTCTCGAAACTCGTAAAAACCTTATTCGGTTATAAATTTGGCTAATTTATAATTAACAAAAATCCCGACACTCCCTGAACAAGAGAGCGCGGGAATTCTCACTATTTCAATTAAAAAACTAACTCAACCCTACCAACTTTAAACTTAATTCCCAAAGCTTAATCGCTTTATCATCATCACTCGCTTCATCAGAAACTTCTTGCACAAAAGACTGACGATCTTTCTTTTGGCGATTTCCCCAACTCCAATACATTCCAGACTCTTTATACTCAGGATCTTTAACTAAAGCAGCAACCCTTTCTCCTGCCAAATCTTGAGAAACATATCCCCCAGTAATATTTTTCTGGAATAGCGGGAAAATTTTCTGGAATAAAGGATAATGATTTCGGAATAGAGGCGTATCTGCCACACATCCAGGATATAGAGAACTAAAAACAATTCCTGTTGATTCGTGATAACGCCGATGTAACTCCCGCATCGTCAATACATTACAGAGTTTACTATCTTTATAAGCCTTACCAGACTTAAACTTTTTGCCATTAATCATAGAAATAGGAGCTTTGAAACCTGCTTCAAAACCCTGAAGATTTCCCAAATCTGGAGGTGCAGGAATTGGAATCTTTCCTCCCAACTCTTTCGGATTAGCTGTCACAGTTCCCAAAATTACCAATCTTTTATCCGCAGCAGGAGACTGTTTCAAATCCTCTAACATAATGTTACATAGGAGAAAATGTCCAAGATGATTTGTCGCCACACTCAATTCATACCCATCTGGACTACGCATCGGTTCTTTTAATAAAGGCAAATATACCGCAGCGTTACATACCAAAGCTTCTAGAGACCTACCGCTTTCTCTGAAAGTATTAACAAAGCGTCGTACACTATCTAGACTAGCCAAATCTAGGTGCATAACAGTGTAGCTATCTTTTGCCATTCCTACTTCTTGGGCAACTTTTTCTGCTTTGGAGAGGTCTCGACAAGCCATCACAACATACCATTGACCTGTTTTCGCTAAAGCTTTCGCTGCGTATAAACCCACCCCTGATGATGCACCCGTAATTACTACTGTCGATTTATGATTTTGTTCCATTCTCAATGAGATTTTCTAAAATTCAATTGACTAATCCCATAATTTTATAACAGTCTGGACTAAATCAAAAGTCAAGTGTGAATTACTATACCGTTTCACGGAAGTAAAAAGTAAAAAGTAAAAAGTAAAAAGTAGGATTTTATAGTAGCTCAAAACCTTTGCCATACAGTAATTTCAGGGAATTATTTCACATTTAAAGTTGAAAACTATTTGTGACATCTTTAAAGTGAATAAGTATAGAATAAATTTATTTTACCAAAAAATGAGGTCCACGCGCCTCCCCTTTTAAGGGGATGAAAAAATATTCAGTGAGCGTATTTTCGTAAGCTGCAGGCAATAGTTGTCGGTACTGATAACTGATAACTGATAACTGATAACTGATAACTGATAACTGAAATGACAGACTTACCCAAATAAACCCAGTTGCTACTAGGAGAAATTGTGGCTTCAACAATATACATCTAGAAAAAAGAAAAAATCGGGTTTATAGGTTCCCGTAACTAAGTAATTTAAACTCAATTCTTAAAAAAATAAAAAGATGTAATTTTAAATACAAATTATTAAATTTAGAGTCTGATTATAGCATTAATGGGAATAATTCTCTGATTGTAAACTTTAATCACAGGACTCAAGTGTTTTTACCCCACTGATGATAGTTTTAAGAATGTAAATTAACTGATACAGGAGCAAGTTATGGCAATCATAGAAAAGCACCAACACATCTACGGTGGCGTCTGGCAAGACGGTGAAATATGGTTCGGGGAAGGTTTTAAGAGCCGGAAAATTAAGGACGGAACCTATGTAATAGAATTTGCGCAGCCGTTTGCAAAAATACCAGCACCAGTTTGCACCATTAATGGATATGAGTGGAAGACATTTGACAAGTCAGTTGCCGTTATTGAGATTTGGGAAGGTGGCTTTATCTGCACTACATCAAGCCCTAAAATGCCTGTTGATTGTACTTTCACATTTATTGTTTTTGGTGATGTCTAAACAACAGTTTTAACCCTCGCCAAAAATGTTAACAGCATATTAATTAACCTACCCTATTCTATTAGGTTGATAACTGTTGACTCAAATCTTATAAAAGTCGGACAATAGTACATTAAGCCGTTTAAGCATTGCTGATATCGTCAGCAAGAAAGAATAAGCTGTTTTAATTTTCTACAGTTGATTTCAAACGGTACTGTAAATCTAACAGGAGTCAGTAATGGCAATTTTCAAAGATTCAGCGGGAAAAGCAACCCAGCACGTCTATGGTGTTATTTCTTCAGACGGTAAAATCCTCTCTGGTGAAGGCTTTAAAGCCCACAGAATTTGGTCAGGAACCTATATAATAGAATTCGACCAGCCTTTTGCAGACACCCCAGCAGCAATTTGTACCATTTATGGAAATGAATGGCAGTCATTTGACAAGTCTATCGCTATTGTTGAACTTGATTCACCTTACTTCGTCCCCGTGACTTCATCAATGGATAGACCTGAAGATTGCGCTTTCACGTTTATTACTTTTGGCCATATCTAAAACTTTGATATTCCCTCCTACCTATACAACGATACATAAATGGGTGTAAGCATTTTACCAGGAGGGAATGAAAAATTATGGTGAGCTTTTTAAGATAACAGCCAATAATGGCTGTATTGAAAACTCTGTAACACTAAAATTTAGCCCCAGACTTTTAAGTTTGAGGGCTTTTTAGGCTTGCGGGACATCTGTAGCCATTAATCTAATTTAGATGGAAGCTTTCTCTTATATAGAATCCGGTTATACAGTGTATGTTCATAATTCTATAATTACTTCAATCTCCCCATCTCCCCATCTCCCCATCCCCCAACTATATAATAAGTATTCAACCGGATTTGATATTAAAAGTAAGGCAGAAGGATTAGAAAATAATTTAAGATAGTATCTTTTGATAACCAGATTTGATATGATATCGCCAGACAAATTAATCTAAACTATAAGTCTGAAAACACCAATAATATCAATTTATATAAATCTAATGAAACGAAGAAAACTTATTAACCATATTGCAACTGCTACAAGCGTCGCAACTTTGGCAGCTTGTAGTCAAACCACTACTGAAACTACCTCTACCGACGATAGCTTACCCTCTATAAAATGGAGAATGACCACAAGTTGGCCTCGCTCCCTAGATACAATTTTTGGTGGGGCACAAACAGTGTGCGATCGCGTCGCAGCAATGACCAATGGCAAATTTGAAATTACACCTTATTCCGCAGGCGAAATAGTGGGAGGGTTGGAAGTTCTGGATGCTGTCCAACAAGGCACAGTGCCATGTGGCCATACTGCTAGCTACTATTACGTTGGCAAAAATCCAGCCCTTGCATTTGGCACAACTGTTCCGTTTGGGTTAACTGCTCAACAACAAAATGCCTGGTATTACCATGGTGGAGGGCTAGAAATAATGCACAAACTTTATTCTGACTTTAATATTATTAGTTTTCCCGCAGGTAATAGTGGAGTACAGATGGGGGGTTGGTTTAAGCGAGAGATTAATACTATTAACGACCTGAAAGGTTTAACTATGCGCATTCCTGGTTTCGGTGGGGAAGTAATGAAAAAATTAGGAGTAAATACTCAAGTTATTCCTGGTGGTGAAATTTATCTGGCTTTAGAGCGGGGTGCTATTGATGCTGCGGAATGGGTAGGTCCTTATGATGACCAGAAATTAGGTTTGAATAATGCTGCGAAATACTATTATTATCCTGGTTGGTGGGAACCAGGTCCGACTTTTGAAGTGCAAGTTAATCTGGATGAATGGAATAAGTTGCCAAAGGAATATCAGGAAACTTTTAAAAGTGCTGCATATCAAGCAAATATAAATATGTTAGCTAAATATGATGCTTTAAATGGGGCAGCACTAGCAGAATTAATTGCAAAGGGTACTGAGTTACGTTCTTACAGTCAAGAAATTTTACAAGCAGCACAAACAGCAGCTTTTGAGTTTTATGAAGAAAAGGCGAGTCAAGATGGAACTTTTAAGGAAGTCTACGAGCAGTGGAAAAAGTTCAGAGAACAGATTTATCAATGGAATGCTATTAATGAATTGAGTTTTGCTCAGTTTACGTTCAATAATTAATAATTAATAATTAATAATTAAGAAGGAAGAAGGAAGAAGGAAGAAGGAAGAAGGAAGAAGGGAGTTATAAGTCAAAAGTCAAAAGTCAAAAGTCAGAAGGGAGTCAAAAGGAAGAAGGAAGAAGGGAGTTATAAGTCAAAAGTCAAAAGTCAAAAGTCAAAAGTCAGAAGGGAGTTATAAGTCAAAAGTCAAAAGTCAAAAGGAAGAAGGAAGAAGGAAGAAGGAAGAAGGAAGAAGGAAGAAGGAAGAAGGAAGAAGGAAGAAAAAATGGGTGGGGACTCACAATTGTCAACACCGTGTAGACGTAGGGTATTATACCCAAAATAAAAAGATAAATCGTAAATAAATAATGAAACGTCGAAACCTAATTAGTTATGCTGCTATTGCTAGCTCCAGTGCAGTTGCTTTGCCCGCTTTAAGTCAAACCGAACCCCAACAAATAAAATGGAAAATGACGACAAGTTGGCCAAAATCTCTAGATACTTTGTTTGGTGGAGCGCAGAGGATTTGCGATCGCGTAGCAGCTTTGACCAATGGTAGATTTACTATTACTCCTTATCAAGCAGGTGAAATAGTGGGAGGGTTGGAAGTTTTGGATGCCGTGCAACAGGGAACTGTACAGTGTGGTCATACTCCTAGTTATTACTATAAAGGCAAAAATCCTGCTCTGGTGTTTGCTACTTCTGTTCCTTTTGGCTTTACTGCCCAACAACAAAATGCTTGGCTATATCATGGCGGGGGTCTAGAAGCTATCCAAAATGTTTATGCTCAGTTTAATATTATCAACTTTCCTGCTGGTAATACTGGAGCGCAAATGGGTGGTTGGTTTAGACAGGAGATTAATACTGTAGCCGATCTTAATGGTTTAAAAATGCGTATTCCTGGTTTAGGGGGCGATGTGATAAGTAAGTTGGGAGTAAATGTACAGGTGTTACCTGGTGGAGAAGTTTATCTGGCTTTGGAGCGAGGAGCTATTGATGCGGCTGAATTTAGTGGACCTTATGATGATGAAAAGTTGGGTTTATATAGAGCAGCAAAATACTATTATTATCCTGGCTGGTGGGAACCTGGTCCAACTTTAGATGTATTGGTTAATTTGGATGCTTGGAATAAGTTACCAAGGGAATATCAGGAAATTTTTCAGACTGCTGCTTATGAGGCTAATTTGAATATGTTAGGTCAATATGATGCTTTGAATCGTGAGGCTTTAGCAAGATTGATTGAAAAAGGTGTCCAGTTGAGAGCTTTTAGTCCAGAAATTATGGAAGCTGCTCAGAAGGCTGCTTTTGAATTTTATGAGGAAAGTGCTAGTCAAGATGGAAGTTTTAAGGAAGTTTATCAACAGTGGAAAAAATTTCGAGAGCAAGTTTTTAATTGGAATAAAGTTAATGAGTTGAGTTTTTCTCAGTTTTCTTTTCTTGATAGCAAATAAAATAGAGTTAGATAATTGGTAATTGGTAATTGTTCAAACAGCTTCATTGCTTTTATAGTTTAAATGCTGAACAGCTTATTAATACTAAGTGAAATCAGTCCATTTTTCAGGTAGATTTTGCTCTGGAAATACTAATTTTGCTCGTAGATAATGTTCAAAAGATTTAATTATATTATGGGTAGAATTTCCATAACAGCGAGTTTGATAAATTACAGCTAGATTGTTATTAACTATTGCCCATTCATAGGGAAAATTATTCAAATTAAATACTTCCAAAGCTAACTCACAGCAAGCTAAAGCAATTTCTAAATTAACATCAGAGTCTCCATCTGGCAGTGCCCAAATAATCCGACCAAAGTTTACTAATGCACTAGCAATTGTAGTTGCTCTATTTTGACAAATGTGAGAAAAAACTTGCTTTGCCCACTTGCGTAAAATATATATTAAATGAGGTTCTAATAAATCAATATTTTCTACAATTAGAGGGTAAACTTTTTGAGGTTCCCCTTCACTTTCCAAAGTTATTTGCAATGCTTCTAGCAAAAATGGCAAAGTTTCATTTATAGGAGTAGTTGAATCAGGAATGACAATTTTAGCTTCTAACCAAGCAGCAAAATTCTGATAATATGGCAGATTTTTATCTAAAACTATGGAGATAGGAAAATATGGTTGCATAAATTTATATTTACTTAATTTTGCTTTTATTGGCTGTGGTTGAAAGTAGATCATTTTTAATGTTTTTGTGCCTCTATGATGAGCCTAATTACATTCTATTTTCCCATTCTCAAGAGCAGCTTTCCGGATCGTATTCAATTATTTTTCTAGATTTACTGGAACTTAAATGAAAAATCTAGGGTAGTTAATTGTTTTTATATAGTTTAGTTGAGATTATGGTGGTGGTGCATAGTAATGGTAGAGAGAGTGTGGGGAGATAGGGAGATGGGGGGATGGGGAGTGTGGGAGAAATTAAAAAATATATATCTTCACCATTACCATATTTGATCGATTTGCTACTATAGCGGTTTTCACTCATGTTGACTACAAAACTTCTGCCCTCTGTCCTCTACCTTCTGCCTTTAAGCCTAAATTTATGTATTATATATTAATGAAAACTGCTATAAATAGCAATCCTAGATAAGTTCTGAGAATATACATAACTTTTGATTTAAGTAGACTCTATGAACCAGGAATCCTGTTTTCAGGAAAATCTCCGCACCTTTAGTCCGGAGAGTATGTCATTTCAGTTATCAGTTATCAGTTATCAGTTATCAGTACCTCTGCTTCGGAGGAGGCTTGACATAAGGAATATTCTCTCTCTTGGTCGATTAGATATGGTTAGGAAACCCATCCATCTCTCGACCGCTTTTTTTATCCCCTTAAAAGGGGAGGCTTGAGACCCTAATTTTCGGTCAAATAACTCAGTTTTCCTGTGGCCAAAAGTTATTCTCTCACATTTGACTTGAGATTGCTATATTCTTGAATTCTACTTTCATCTACGCCAAAAAATTTAGCACTCTTTGTAAATATTTATCCCGATCTTCTCGCATGGGAAAATGAGCCGTATTTGGCATAACAGTTAATTCTATATTTTCATATCTGCAACAGCTGTATAATTAATTCCTACCTTTGAACAATATTTATTCAGTTGAAAGCGAGTTTATTACAGAAAAAATTTCCAAATTACTTTACTGATTTTGGCTTTTTTCTGACTAAAAATGCAGCACATTCGACATGAGCAGTTTGAGGAAAAAAGTCCGCAGGTTGTACTTTACTCAACTCATATTTCCCTGTCGAACATAGAAATTTCAAATCGCGAGCCAAGGTAGCAGGCTTACAACTAATATAAACTATACGTTCAGGTAGAATTTCCAAAAGAGTTTCTAAAACAGAGCGATCGCAACCTTTTCTCGGCGGGTCTAACAAAACTACATCTGGCTTGACCTCCAACTGAGGCAGTAAATCTTCAACTTTTCCTTCATAAAACATGACATTTGTCAAGTCATTAATTTCAGCATTCAACTGAGCCTGTTTGATCGCCACTGGTTGAACTTCTATACCAATGGCCATAGCCTTTCTACCCCCCATTTGTAACAACTCCTCACCCACTATTTCCATAGAGTCGTTATCATCAATACCCATCTGCTGCAAATATTTGGCTAGAGGTAAAGTGAAAGTACCAATTCCACAATAAGCATCAACAATAATCTCCGATCCATTCAATGCCAACTCTTGAATCACTACCTCTATTAATTTTTCAGCAGTCTTTGTATTTACCTGGAAAAAAGTATCCGGAGTCAATTGAAATTTTAAACCACTAAACTCTTCGTGCAGATACAACCGACCCGCAACACAAACCGTCTGTTGACCAAAAATAGTATTTGTTGCCTTGGAGTTGTAGTTCACACAAATACCTACTAACCGAGAATAATCTTCTAGCCATTTTTGTGCTTGAACTTCGATACCTGGTAATAATTCTTTTGTTTTTTCCTCCTCTCCATTTACAACCAAAGTCAACAATATTTCCCCTGTGTTGTTACCTATCCTCAAAGATAAGTGGCGTACAATACCTGTATGTTTCTGTTCATCATATATTTTCCAGCCTTGCCTAGAAATATCCTGTTTTACTTCTTTGAGTAAAGGGTTCAAACGTTGGTCTTGGATAGGACATTGATTGAGATTAATCACTTTATGGCTACCTTTTTGATAATAGCCAGCTTTAACTTTACCCGTAGTAGAAATACTTAGAGGATATGTGGCTTTGTTGCGATATCCAAAAGCTGCTGGAGATGCTAGAGTTGGAGCTACCGCTGATAATGTTAGCCCTCCTATTCTCTTTAAAGCTTGAATAACTTGATTTTGTTTAGCTTGGAGCTGATATTCATAACTAATATGTTGCCATTGACAGCCACCGCATTTGTCTGAAACTATACAATAGGGTTTTATACGATATTTGGATGTTTCTAGGAGTTGGTGTAATTTCCCATAAGCATACTTTGGTTTGACCACTGTTAGACGGGCAAGCAGGCGATCGCCAGGAACTGTATCAGGTACAAACAGGACTTTTTCATCATAGCGACCCACTCCATCACCACTATCCGTTAAATCTGTGATGGTTATTTCCACAAGTTGACCTTGTTGCCAAGCTAATTTAGCCAAGTTTTGATTATTTATATTCACTCATTTATATTGTCTACAAAATTTATTTTAGAGTCATATAGCCCATGTTAAGTTTATCTTATAACTTAATATCCGACATCTAATTTTTTAAATTCTACGCAATATATTTATATAGAACCAATTTATTAAGTTGGAAAGTAAGCAAAGAAAAAAGTAGAAAATTTGAGGATAGATTACTGTTAATCCAATAATTTGATTAACAGTTTATTATTTGAGCATAATATTACTTTTACTTGCCAAAATTAATAATTTCAGACCGCCTATAATTTTTTATCAAAAATCATTAATTAGGGCTTGCTGATTAAACCTCAAAGCATTGACTGATATTGGTATAAAGCATTTTTTGGTCTAAAAAAGTGCCAGCTTTTTGAGCTGCAAAAAGCTAGTATTTTGGGACGATTATGGCAGAACAATCTTGGGACAATTTTTCCGACTACCTCCTAATTAATTCCCATTTCTCCTGTCTCCTGTCTCCTGTCTCCTGTCTCCTTCCCCTACCACTCATACTTTTTCAGCAAACCCTAATTAGCAAAATCAATTTAGTTATGAATTAAAGGTAATAAAAATTCTTTTCTACCTTTCTAAATTCCCGACTCCGAACTCCTGACTTCCTGGTCTCTGCTTCTTGCTCTAGATTCCTGACTCCTGACTCCCGACTTCTGACTTCTGACTTCTGACTCCTAATTAATATCCGCTATTCAAAAATACCAATAAATCTCTCAAATTAAATCCCTTAAATTTGATGATTGAGAAAGGTCGTAAATAGCTAAAATGAAATATAATTCTGAAAATTTTTGATAATTATGAGTGTAGTTAGCCAAGTTATTCTCAAAGCAGACGATGAATTACGTTACCCCAGTAGTGGGGAACTTCAAGCAATAAATAGTTTTTTAAAAACAGGCGAGCAGCGCGTGCGTATTGCTAGCGTGCTTTCTGAAAATGAGAAAAAAATTGTGGACAAAGCTAGTCAAGAGTTGTGGCGCAGGCGTCCAGATTTTATTGCCCCTGGCGGTAATGCTTTTGGTCAGCGCGAGCGTGCTTTGTGCCTCCGGGATTATGGTTGGTACTTGCGTTTGATTACTTATGGGGTACTAGCTGGTGATAAAGATCCAATTGAAAGTATTGGTTTGATTGGTGTTCGGGAAATGTACAATTCATTGGGTGTACCTGTTCCTGGAATGGTAGAGTCAATCCGTTGTTTGAAGGAAGCTTCTCTTGCTTTACTTGATGATGAAGATGTTCAGGAAGCTGCTCCTTACTTTGACTATATCATTCAGGCCATGTCCTAAGTTTTTTTTGTTTTTTGTAGCTTTACTGGAGAGTACAAAGTTCTTCCAAAAAACTATTGGCTTTGAAGACTGAAAGCATTACTGGAAAAGGCTTACAGTACTTACAGTTGTGAATAAAGAGTTTTTAACCTTTAGATCGCTGAAACCCTTAGCTAGCAATAGTTATTCCCAGAACTTTGCACTGTCTAGTAGCTTTAATTCCCATCTAAGAAATTCGTGAAGTTATCTCCCGTTAAATAAGAGCGATTATAACGGGAGCTTCTTAAACAAAGAAGTTTCTTGTTTCCCAGGCTGAGTTTCGCCTAAGCCTCCACAAGCAGACAAGATGATACCCACCTCGTTTAACCCTTTATTTAATATGTTAATTGCTGCATTCTCGTCCCTATCTAAAACTGTTTTACATTTAGGACAATTCGGGAGTTCTAACTGACAAAGTTTTAGGTACTTTTTGACCACAATTACTACAATTTTGTGATGTATTGTGAGGGTGTACGGGCGAATGGCCATTCGCCCCTACTTACATGAACACCGCGTTTTACCGCCACTGCATTCAATTTTTCAATAAAAGTACCCCAGGCTACATCATAAATTGATTTTGATAGTTTAGTATTTTTTGCTAAACCTCTAATATTTAAGTTTTCCACTGCAATCATGTCATATTGTTTAACTAATTTATGAGCAGTCTTATAGTGAAAATCTTCTCTTTGTCTGGCTATATGTATTCAATGAATAATTAATAATGAATAATTAATAATGAAAGAAATCAACTAATTACCCACTATTAATTGTTAATTATTAGACGTTTATTTAGTTAAATTAAATCCCGATCATTATTAATTGTTAATTATTAATTATTAATTATCAACGTGCTTTTTTCCAGTTGTTAGACCCAATTTCTTTTCTAGATAGTTTTCTTTGCTTTCTGGCTAAATTAGATTGAGATTTTCTATAGAAATTAGGAACAGAAACAGTCTCACCAGTATTAGTAGTTAAAAATTCTTTTAAGCCTACATCAATGCCTACAGCAGTTTTGATATTTTCTGTATAAATCAAACTTGGTACTGACTTATCTTCTAAGCTAAAACTTACATAATAACCGTCAGCTTTTCTAGTTATAGTTGCAGTTTTAATTGTGAAACCTTCTGGAATTAGTCTATGAACTATTACAGGAATAGCACCAAACCTCGTAGTAATTATTTGTTTTCCATCAAATTTAATTATTGATGAGCGGATGATTAATTCTACTAAAACACAATGACCTTAATTTGCCAGACTTTTTAAATCTTGGTCGTCCTCCACGTTTACCATTTTTATCGGGTATTAGCCAACGTTTCCAAGCTTTATCTAGTCTTTGTAAGTTAATTTGTTGAACTTCCGAGTAGATTTCTTTGTAGTCAGGAAATAACTGTTTTGTCTGTTTAAGTGCTGATTGCTGAAAATAATAATCTGGCCTACTGGAAATTTCACCAATAGGACATGAAATTAATGAACAACGGTCAAGTTGACATCTAGTTCTATTCAACCAATCTAGTCTTTGACAAGCGTGCATAATTGTAATGTCTTCGTAATAGTTCTAGCCAATAATCAATTTTGACTGATTGTTCACAAGTGGGCTTAATTTTGTAGCAATGAGTAATTATCATAATTTTTATACTACTCTTTAGTGCTTGATTTAAACATCAATTGAAACCTGTTTAATTTGCTCTCGGCAATTCCCCTCCCGTTAAATCGGAGATTATAACGGGAGACCCCGAGGCCGTATAAAGTTGGATGGGTTCAATTTTTAGAGTTTTGACTGATTAAAACTTCAACAAAAGTCAAAATAATCCCAACTTAGATTTATTCAATTATTTTGCATTACACCACCAGCGATCGCCACTAAAATTAATACCCCAAAAGCTAATCTATACCAAACAAATATCCATGTATCTTTAGTTTGTAAGTATTTAATCAACCAAGCAATTGCTATGTAAGAAAAAATTATTGCAGATATAATTCCAGCAATAGTAGGTACTAAACCCACACCTCCAAACCCCTCATCCCATAAAGTCTTAAGTTCAACTAAACCTGCTAAAGTAATCGCTGGAAGACCCAATAAAAAAGAAAATTTTGCTGCTGTAGCCCTTTCTAACCCCATAAATAGGCCACCTGTAATAGTTGAGCCAGAGCGAGATACTCCGGGGACTAATGCCAATGTTTGAGCTAATCCCATGAGTATGCCATCTTTAATATCTAGTTGTTCAAAATTACGTTTTCGGCTGCCAATTCTCTCTGCTATTCCTAATAATAAAGCCATAACTATCGAAGCAATAGCGATCGCCACTGTACTCCGCAAGGGGGAGTTATCAAAATCTGGAATAAATATTTTAATTAGTAACCCAAAAAATACTATTGGTATGGTTCCCAGTGCTATTCCAACTGCCATGCGGAAATCTGGAGACTGGTAATCGGATGTCACCATAGATTTATATGCACCAACCGCAATCTTTGTCAAGTCCTGCCAAAAATACCAAACAACTGAAAAAATACTGCCCAATTGAATCACAGCAGTAAAAGCCACACCAGGGTCTCCCCAACCCAGGGCAACAGGAACAATCTTGAGGTGAGCCGTACTACTAATAGGTAAAAATTCTGTTAACCCTTGTACCATCCCTAGAATAACTGCTTGAAAAATATTCATTTGTAATAGCTGCTCGGAGGTAGAAGCGGGATCCAAAGGTAATGATTGGCCTACTTTTTCTAGAGATATAAAAATTAAGGCGCTGACAATGACAGCAAATAAGAATTTCATTCAGTAGGGTCTTAAGTATAACTATAGCTTGATTATAGCATCAGAGATATTACCACTTTTTTTAGCGATCGCGAACTCAAAACTCTTTATTTATTATGATTTTCGTTTATTATTAACTCTTTCTAAAAAATCCCCTCCTAGGGGATAAAATAGCTATTATTATTAAATAATATGCCCCAGGAGGGGATAATAAATATGTATGATATATTAAATTACATAAAGTTAAGTAAAAAATCTTAAAAATACCTTGTTGAATAATACTTTATTTGCTAGAGTCTCAATGCTTTACCCAGAAAAATTTGGGACAAATTTATTTTTCGGCGTTTCAGAAAAAATTAGAATCAGCCAAAAATGGGCTGTGTTTTTTACTGCCATATTTCTAGTGTCAGTGCCAGTCTTTTTTCAAGCTCCAATGGTACGTCAACTACCTTGGTTAAGTTTGGCTATGACAGGCTTTTGGTTATGGCTAAGTTTAAAACTACTGAAAAATAGAGATACCCATATATGGGGCGATCTATTATTGGGCTTTACTTGGAGTTGGTTCACAGGCTCAATATACTGGGGTTGGTTACGAGAGGAACCACTGCTCCATTTACCAGTTGAGGCGATATGTGTACCTTTTGCTTTATGGTGTTTGGCGCACAAAAAAGAAATGATAGGTAACTGTTTTTACCTTGGTTCTCTACTAGGTACAGCAGTTACAGACGGATACTTCTACATAACTGGCCTGATTCCTTATTGGCGACGATTAATGATAGTTGAACCAGATATGGCCTTAGGAGTATTCCAAGATGCTTTAACTCAAGTACGTACTTCCTGGGGAATAATTTGGATATTTGTTTTGGTGGGAATTCTATTGCTTTCTGGTCTTCTACCTTTGCAATCAAGCAAATTATACTATTGGGCCTTTGGAGCAGCAGTATTAAGTACAATTTTAGTGGACAGTCTATTTCTATTAGCTGCTTGTTTAGCCTAATATATATAAGTAAGATAGTTAGAGGGGGTGCAGTAGAATAAGAACTCAGTAATAATCCTGTAGAAACCTATGCTACTTTAGGGACAATCAGTTTATGACTGAAATATTAGTGCTGACCAAAACAGAATTCACACAAGTTTAGAGCTTGTGTTACCATGAGTGACACTGTCGTGACTTTGCAACCTCCTCATATACTCCTTCGTACTGAAGCAGGCGATCGCTACCTACCTCTAGTCGGAAATAATTGCTGGACTATTGGTAGAGGTAGAGAGAACACTTTTGTCCTAACTGATAAATGGATATCCCGCAACCATGCCATGATACAGCAGATGGACAAAGGAGATTTTTATCTGATTGACTTAGGTAGTCGTAATGGCACTTTTGTCAATAGTCGTCGTGTTAGTATTCCTGTAATTTTAAAGGATTCCGATCGCCTAGTATTTGGTCAAACAGAACTAGAATTTAATTGTCCAGAACTAGCAATGGACACAGAGTCAGGCATAGGTGGTGATTCTCAAGATTTTACATCTACCTTGCACGTTCGTCGTCTAATATCAGTGATGGTAATGGATATCCGAAATTTTACAGTGCTGACTAGAAAACTGGACGAGAGAGTATTGTCTGAAGTTATTGGTAGTTGGTTTAGGCAAGCAGGGGATATTATCAGGAAGAATGGAAGTTGGGTGGATAAATATATTGGCGATGCGATTATGGCTGTTTGGTTTCATGGAGCTGAGGGAGTTAGTAGTGCAGAAATGATTCGTATTTTTCAGGCCCTCAAAGATATACATGAAGTAACAGAAGAACTAAATAAGACATATCCTTTACCGTTTCCTTTAACAGTAGGAGCAGGAATAAATACAGGTTATGCAATGGTGAGTAACGCTGGTAGTAGTGAACGCTCGGACTATACTGCTTTGGGAGATACTGTAAATGCAGCATTTCGCCTAGAATCATCTACTAAAGAAATTGGTATGGATATTGCTTTGGGAGAAGGTACTTATCAGTATATTTGCGATTTAGACAATGTGAATCAAATATTTCAGCAGTATCAAGTAAATCTGAAAGGCTATGATAGTTCAACTATTACTTATGGCGGTACTTTTAATAATCTCAATAGTTTTTTGGGCAAAAAATTGTTCTCTGCAAAAAATCAAAATTTGTTTTAGTCCATATAGTTACGATCCGTCAAGCAAAAGCTTAGATTTGTAGATGTGCCAAGTGTATAAACTCAAGAAAAAACTTTGTAGTTTAATATCCCACGATACTTCTTACTATGGGACATATCAGCCATTCGTTAACATCAAAAGGCTTGGAATTAACTGCAACACAGCATGATAAGATAACTGAGAGAAAAAACAAAAGTAGCTGTATGGTCAACTCTACCTTCTATAAAAAGGTTAGTTTAAGCCGTAGAAGCTGATAAAGTATAGTGGATAGGACTTAATAGTCTATGACTAAATTTGTCTTGTTGGACAAAAATATATCTCCCAAAGTTTCTTTAGGATTAATAGGAAGGAAGAGATAATTTGCGAGGCATTTAAGCAATAGAAACCAACAAGTAGAAAAATAATTTTAATAGGCTTTTTGAGTTTAGATAATAGTAAGCTGCATCATGCAGTTATTACTGGATAAACTAACCCACTAAAAATTCAGTAAACCGTTTAAATTTCTACAGTTTAATTTTTACAGTTAGCTACTTAAAAAACTGTGTATATCAATAGATTAGGAGAAACAGAATAATGAAACAAATAGGCTTACTGCTAGCAATATTAGGGTTATGTCTAGGTTGTGTTGGATTGATGCCATACCATCAAGCTTATGCAGGTAACTTAAATTTAACTGTATGGCCTTCAACATCAATTCTAGCAGTAGAATCTGGAAGGGTTAACAAGGCAGACAGAAAATTAGGAGAGATTGGAGAGAAGCTCGATCTTAACAATAGTCCTTTACGAAGCTTTCGGAAATACCGGGGAATGTTCCCAACTATAGCTGCGATGATAGTAGATAATGCTCCTTACGAAAATGTAGAGGATGTACTAGCAATTCCCGATTTAACTGAAAGACAGAAAACTCTTTTAAAAGCAAATCTTGACAATTTTACAGTAACTCCACCTGCTGATGTGTACATTGAAGGTGACTATAGATTGAATACTGGTTCATACGACTAAGATTAGCATAAACTAAACTTTCAGATATTAGTCAATTTTCAATGCTGCTATTTAGTACCTCAACTTCTGCGGGCCTCAGCCACACAGCTTGAACAACCCAACGTTTAACTAAGAGTTGCCGCTTACCACGAGCCAAAAGTGATAACACTTCCAGATATTTTCCTAGTCTGGATTATCTGGTGAAGTTCTCTCCCGTTAAATCGCCCGATTATAACGGGAGCTTCTAAAACAGAGGCAATTGAATCCAAGTTTCAGAACTTTCTTGCGAGTGCTAGCGCAACCCTGCGCGAACACAGGCTGACTAACGTCTTATATCATGTCCGGTAGCATCGGTCTTGTATAGCAAAGGTAGGCAACAGCTCCGAAAGGCACCGAATACTTAAGAGCAAGAAAAAAACTTAAATTTCCTGTAGATATTCACTCTTGGGTTTACACAAACGATAAAGTGCGGATATGATATTACGCCTCTACAAGCAGACAAGATGATACCCACCTCGTTTAATGCTTTATTTAATATCATGTCCGGTTGAACAGTTATAAATAAACAACGACTGACTCCTCAGGAGTCAGGAGGGAAGAAAGAAGAAGGGAGAAGGGAGAAGGAAGAAGGAAGAAGGAGAAAGTTTTTTGATCGCTAATTATCCGGACATGATATAATATGTTAATTGCAGCATTTTCATCCCGATCTAAAACTACTTTACATTGAGGACAACAGTGAGTTCTAACTGACAAAGTTAATGGTACTTTTTGACCACAATTACTGCAATCATTACTTGCTATACAAACAACGATTCCAAATCCGAATTGAACAACCCCAAGGAGTTGAGCTATGGTTCATTAATGGATAATGGATAATGAATAATGGATAATTACATCTGGTTAAAACCGTTTTCTTCTCTTGGTCTCATGGATATGGCGCAGGTTTCGGAGCCATGCCTCGACCGCTTTTTTCTCCACGGCGAGTGAGAGGATTTTTACCTAAAGCGCGATTAATTATCAATTATCAACGATCGATTATCAATTATCCATTGGTAAGATCGGGAGTATGTCAATCGTTTAAAGTTTCTAGAGTTTAGCGATCGCATTCAACAATTAATAATTAACAATTATCTCTTCTTAAAAAGAAATATCAATGATTTTTTCTCCTTCAAAGTTAAAAGGATCGGCTTCAAAGCTGAAATTATTAATTATTCGGCGAACTAATATTAGTATTGATAAAATGCCCTATCTATGTAACTTCGGGGATTAGTCCCTAAATTCCTTGTGTTAAGATTAACTAATATATCGATCGCGTTAGATATAAATTTAAAAAATTAATACAGAAACTCTTAGCCTTAATAAGTCTTTATTTTTAATTACAACCAGAGATATATCAGACTAATCTGAGATAGCTATCTACTAGACATCTGGTTAAAATCAAAAATGATATCAATTATTTCTCCCTGTTCCCTCTTTTCTGGAACCTATCTACTACCTACTTAAATAGAAAAGAGGTAATATTAGTGTGCCCCTCCACCTTTTTTACTGTCTTCAGATTTACCATTATTGTCTGGTGCATATCCTGCAAGAGTAGATGATCTTAAAAAATAGGTATCAACATCTGTATAAGTCTGATTAGAGTTAGGGTAATGGCTAGCTTCTGGTAATGCCATCACTCTTGTTGGAATTATGATACCTAAACTTAAAGTTAAGGTTGAGAAAGCTATGTTTTTGATAGTAAGTGGTAGTATAGCATTCATAAAATTTATCCCCTGATAGTAGAGCCAGAGCAAAGATGATCTAGATTGATTAGCTTGCCAGAAAAGTAGTGTTGTTTCTCAGTTGTACAGATTGATTGAAATTTGGCTACTAATTGGTAGCTATGAATAGCAAATCCAAATGATTAAAATTTTTCTTACTAAATCTATTATATCAGTACATACACTGATGTACATACGACATTTTACTTAATAAATCTCATAATATGGCCAAAATTTAAGTATAAATGCGGAAAAACACTGCTGAGAAGGCTACGCCAGTAGCAAAGTTTATGAGGATAATTACATAGAGTAGAGTCAGGAGTTTGGTATTGCAGGGGAAAGAATTGCTTAGGACATAGACTGATGATTAGGGTTAGATAGCGAGACTTTGATATTTTTGACGGTGAAAATGGTTTCAAACTCAAGGGAGTAGGGAGTAGGGAGTAGAGAGTAGGGAGTAGGGAGTAGGGAGAATAAAAAGATTTGCACTGCAAGTGACAATTTTGGTTTTTTTCATCACTAATTACCCGGACATGATATAAGGGCATTAATTAGTAAATCTCTTTCATCGTCAAAGTTCAAAAACAGGAAACTTTAAAAAATGAATAAAGTATTAAATTTTGGCGTTGGTGAAAAGAGGTATGATATCTTCTCAAGATAAGAGCCGAAACAACAAACTTTCTCCCTCTACTACTCTTTCTTCTTCTTTCTTTCCTCCTGACTCCTGAGGACTGACTCCTGAGGACTAAATAATTAAGATTAATATCATACACGCGCTTCACCAATGCCAAATTTTTTAACTCAGTAATATATAGCAAGGAACGAGTTGGTTAGGACTTATGTTGATGATGAACCTTAGACAGAGAAATACTTTTCCCACTGTTGCCTTTCGGAACTGTTCCCTGCTATATAACTGGGTTAAATTTATTTGAGATGCTAATCTAATCACATTTATTATCATTATTTAAGTAGGGTTTGCTGATTAACTATCAAAGCATTGACATATAAAAGTTTAAGCCTTTTTAGGTTGAAAAAAGTGCCAGCTTTTCGGTCAAGATAGCTCAAAAAGTTAGGATTTTGTGCAAGAGTTGGGCAGAAAAATTCAGGGACAATTCTTCCAACTACATTCTCTGTAATTCCTATTTATCCTGACTCCTGAAGACTGAGGACTGACTCCTTCTTCTATATTTTGTGGTGCGGAATCTCGGATTTAACGTTGTTTCTTCTGCTGTTTCTTGTCTTCGTACATCGCACTATCAGCGTGATGAATTAGTTGGTCAATATCTTGACCATCAAGAGGATATAGACTAATACCAATACTGGTTCCTACTGGGACAATATGGTCTTCTAAATTAAAAGGTTGATTAATTGTGTTGCGAATTTTGTCAGCCACTCTACAAGCTCCTATTTGTCCTGGAATACCTGGTAAAATCACAGTAAACTCATCACCTCCAAGTCGGCAAACTGAATCACTTCCTCTTAAGCACCCTTGAAGTCTTTGTGCTACTAATTTTAATAGTAAGTCCCCTATATTATGACCCAAGGTATCATTAACGGCTTTAAATCCGTTGAGGTCTAGAAATAGTAGACCAACCATTTCTTCATTCAAATTTGCCCACTCAATAGCTTGACTTAAACGCTCATGAAATTGCTTACGATTAGGTAATCCTGTGAGAGTATCGTGATTAGCCTGATGATGTAAAGAATCTCCTAAAAGCTTTAGTTTATCATTATCAATCTTTAGTCTTGTTGCTGTTTCCTTCAGGTTTTCCTCTATTTTTTTTCGTTCGGTAATATCTCTAATTACTCCTACTAAAAATAGATTTCCCGCAGCATCTTGATGAAGAGTTCTTTTCGTAGCAATTATATGAGTAATTCCACGAGCATCTGTAAAATATTCTTCATTTTCTTGCTGTTGATTTGTTTTAAATACTAATTCATCTTGTTGCCAAAATATATTAGCTTCATTTTGAGGAAATAATTCGTAGTCTGTTTTGATGAGTAGATCGTCTACAGAATAACCGATAAATTTACCATAAGCTTCATTCAAAACAATGCGACGATGATATTTATCCTTGACAAATATAGGGTCAGGAATTGCATTAATAACTGACTGTAAAAATTCTGTAGATTTCTGCCATTCTTCTTTTAAGTGAGCAAGATGAAACATAATCATAATAGCAGAGCTGCTAAGAGCAAATATTGAGGGTATTATAGGAAACCACCAACCATCATCAATAAAGGCAATATAAGAAAATCCAGTAATACTAATACTGATAAATAATATCGCGATAATTGATTTTCTTGGTAATAATAATTGCCAACTTAAGTTAGCACCTATACAAGAAAAAACAATAATATATAACCATTCTATAGGTTCAGGAAAAACTTTAATATTGACTCTACCATCTAATGCTGAACTCAAAATTTGACTCAAAAAATTAGCTTGTAATTCTACTCCAGATATTTCTTTGGGAGAGTTAAATAAACGAGTGCTGTAAGAATTTCTATGAAAATCTTTAACGCTAGTTGCAGTATAACCAATGAGAATTATCCGGTCTTTGAATAAGTGTGGAGTTATTTTTCCAGAGAGTAAATCACTCATGGAAACTGTATGAAAACTATCTGATATTTTTCTAGGATTTGCTAAAAATTGATAGCCACCTGCATCAACTCTAATATAAGCTCCATCATTTCCTTTGAAACGATGAAATACAGCTAGACCTAATTGTAAATCGTTGGCTTTATTAGCTGCTTTTGGCTCAATTCCTTCTTTTTCTAAGTAATTTAAAGCCAGTTTAAGTGGAAAACTTTCCCGAAAATTGCCATCTTCTAAGTGCATATAGAGTAAGCCACGACGAATTTTTCCATCAGGATCTGTTGTTATATTATTAAACCCTACCTGTTGTTTTTTAGCCAAAATAGCAGGTGGTTTGATTCCTAAACTATTTTTTATTCCTATTCTCTCAATACCAATTATATTAGGAATATTTTCTAGAGCTGTTACAAAATTTTCATAGCCTGGCTCTCTAGGGGAATCACGATATATATCTAAACCAATAGTACGAGGTTGAAGTGAGTGTAATTTTTGTAATATTTCAGCCATTAATAGATCGTTTATGGGATAGCCATACTTTTGTATATCTGATTCATCAATTCCTACAATTACAATGCGCGGATCTAATGATTCTGGAGGACGTAAGCGAAAAAAATGATCGTAAAGTGCCCACTCCCAAGATTGTAAAAAACCTAATGAGCGTAACAGTATTACGATACCTGCTGAGGTTGAAGCTGTTAGCAATAATCGACGGTTTTCTATTAGCCAGTGTTTAATATTTTTCAGAATGGTATTTTGATGTGTACCGAAAAGTTTGAACATCTGTAGGTAATATAAATAAAAAAAATAGCTATATCTATCTTAAGAAGCTGCTAAAGTAAGCATTTCCTGCTAAAAAAGTCCTAAGCATTAGGTTCGAGAACAGGGAACAAGGAATAGGGTAAAGTTTTTATGTCATTTTAATTTCATTACTTTATTACTTGATTTTCAATGGGTATATTGATTTTGATAGTATAGAAAGCTTATTCGCGATCGCACGCGCGAGGCTTTAATAATTCTCACGCACCATGATTAGTCAAGGTTTTAAATTTATTTAGCAAGCCCGGTCTATCTGGATAGTTAAGGGTTATTATAGATTTACTCTATATTATAGCCTATAAGTATTTACAACAAATATTCTCTGCTTTATTTCGGCAAAGTAACAATATATATTTACTATTAGACATCTCCAGAAAAGAAGGAATAGGTATGGAGGTATGGAGGGAATAATAAACAGGGAAGAATAATTGATAATTTATGGATAAGAATTTATTTTATTTTTGATTTTTACCGAATAATTAAGGTTTAAAGCCTCTCCTTTAAAGGAGAAACAAGAAAAAATTTTCCTTTTATTCAATCCTATCCGTTTTTAGGGAGAGGTAATTATCAATTATCCATTATCAATTATCAATTATTGAACAGATGTCTATTCAAATAATAGTTTTGTTTAAACTGCTTACTTTAGTTGATGCTCAAAATCTAGTTTTTACAACTGTGCTTCCCCGATCGGTAGACAATTTTTTTGGCTGCTCTAAAGTCTGTAAACTGAGTAAAAATTGCTATTGATTTTCTTGCTACAATTGGCTTTAATATTCAAAAGCTTCTTTGTTAAAAATTGATTTTGTTCTTGGTAATGAAGAGAGCAAAATACTCCATACCTTTTAGTATCTATTTCTGTTAAATGGTAAGCATTTCGGTCCGAATGCTGCGCAAACAGCCGTCAGCTATCAGCTATCAGCTTCCGGAACACATCTACATTTCCCGCCATACAATGTATGGGTTGACAACTCAAACTCTTGTTCTTATACTTCAATTCTCTGATTGAAAATATACTATCAAGTTAAAGGAAGAATTGCTTGATTCATTAAAGAGCTGAGAGCTCATTGCTAATAGCTGTTTGCGCAGCATTCCGCAGGAAATGCTTACGTTAAATGACGAGCTAATTTTATTTCTGCAACTTCAGAGAGATTACTTTCGACAATTAATAATTAATAATTAATAATTAATAATTAACAATTACCTCTCCTTGATAAAGAAGAGGATTGACACTCAAGGAAAAATTTTTCTTGTTTCTCCTTTAAACTCACATCTTGCACGACAAAATGTAGTATGCAAAGCAGAATGTGGGTTTGAACAATTGCTAAACCAGTTATTTTCGCTCCGGGGTCAACCTTTAGTTGATGGTTGTGATTGACTACTCCCCGGAGGTCAGTCACGGGGATTCTAAGTAGATACTACGCAACAGCGATTTATCCGTGTTGCTTCGTTTCCCCTTAGCTGAAATACACTCTCTGGGCACAATGAACTTGTCCCCCTACACAGTTGGCTTAAGTTTAACCTTAACTTTCTGCTTACCAAAAAATGAGGTCCACGCGCCTCCCCTTTTAAGGGGATGAAAAAATATTCAGTGAGCGTATTTTCGTTTGATCCGGCTTTAGTCGGAGGTACTGATAACTGATAACTGATAACTGAAATGACCTTCATTATAGGCAATTAATTTGACCATCCTGAAGAGCGTATGGGATTCAACTACAGTTCTCAATATTTGATTTGCTTCCTGCAAGTGAGATATAAAACTTTGTAATGATAGTTGTTTTTATAGACTAATTCCTGCCTCAAACTTGCCGAGAGTTTTGTGAGACTTAAAAAATAATTGCCGACTATAAATATATTCCCATATTAGTTAGTTTGTGAGACTCTTCGCATAAGAATTTTTATTTACTAAAACTTGCTGACAAGAGTACATTGGAAACGGGGGGACCGAAAAGTTATTGTCGATCATAGTAACAGAGGAAAACTTTAGTTGTCTAGTCCAAACGACTCCCTTGTTTTCATCCCCCCGGTTCAAACACCGGGCCTTCAGCGTTGCTTTTCGGTCAAATAAAATACATAGGATTAAAATCCGACTCCTCGCCTTTGATCCATCGCTTAAAAGACGATGGCTTTCATGCTCCCGTGTTATTTAGGTAATTGGTTCATTTACCGAAAAATTGGGTTTAAAGCCTCCCCCTAAAAGGGGGATGAAAAAATATTCAATGAGCGTATTTTCGTTTGATCCGGCTTTAGCGGTCGGTACTGATAACTGATAACTGATAACTGATAACTGATAACTGAAATGACCTCCTCAGTCAAAATGATTGTCAAAGGGTATCGACGTAGAACTTTAGCTTTGCCAGTTGAGAGTAACATTCTAGCTATGCCAGGTTTACAGGGGTCTAAAGGTTGTCGGTTTTTATGAAGTACAAATACACGCATAATTCGTGTGTTCTCCTATTGCTAGGTTCAACAATTAATAATTAATAATTAATAATTAATAATTACCTCTCCTTTAAAACGGATAGGATTGACTAATCATGAAAATTTTTTTCTTTTTTCCCCTTAATAAGGGGAGGCTTTAAACCACAATTTTCGGTAAAGTTCGCTTCTCCCAAGAGGAGACGCTGCGCGAACGACAATGTTTTAATCACTTGCGTGTGTTCGCCACACTTTCTCGGGCCCTCGCTCGAATGTTTAATGACTAACGGTAGAGCTACAGACTAGCGACGCATCCAGAGGTACCATGACGATCAAAACGTAGGAGAGTTAACTCCTGAGTCTGGTCAACTAGAGCTTAAAAAAGCCCACGCTATATTCCTTGAGAATTAGCGCTAGGTTGTTGACTATCTTGTCTCTGATTCGATAAGCTTCGCTGAGTAGCTTCCACAAACTGACTCACACGAATAGGATCTATCGGTTGGTCTATTTGGCCATGTCGCTTCAGGGAGCTAGATACAATAACACCATCTACAGCTGGCATCAAGGTAGAAATATTATTCCAGTTAGCGCCACTGCCGATAAATATAGGTGTATCTGATGCTGCTGCACTAGCTAACTTTAAATCTTCCAAGGTAGGAGGACTTCCAGTAGTCCAACCGGAGAGAATTATTCCATCAGCTAGACCACGTTCAATAGTTTCTTGGACAACTGTAGTTAAATTGGGTTCACCCAATGGTTGAGCGTGTTTGACTAGAACATCTGCAAAGATTTTGACATTACTACCCAATTCTCGACGATAGCGTAAAAGTTGATGTGCTTTTCCTTCAATTAACCCTTGATCCGTAGACATAACTCCAGTTAGGACATTAACACGAATAAATTGGGCTTGTACACAGGAAGCGATCGCCATTGCACTTTGGCCATCATTACGCAAAACGTTGATTCCAATTGGTAGAGAAACCAAGTTCATAATCTTTTGTACTAACAATGTCATGGCACTAACTACAGCGGGGTCAACTTGGTCTTTGACAAAAGGAGCATCGAAAAAGTTTTCTACGATAATGCCATCTACACCACCGGATGCAAGGGCCGTGGCTTCTCTTTCTGCTCTACTAATAATAGCTTGGAGGTCGCCTCCCCAACGGGGTGAGGTTGGCAGAGGCTGTAAATGTACTACCCCAATGATTGGATGTCTGGTTTTAAATATTTGCTTTAAGTCCACGGGTTTACCTGAAACCACGGTTATTTGGCAATAACATAACAGAGTTTACATTAAAAATTATGGCCTAGAAGATACCTATTATCTAGACTCTGCTAGTATATGTCAATTTTTGGTCATCATAATTTTAAAACTTTATATAGTTTGTTCTTCAAATTATTGAATATTCCATACTTGAGTTGACGCTATTTTATATTTATTTTATTGAAAATAACAGCAGTTTCCTACTCTCTGAAAGTACATATATTGATGGTTTTAGGGAGTAGGGAAGGCGGAACAAGCCAAAAATATTTACCCCGTCAGTTGTACCACATAAATAAGCTAAGATACTGTATCTATATAGTTATAAAAGTTTTTTTGTCCATGTCTTTTCTTCTATGAGGACTCCCTCTATAATAATTAATTCAGCCCGGATTAAATCTTACTACAAAAGTTGTTTAAATCTATTTGAATTTAAACCCTGTCCTGAAAAGCAGGGTCTTATCGCTGAATGCGAGCGCATCCCGCAGGGAAGCGCTGACTGCTAATAGCTGAATGCTTACATTATGATGATGTATGATGAGCTATAACTTCTTAAAATTAAGATAGGATAAATATAGATATCTATAAGCAGTGCATTTTTTGGTGCTTGACAATAAATTTTGCTTGTAAGAGAGTAGGAAGTAGATAAATGTCCGCACCCTATTTGCTTAGTTCTATATAATAAATTTTATTTGAATCATCATGTTTATGAACTTTGTCAATCATAGGAAGTTTTCATCGGCAGGAATTCAAACAATTTTCAGCCAATTTTAGCTATTATTTATCTATAAAAAATATTGAGAATTAGTAAATAATAATGTAATCGATCGAAAAAACAATATTTATGACTCTCAAGACTAGAGACTAAATCATTGAAAATCAAATAGATTAATTTATTTAATTTAGATTAGTGAAAATTCTACTCATAATTTCAGCACTTATACTTGGGTTATTGGGGATATTAGAAATAGGACTCCGAGTTGTAGTGGGTCTTGGCAATCCTCTCACTTATATTGCAGACAGTCAAATTGGTTATCTCTTGGCTCCAAATCAAAATGTTAGTCGCTTTGGAAATCGCATAAAAATTAATCAGTATTCTATGCGGTCAAAACCTATAGAAGAGTCAAAAGAAAATACTAAATTTAGAATATTTATAGTAGGAGACTCTGTGGCTAATGGTAATTGGTGGACTGACCAAAATGACACAGTTTCTGCAATTATAGAAAACAATTTAAGTAAAAATTTTGGTAAAGATAAAATTGTTGAAGTTCTTAATGCTTCAGCTAATTCTTGGGGTCCGAGAAATGAATTGGCTTATTTAGAAAAGTTCGGTTTGTTTAATTCTCAAATAGTAATATTACTAATTAATACCGATGATTTATTTGCCAAAGCACCTAGTTCATTAGTAGTGGGAGTAGACCGGAATTATCCAGATAAAAAACCTCCTTCAGCTATTGCAGAATTGATAAATCGTTATTTTTTTAAGGCTCCAAAAGTTCCTGAAATTAAGGAAGAAGGCGACCGGGTTGGTTTTAATTTAGTAGCAATTAAAAAAATTTATGAATTGGCTAATCAAAACAATACGAAATTCATTCTAGCAATGACTCCTTTACTACGGGAAGTAGGTGAACCTGGACCCCGCGATTATGAAATTAAAACTCGTAAACGTTTAGAAGAATTTACCCAGGCAGAGAATATTTTATATTTAGATTTACTACCTATTTTTAAATCTGTCTCAGCACCAGATAGTTTATATCGAGACCATATTCATTTAAGTCCTGAAGGTAATTTACTTATTAGTGAAATAATTAGTAAATCAATTATAGAGCAGAATCAACTATAAAAATCTGTACAGAATTTGTCAGAAACTCAAGACTGTAAATCATCAAGTCAGAAATTATTAGACATTTCCCAAAAAGATATAGATTTTTTGTGAAAGTAGGGAATAGGGAACAGGAAACAAGGAATATATTTTTAGGAAAAAAACACGACAAATGATTTTATTAGCAACTTTTACAACCTTAGTTTATAGCAAATAAAGGGTAAGTTTATTTTCTGGAGATGTCTATTACTGAAAATTGTGGTTTAAAGCCGACCCTTTTATACCAATTCCCATGCATTAATGCTATACTTGAGTAACACTTCAGTTATTAAGTAATTAATACAAGTCGAATAACTTTTTTGCTAACTTTAGCCCGCGTTAATGTTAATTATTTTTGTTTTTACTTCTCCCTCACTCCCCTACTCCCCTACTCCCCTACTCAATAAAATGTAGAAAAGTTTTTGAGAAATGGTATTAAGGGGGTATTAACGAAGTCAGCAAGTCAGCAAGTCTGCAAGTCAGCAAGTGTACCGTACCCACCCCTAACCCCTCCCAGGAGGGGAAGTAGGGGATTTGAGCAACTCTCCAAAAATATTGCGCCTTAAAAGGCGAGGTTGCGCGACCCATGTTATTTTGATCGAGAAAAATTTTCATTATTAGTTAATCCTCTTCTTTTCAAGGAGAGGTAATTATTAATTATTAATTGTTGAACACTTTTCCTTAACCAGGAACTACTAAATACTAAAAAAATAGTTTAGAGCAAAATTTTTGGAGTAATTATGTCTAACGAAATAGAATATAAAGAGATAAATACATCTACTATTTCCTCCGAGCAGTCTTTATCATCATCACAACAGAATTCAAGGGAGTTAGAATTATCAGAAAGAGTAGCTCAACTAGAAAAAAAGTTAGATGAAGCACTAATGTTAATTTCTGATATTTACCGCTTTGGAAAATTAAGAGATTTACTATCAGCAGGAAAATGGAAAGAAGCAGACCAAGAAACTGCAAAAGTCATGTTAGAAATATCTGGTCACACAGACAAAGAAAAACTGACTCCTGATGATGTTATAAAATTTCCATGTAGCGTAATAAATTTAATCGACCAGCTTTGGACCAACTATAGTAAAGGTCATTTTGGCTTTAGTATACAACAGAAAATTTACGAAAGTATGGGAGGAACCTATGATATTTCTCAAATAGATATGGAAGTTTTGAATATGACCTGCGAACAACTTGGATTATTATCAAACAATAAATCAATACCTTATGAAAAACTGAATTTTAGCCTAGAAGCACCTCAAGGTTGTTTTCCTGTTGCTTGGTGGGATTCTCCTTATGGAGCTAAACTAGCAGTATACTTTTTAGCTCGCTTGAATGCCTGTAACATTGATTGAATTTTTATGACTTTTTTTACTATTAATAGTTGAACATAGTCAAAATCATGCTAGAAAAAAAATATATAATATATCAACAATTTTAATTTTAATTATGGGGGTTAGTTGGTAATGGAAGAAAAAACAATTAATTTAAAGCTAGTAATATTTTCTGGCTTGATGATGGCTTTAATTGGCTCAGTAATTGGATTAGCTGCTGCCGAGATGAGTAAAAGTCGTTATCAATGTTGTAATTTTACAAGAATAGATAAAGGCTATAGTAGTGCAAAAGCACCTCGTACTTATGCAACAGTAGGTGCAATTATGGGATTTGCTATAGGGTCAATTCAAGAAACTGTACGATCTTTAAAACCAGAAGATGAGTAAGATTCAACAATTAATAATTAATAATTAATAATTAACAATTACCTCTCCTTGAAAACAGGGTCATTTCATTCTAGATTTTAGCAATGAATTTATTGATTTTCAGCCAGCGAAATATAAATTTCCTCAAGCTTGAAATAATGTGGTTTCGTCAATACATAAAATGGCAAAATTTAGAATGAAATAGTCTTGCCTTAAAAAAAAGAGGATTGACTAATCATGAAAAATTTTTCTTCACAGGAGTCGATTGGATATGGTTAGGAAACCCATCCATCCCACCCTACGGTTCGGTTTGAAGATAGACCGCTTTTTTCCCCTTGAAAGGGGAAGCAGAGTAAGCTGAATTATTTAATTAATAATTATTATAGTTATTCTGAATAAGACTGGAACACTTTTTCAGCTGAAACTTTTTCAAGGCAAGAAACTCTTGTCTCAATCTTAACTGGAATGACTATAATTATTAATTATTAATATTTTTCGGTAAGTATTCAGCTCTTAGCTTTTTAATCAATGAAGCAAGCATTCGTTTAACCTCTATTACATTTTTAATCAGAGAATGAACCACAAGAACGACGAGTTTGAGTTCAATTTATGCAATTTTGTGGCGGAAAATAGTAGATGTTTATCAAGAACTGATAGCTGACTGCTGAATGCTAGCGCAGTCCGCAGGAAATGCTTACGATTTCTATTAACGATCGACTGTGGAAATTGTCTCAGCGGATAAAGAATTTTGCCAAGGATCTAAAATATCTTTAAATAATGTTTCTTCTATCCAAGTTTTAGCTACTACTGTTAAAGGTAAAGCTAAAATTAGACCTAAAATTCCAAAAAATGTAGTGAAGAAAATTTGAGATGCTAGAGTAACAGCAGGTAAAAGAGAGACTTGTTTTGCCATAACAATTGGGCTTAACCAATAACTTTCAAGATTCTGAATAATAAGATATAAAATTCCCACGGCAACTATTTTCCAAGGAGCATCTAATAGAGCAATCATAATAGGAAAAACTACACTTGTAGTCGGACCAATATTAGGAATAAAATTGAGTAAACCTGCCAATAAAGCGTGAGCTAAAACTAGATCGATTTGCAAAACCCATAAACCAAGACCACTAAGGGTACTAACAAAAAGAGAATTAATGACTATTCCACCAAACCAATTTCCTAGAGCTACCTCGCACTTTGATAGAATTTCATCTGCACGTCGCCGATAAAAGGAAGGAAATAAAAGTAATCCTACTTGTCGATAAGCTTGAGCATTTGCTAAAAACATTATTGTTAATACAAACACCAAAAGTACTTGCAAGAAAACTATAAAAGTATTAGAAAAAATCTTAAAAAAGTTGCTAAATAACTGAGTACTTAATAGTTGTGTTTGTACCAGCATATCAGTGGCGCTAGGGGGAGGAGGAAATAAATCAGGTTGTTGTCTATATAGTTGCACAAGTTGAGAACGAACTTCTGTAAAAACATCAGGTATTAAGGCAAGTAATTTTTGAAACTGGGTAGTAAAAGGCGGTACAATTAGCAACAAAAATAGCAGAATAATTAATGTGGCTAAACTCAGAGTGACAATTACAGCTAAGTTTCTTTTAATACCCAATTTCTTGAATTTATGCACCAATCTATTTAAAGCAGTTGCCAGAACTATTGCAGCAAATACTAATAGTACGAGTTTTCTTATTTCCCAAAGGATATATAGAGAAATAAGCAAACTAAAAAAGCCTAACCATTGACCAAAATTCATATTTTTTTTTGGAGTTGTTGGAGTTACGACTACTGTGACAATTTCAAGTTGAGGAATAAACCATTAAATTTTCTCCGTTGTTTCTTTTCCCCTTTTGTCTTTCAAATAAGTGTCTCAACTTATCGATATAGCAGTGGAAGGAAAGGTTAGGAAAAATTAAAAGTTTAAAACTAAGACAACATAAAATTTTTCCTTCTTCCTTCTTCCTTCTTCCTTCTTCCTTCTTCCTTCTTCCTTCTTCCTTCTTCCTTCTTCCTTCTTCCTTCTTCCTTCTTCCTTCTTTATTCTGCTATATAAAGGTTTTTCAAGGACTAACTTGAGTCTGGCAGTTCAAGAAAATATCTTAATCCAGCTATTATTATAAAGCTGAAAAGACAAAACTTGAGAAAATCATGTAAGCATTCAGCGGTCAGTTATCAGCTATCAACTATCAGCTCTTAGAAGTAATTATTGATGATAAATATGTGTGGAAATTAAAAATAAAATTAATTATTATCCATATATTGTCAATTATTTCTGCCTGTTCCCTGTTCCCTCTTTTATGGAGATGTCTATTACTCATATTGCTGATAGCTGAGTGCTGATAGCTATTTGCGCAGCATTCCGGAGGAAATGCTTACAAAATTATAGTAACAGAATATTTATAATTAACAGCTCTGTGTAAGAATAGAGTGGTTAGATTCAGAATAGTCGATCCATAGTTTGAAACTTATCTCTAAATAGTAAATATTTTGATAATTTTCTTAACTTCTCACCCTTATATCAATTCTCAAAAATCTTGCTATACAATTTTATTTGCTAGAGTAAATAAAAGACAAAACTTGAGAAAATTATAGTAACAGAATATTTATAATTAACAGCTCTGTGTAAGAATAGAGTGGTTAGATTCAGAATAGTCGATCCATAGTTTGAAACTTATCTCTAAATGGTAAATATTTTGATAATTTTCTTAACTTCCCACCCTTATATCAATTCTCAAAAGTATTGCTATACAATTTTATTTGCTAGAGTAAATACTTGATATTTAGTAGCTGTAGTTATTTTTTCCATCTCTAAAATATAGCATTACTTTTTAAAGATAGTATTACCAAATAATTAAGGTTTAAAGCCTTTCACTCGCCGTGGAGAAACAAGAAAAATTTTTATAATTAGTCAATCCTCTTCTTTTCAAGGAGAGGTAATTGTTAATAAATAATTATTAATTGTTGAAAGATACTGCTTTTTTTTAGATATATAGCCAATATAAATTAGATTTGGCATTATTTATTTTAAATATCAAGTTGGACTTTATAGCGTTTCTCAGTAAGCATGAGGTAAACTTGTATTTTTACCGAATAATTAAGGTTTAAAGCCTCTCTTTTAAAAGAGAAACAAGCGGTCGTTGCGTAGCGCACCCGTTGGGTGGGATGGATGGGTTTCCTAACCATATCCAATCGACCAAGAGAGAAAAAATTTTCACGATCATTCAATCCTATCCGTTTTTAGGGAGAGGTAATTATCCATTATCAATTATTGAATCCCTATTTCCTGTTCCCTAAAAACTAGAATTTTGTATCTAATGCATTATGGGAATTGCTATATAGAGAAATGTTATAAAGTAAGCATTTCCTCCGGAATGCTGCGCAAACAGGCGTCAGCTATCAGCTATCAGCTATCAGCTATTAATTCATTGCCTTGAAAGCAGGAATAAGTATTAAAAAATTTAAGAATAATTATAAAAGAGTTGTTGGGAAAAAAACTGACCTTGACCTTAGCAGTATATATACATTATCTATGAAACAGTTAAAAGCTGACCGCTAATAGCTGAATGCTTACGTTATAAAATCAAGATAGTATATTTTTTTAGTAGTCCTAAAATAGTCAGGATAAGGATATCAGAACTATTCGGTGACTCCGATATTCCTTATTCCTGATTACTAAAAGCTTCATAAGAGATAAGTTCCCTGTTTATTAATACTTATCATTACTTAGTTTAGGGAATAATCAAGGTATAAAGTCTCTCCTTTTAAGGAGGAAAAAGAAAAAAAATTATTTTGGTCAATCCTCTTCTTTTAAGGAGAGGTCATCTCAGTTATCAGTTATCAGTAACTCTGCAATAAGGAGGCTTTATCTTGGCGAATATTCTCTTTTTTATCCCCTTAAAAGGGGGAAGTTTTAGACCACAATTTTTCGGTAATTATTAATTAGGGTTTGCTGAAAAAGTATTATAGGCGAGGGTAGGAGTCAACCCAATGATTGAAATAACAAAAAAGATGGCACAGGAAAATTCAGAAAAAGTGGAAATTGCCCTAAATCCACAGGATGCTGAACCCCTGGATAAAATGGGAAAAATGGCAATATTTATGGGAATGGAAAATGTCTATCCAATTGGTAAAGATATTAGTAATGTGAAATTTTTATACAACCAAGGTATTAGATATATAACAATAACTCATTCCAAAAACAATGAACTAGCCGATTCTTCTACCGATAAAAAACAATAATGGAATGGATTAAGTGATTTCGGAGAAAAAGTTGTCAAAAAAATGAATCGTTTGGGTATTATGGTTGACATTTCTCACGTCCATAATCGTACATTTTGGGATGTAATGAAGTTGATAAAAGCACCAATAATTGCATCTCATTCTAGTGCTATATCTCTAGAAAATAATCCTCTAAATATGAGTGATGAAATGTTAAAAGCTGTTAAAGAAAATGGTGGGGGTTGTACAAGTTTGTATTTTTGATACCTATATAAAAAAAACTACCCCAGACAGCAGAAAGAAAAAAAAAGCAATGAAAACAATTGAAAAAGAAATAACTGCCTTGAGAAAGGGAAAACTAAGCCAAGCAAAAATAGAAGCACTCAAAGAAAAATATCATCAAATTAATCAGAAATCTCCTAAAAATAAACCTAGTGTTGCTGATGTAGTAGACCATATAGATTATATGTTCATTAATGGATAATCACCTCTGGTTAAAACCGTTACGGAATTGAATGTAAGGAAATATTATTTCTTCTCTTCGTCGATTGGATATGGTTAGGTAACCCATCCATCCCACCCTTCGGGAAGCTGGGAATATCTACCGCTTTTTTCCCTTTGAAAGGGGAGACTAATAAAGCTGAATTATTTAATTAATAATTATTAATTATTAATTTTTAGGTAAAAGTTATGGGTATCAATCATGTTGGCATTGGTTCAGATTTAGATGGCGGTGGTAGAGTTAGAGGAATGAATGATGTTTCAGAAATGCCAAATATTACAAAAGAATTAGTAGCACGGGGATATACTGAAGAGGATATTCAAAAAACTTGGGGTGGAAATTTAATGAGAGTTTTTGTAAGCATTTCCTCCGGAATGCTTACGAGTTTTTAGTGAAGTGCAAAAGGTAGCTATAGAAATTCAGAACTAAGAAATATCAGGAAAATAACTTTGTAAAATGATTGACTCAGAATTTTTTCAACTATGATTGAGATTTTCTTTTCGGTTGTATCTGCTGTTTTGCCAGTGGGATGTATAGTTTTAATTGGTTTTATATTTGCCAAAAAATTTTCCATTGATGAAACTACACTTTCTCGACTAGCTTTATATGTTTTATTTCCGGCATTACTAACAGATATAATGTATCGAACTACTATTAGTATTGAAGAAGCAATTGAAATGTTTGTAGCCTTTGGGCTAACTTATATTTTACTCTGTTTAATAGCCTGGGGAATAGGATGGAAATTAGGTTTTTCTGTGCCTGTACAAAAAAGTTTAGTAGCTACAACAGCTTTACCAAATGCTGGAAATATGGGTCTTTCTGTAACTTTATTTGCATTAGGAGAAGCTGGGTTAGAAAGGGCAGTAATCTATTTAATATCCTTTAATCTAATCGTGCTCGGTACAATGCCTGCAATTCTCAGAGGAGGAGGTGTTTGGTCTTCTATTATTTTTACTCTCAAATTACCCATAATTTGGGGAATGATTTTGGGTTTAATTTTAAATTCATTTGATATTCAACTACCTCTAAAACTTGATGATGGTTTACATCTTTTGAGAGAAGCTGCAATTCCAATTTCTTTGTTATTAATGGGAATACAAATAGCTAATAATCGTTTTAAACCTAGTAATTATGAAGTGGGTGCTAGTTTGATGCGTTTATTGGGAGGAGCGATCGTTGCTTATTTAGTTGCTAAACTTATGAGTTTAGAAATGCTTGATTTACAAGTGTTAGTGTTAGAAAGTGCAATGCCAAGTGCTTTAGTTTCTTTTATTATAGTTAATGAATTTGGTGGGGATGCAACACGAACTTCTCGAGTTGTAGTAATATCAACATTGTTGTCTTTTTTAACTTTACCTTTAGTCTTATGGGCTATTGGTGCAACATCTTGATGTTATGTTAATTATTACTATAATATTTGCCAAATTTTAGGCGTTGCTGAGTGGTAATGATTTTTAGATTAAGTATCCGCAAAATATAACTTTTTCAATTTTACCTTCAGCTACTTATAGCGCTACGCATTCAGGTGTTTGACATTTCTAAACCCTGTTTCCTGACGGATTCCGCACCGAAAACCCTGATTCAGTTTACTATTCCCGATTCCCGATTCCCGATTCAAGTAGCGCTATACCATTACATTTGAGCAACGCCGAAAAAGTTTTTTTCAGAGTGGGAGAAGTTGTCGCCAGACAAGGATTTGGCCACGGATACGCGGATGATTAATCTGCATTGTGTGAAGCTCAAAAAAAACAGCAATGTATTTCTCCTTGCATCGCTAAAAAATTCTGATACTATGTAATCACTGGGTGTAACTCGCCCCTATACATGACTTTTTATTCAACTCCAAAACAGCATTTAGCCACTGAATATATATAGAAGAGATACTCACACCATCAAAGTAGATCGAAATTATCATCCTGTGAAGCACTATGAAAAGAACTGACGGCAGGAAAAATTTTCACCCTATCAACAAATCCAGAAAATTATCATCTTGTGAAGCACCAAAAAAACGGCAAGGATTTTCCTCTTGCATCGCCAAAAAAATTCTGATACTATGTAATCATTGGGTGTAACTCGCCCCTACGCATGACTTTTTATTCAACGCCAAAACAGCATTTAGCCACTGAATATATATAGAAGAGATACTCACACCATCAAAGTAGATCGAAATTATCATCCTGTGAAGCACTATGAAAAGAACTGACGGCAGGAAAAATTTTCACCCCATCAAAAATCCATATATTTACTCATGTAAAAGCGATGTAGCTACCGCACTTGCTCCGCCAACACTATACTCACAAATCCAGAAAATTATCATCTTGTGAAGCATCAAAAAAACGGCAAGGATTTTCCTCTTGCATCGCCAAAAAAATTCTGATACTATGTAATCATTGGGTGTCACTCGCCCCTACGCATGACTTTTTATTCAACGCCAAAACAGCATTTAGCCACTGAATACATATAGAAGAGATACTCACACCATCAAAGCAGATCGAAATTGTCATCCTGTGAAGCACTACTCAAAAAAGAAGTAACAATCGCAAAATTTTTCACCCCCCATCAACAGATTGATATTACATATTCACAAATCCAGAAAATCTTCATCTTGTGAAGCACCAAAAAAACGGCAAGGATTTTCCTCTTGCATCGCCAAAAAAATTCTGATACTATGTAATCATTGGGTGTCACTCGCCCCTACGCATGACTTTTTATTCAACGCCAAAACAGCATTT
>JAXHSW010000055.1:0-8077 GCA_034190295.1 Cyanobacteriota bacterium | reverse complement strand
AGCACCAAAAAAACGGCAAGGATTTTCCTCTTGCATCGCCAAAAAAATTCTGATACTATGTAATCATTGGGTGTCACTCGCCCCTACGCATGACTTTTTATTCAACGCCAAAACAGCATTTCGTTACTGAATATATATATAGAAATATAGAAGAGATACTCACACCATCAAAGTAGATCGAAATCTTCATCTTGTGAAGCACCAAAAAAACGGCAAGGATTTTCCTCTTGCATCGCCAAAAAAATTCTGATACAATGTAATCATTGGGTGTCACTCGCCCCTGTGCATGACTTTTTATTCAACGCCAAAACAGCATTTCGTTACTGAATATATGTATAGAAATATAGAAGAGATACTCACACCATCAAAGTAGATCGAAATTATCATCCTGTGAAGCACTACTCAAAAAAGAAGTAACAATCGCAAAATTTTTCACCCCCCATCAACAGATTGATATTACATATTCACAAATCCAGAAAATCTTCATCTTGTGAAGCACCAAAAAAACGGCAAGGATTTTCCTCTTGCATCGCCAAAAAAATTCTGATACAATGTAATCATTGGGTGCCACTCGCCCCTACGCATGACTTTTTATTCAACAAAGTAAAAACTTATATTTTGCCTTGATACTTAATCTAAAAATCATTACCACTCAGCAACGCCGTCTTTTCAGGATAATTTGTATTAGGTATCGCTATTTTAAACTTTTAATATTACAGCAGTTTTCTAGTGGATGAGGTACATCTTGGGAGTAGGGAGTAGGGAGTAGGAAAGAGGGGATAGAGATTAATATTGAACTGTACCTCACCATCTTAAAAAGAGCTGTAAGTCTGAATAAATAATTATTTAAAGTGAGTTCGGAAAAACTTGAAACTTCAATATTTATCTCTAAGCAAAACTGATACTAATTTCCGCAAAGCAGTTGACTAATTAACTGGAAGACATTATCCATTCTAGAGCTTGGTCTTTCTCAGACCAGGGAAAACACTTTACTTCTATGTTAGTAAAAATTTTATTACTAGCAACAGCAAACTTACTTATCCAATTTTGGTCACATACAACTGCTTTTTTCTCAAAATCTTTCAGATGTCGCAGACCAAGTTTTAAGTCTTCTAAGAAAGCTTCTACAGATATTCCTTCCATCTTTTTAAGTTCGACATAAACTCGTAACTTAGTTTGAGATTTCAATCTTTCCTCAACTAAATTTGTCACTTTTTCTATATCACTTTTTTCAATCTTACCGTCAATACTAAAACCAACAATATTTTCATTTAGTATAGATATAATTTCAATCATGGTAGTTTTATCCTCATCAGATACTTATAATTTGAGTTTGTTCTTTTTTGAGAGATATTTCTAATATTTTTTCCCTTGATACGGTGATTATTATATTTCCTTAATTTTTCCCTATTATAGCAGTCTTTACCAAAAAATTGAGTCTAAAGCCTTGCCCTTAAGCGGAAAAGGTTAACCCTAGGAGTTAAATATACTTGCTTCATTGATGTTATTCGATCTAAATATTAATCCTTACCGAATAATTAAGGTTTAAAGACTCTCCTTTAACTGTATCTTTAAGCTGGATATTTTTTATTCTTTTAAGTAGGTGGGTTTAATTATCCCTAAAATAGCAATGGAAATTCCCAACTTTGAAAATCAGGTTTAAAACTGCCTTATAGCTTAATTTTAAGATTATTTTTTGTAAGCATTTCCGTTTGTCATGCTGCGCAAACAGCTATTAGCTGTCAGCTAGAGCGCAACAAGACTCTATCTTATGAGACAGTGTTTAAATTAACAACTAACTTTAAAGGGCAAGGGAGCTAACTTTTGTAGTAAGACAATTAAATATTGCTTTGATCATAAATAATAAAGCTTTTATCATAAATTAAAAGCAATAGCTGATAGCTGATGGCTGACTGCTGAATGCTTACTATTTTTTTTTGCGCAACATGACAAACGGAAACGTTTATTTATGTCCACCGACTTATCTTTGAAATTTATATTTTGTTATCGAAATGGAAATGAAAGTTTCAGAGGTTAAATATTCCACAAATGAAGAACGAAGTTGGGTGCATCTCAATGCATGAATAAAGCCAAAAAATTATCGCTTTTAGGGAACAGCTCCGAAAGGCAACAGCGGTCAGACCCCGCGACGACGCCAGCTCGCTTGCGGAACGCTGACCAAGAGAGGCAACAGGGAATAAAGAATAGAGAATAGGGAATAGAGAATAGGGAATATATAGGAAAAAAGTATTTTTGCACATAACATAAGAGATGCACCCATATCAAAACCTTAAAACTCAGATAACGCCAGATATTTCCTTCTTCTTTCTTCCCTCTTCCCTCTTCCCTCTTCCCTCTTCCCTCTTCCCTCTTCCCTCTTCCCTCTTCCTTCTTCCTTCTAAAACCACATAAACTAACATTAATCTGTCAAGATATTAACTAAACTGTTGCTGATAAAAACGAGCGTAAAGCGTACCTTTATCCAATAATTCTGTGTGAGTTCCTGATTCTAAAATTTCACCATTTTCCATAACCAAAATCCGATTAGCACGACGTACAGTAGCTAGTCTATGAGCAATAATAAATACCGTTCTTCCTTGCATCAATCTTTCTAACGCTTCTTGTACTAAAAATTCAGATTCAGAGTCAAGAGAAGAAGTAGCTTCATCTAATATTAATATTTTCGGGTCTTCTAGTACTGCACGAGCGATCGCTATTCTTTGTCTTTGCCCTCCAGATAAATTAACACCCCTTTCTCCTACCCAAGTTTGATAACCTTTTGACAGCTTAGTAATAAACTGATGAGCATTAGCAATTTTAGCCGCCTTTTTTACTCCATCAATATTATAATCTAATTGACCAAAAGCAATATTTTGGGAGATAGTTCCTGAAAATAAAATTACTTCTTGAGGTACAATTCCAATTTGTCTTCTGAGACTTGTAAGAGTAACATCTTTGATATTTATACCATCAATTAATATTTCCCCTGACTGAACATCATAAAATCTAGGTAACAAATTTGCCAGTGTAGTTTTACCTGCTCCAGAAGCTCCTACCAAAGCAATTATTTCTCCTGAATTTACTGACAAATTTAGATTTGTTAAAACATTTTTTTCTGACTGATAAGAAAAAGATACATTTTTATATTCTACCTTTCCCGCTACCGGAGGAAGAGCAATAGCATCTGATTTTTCTGTAACTTGAGGTTGAATATTTAAAAGTTCAAAAATCCGGTCACAGGATGCTTCTCCTTGTTTAAATTCACTATAATTACTTGTTGTTAAAGAAATCGGATCTATTAACAAAGCTACACCTGTTAAATAACTAATAAAACCTTCTCCAGACAAGTTTCCTTCAGATATTTGCCACGCCCCCAAAAAAAACAAAAAAGCCACACTCATTGCTTCCAAAAAACCCACCACTACAAACTGAAGTGCTTTGACCTTTTCTGCCATGTATTTTGCTTGTCGATTTTGTTCAGCTTCCACAGAAAATATAGCAATTTGATATTCCTCAGCAGCAAACGCTTGTACTATTCTAATACCATTAAATACCTCTGTTATTAAAGCTGATAAATTAGAAGTCCGATTTTGACTTTGGTGGGAAAAAGAAAGTAATAGTTCTCCAAACCAACCTATTAATAATGCCATTAACGGTGCAACTACTAGAGTTACAACAGTTAATTGCCAGTTGAGATAAGTCATGTAACCCAGCACAACTATCAACTGTAAAATACAAGGAACAAATTGGTGAAAAAATTTATTGACCACCTCTCCAGTACGGTCAATATCTTCTGTCAGTCGATAAGAAAGGTCTCCTGTTTTGGATTTTTCAAAGTAACTAATATTGAGTCTTTGTAAATGAGAATAAACTTCCTTCCGCAAGTCTAGAGCAATAGTAAAAGCAGCTTTTGCCATTAGGGTATCTTGACCATACTGCACAGTTCCTTTGACGAGGAAAATAATAGCTGCAAGACCTGCTAGTTGAGCGATCGCTCCTACATCTCCCCTACCAATATGACCTGCCATTTCACCCAATAGCCATGCTAAAATCGGCCAGAAAATCGTAAAGGCCAACGTACAACCTAATGCTTTGACAATGGTAGGCCAATGGTCATAGATATAGGGTAAGAGCTTCCAATAATTGGATCTAGGTTTCAAGAAATAAAACTTAATATTGTTTTTCAAAATATGAGATTTCTATTTTTTTATAAAAAAACTTGCTTTTAATTGTTTAGCCATGATAGAACCATTTTAAGTCTAGTTTTAGGCAAAATTTAGCGCGACTTAAATGCGGCGATAAAAAAATATAAAAAACAGGGCGGTAGGGCATTCCGTCCTTAAAGCACGCGTGTGCCCGACGGGATACCGGGGCTACGAAACGAGAGAGCTTACAGTAAGCTGACCCTATAGCGTGGGAGATGTCACTTAAGCAAAAAAGTCCATCTATAACTGATGCAGGGGCAAGCAAATTTTTTTGACAATTTGACTTGAGTAGTGTACTTTGTTGTGATATTGTAGATATGCTAAATTAAAGCTTATTGCAAAAGTTTTGGCATACTTCGTGCATCTAGCAACCTCCAACTAAATGTCGCGAGGAGTCTCCCGTTATACCTTTTAGGGTAGTTGCGACTCGCAAAAAAAATTAGTAGCGTTCTTTAGTTGACAAGGTAGCTTAAGGGGTCTTTGATAGGGCCAGGAACGGAGTGGTGTTAATACGCACCGTTCTGCTGAATCTAGATAACTCAAGATATGGGGTTCAACTGGTGAAGTCCTGGTAATTCCCTATTTGAGGTAAAATTCCCTGAAGGAAACCGGGTGATACAGAAGAACTTTTAGTACAAAAGTAGCGGTGGGTCTCATCGTTGCTGCCTGTGGAGGCGTGACATTAGTCAGCATAGGAAGCAGGAAGTTCCCCATCCGTGAGGAGGAGAAGCTCCCGCTACGATCGCTCTTATTTAGCGGGAGAGAACGTCACAAATAACTTTTACGTCATGTAATGTCAAGCCTTAGAGGCTTATAAAGATGTAACTGTTATATTAGGTAAATATCCTGTTATGCGGGATTTCATTTAATTTAACTAAACAGAGGAATTCATGGAAATATTAGCATTTTCCCATTTAGCTTTCAACGAAGAAGACTATGCAAACAAAGAGTTTAGTGCTTGTGTAGATTTCAAAAAGCTATCTAGTGTTGGAGCAATGGGTTTATTGTCTGCTGCTACTCTAGCTGTAGGCATGAACGTAACTGCTGATTCTGCTTCTGCTCATTACCGTGGTAGTAGCTATGGTGGCTATGGCTATGGTACTTCTGGTCGTTCTGGTAGCTATAGTCGTACTTCTGTCCATTATTATAAAAAAGTTGTTAGTCGCTCCTACAGCCGTTCCTATGGTAGCTATGGTCGCTACAATCGCTATGGTCGTCGTGGTGGCTACGGTGGTGGCTATGGTGGCTACAATAGTGACTGCTACTACTAAAGCTTTTAACAGACTCAAGGTCTTCAATTATTTATTTGAAAATTTTAGACCTTTAAAATTTTTTGAATATTCTGTATGAATAATCTACCTAACATGGTAGCTTAGTAATGCAACTAAGGAAATCATAAGATTTCCTAGATTTTTAACGGCCTAAATTAAGGCTATAGTAAAATTAAATGTACTTTTTTTGAGTGTCGCACTGCAAAAGAAACCCAACTTTGATGTCGGGAAGGGGTCTCCCGTTATACAAATGTTAACAGGAGGGGAATTGCCGACCAACAAATAAACTGCGAGTGCGTCCACTTAGAGCTTGCATTGTGTGCTTTTTTTGTGTGATTATGGTTATATCAGGAGTAGCGGTAGTACGCACCTGAGAGAACCATGAAAACAAATAGCGAGTATGGAGTTCAACTGGTGAAGTTCGCCCTCAACCCGTGAAAAGGTAAAACTCTTGAGGGAACGTATCGGAGTACAGAATTGTTTAGAACAAAAAGGCGGTGGGTCTCATCGTCTGGTGTCTGCGGAGGGTTAAGTGGCTGCACTCCCTGTGTTCGCGTAGCGTTGCGCCAGCAAAACAGAAAGCCCTATCCGTGAGGTTGGGAAGCCTACATTATAATCTTTATAATCTTTGATTTGATGTAGGAAAACGTCACAATGCTATAAGGTTAAGTGGGTAAGACACTTAGTAAAAAAAAGTTGTAAAACATTACTTATCAGAGGAGTTATGGAAACACTAGCATATTCTCATCTAGCTACCGCCGAAGAAAGTTCTATAGTTGAGCCTACCTTTGAAGGAGTTAACTGGAAAAAGTTCTCTACATTAGGTATGATGGGTCTTCTATCAGCTGCTACTATTCTAGGTGCTATTAGCGCAACTGCTAATTCTGCTGTAGCATGTCACCATAAGAACCCTTGTAGTGGCTATGGTCGTGATTATTCTTATGGCAAAGGTTATCATCGTCCCAAGTATCGTCATGCTTCTTACAAGGGACATCGCCGTCGTCGTGGATATTATTTGAGCTATGGTAGTCGTGGACACAAAGTATCTAAGTTGCAACACCAACTAGGAATGATGGGCTATTTTCATCATCATCGTGCAACTGGCTATTTTGGCCCCAAGACTAAGCGTGCAGTTAAGGCATTCCAACGCGATCATGGCTTAAGGCCAGATGGAATTGTTGGACGTCGCACTAGAGAAGTTTTAGGTTTCTATTAAAGAAGCAGTCAGCAATCAGCACTTAGCACTCAGCAGTAAATGTTTAGAAGGGGATTCAACCACGACTAAACCTTCCGGTTTATAGAAACCGGGTATTTCAACCAGAGCTGCTAAAAGCTGATAGCTGGTTAAAAATAAAACGTAAGAGCTTTTAACCTCACAGCTTTTCCAGATTAATAGTTAATTCCAGGAGCAATACTCCAAACTAATTGCTCCTGTTTATCTAAATATAAGTATCCCTAAAATACCCAATATCATCAACTAATATTGATAGTTTTTTGCCAAGGTGGAGAAGCAGTATATTTACCATAAAATAGACTAAACTTCCAAAAAGATTTCAACCAATATAGAATAGTTTGCTTGAGATTTTGGAATAATGCTTGGTATTGATTGACATGAAATGTAGGAGTTCTTAACATATTTCCTACTCCCCTATTTTATAAAGATAACTCTATATAATTATTGTAATCTCCTGACTAATCATTTAGGTTAGTCCTCTTAATTAAAGTTAATAAATAATAAATTAAAATTTAAAGAAACCAGATTTTACCTTCAATGAGAAAAATCTGGTTTTTAATTTCCCGAAAAATTGGGTCTAATATCATGTCCGGATAATTAGCGATCGGAACACTTTCTCCTTCTCTTCTTCTTTCTTCCCTCCTGACTCCTAAAAAATAACCTAGTCATTTGTAGCAAATATTTATCAAATTGCTATAAGTGGACTCAATATTGGCGTAACCTTGCGGAGCGCAAACCAAGAATCCTGGTTTCAGAAGAATCTCCTTGTCTGACAGCCACAGAGTATGTCAATTTCGTAGAACCAAAACAGGACAATGAGAATACCTGACAATTCGTTCAGCAACGGTTCCCAGTAAAAATCGACCAAGACCACTATTTCCTTGGGAAGGAATGACAATCAACTCTGCTTTTTTTTCCTGAGCATAATCCAAAATTTCTGAGCTAGGAGTTCCGATCGCCACACTAAAATTAATACCTTCATATTTAGCACCTTGAACCCGTTCGTGAAATACCTTTTCGATATGCTGTTTGCGACTCTGGTCATCGACAGTATGCCACCTTACTCCTGGTTCAGCAGGATTAAGACGAGGTAACACATGAAGAATCCATACATAAGAAGGATCTCGAACAAACTCTAGAGCTACATCTATCGCTTCAACAGATTCATCGGAAAAATCTATGGGCACAAGTACAGAATTTTTGGAAAATATATTCATTATATGACGTTGCTGAATTATATAGAATCCGGTTATACAGCATATGTTTATAATTCTATCCACACTTCAATATTAAATCCCCCCATCCCCCCATCTCCCCATCTCCCCATCTCTCCATCTCCTCATCTCCCCATCTCCCCATCTCCCCAT
>JAXHSW010000054.1:30996-45392 GCA_034190295.1 Cyanobacteriota bacterium | reverse complement strand
AAGAGGGAAGAGGGAAGAGGGAAGATGTGGGTTCTCGATCATACAAAAAATTCAACACTCCTTCAACTGAATTTTCCTCAAAATTGATGCGCGAAAAGACTTGACTACCATAATTATATAGATATATAGATAGCTATCAAATGGGTTCTATAAAATATACACAATGAGGATAATTGTAGAAAAATGCTTAAGAAAAGAGTTTTGTTAGTAGAAGATAACCCTACGGATCGGAAAATAATTTCTTATTCTCTGATCAAACTAGGATTAAAAGTAATAGAAGCTAATGATGGTGTCGAAGCCATAGAAAAAATTTATTGTGAAAAACCCGATTTAGTGCTTCTAGACATTATGATACCAAAATTAAGCGGCTATGCGGTATGTACTCAAATCAAGTCCGATCCTCAAGCACAACAGATTCCTGTCATTTTTTGCAGTAGCAAGAATGATGAAAGTGACTACCATGAAGCAATGAAATATGGCGCAGATGGCTATCTTAGTAAACCTTTTAAACATTCTGAAATTCTAGCTATGATTGTAGAGTTAGGAATGGCTCAAACAGAAAGGTCTCAAAAACAATATATACCTATCTTAAGAAAAGGTTGTATCAGATTGATAACTCTCCCACACAAAAATTACACCAATCAATTTGCTTAAAATTTCAACCTTAAATTGAAATATTTATAATTTAAAACATTACCATACTTATTAGACATAGGTTTGAAAAAGAATGCAGAGAAGTTTCCTACAGGTATTCGCTCAAAGGTTAATTTATTATCTTTTTCTTTCTGGTTTAATATCATCAGGACTTACGCACCAGACTCTACAGATAGGGAGAAAGAATACTATTTACCCCTACAGATGGTGGTGTCAAAGTCAAGCATGCGTAAGTCCTGTACTTATGGGGAGAAAGAATAGTATTTACCCCTACAGATGGTGGTTTCAAAGCCAATTTGCGTAAGTCCCGATCGTGTCCGGATAATTAACGATCAAAAAACTTTTACCTTAAAACTTTCTCTTTTCCTTCTGCCTTCTGGCTTCAGAACCCCGACAATGTCAGTGTTCAACCGGACATGATATAATACCCCACCATCTACACAGTGTTTACAATTGGTTGGAGTTTGTAGACGCGGAGCGGCAGGTCGCTCTTCTATCCCCATCCACTTTTTCGCTCTTTCAGTCCTTCTGCAAGATAATTCAGTAGTCAACCTGAGATAATATTATGCTTCAACTGCCATACTTTTGATTTCTAACTCTTCAGAATTAATCCCCATTGGCGATTTCCATAAGCGATCGCCCTGCACCAAAGTATGTACGCTCCAAGGATCGGAAGTTTGAGGATAATCCCTACGATAATGTCCACCTCTACTTTCAATTCGCCATGCAGCACTTTTGAGAATTAAAGAACCTAGATCCAAAAGATTGAGCGTTTCTGCAACCATCCGCAACTGTTGTTCAGCATCAGTCGAATCTAACTCGATCGTCTGGTTAGGCAATAGATTTGCTAAAAATTGAACTACATCCAAACCTGCCAAACTTTCTCGCCAATTATTAATTTTATGTAGCGCTCTATCTAACAACTCTCCTCCACGAGAAATACCCGCACTTTCCCACATTAAACTCGGTAACATTTGCCGAATCAATTCTATCTTTTCCATATCCCCACTCCAATTAAAATCTACCTGCAACACCTCAGAATTAGGCGCAACTATATTTGGCTGAATTTCAATGCGAGATAGTTGAGAAGCAAAGACCAAACACTCCAACAAAGAATTACTCGCCAAACGATTTGCTCCATGAACCCCCGTACTTGCCGTTTCCCCGATGGCATAAAGTCCACGAATTGAGGTTTGACTCATTAAGTCGCAAGCAATTCCACCCATCCAATAATGAGCAGCAGGAGCAACTGGAATAGGTTCTTGAAAAACATCAATACCCCATTGTTTGCAGACATTGATAATATTGGGGAAGCGATAACGAATGCGGTCGGGAGCAATTGGTCGCAAATCTAAATAAACATGACCTTGGGTAGGGTCATCTGCAGTTTTTTGCAAGTGATGAAAAATAGCTCTACTAACAACATCTCTGGGTGCTAGCTCTCCAGCAGGATGATATTCAAAAGCAAAACGGTTTCCCTTTTCGTCAATTAGATGCGCTCCTTCTCCCCGCACAGCTTCACTAATTAGAAAATGAGGCGCTCCTGGTTTAGTTAAAGCAGTGGGATGAAATTGGAAAAATTCCAAATCTCGTAAAACAGCTCCCGCACGCCAAGCTATTGCGACTCCATCCCCGGTACTCACTTCCGGGTTAGTTGTTTGAGCAAATATTTGACCGCCTCCACCCGTTGCCAGTACAACTACAGAAGATTTTAACCACTGAATTTTACTTTGATGGAGAAGACTAATACCTTGAACGCGATTTTTTTGTGGAGTCAGCCATAAATTTAATGCTACTGCCTGAGAAATCACTTGAATGTTTTGACGTTCCAAAACTTTTCCTGTAAGTGTATCAATAATGGCTCGACCTGTAGTATCTGCTGAATGAAGTACGCGAGGATGTGAGTGGGCAGCTTCTAGAGTCATTGCCAGTCTTTCTCCTTTGCGGTCAAAAGCAACACCCATTTCTACTAGATGAGCGATCGCTTCTTCTGCACTTTCCACCATAAATTGTACGGCTTCCGGGTCACACAAACCTGCACCAGCTTTGAGGGTATCTTCTAGGTGTAAGTTCGGGTTGTCTGATGGGTCTATGGCCGCAGCAATGCCTCCTTGAGCGCAGTTACTGGAACCCATATTTATGACATCTTTAGTAACTAAACCAACTCTAAGATGAATAGGTAAACAAAGTGCAGCATAAAGTCCTGCTGCACCCGAACCTACTACTAGAACATCAAAGTAGGGAGAAATACTTGGAGATTGTAATCTTGGCATTCGTATAAAGTTATGTTTTGATATAGAATAAATCAGTGTACAATTTTGTTGAGCAAAGCTTTTCTATAAGGAATTTCAGATACATATTTATAGATAGCAGCAGACTATCCCCTGCAATTAAGAGGGGACAAGAAGAATGCTTGCTCATTGTCTACAGATTAGAGAGATTATAATTGCTTTCTCAAAATTCAGCTACTTTTTTACAATTTCTTCGGCTACAAATCAAAATTTATTTAGATTAACTTATATTTCTATTCAGAGATTATTATGTTTCGGTTTGACTTTTGAGCTTTGAACTCTAACAGCATTTGAATAAATACAGCAAATTTCAGGATAGTCAGGTACAATTTAAAATTAATCTATAATTCCTATTTCTTATACTTTAAAAGCATGATTTTTTGTACCTCCAAGACTCAAAAAATTCTGTATTTACTATAAATATTTGCGGTATTTTGACCGAATAATTACGATTTAAACCCTCTGATTTATAAGGATAAATAAATAATAGAATGTTTGTCAAATAAATGTTAAATCATGTAGTAGACTGACACAGTTAAAACTTTGCACTCTTATTTTTGTTTCTAGGTGTCCCCTACTCCCCTACTCCCTTACTCCTCTGCTCCCTTAGTCCCTAATCCACTATTTTAGATGTGTCGGTCCAGTAGGATGCGTTAATGAAATGTAACGCACCATAGCGTCTTTATTTGGGATCTAGAAACCAATAAAAAGTCCAGTAGGGTATGTTAGCCAAACATAATGCACCATAGCGTCTTTATTTGGGATCTAGAAACCAATAAAAAGTCCAGTAGAGTATGTTATATCATCAGGACTTACGCAAAGACACTATATGTAGTGTCTGGCAAATATAACGATTGCTGACGCAAAGCTCCGAATGGCGCTATAATCTGTTAAGCGATCGCCTGAACCACAATAAAATTATCATCAACTGAAAAATTTGATTCAGATTTATCTAGATTATTTTGTATAATAATTAAGTATAACATTAATTTTTAATTAAGATTTTTTAATGGACTTTAATTATATAAAATATTGTCAGTATTTAATAAGTAGTCAGAAAAATTACACCTTAACAAATCTTGCTAACCATCTCGAACTTGTTAGCCACGATAGCGGAGCTTTGCGTCAGCAATCAAATTAACCGTTATTAAAAAAATATTGATTTGGGAGCAGAAATTTTGTGGGAAAACGTGAAGGAAGAAATTGTAACTACTGAAGATGGTTATTTGATTTTTGATGACACGGTTATTAATAAACAATATTCCCATGCATCTTGAACTTGTCCGACGCCAGTATAGTGGCAACGAACATGGGATAGTGCGTGGAATAGGAATAGTGAATTGCTTATATTTTAATCCTCAAACAGAACAATTCTGGATTTCGCGATTATCGTATTTATAATCCAGAGAGTGATGAAAAAAGTAAAATAGATCATGTAGAAGAAATGATGAATGATGCAGTAAAAAAGAAGAAAAGACGAGTAAAAACAGTACTAATGGATAGCTGGTATGCAACCCAAAGACTAATGGCTTTAATAGATAACTTAGGTAAAATTTACTACTGTCCGTTAAAAAGCAATCGCGCCCGTAGACGATACTGGGGGAGTAAAAAAATATCAAAAGCTGGAAGAATTACCATGGGATGAGTTAGAATGAATATCTGGCAAAATTATTAAGATCGGGACTTACGCAAGGGCACTATATATAGTGCATAGTAAATAGAGCGATTGCTGACGCAAAGCTCCGAATGGCGCTTAAAAAAAATCAAGCACAATCGCCCAGTTTTGCAGATTCTAAACAATCCATCCAAATTTAAATAACAGCCATTTTAATTGTAGGATACTTAAGTTCAGAAACTAGATATTTAGATCGGGACTTACGCAGTAACACTATATATAGTGTATATCAAGTATAGCGATCGCTATAATTGTTCAAGCGATCGCCTGAACAAAAAAATTATCATAAAAATTATCATAACTAATACTAAACATAGGCTAGTATAATTGATTTGAACTCTATAATATATGGCTAATTGTCAACAAGTTTTGCTCAAATACCCTGATTATTGTAGAATAATATTATTGTTAATTTGAGCTAACAATATGAATTTCAACTATATTGATCCCATACCAATATTTGCTCAATTCTCATACAAATTATACCATAACAAATTTAGCAGCTCACCTAGAAAATATTAGCCATGACACAATAAATCGTTATTTAAGAAGAGAAAATTTTGATTCTCAGGATTTATGGAGAAATGTTCGCGCGTGAAATAGCAACTCACACAGAAGGTTATTTGATTTTTGATGATACAGTTCTCAACAAGGAACATGGTAGTAAAATAGAGTTAGTGCGGCGACAATACAGTGGTAATGAGCATAAAGTAGTCCGTGGTATAGGAATAGTAAATTGTATATATTTCAATCCCAAAATAGAGCAATTTTGGATAATAGATTATCGGGTTTATAACCCAGATAGTGATAACAAAACTAAAATAGATCATGTGGAGGAAATGATATTAAATGTAGTAAATAAGAAGAAATTACCATTTAAAACTGTATTAATGGATAGTTGGTATGCAACAAAAAGATTGATGGCATTAGTAGATAATTTAGGAAAATTTTATTACTGTCCTTTAAAAATAAATCGCGCCCGTAGATGATACTGGAAGTGTGGAAAAATATAAAAATATTGGAGAATTAAGTTGGAGTGAATCGGAAAAAATATCAGGTAAAATAATTAAAATCAAAGGTTTTCCAAGAAATAAGAAAGTTAAGCTCCATACGGGCAACTGTTTCTACCAACAGGACAGAATATATTGCAACAAATGACTTAGGACAATCTTCGCATTTATGCTGTAGATATGAAGTCTCAAACAAGATGGAAGATCGAAGAATTTCACGCCAGAATTAAGCAATTAACAGGTATAGAATTTTGTCAATGCCGTCTTGGTCAAATTCAAAAAAACCATATAGCCTGTGCTATGTTAGTCTGGAATTTTCTCAGTCATGTTAGCAGTAAAAATAGGAAAAACTATTTACCAAGTCAAACATGAATTACTCTCAGATTATCTGATTCAAGAGCTGAAGAAGCCCACAATAAAATTCAGGGCTATTTTAATTTTATAAGTATTTTTACTCTGGTTTTAACAATGGTAATTGTCTTGAGGCGCCATTCGGAGCTTTGCGTCAGCAATCGCTTGAAAAATTATAGCGATCGCTCCACTTGATATACACCATATATAGTGTTATTGCGTAAGTCCTGTAGATAATAATTGATGTTTTAAATGATAAATAGTTATTCCCAAAATCGTTGCCATTTTTTTCAAATGATTCCAGACTAACATCGCACAAGCTTTTGTGTTTTTTTGAATTTTTGCCCGACGACCCAATCCAACATTCAAGTCCTGTTAGCTGTTTAATTTCTCGATTGATATCCTCAATTTTCCACCTAGGCGCGAATTTCAAATTCAACATCATCTGTACTTTGATAAGTGAAGTCATTAGTGGCAATATATTCTGCTGAAGTTTGTGGAAACAGTAGCCCAGAATAATTTCACTTTTTGATCTTTAGGAAAACCTTTGATTTTAATAACTTTTCCTGCTACTAATTCCGATTTATTCCATGTTAATTCTTCCAAATTTTGATATTTTTTGACACCTCCACTATCGTCTACTAAACGATTCCTTTTTAACGGACAATAGTAAATTTTACCTAAATTATCTATTAAAGCCATTAGTCTTTGAGTTGCATACCAGCTATCCATTAATACTATTTTAACTGGTATTTTCTTCTTGTGTAGCACATCAATCATCATTTCTTCTACATGGTCTATTTTGCTCTTTTTATCACTTTCTGGATGATAGATACGATAATTTATTATCCGCGCATTGTTCTGTTTGAGGATTAAAATATAAGCAGTTAACTATTCCTATTCCACGCACTACTCTATGTTCATTACCACTATACTGACACCGGACAAGTTCAATTTTATGGGAATATTTTTTATTAATAATTGTCTCATCAAAAATCAAATAACCATCTTCAGCAGTCACAATTTCTTCTCTAACATTTTGCCATAAAATTTCTGCATCTAAATCGATATTTTTCAAGTAACGATTAATTTGATTGCTGACGCAAAGCTCCGCTATCGTGGCTAACTTTTTCTAGACGATCGGCAAGGTTTGTGAGCGTGTAATTTTTCTGACTACTTATGAGATACTGACAATATTTTATATAATTAAAGTCCATGAAAAAATATTTATAAAAAATTAGTATTATTCTGCATTATAATCATACCAGGTAATCTAAATAAATTTCAATCAAATTTTTCAGTTGATGATAATTTTGTGGTTCAGGCGATCGCCAATGAGAACCTATTAAACAGCGGCAATATAGAGAGAGCCTTAAGGGTTAACACTATATATAGCGTCTTTGCGTAAGTCCTGAAGATTAAAGGTTTTCCAAGAGATCAAAAAGTTAGCTCCCATACGGGTTACTGCTTCCACCAACTTCAGCAGAATATATTGTTACTAATGACATCAGTAATCAAAGTACAGATGACGTTGAGTTTGAGATTCGCGCCTAGATGGAAAATTGAGGAATTTCACGCCAGAATTAAACAACTAACAGGGCTGGAGTCTTGCCAGTGCCGTCGGGCAAAAATTCAAAAAAACACAAAAGCTTGTGCTATGTTAGTCTGGAATCATTTGAAAAAAATGGCAAATATTCTAGGGAAAACTATTTATCAACTGAAACATCAATTATTATCTAAATATCTAGTATCTCAACTCAAATACCCTGCAATTAAAATGACGGTTGTTTAAGTTTTTATAGATAGAGATAAAATCGGATATACTCGGCGATTACTTAAAAGATTATAGCGCCATTCGGAGCTTTGCGTCAGCAATCGCTCTATTTGCCATGCACTATATATAGTGTCTTTGCGTAAGTCCCGATCGTGTCCGGTTGAATACTTATTATTAAGATAGTAGGGGAGTGGGGGGTTCAGTAGGACACACCAGAGGGTGAGACACACCAGAGGGGGAGACAGGAAGATGGAGTGTCACCGCGTCCCCGCGTCCGGTGTTTCTCCGTTTCCTCTTATGGAGTAGGGGAGGCAGGGATTATAGAAAGATTTACTGTTTAAGCACTCATGATAAGTTTTTTCCAGATCGCTCTTATCCGGACATGATATTAACCAAACATAACGCACCATCCCACAGCACGCGGTGCTTCAATAATGGATAATTGATAATTACCTCTCCCTAAAACGGAATTGATTGAATGATCGTGAAAATTTTTTCTCACAGGAGTCGATTGGATATGGTTAGGAAACCCATGCATCCCACCCAACGGGGAAGCTGCGAAAATAGAACTCCGTTCCGCGCTCCGCGAACGACCGCTTGTTTCTCTTTGCTCATAAGAGGATTTTTACCTTAATTATTCGGTAATATCATGTCCGGATAAGAGCGCGATCAAAAACCTTTTTCCCGTAAGCACCTTTTCTTCCCTTCTGCCTCCTGCCTCCTGCCTTCGGACCTCCAAAGAAGTATTCAACCGGACATGATATAAGGTGTAAAATCGATCTCTAAAGTTCAATAGTAGAAGCAATAAATGCACCGCGTTCGGCCATTTTATATAATCCGATATGGTGTGATACCTTCTGTGGATGAATAGCAGTTTTTGGTAAACCTTGCTCCGCCGCCATTTCTGCTGTGAGGTCAAAGGTAGCACAACCTTTTTCATATACAGCCACATCTTTTAAAGTAGGCACTAAACCATGATTACGAACCGACAGAATAGTTAAAACAAAATCCATCACACAGATATCAGTGCAAATTCCCACCACAACTAAGACTTCCAGTTTGTATTCATTTATCCAGTTTAACAATACATTACGCTGAGTATTAACCTCTATAGAACCGATAAATCCATTAATACAATCCTTGGGAACTAATGTTATTAGGGGATTATTGTATAACCATTTAAGTTCTGGGACAAGTTCTTCTTCTCCAGTTCCTTTTTCGCAATGAGGGGGATAAGGGGGTTCTGGTTTTCCTGGTTCGTGGGTATCTAAAAATGCTAAAACTGGCCAACCTCGTTCAACAAAAGTTCTGGCTAGGCGATCGCTTTCTGAAATCATTGTAGTAATTTGTTCGTTAGGTTCTTGCGGTGCTAATGGACCAAAACCAACAGTGCAAAAACCATTGATTACATCTACTACAATTAATCCAGCAGAGCGATCGCCAATCAGATAAGGTTGTGGATCGATGGGTAAAGCTGCTTGAATTGTTGCTAAGGTATTATCAGGAGTAGCGAGAGTTATTGTCATTGTTCTTTTTAGTTAAAATATTTTCTGCCCAAATGGCATCATTGAGTTCTCCTTAAAGGTTTTGGAACTGATTCATCAAATTTAGTTGATAAAATTGCTGTCTTGCCAGGAAAAAATCCTAAGAAATACACTCTATTTCCAGACCTCAATATATTTGCAAAGCTTTTCCATTTATACATAACAAAAAAGATTGTTTAACATACAGAAAAATCGGTATACTCTCTCAGATAAGGTGCATGATAGGCCAAAACAATATCTTGTGGATATACACCGCGCTCAACTAATACATTGGCAATGCCAACTTCTGTACCATCATTTTGAATCCAAATCTTGTCACTTTTAAGGTCAATATGAATAGTTGAACCATAAATACGGCGATGTTTATTCCATCCTGTATGGACAAGTTGATAACGGTCTCTTTCTGTATCAAAAATTAATTCCACCTCTACTTCACCATAAGCAGGTTTGTGGCTGCTGTATTCTATGAGAATTTCTTTGACAAGATGCCGATATTCGTCTAGTTTTGCCATTGCAAAATTTCCTCATTGACTGAATCGAATACAATCAATTTTAATTGATACTCCTGACTAATAAGTTGGACAAAGCGACGAGCAAAGAAAGTCTCATAAATTTCCACTGGAATAGCCAGATAGAGTATTCGCCTTGGATCTTCTGCCTGAAGAGCAAAGCGATAATTCAGGAATTGTGCCAAAACTGTGTGAAATTCACAAACAGCGGAAGGCTTGAGAAAAGTTTTAATTTCAACTGCTATTTTTCTTCCATCTTTTTCTGCTGCTAAAAGTCTTTCTGCTCCCAAGTCAATGTAAATTTCAACTTCAGCAAAATTAATATAGAGAGGGTTATGGGTGATGCGCCAGCCCTCCTTCTGTAAAGCAGATTTTACTTGATTATGAAAGGTATCCTTTGCTGCCATAGTTTATTTATTAAAGATGGCTTTGTTGCATGAATGTGCTGCCTTTCCAGAAAAAAAATCCAAGAAATACACCCTATTTCCAAATGATGAAAGTTATACTAAATCTCAAAAGTCTTGCTACATTTCCTTGAGAGTAGAGAGTAGGATTCAAAGATATCAGATATCTTGTTTTAATGTCGATAATCGTTACAAACATTACGGAACCATTATTATTACCTAATAACTGAAGTTTTAATGAAATATAGCATTATTTTGGGGAATTGGTATTATCTCATCTTCTGTCATTTTTTCTGTTTCTATACTTTATGCTTAATTAAATGAAAGTTCCAACATCTTTTGAATAGGTCTCAGTGCTGCTACTCGCGTATCTTCAGGAATCGTTATTTCAGGTGTCTGATTTTTCATTGCCAGATACAGTTTTTCCAAAGTATTCAGTCTCATGTGAGGACATTCGTTACAAGCACAGTTATTCATCGCTGGTGCAGGAATAAAGTTTTTGCTAGGTGCTTTCTTTTGCATTTGATGAATTATTCCTGGTTCGGTTGCCACAATAAAAGTTTGGTTTTGACTTTCCTGACAATACTTCAATAAAGCAGTGGTCGAACCAATATAATTAGCATGACGCAACACACTGGGTTCGCATTCTGGATGAGCAATTATTTCTGCTTCCGGATGTTCTATTTTTAATTGGACCATCTTTTTTTCAGAAAATGTCTCGTGAACAATGCAACTTCCTTCCCACAAAATTAAATCTCGTCCGGTTTGCTCCATCACATAACGACCCAGGTTCCGGTCTGGGGCAAAAATTATCGGTTGGTCTACTGGTATTTGCTTAACTATTTTGACAGAGTTGGAAATGGTGCAGATAATATCGCTCATTGCTTTAATAGCAGCAGTACAGTTAATGTAAGAAACTACTATTGCATCTGGATGAGCTGCTTTAAATTTGGCAAATTCTTCCGGTGGGCAACTATCCGCAAGAGAACAACCTGCATCTAAGTCTGGTAAAAGTACCAGTTTATTCGGATTAAGAATTTTTGCTGTTTCGGCCATGAAATGAACTCCGGCAAAAACAATGACATCAGCATCTGTTTCTGCTGCTTGTTGGGAAAGACCGAGGGAGTCACCTATATAGTCAGCAATATCTTGAATATCCGGTTCTTGATAATAGTGAGCTAAAATAACAGCATTTAATTCTTGCTTGAGCTGGGCGATCGCTTCAAACAGATCGTTAGGTATATTATCTAAAGTTTGGTTAGTTTTAAGTTGAGTAGCAAACATTATTAAATCTTTCTTTAATGTACTTATTGACTGATGGCATATTTAAGCTACTTTTATATATCTATTTTATTTTCTGATAGATTTATTAATTATAGTAGAATTCATCAAAATTTGAATTTAGAGTTAGTTATGGGAGAAAAAAGTTAATCTTGTTGAATAAAGGAATATAGACAGGACTTACGCAAATTTACTTTTAAACCACCATCTGTAGGGGAAAATAGTATTCTTTCTCCCCATAAGTAGAGTTTCTGCGTAAGTCCTGATAGATTTAAAAAATGGACGATTTGATATTTGCTGGCTTAAAATTTTTATATCTAATCCAGTTAATTGCACATATAATCTGGTTATATAATAGACATCTTCAATAATAAAAAATAAAATCAATTATCGCACTCTTATTGGGTGCAACGATAATGCATGAATAAAGCCAAAAAATTATCGCTTTTAGGCAACAGCTCCGGAAAGCAACAGCTCCGGAAAGCAACAGATAACAGCTCCGAAAGGGAATATATAGGAAAATAGTATTTTTGCACATAACAGATGCACCCCTCTTATTTCTTTCCCTTTACTGCCTACTCCATAAGCATGGAGGAGATGTTTAATATCTGTTTATAAATTCTTAAATTACTTGAATATTTCTTCTCCCCTACTCCCCTACTCCCAACTATATAATAATAATAAGTATTCAACCGGATTTGATATTAGGTGGGAGCTACTCTAGCAGTAATTTTGAATGAAATTTAAGTAAAAATATGCAATTTTTTAGACCTCCAAATATAATATTAGACAACTTATTAAAAAATTGGCTGCTAGAAGATATAGGTAGGGGCGATCGCACTACTGCCGGGTTATTTTCAGCAGACCAAGTAATTCCAGGGACAGGTTATTGGTTGGTTAAGGAGTCAGGAGTTATTGCCGGGTTGCCTATGGCAGCTAGGGTATTTCAACTTTTGGATGAAAAGGTCAACTTTGTACCTACTGTTACAGAGGGGGAATGGTGCGAGTCGGGTACTGTAATAGCTAAATTAGATGGGCCTTTAGATAGTTTATTGACTGGGGAAAGAGTGGCCTTAAATCTGGGGATGCGTTTGAGTGGGATAGCGACTATGACCCGTAAATATGCAGATAAAATTGCCGGTCTGTCGGTGCAACTGGTTGATACTCGCAAGACAACTCCAGGACTGAGAATATTAGAAAAATATGCCACTCAAGTTGGTGGGGCGAAAAATCATCGGATGGGTTTGGATGATGCGGTGATGATTAAGGATAATCATATTGCTGCTGCTGGAGGTATTGGGAAAGCGATCGCTAAGGTCAGAAAAACAATACCTTATCCTTTAACTATTGAAGTGGAGACAGAAACATTGGCAGAAGTAGAAACTGCTTTGGAGTATCAGGCAGATATTATTATGCTGGATAATATGTCTGTTGAAGTAATGCAGCAAGCAGTTAAAATGATTAGGCAAAATAATAGTCGTATCAAAATTGAAGCTTCAGGAAATATTACTTTAGAAACTATTAGAAATGTGGCTCAAACAGGTGTAGATTATGTTTCTACTAGCGCTCCTATTACTAGGTCAACTTGGTTAGATTTAAGTATGAAAATTAGAAAATAATATGACAAATATAGCAGGAGTAGGAAGAGATTTGGAATAGGGAATAGACATCTCCTCCAAAAGAGGAAATAGGGAATCAAGGAAAATAACGGATAATTTATGTACGATAATTGATTTTATTTTTTATTTTTGGAGATGTCTAATAGTGAAGATTTTCTAGCAATACTAAAAGTTGCAGGATTTAGCATACTATGCTTTCCACTTTCTAATTTCTCTAATATACCGATTTTCTCTATTTAATTAAATCAGAAAATACACCTTTTTTACCGAAAAAAAAATGCGTCTAAATCCGAGTTAAAGCTAAAATTTTTCATTTCACTTTCAGGTTTTATTTCGCGACAAATCTATTATACATGATTGTTCGGAGCCATCCATGCTCTTTGATTTGAGCCAATCGCGACAAGATAATTTAAGTCCAAGTTTAATAATTTATAGATAGGAGCGATCGCTCACTCAGGCTATAGAGATAATTTTGAGGAAAGTTGGTATTGCTAAAAATATAAAAATTATTTCCATAAGAATATGTAGTGTTAACCCAAAAGTCAAAGAAGGCAACACCGATACTATTACTATTAAATAGAGAAAAATTCCGTTGAACTTAACAATCAGACTTAAAGCTAACCAAAACCTTGAGGTTGATTTTCCTCTGGCTCTGTATCTGGGAAAGACTTGCGAATTATTTGAATATCAGGCTCTACCTCAATCCACAAGCGGGCACCACCTGCTTGACTTCTATTAGGTTTATGAGGACGATAGACGATTTTGCAATTTCCCAGAATTTCTACTTCGTGGCAGCGCTTGTTTGTGCCTCCCTGTTTGACAGAAATAACTGGAAGAGAAGTGCCGTTGTCTCGGTTATAGTCAATTTCTTTGCGCAGCACATGGATAAAAGTATTGCCTGTACGGAATCCTTTATTCCAAGTTCCTTGAGGACCTCGACGACCAGGAGTAATTTCTGGCATCCCTCGACGATTTAAAGGAATTACCCAGAAGCGTTTGACTTTTTTGGCTCCTTTGAGACGACCTTGCCTGAGAAGTAACCTGAGTCTGGCGGTAGAAATATTGAGAAGAAAAGCTGCTTCTGTTGTACCTACTGTATCTGTATGTGTCATAAACTGTTCCGGAATAATTTATCAACTACCATTTAATCAATAATTAAACCCCAAAAAATTTACTTTGGCAATAACTTTTGATTTTCCAGTATTTATCAGTATTCATTTTCTGTATGTGTCATAAACTATTCCGGAATAATTTATCAACTACCATTTAATCAATAATTAAACC
>JAXHSW010000054.1:0-30896 GCA_034190295.1 Cyanobacteriota bacterium | reverse complement strand
CAAAAAATTTACTTTGGCAATAACTTTTGATTTTCCAGTATTTATCAGTATTCATTTTCTGTATGTGTCATAAACTATTCCGGAATAATTTATCAACTACCATTTAATCAATAATTAAACCCCAAAAAATTTACTTTGGCAATAACTTTTGATTTTCCAGTATTTATCAGTATTCATTTTCTGTATGTGTCATAAACTATTCCGGAATAATTTATCAACTACCATTTAATCAATAATTAAACTCAAAAAATTTACTTTGGCAATAACTTTTGATTTTCCAGTATTTATCAGTATTCATTTTCTGTATGTGTCATAAACTGTTCCGGAATAATTTATCAACTACCATTTAATCAATAATTAAACTCAAAAAATTTACTTTGGCAATAACTTTTGATTTTCCAGTATTTATCAGTATTCATTTATAGTAGCGAGGTTGATAGACAATTTTGCAACTCCTCAAAATCTCAACTAAGATAAAACCCTCTTTTGTCACTATCCGATAACTCTTATAATTTCTAAATTCTAGAGCTTTTGTATCTCAGGCGATCGCCAACTTTTTTATTCTCGAAAATCCCTGTTTTAATTTCTGAATTTCAAGTCAATTTTTACCTATTTATAAAGGCATAACATCATGGAAATGTGAGTAATCAACATAGTTTTTACCATCCGCAGAAGTAAACATTATATCAACAAAACGTTGATGCCACATTATCTGGTCTAATGTATAAATATGACGAGCATGAATAGTCTGAGAAACAGTTCCATCTAATCCCGTAAGCATTATAAAAAATCGCATATCCTGATTATTTACATTCTTAAAATCATTCTCAGAGCAATGATATAAAGGACTATTTTCATCAATTTGGTGCATTACTAACCAGGTAAGAGCAAGCATTGGCGTTTGAGAGCGAACCAATTTTAAATCACAGAATCGTCGTAGAGAATGTCCTTCAGCAGAAACCTCTTCATCCATTAATAAAGTTACTCTCACTTGAGTTTCTACTATCCAATTTTGGCGTTGATTGGCAATACGAAACATAAGAGTCGGAATACCATTGTAAGGAGAAATAATTGCTACCTTACTGAAAAGCACCCGTGCAGTTGGCAAAGAAAAACGGGCAAACATTAGTCCTGTAATCATTGCCATACCAATGAGACCAATAAAAACTTCTATAGTGACTAAGATATGAGTATAAGTATTTGTCGGGTACATCGCGCCATAACCAATAGTGGCCATTGTCTGTACGCTGAAAGAAAAAGCATCACTAAAAGAACCAGGTTGAGCATTAGCAATTCCATTACTACTAGCTAAATATAAAAATGTAAATATGATATTAATTATCAAATAAAAACTAATGATTATTCCCCATAACTTTTGCCAAGAAATTTGTAGTAACCAATGGTAAAAATCACTCCACTCAAAGCGAGTCATTCCTGAGATGATAAAGTTTGCTGGACCTATTTTCCTCACAAAAGTATTTTTTTGAGGTTTTCGTTTAATCTTTTTCATTTTAATTACCGAATAATAGTGCTGATGAAAATTCTCAAAATATCTGACAAATAACTATGGCAAAAAAAAATTAAATGAATGTTTTAATTATGAATATGCTGCTATGTATCAAGAGGGAAGAGTCCGAGAAGTGCGAAAATATCGAATTAGAACCAATATATCCTTATAGAAATTTTCTCCGTAGTATAAATCCCTTAGTCGTCACTTCGGTAGTGGTGCATCCGAATGGTAGGGGAGTAGGGCAGGATCAATTTATTGTCATTAGAGAAAAATTGATGGATACCCACCCGCGGGCCTCGACCGTGGAGGGGAATTTGGGGAGATGGGGGGATGGGGGGATGGGGGGATGGAGAAATTTGTATATTTACACAATTTTTTTTTGTATTTCTTATGAATATTCTCTGGTGACAAAGAATTAGCCCTGGGGGAGTAGAGTAGTAGGGGAGACCTCAAATGGAACTAGGTGCAAATAGCTTAAGCGATGTAATTGAACGTATGGCCAGAGAAAAACTAGACCAAAGGTGAGAGATGTCTAGTAATGGGTAGATGTTAGTTAACTTTTTCTAACCCCTGGTATTAGCTAGTTATAATCCTGGACTGATAGGCAGAAAAATAAAATAAATCAAATATTACATTCCAGATAGTTGCACTATTGTGTAAGAGGTGTTAATCTTCTTGGTAAAAAAAAGGTATAAATTTCTGCTGTATCTAATTATTCAGAAATACTTTTAGTTTACTGATAGTCCTAATGAAGTTTAGACATATTTATCTAATATTGTTGTTAAACCCAAGGGCGATACTTAACTTGTCTTTTTTCAGGATAAGTTTTGTGTAAAAACTACTAGGAATAATTTTATGGAGAAAAAGATTCTACTTGTTTATGCCATATTTAGATCCTTGAAATCCTTAAGTCTCTGATGCTGGATGTAAGTAGATATCTATACTCCAAATAAACTTAGCTAACACTAAGACTTCTGTTAACAAAACCAATTGGAACAATCAACACCTTTGAAAAACCCAGCCAATCCTAGACACTTCTAGGGTTGTCTCTCAAAGGTTGCAGATTAAGTCTTAACTGACTACGTTGGCAGGTCACGATCGCCATAAGTGAACTCCAGCTTATGTGCTGGTCTCTCTAAATTAAGGACAGCGTTTAGTAGCGCCAATCGGAAGTGGGTTTGATACCGAAGCGTGTTTAGAGCATGAACAAGCCTGGCCAACATAATCGAGGAACACTTTACTGAAAAGGACTAGACACCACAATGTCTAATACTAATTACGTTTTCGTCATAGATACAAACAAAAAACCATTGCAACCTTGCAAGCCTTCTGTTGCTCGTAGGTTGTTAAATTCGGGCAGAGCTTCTGTATTTAGACGCTTCCCGTTTACTTTGATTCTCACGCAAAGCTGTTGAAATAGTTGCAAAAACAACTTTAACCCTCAAGATTGACCCAGGCTCAAAATTTACAGGGATGGCTTTATTAGAAGGAAACAAGGTTATATGGATGCTAGAAATCCAACATCGAGGTTCCCTAATCTCAGAAAAACTCTCCAAGCGTTCTCACAGAAGGAGAGCTAGAAGGACAAAAAACCTCAGATACCGTAAACCAGGATTACCTAACAAAAAGAAGCCCACTGGTTGGTTAGCACCCTCTCTAATGCACAGAGTTGAAACTACTATGACTTGGGTCAAACGATTAATTAAGTTTTGTCCGATTGAGTCAATCTCAATGGAACAGGCTCGCTTTGATACTCAATTGATACAAAATCCTGAAATTTCTGGTACTGAGTATCAACAAGGAGAATTGGCGGGTTATGAATTGAGAGAATATCTACTGGAAAAATGGCATCGAAAATGTGCTTATTGTGGAAAAACAGACACACCCCTGGAGGTTGAATATATCTACTCAAGGTCAAAAGGTGGTTCAGACCGCGCTAGCAACCTGACTTTAGCCTGTACCAAGTGCAATCAAGCCAAAGGTAATCAAGATGTCAAAGATTTTTTGTCTGGTCAACCCGAGTTATTAAAGCGAATAGGCAATCAAGCCAAAGCACCCTTAAAAGATGCAGCAGCAGTTAACTCTACTAGGTGGAAATTGTTTAACACTCTCAAAACAATGGGATTAGAAGTTGAGACAGCAAGTGGAGGTCGGACTAAATTTAACCGCATCAAACAGGGACTACCAAAAGCACACTGCATAGATGCAGCTTGTGTAGGTGTTGTTGACAAGTTAAATTTCCAAACCAGACAGGCAATATTAGCAATTTGCAAAGGCCAAGGGGGTAGGCAAAAAGCTGCGGTAAATAAATACGGCTATCCCATAAGATACAACCCACTAAAACCAATAAAAGGTTGGAATAGTGGAGATTTAGCATTGAATATTGAAACTGGACAAGTTGGTAGAGTTAATCCTCGATCAAAATCGAATAGTTTTAACTTTATAGTGCCAGGACAAAAAGCAAAAAGTGTTCATGTGAGCAAATTAAAGGTTGTACATAAAAAAGACGGTTATACCTATACATTTTGTCCACAGTTGTCCATAAATGTCGAGGAAAATGCTGTCTAAAATTTAACAGTTAAATCTACTCTAAACAGTCCATAAACAGTATGGTTGTTCATTGCTTATAAAAAGGTGTGAGGAAATCAAAATGACCAAAATTATCCTGAATGTTCTAAAACAGACTTCTGGTGTGTTCAGTATCGCCACTTTACTAATAGCTAACTCTGCTTTAGCAAATCAGATTTCTGTAGAACAACTGGCTAACGCTCAAGATGTTAATACAAATACAAATACAAATACAACTACAACTACTCCCAACTATCCAACTACTTTATCTGAACTACCAACAGAATCACAAGTTGATACCCCCTCAGAAGAAGTAGAAATACCAGGAGATACTAGGTTACAAAATCTCAAAGATCCTTCCCTCAAGATTCCTGGAGCAGACTTAGAACAAGTAGACCCCATGGGACAAGTAACATCTGTGACTCAATTATCAGATGTCCAACCCACTGATTGGGCTTTCCAAGCTTTGCAATCTTTAGTAGAACGTTATGGTTGTATTGCTGGTTATCCAGATGGTACTTACAAAGGTAATCGGGCCATGACCCGTTATGAGTTTGCGGCAGGTCTGAATGCCTGTTTGGACCGAATTACAGAATTAGTCGCAGCAGCAACAGCAGATTTAGTGACTCGTGATGATTTAGCAGTATTACAGAGACTACAAGAAGAGTTTGCTACAGAATTAGCAGAGTTGCGTGGTCGTGTTGATGCTTTGGAAGCGAGAACCGAGGAATTGGAAGCCAATCAATTCTCAACAACTACTAAACTGGGTGGTGAAACTTTATTCTGGCTGAGTGATACTTTTGGAGAAAAAGCTGGTGGACGTGGAACACCACGGAGTGACGAGGATCGAACAGAGGCGACTCTTTCTTATCGGGTTCGTTTAATTTTTGATACCAGTTTTACAGGTAAAGACCGCTTGAGAACTCGTTTACAAGCTCGTAACGTTCCTAACTATAGCGGTCGAGATTTGACTAATAGTTTGATGACTCGCCTATCTACAGATGACGATCTAGATGATGATGTGACTCTCAATAAACTGGCCTATCGTTTTCCTTTACTCAACGATAAGGCACAAATAGAGATAGCTGCTAATGGCTATGGTATTGATGACTTTGCAGCACCTATTAATCCTCTTCAAAGTAGTGGTGCTGGTTCTGTTTCTAGGTTTGGACGATTCAACCCCACTTTCTATCGTGCTCCTTCTGATGCTGGTATCAAATTTGCCTACGGTTTCAATGATGCAATGGAGCTGACTGTGGGTTATGCTGTACCAGATTCAGAAGACCCTCAAGAAGGTGGAGGTCTTTTTAATGGTGGGTTTAGTGGATTTGGCCAGTTTACGATTGAGCCAAATGATAAAATAGCTTTTAATCTGGGTTATGTACGTGCCTATTATCCGAAAGGAGATTTGAACTTAACCGGAAGTACTGGTAGTTTTCTGGCCAGAGACCCTTTTGATGACAGAGCAAGTACTGCAGACCACCTTAACTTTGAAGTTCAGTGGAAAGTGAAGGATTGGTTTCAGGTAGGTGGTTGGTTTGGCTCCTCCTTTGCTCGTCCTGAAGATGACAGTGATGATGATGATATCACTATACTAAATGGTGCTTTGACCTTAGCTTTTCCAGATCTATTCAGGGAAGGTAGTTTAGGAGGTATAATTGTTGGTGTGCCGCCAATTATTACTGATGGTGGTGATGATGATGATTTAGAAGACCCCGATACATCTATACATATTGAAGTATTTTATCGCTTCCAAATGAACGATAATATTGCTATTACTCCTGGTTTGTTTGTGATTACTAATCCTAATCACATTGAGGATAATGATACTCTCTGGGTCGGTACTTTGAGAACTCAATTCAGGTTCTAGAATATTTATAGCTATCAGAGTTTCCTAGGTCATGCTTCGCAAACAGCATTTCCTAGGTTATGCTTCGCAAACAGCTAGTGGTCTGTCCCATTAATTTTGATGGGTAAGTGAATTCTCCAAATTATGAAAAATAAGTCATTGTGGCAATTTCCAACCCTTTAGAACTAATGAAATAGACCACTAGATTCAAAACTATTATCTTTGAAATCCTCCCACAATAAAAGTAATTCTCATCGGTTAAAAAAGTTAACTCGCAAAGGAAATTGTCGAGTAGAAAATTATCTCCATACAGCTAGTAAGAGAGTAATAGATTGGTGTTTCATTAATTGATAATGGATAATGGATAATTGATAATTACCTCGGGTTTTAACCGTTACGGAACTGAATATAAGGAAATATTATTTCTTCTCTTAGTCGATTGGATATGGTTAGGAAACCCATCCATCCCTCGACCGCTTTTTTCCCTTAAACCTACATTCCGCACGACAAAATGTAGCACATAAAGAGGGGAAAACTTGAGTAAGTATTTAGACTTATAGTATGGGGTAGGAGGCGATCGCAAATCCACCCTAATTTTTTCTGGAGTGATGTAGGCTCAAAAGCTTATCCCACAAACTTTTTAACTGGCTATTACTCCTGTCGTACTCCATAAATACCTTTGAGAATGATATCAGTTGCTCAAAGTTACCAATAGACATCTTCAAAAATTGCTAAAGTCTCTCTATTACTTGACTAATCGCATCTTCATTATTGCCAAGCAATTTGGTGAATTTTACACTACAATTCAATCGTTAATTATTTTCTTGCTTTCTCTATCTTTGTCTTCAGTTGCTCAACTGAGTAGATAGTATCTTTGACAACTTGGAGGAAAAAACTTCAATAATTCTAAACGCTCATAAGTGAGATTAGATATGCTCTTAACTCCAGAATTAATCAATAAATGAATCGACTGAAAACATTGAAATATCCACCGTAAAGTCGGTCGATCAGTAGGACGACCTAATTGATTTTTTACAGTAGATTTAGTCCGGTTTAAAGTTTGACGCAGTTGACGTTGACAATCACGTGTAAACTAATAAACACAAACCCATAATTAACCCCAAAGCTTCAATTCTATGGGGTGATTTAAGAAAGACACTATCAGTTAAAAACAGGGGGTCTTTGAGAAACCTAAAACCCCTCTCAACAGATTGTTGTCCCTTGTATTTAGATAACATTTCTTCTTTCGTTAATTCCATCCTATCCAGAACATTTGTTGCTAATATAAATCGACCTGCTCGTTTTTTTTCTAGCTCTATTTTTGACTCTTTTAAGCTCACTTGAGCTTGGACTTGATCGGGAAAATCTGGACCGGATTTCGACTCTACTTGTTGAACATTAATTTTTGTCAAGTCGCGATCTAAAAACTTTTTTAACAGCTTTCTTGTTGCTGTTTCTGCATCTGGTATACAAGCATACTTTTGAGATGTTAAGGTTCGGAGTTTTTTGTTGACTTCAACTCGTTCTTTCTGGATTTTTTTCTCTAGGTTTTTCAAATCCGATACAGATGCGCAGTTGACTTTCAACTATTAACCATCTCTGTTGAATTCCTCCGTAAGTTTTTGAGAGTTCTTGATAGCTGTATCCTTTAATCTGACTGGGAATAAAATCCGACCCATCTATTTCTTGAACTAGCTTGTCAGCTGCTTTTATACGAACCGGGACTCGGCTTAACCATTTAATATTTGTTAGTAACTGTAGATTCTCTTGAGTAGATAAAGCACTATCTGCTACCATCAAACTGTCAAAGTTTAACTGATTTTTAAACTCTTTTATCGCTAACACAAATTGTTTTTGATCGGATTCATTTCCATCTCCAATTCTCATCCACAATGGTACATCTCCATCGTTTGTACAAATTAAATTCATCAGAAATTGTTTGAAGTCGGGTCGTTTATCTCTAGAATATCCATAGGTGATTTTGACAGTTTTTGGCTCCTGCTCTTCTGTAGATTCATTCTCTTGTCTATGATAATCTCCATGAACATGAAATGAACTGGAATCTAGATGGACTGTGGTTGTTTCGTTTCTGAAAATTTTCACTGCTTCTAATACCACAGACATAAAAATTTGATTTAATCCTGTGCGATAAAGTTGGTCTAATACCCTCCCTAATCTATCATCGTTAAAATACTCTGCTTTCACCCCTTGGGCAATTAAATGTTCTATTGCTTTCCCCTCAAAAAATCGACTAAATAAGTATAGTGGGGACGAGACTAATCCTAACCCATTTAAGAGCATTCCTTTGACTGCTTGACCCCCTGTAATTTTTTCTGGTAACTGTTCTCCGAGTAGTTGATTAATTTTCTTTTCTATGCCAATCTCATCAATAATTCCTGCTACCAATCCTAGATGGTCTAGATTACTTACTTGTATTGACATTTTCTCCTCTTTTTTGATCTTCACCTCTTGTCTAGAATTACAGTTTGAGGTTTTTTTTTCTTGAGTCTAAATACTTACTCAAGTTTTTCCCTCTTTATGTACTACATTTTGTCGTGCGGAATGTAGGCTTAAAAGGAGAGGCTTTAAACCATAATTATTTAATTATTAATTATTAATTATTCGGTTAACTATGAAATAGGTATCTTAATTATTGGGCATAATCAAAGTTGGAAACAAGAGGTAAAATTAGGTAAAAAAAACAATCAACAATTTGTGAATATCTCTCATTATAGGTTAATAGAGACGTTAACATATAAAGCCCTATGAAGAGGAATAAAAGTAATAATTACAGAAGAATCTTATACATCTCAATCAAGCTTTTTAGATGGGGATAATTTACCAACATAAGGAGATAAAAAACCGAAATTTAGTGAAAAAAGAGTAACAAGAGGGTTGTATAAAACCAGGGAAAATAAATTATTAAATGCTGATGTAAATGGCTTTTTTAACATGATTAAAAAAGTAATTCCTGATGTATTTGACCAAGGAATAAAGGGTTTGCCGTTTAACCCTGTGGTGGTTGACAAAAAAATAAGGTCTGAAGCCTCCCCTTGGCTTCGCCGCGAGCTACCGCTCTACAAGGGGATGAAAAAAACAAGTTCAATATTTCAAGCCTCTGACTTTCCGTTTGTCATGCTACGCAAACAGGCAGAGAGAGGTACTGATAACTGATAACTGATAACTGATAACTGATAACTGATAACTGATATGACCCACTACAAATGACTAGACTTTCAGACCTTTGAGTAAGTTTAGTTGGGCGGTAAATAAGAAATCATCTTTTTTTCCTACTTTTACTTTTTGTGTTAGTTTTACCGAAGAATTAATAATTAAATAATTAAATAATTAAATAATTCACGCCTTGAAGCCTCCCCTTTCAAGGGGAAAAAAGCGGTCGAGGGATGGCTCCGAAACCTGCGCTGTCCGACCATCGACCAAGAGAATAATTTTTTTCCTTTTATTCAATCCTCTTCCTTTTAGGGAGAGGTAATTATCAATTATCAATTATCAATTATCAATTATCAATTATCAATTATCAATTATTGAACTGTAGAGTGATATCAAATCCGTTTGATTGGACATAAAAAAAATCTCCAATCGTCATAACTACGCTCATCTTTGTGATTCTCTCTTATTCTGACTTCTGACTCCTAAATAGGGTTTGCTGAATAAAGTATTTTGGTAGAGGTAGGAGTCAGAATTTCCGTTTGTCACCGCGAAGCAAACAGCAATTCTGCAATACAGGTGAAATGGGAATTATAGAGGAGGTAGTCGGAAAAATTGTCGATCGTGATTTTTCTGCCATAATCGTCCCAAAATACTAGCTTTATGCAGCTCGTATCCACCGAAAAACTGACACTTTTTTAGACAAAAAAATGCTAAAACCAACATCAGTCAATGCTTTGAGGTTTAATCAGCAAACCCTAAATACTTAATTGTCTACATGGTATTTAAAATTGTTTGGGGTTTGTAAACACCAAGCGGTGTGTCAAATACTATCCTATCCATAAGCAATTTTCCCTTCTGCCTTCTGCCTTCAGCATAGCTGTTTTCTGCCTTCTTCAAGGCATTCGCCAGACCTTAATAGTTTGATCTAAACTTCCACTAACTAAGGTTTTACCATCAGGAGTAATAGCAAGAGAACTTATTTGTTTAGAATGACCAATCAATGTTTGTAAGTTCTCCTCTGTAATTAGATCCCAAATAATAATATCCTCACCGCCAGCTACTATTTTTTGGCTATCAGGACTGAAAACAATAGATTTGACTGCACCTATATTTGGTTTAATTACACCTTCTTTTTTCCCTGTGTTTAAATTCCATAGTCTAATAGTTCCATCTTCACTCCCACTAGCTAAAATTTGATTATCTGGACTGACGGCAACCGTATTAACTGCCTTGGTATGTCCCTCTAGAGTTTGTCTACGAATACCCGTACTAACGTTCCACAGTCTAATGGTTCCGTTATTACTACCACTAACTAAAATAGTCCCATTTCGGCTAAAAGCTAAAGTATTTACTTCATATTCTTGATCTGGTATACGGGTAAGTATTCGACTACTTGTTTGAATATTCCAAAACTTCATTAATCGATCGCTCCCAACACTTGCTAATGTCTGTCCATCAGGACTAATGGCCACTGCATTCACTTGGCCTTGATGAGCCAGAATTGTACTTATTAACTTACCTACTCCTAGATCCCAAAATTTGATAGTTCGATCGGCACTACCACTTACCAATATTTGACCACTAGGACTAATTGCCAGAGTAGTTACTTGAGCTGTATGAGCATCTGCAATATTATTTTTTAATTCCCCAGTCTTGAGGTTCCAAATTTTAATTGTATTAGAGCTGCCTGTAGCCAGACTTTGACCATCTGGTGTTAGAGCGGTTGCTTTTATTTGTCCTAAATAACCATTTAATTTATTTTGCAAAAACCTACTACTATTCAACCCTCGTAACAATAGAATTGGATTTGCAGGAAATATTCCGTAGCGCCAAAAGCCATAAAATTGAGAAGTTGCTACTGCCAATAGAAACATTGTTAATCCTATTACCAGATTATTTCTTAGCTTAATGTTTGATTTATGACGGGATATACGGGATATTTGTGTATTTTTTATTTTCGTCCTAACTCGATGTTTCGTTTGAGTTTTTTCTGTTGGTAGTTTAGTATTTTCTCTGCCTACTTGAGTTGGGTTAAAAGAGGAAGAAATTCCAGAATCTTCTCTACCAGAACTATCTTCTATATCAATTTCTGCTAGACATTGCAAAATCATAGCTGGAGTTTGAGGTCTATTTCCTGGGAAAGGAGCCATCAAGTAATCAACTATATCTGCTAGTCTCTTTGATATGTGGGGAGCATATTTTCGCCATTGCAATTTTCCCGAACGAGGATTTTCTGGAAAAGCTGTTGGAGGTTTACCTGTTAATAAATATACAAAAGTACGTCCTAAAGCAAAAAAATCTGATTGAGGTACAGCTTTACCATTAGTTTGTTCTGGGGCAGTATATCCTGGTGAGACAATACCTGTAACATTTTGCCCCTGCCCTACTTTGACCAAGTAAGTTTCAGAGACCTCTCTGACAGTACCAAAATCTATCAACACCAATTGGCCATTTGGCCTCCGCATAATGTTGTGGGGCTTAATATCTCTATGGAAATAATTTTGCTGATGAACTCTTTCCAATATTTCGGATAATTGTGTCAACCAGTCCACTGCTTGAGTCTGATTTATTGGTCTATGGCGACGACTTTTCATCCAATCCTGTAAATTTGCACCACCAATAAATTCCATTACGAGGCAGTGTATAGGTTCCTCGCTATTTTCTGGGAAAAATGTAAAATAACCATCTTCTTCTATCTTCGGAATCCCAGGGTTTCGTAAACTGATTAGTACTTGTGCTTCTTGCTGAAACAGAGAGATAGCTTTTGGATGACTTTTCAGTAATACTTTTAGAACTTTTTCTACACCTCGATCGTCTATTAAGTAAGTTTTCCCAAAACCTCCTCCTCCAAGGGCCTTGATGACGCGATACCGATTTTGCAGCAGTAATTCTGAGCCACATTGACAACAAGTGCGTCTACCAGCATTGAGTGGGTCAGAGGGATTTGGACAGTTGGGATTAAGGCAGTAACTCACAGAAGCCAGATACCCAGATTTGTATAGCTTTGCTTTACTACACTATAGCTCGAAGTTGTCTTCTTTAAAACTTTTGGCAAAATATTATTCATTTTTGTTGATTTTTTGACTTGAATATCTTTAATATTTCTATAAATAATCAAAATAATCAATTTTTATAGTTTTAAGTTCCAACCAGCGACTGCCATACATCCCCATCCAATAATCAAGGCAATTCCACCTATGGGTGTAATAGCTCCTAACAATTTAATCCCTGTCAGACTTAAAGTATATAAACTTCCAGAAAAAATTGCTATGCCAATAATAAAAGCATAGCCAGCCGCCACCATTAATCGTTGAGGTAAATCTTTAATAGTTAATAAAAAAGCCACCATTAACAGAGCTAAGGAATGGTACATCTGTAAACGAGCACCTGTCTGAAAAATATCTAGAGAGTATTGACTAAGCTTTTCTTTCAAAGCATGAGTAGCAAAAGAACCAGCGACTACAGACAAACCTCCTAGAATAGATGCTATTACTAAAAAAACTCTAGTCATTAAATTTTTACTCCTATTTAATTATCAAATTAACCCTAATTTTTATCTGTTTTTATCTTCACTACTTTCCTAAAAATACTTAAAATATTCCTACTCTAGTCGTTATACTTAATATTAAGCAGTTGACCATTTAACCTACATAACTTTTTTATAAAAGGGTGACAGGGAATGGAGAATATAAAATCTAAATTAGTCCTAGCTTAATCCAAATTTTAATTACAGAAGTAGTGATATTATATTTATTTTTAGTAGCTTTAGTACCCAGTTTTAAAATTATTTAACAATTATTGAAATTACCGAAAAGCGACGTTGAAGGCCCCGTCTCTTTCAGAGCGGGGATGAAAATGAGCTAGCCGTTGAGGCCAGACGACTTTAGTCGTCCTCTGTTATATAGCACTACCGAATGATTCATGGTAAGTATTCAGCTAGCTCGCATTCAGCTTTTAGCTATTTCATCAATAATGAATATACACTTGTTGTGGTCAAGGTTAGTTGTTTTTTCAATGCTTTGAATTCTCCTTAAACCTCTCAATACTAATTCCTGCTATAAAGACAGTGAATTAATAGCTGATTGCTGATTGCTGAGCGCTGTTAGCTCCGCATTCAGACCGAAATACTTACGATTCATTCCAAAGAACTATACATCAATAGTTGTGGGAATCAGAAAATGTCTTGATTGATTGTCCATTAGATTCTCACATCTGATTCGGCGTTGCTATAGTATAATTAACTTAACTTTTAAGGTGAAAAAATGTATGGTTGTCAGCAACTTAAGGTAAGTCATTTCAGTTATCAGTTATCAGTACCTTCGACTAAAGCCGGATCAAACGAAAATACGCTCATTGAATATTTTTTCATCCCCCTAAAAAGGGGAGGCTTTAAACCCAATTTTTCGGTAAAAACTCTCATCTAATTCCCATTTTAACATTCTTGTGCGAACAGTCTCACAAGCTAACTAACATGGGCATATATTATGGTCGGCAATTATTTTTTAAGTCTCATAAAGCTATTGGCAAATATGACCTGGAAAAGGTCTACAAACACAACAATCACTATAAAATTTTCTATTCCCAAGCTGCACAACAAATACTCACCAACTGTAACTGAATCGTTTCGGTCTTCAGGATGGTCTAATTAAAGCATATCTTGTAGGTAAAATCTCAGACCGACCCAGAATACCTAATATCATGTCCGGTTGAATAGTTATAAATAAATGATTATAGGCAACAGCTCATCTGCTCATCTGCTCATCTGCTCCGGAAGGGATGATAAAGGATAATAGGAAACAGAAAATTTTTTCATCACTAATTATTCGGACATGATATAACCCCGACCGTGGAGAACCCACCCGCGGGCCCCTCCCTGGAGGGGAATAAAGAAGAAGGAAAAAGAAGGAAGAAGAGAGAAAAAGAGGAAATGAAGAGAGAAAAAGAGGGAAGAAGAGGAGAAAGTTTTTTCCAGATCGCTCTTATCCGGACATGATATAACTATAGAAAAAAAGGGGGAATGGCTACAGTTAGTTATCCCAAACAATCACTAAAATTAAAAGGTAATCAAATCCGAATACCACGCTTGCAATACCTGTAAATGCTGGTTTGGAATAGATAGCTTTTTCATTCTTATACCAAGCAATCTCAACTTTGCTTCGATCAAACAGCTGAGGCTATTACCGAGAAACAGATGTTTTTATTGGGAAGCAGTGTCTATGAAAAAGAAGTAATAGTTAAACCTCAATTAAATCAAGAAAATGTATTAGGAATAGACCATGGTTTCAACAATTAATAATTAATAATTAATTATTCATTATTAACAATTACCTCGAGAGTGAAAACGGATAGGATTGACTCAAAGGAATTTTTTGATTTATTATCCCCTTAAAAGGGGAGGTTTTAAACCACAATTTTTCGATAAATAATTGGTTGACCTGTGTATCTAATTTAAATACTAGCGCGGGTAGTAGATGGTAAACAGCTCAAATCAATGAATCGTTGGTACAACAAACAGATATCAACTATTAAAGAAAACAAACCTCAAGGGTTTTGGTCAAATAAACTAGCTGCAATTACAGAAAAGTGTAACCGCCAAATGCGATTTGGGTATTCACGAAGTAGCTAGAATAGTCATTAATCATTGCGCACCAAAATCAGATTGGTACAATTGTTTTTGGCTGGAATAAAGGTCTTCAACAATTAATAATTAATAATTAATAATTAATAATTACCTTGAGAGTGAAAACGGATAGGATTGACTCAAAGGAATTTTTTGATTTATTATCCCCTTAAAAGGGGAGGTTTTAAACCACAATTTTTCGATAAAAATCAAATAGAATTAGGGAAAAAAAGTAATTCAGAATTTTTACCAATTCCTACTGCTAGACTCAAACAAAGAATTGCTCAATTATGTGAAGAGTATGGGATTATATTTGTAGAAACACCAAGAAAGTTATACAAGTATTGCTTCATTTTTAGATGGTGACGATCTGCCTATTTATGGTGAGAAACCCAATGATTGTAAACCGTCAGGAAAAAGAATAAAACGTGGTTTATATAAAAGTTGTAATAATTGGTTGATTAATGCAGACTGTAATGGGGCTGCAAATATCATCACAAAAGTAAGCAGAAAGCTAAGTTTAGACTTAAGGCGACTGTGTAGGGGCAAGACGGAAATTGTCCGACATCAGAATATATCTTTGGTCAGCTAAAAAAAGACGAAGCAACAAGGATTTATCCTGTTGCGTAGTATCTACTTAGAATCCCCTCGGAAGAGAGCCAGGGGAGTAGTCAATAACGAGTAGCTTCCAGTAAACGAGAGTAGTAGAAGCTAGTACTGTTCATTGCTTGTCTTTGGATAGAAAAACCATTACTTTCTATAATTTTGATAATATCAGCTTCACGATGCTGATAAGCACGAGTAGTTTTACTAGGTCCAGGAAATAACTCGCCTACTTTTTTCAATATACTTAAAGCTAAAGTTTTTGGTGCAAAACTAATAATTAGCCTAGACTGTGCCAGAGATATCAAATGATTAATCATATCTGCAACTTTTTCTTGAGGATAATGTATCAGCACATCCAAACAAATAACTGTATGATATTTACCACTTAAAGTTTCTAAATCTTGAGCAACAAAATTAACGTTACCCATACTAATTAAACTAGACTTAGCACGTTGATATGCTTCAGCAATCATCTTTTCTGATATGTCACTACCATAGATAACAGCTCCAGCTTTTGCCAAAGGAATACTCAAACTACCAACTCCACAACCTGCATCGCAAATTGATAAACCTGATAAATTCCCATCTTCTTGTAGCCAACTGAGAACGTTATCAACGGTTTGTTGATGTCCTTTTCTAATATCTAATTGTACTTTATTTACTTGGCCTTCTCCATAAATTCTTTGCCACCGCTCAAAACCAGTGGAATTGAAATATTCCCGAACAATTATTTTGTCGTCTGTCCTACTTTTCATGTTCACCTAATGCTAAAATACTTCTCAAGTGACATACTCTCACACTGCCGATCGAGAATCAGATGTGTGCTTCTCAGCGACTTCTCTATGAGAACATTAACTGAGCTACCAAGGGATGCCCCACCTCTGTAATTGATTTAAAATCGGCTTAATTGTACTTCTTGATCTTAAATGGTGGCAACAAATCTTTGAGCAAAACTTGAGCTGCTTTCTTGATATTAATTGCAGTATTTAAGTCACGTCCAATTGATAGATTACATTACATTGAGAACAAAAGTTTGTAAACCATCCTAGTCCAAACAAAATAGTCAAGGCAATTTCTAGTTTCTCAAACATACTTTTCGAGAATTATCTTTTCTGTAGCGGGTTTAATACCCTACCGTCTAAACGGTGCTGAAAATTGTTTGGGATTTGTAGACACGGAGTGGTCGGTCGTTGACTATCCATAATCAATTTTCCCTTCTGCCTTTCAGTCCGAATGCGGAGCTAACAGCATCGCTGCCTTCTGCCTTCTTCAAGAATAATTGGCAAAAGTTAGAAAAAACTAGACATCAGAAATTGAGAGGATGGTTTAGACTCAACTCAATTATTATGACTTATCTTAGAGGCAAAAAATTGTCACGATGAATTTTTTTTCTACAAATATCTTCAAGCAAATAACTAGCAAAGTCCAATTACTAAGTTTACTCTCCATTACTCTCATATCTTTGCTCCCACTATCAGCTAGAGCGACTAAATTACGAGTAGGAGTTGCAGGTTCACCCCCCTTTGTAATTAAGGATAGAGATTTTAAAGGTATAAGTATAGAAATTTGGCAAGAACTAGCTTCCTTAGAAGAACTAGAATACCAACTTATTCCACAAAGTAGTGTAAATGATGGCGTTGATAATATCATTAGAGGAGAACTCGATCTTGTTATTGGGCCAATTAGTATCACCTCCGATCGCCTGGAACAAGTGGCTTTCACTCAACCATACTTTCTGGCCAATATTGGTTTATTAATTAGTGGAGAAAGACCTAAGCTTTGGAGTAGAATTCAACCTTTCTTTGGCCTTGCTTTTATGTCTTCGGTAGGTCTATTAGTTGTTCTCCTATTCACAGTTGGTAATCTTTTGTGGTTAGCAGAAAGACGGCGCAATACTGAACAATTTCCGAAGGACTATTGGCATGGTATTGGTAATGGTATGTGGTTTGCTTTGGTGACTCTGACCACTGTGGGATATGGCGATCGCGCTCCCATTACTAAAACGGGACGTATAATTGCTGGAGTATGGATGATGATAACTATGGTGACAGTTTCTTCTCTGACTGCGGGTATTGCTACAAGTTTAACTCTTTCTCTATCCGATCAAACAGTTGTACAATTTACTGCTCCTGAAGATATTAAAAATTCTAGAATTGCTGTAGTTAGAGGTTCCACTGGTGAGAAATGGGCACAAAGATATGAAGCTCGTATTAGTCAGACTAGGACTTTGGTAGAAGCGATTGATTTGCTTAAGTTAAAAGAAGTGGATGGTGTTATTTTTGATGCTCCTGCTCTTAAATACTATCTACATACTAATCCTAAAGAAAACTTGAAATTATCTCCTGTTTCTTTTGCTAATGAAAGTTATGGTTTTATGATATCTCCTGATAGTTCTTTGATAGAAGATTTTAATATTAGGATTTTAGAAATGCAGGAAAGTGGCAAAATCAGGGGAATAGAGTCTCAATGGTTATCTTATTGAGAAGATAATCAAGTAGAGGATAGCTGTTTTGACTTGAAGTTTTATGGTAAGCATTCAGCCATCAGCTATTGTTTTTGGTTTGAGATAAAAGTTTATTAATTCACGCCAAATTAGAGCTGATTACAAAAAGCTGAATGCTTACGTTTTATCTTCTGGAGTTTAAAGCTTTTCAATATTAAACTGTAAAGTATAGTTTTCTTTTTATAAATCAATTCTTTCCCCCTAATCCCTACTTCCTACTCCCTTTTTTCTGGAGAGGCTTATCTCTTGAAAATACCCACAAATAACATTTATTAAGGAGCAGTAGGGAGGTTGTATGCAACGTCTCTACAAAATAAGAGTAGGTTTCAACAATTAATTATTAATAATTAATTATTACCTCTCCTTGAAAAAAAGAGGATTGATTCAAAGGAATTTTTTTTCTTTTTTCTCCTTTAAAGGAGAGGCTTTCAACCACAATTTATCGGTAAATTTGAGAGATTCTCAAGATAATTAGGATGAAAATCATAATACTTATACTATTGTTTGAATAAATTTACTAACTTCTCAATCCTAGAAGTAAAACTGGGTTATTTTCTCATACTAAATTCATCAGAAGTTGCATAGAATAAAATTTCGATCGGATTTGACTGTAGATAAAAACAGAAATACTTAATTATTTATATCATCAGGACTTACGCAAGGACACTATATATAGTGTTAAGCGTTCAGACTCTCTCTATATTAGCACTGCTTACTAGGTTCCTCTGAGCGATCGCCACAAGCTCCAAAATATAACTAATAGATATCTCCGAAAAAGAATCTGAAACCCCTATGTATAGGTGAAAATCTAATTTCTAGAGATGTTTAATGGAATATTCACTAACATAGTTGATTTTTCTAATAGACATCTCCAACAATTCTCAAGCACTTACTATAACTATCTTTCAAGGAGCGATCGCCAGTTCTTCCAGATAGTCATTTTTTACGCGCTTTATAGTATTAGAGATAGTTACTGTTAATTATCAACCCATCTTTATGCTTTTTTTAATTATTTTTTTTCGACAATAAAGTATAACTTATACCAAGAACAATGCTCCTATTCTTAGTTTGACTAAACCACATATTATTAAAATTACCTTTTCATAATTACTATCTTTTAATCTAAATCTTTCTCTTGCTACTCCGAATATTTTTATTAGCCTTATTACATTTTCCACAAATATTCTTTTTTGAGCTTTTTGCTGATTCTCTTTCTTGACTTCTTCTGATATTTTTTGGTTTCTTTTTTTCTTCTTTGGTGTATCTACTCTTTCCCCTCCTTGATATCCTTTTTCACCCTGAAATCTTTGTTCTTTATGCAACTTTTTTTGTTGTTTATTAAATAATTTGATATCACTTTCTAGACCTCTTTATCCTACCACTACATCCACTATTTCTTCACCTTTCTCTGTAATTATTATTTGGTTTTTAAATGTATGACTATGCATGTTTTCCTGAGTAATATTTTTTCTGTTTTTTGTGGTCACAAGGTCTTTCCCTATCTTGTTCTGTACTGTCTACGATTAATTTTAGCTCTTGCAATATTTCTTTAACCCATAATTCTTCTGATTCTTTTTTTTTTTACTTGTTCCAACAGGCTTGCTGGTAATAATTCCCGCAAAATATCTACCCAGTCATGAAATATGTTGTTGGCCGTTGATTCACTAACCCCAAAACTTATCCCTAGCAATTGAAATGTTGGCACCGCTGTGTAAATAATATAAAGTTAATATGATTTCTTCCTGGCTACTTAATAGTTTTTTTCTACCACCTCCAGCTTTGATTAACCTTTTTTCATCAACAGCTTTCACCTGTTTTGCTTCTTCTGATTTTTTCTGAGCATTTTCTATTAATTTTATTAACTGTATATTGGTTATACCAATGACTCTCTTTGTCTGCTCTGGATAGTTATTAAGATATTCTAATACTTGATTCAGATCGAGACTATATTTAGATAGTAAACTACTATAATTTTATCTTAATTTTTATTTTGGAGATGTTTAATGTAGATGTTGCTAAGTGTAAATAAATTTTTTTGGCTAAAATACTCTAATTATGAGAAAATTATATTAGTTAATTTTAGATAAATATATGAATTTTAACTATATTGATTACTGTCAATATTTACTCAATTCTCATACAAATTATACGATCGCAAACTTAGCAAACTACCTAGAAAATATTAGCCACGATCGGATAAATCGTTATTGAAAAATCGAAAATTTTGATGCTCAGGATTTATGGATAAATATTAAAGAAAAAATTGTAAGTAATACACTTATGTTATTTAATCTTTGATGATACAGTTATCAACAAGAAACATAGTAATAAAATTGAGTTAGTCAGGAGACAGTGAGCGTGGTAATGAGCATAAAGTAGTTTGCGTTCCGCAAGGCTACGCCAACGTGGTATAGGGATAGTAAATTGTATATATTTCAATCCAAAAACCGAACAATTTTGGCTCATAGATTATCGAAATTATGACCCAGATACCGATAAAAAAACGTGAGTTTGATCGTGTAGAAGAAATGATTTTATGTTTGGTAAATCAGAAAAAGATACCATTTAAAACTGTTTTAATGGATAGTTGGTATGCAACCCAAAGGTTAATGGGATTGATAGATAATATGGGAAAAAATTATTACTGTCCCTTAAAAATAAATCGCGAGCGTAGATGATACTGGTGGCGTAGAAAAATATCAAAAAATAGGAGAATTAAGTTGGAATGAATCCGAAAAAATCTCAGGTAAAATAATTAAAATTAAAGGTTTTCCAAGGGATAAGAAAGTTAAGCTCCATACGGGCAACTGTTTCTACCAACAGGACAGAATATATTGTAACTAATGACTTAGGTGAATCTTCGCATTTATGCTGTAGATATGAAGTCTCAGACTAGATGGAAGATAGAAGAGTTTCACGCCAGAATCAAGCAATTAACAGGCATAGAATTTTGGATTGGGTCGTCTCAGAGAAATTCAAAAAAATCACATAGCTTGTGCCATGTTAGTCTGGAATTTTTTAAAAAGATAGAGTGCGAAAATAGGAAAGACTATCTATCAAGTCAAACATGAATTACTCTCAGATTATCTGCTCCAAGAACTGAAGAGGCCCACAATAAAATTCAGGGCTATTTTGACTTTATAGGTGTTTTTACTCTTGTTTGAAAAATGCCCAAAATCTTGAGGCGATCGCGCTTGATTTTTTAAGCGTTAGCGGAGCTTTGCGTCAGCAATCGCCTAAATTGGTAAACGCTATATATAGTGTCTTTGCGTAAGTCCCGATCGTGTCCGGTTGAATAGTTATAAATAAATTACGGAGTCCTCAGTCAGACCGAGTCAACCCACCCGCGGGCCCCGACCGTGGAGGGGAAGAAAGAAGCAAGAAGGAAGAAGCAAGAAGGAAAAGGAGGAAAAGGAAGAAAAGGAAGAAAAGGAGGAAAAGGAAAAGGAGGAAAAGGAGAAAGTTTTTTCGATCGCTAATTATCCGGACATAATATTACTCCTAATTTACAACCATAATTTTATCCTGAATCCTTATTCTATTCAGCCTCATATAAAATTGGTATTTTTGTCTAAAGTCGAGTAAATTAAGTATGACTAAAAATGACATAGCATGGGAAAGGTTATTTGAAAAATATCAAATCTTAGAAGAGGTAAATAAAAATGGTTTCTTCAAGATAGAAGCATCTCAAATTAATCAGGAACGAGAAAGCAGACTCATGGCAAAATTTGACCATGTTGTTAATTTGCCAGAAATATTTAAAGATAATTGTTTATCTATTTTACCAATTTCTCGTTCTCAATATATTATCGGTCACTTTCATATACATTTACCAGTCAAATATAACTCCAAATTTGAAAGTATTCCTTGGCAATTTCCCAGAGAAATAGAAACAATAGATTACACTAATTTATATTCTGAAACTTCGGCATTACTTTGTGCATTTAACATCGGTATTATTGATGATTTAGTTGGCTCAAAAACTAAATTCACCGTTTCTGGCAGAATGTCTACTGGAACTTTTGACTTCTACATTAAAAATTCTATTAATAATCATTCATACTCAATTAATGTGGCTAACTCTCAGTGTGAAATAGATGCAGGTTTTGAAACTGACGATTGTTTGATTTTAATCGAAGCTAAAAATTATAAGGTTGAGGATTTTTTAATTAGACAACTCTATTATCCCTATAGATTGTGGTCAAAAAAAATCGGTAAGAGAGTTGTACCAGTATTAATGACTTACTCTAACGATATTTTCAGTTTTTTTATTTATGAATTTGTAGATATATCAGACTATAATTCTATCACCTTAGTAGAAAATAAAAATTATGCAATTGCTTCAGAGGGAATAAAAAGAAGTGACATAGACTTGCTACTAGATCGGATAAAAATAATTCCTGAACCGCCAAAAATTCCATTTCCACAAGCAAATAGATTTGAAAGATTAATAGACTTAATTTCACTACTATTAGAAAATGATTTAACTTCAGATGAGATTACAGAAAACTATCAATTTAATGAGAGACAAACTTCTTACTATACAAGTGCAGGAAAATATTTAGAGCTAATTACAAAACAGGAAAAAACCTTGACATTAACAAACCAAGCAAAAGATATATTTTGTCAAAGATATAAACTTAAATATTTAAAGATAATCGAAAAAATATTGGAACACGAAGTATTTAATCAAACCTTTAGACTATCCTTAGAAATTTCCCATATTCCCTCAAAAAAACAAATTAGCCAACTTTTATCTGAAAATAATCTAAAAATAGGAGATAAAACTAGAGAAAGACGAGCTTCTACTGTAAAAAGCTGGATATATTGGATTTGGTCACAAATTGACTAATCAGATATTAAACTAATATTGTATATAGCAAGGAACGAGTTGGTTAGGGCATAGATTGATGATGAATCTTAGACAGAGAAATTATTTTCCCACTGTTGCCTGTTGCCTTTCGGAGCTGTTCCCTGCTATAGAGTTAAATTTTTATCAAACAAAACTATGCAAGATTTCTTCAACAATGTCTCTCGCTATCCAAGATACTTTATTACCATTACCCTTGGAATATTCTTTTTTCTATTCGATAAACTTAAGCCACTATTAAATAAACCTGTTACAGCGATCGCTCTGATCGGTCTAATCAGTGGGACATTTGTCTTTCTAGTCTTAACTCTACAAGCTATGTTAGGTATCAATCCAACGTGACATACTCCCACACGCTCGCTGACACTATAGTGTGGGCTTCTCGTTTCGCAGTCCTGCCATTGCATCGGACAAGCGCGTGCTTTAAGGACGGGATGCCCCGCCGCCCTATTTTTTATATTTATTGCTGCATTTCCGTTTGTCATGCTACGCAAACAGGTCGCGGTCTATAACGATACCGCAATGTGGGCAAGAATGAGTTCGTATGTTTAATTCTTTGGGGACTTTTTCACCGCAATTTGAGCAATCTTGGCTCTTTTTTTTGAGGATTCACTGCTATAGTTTTCACCTCCAGCATTTGCCTCCTGCGGAGGAGCTGCGCTAACGGCTTTGACAGCAAGAATAGACAGGAACTGACCCCCAAATCGCATCGTTAATTGATTTACTCAAACGAGTCTTTGCCAGTCCTTTAATATTTAAGTTTTCGTATTGGATAACTTCAGCTTTTAATAACAATTCATTGGCTGTTTTAAAATGAAAACCTTTACGCTTGTCAGCTACCTTTTTATGTTGTTTAGCTACAGCTTTGACAGCTTTTAACCATCTTTTGCTGCCTTTCTTTTTACGGGATAAACGTTTTTGATTAGTCTTTAATCGCTTCACATATGAGCGATAATATGTAAGCATTTCGGTCCGAATGCGGAGCTAACAGCTAGCTCGCAGTCAGCTAGAGCGCAATAAAAATGAATGAACCAAGTATTTGCTAGTGCATTTTTGAACAAAGAACTGAAGCACAAGAACAACGCAGCTCTAATTGTCCACTAAAGGTAAATATTGCTAATAGCTGAGAGCTGACCGCTGAATGCTGTTTGCGCAGCATTCCGGAGGAAATGCTTACAATAATATTGAGGAATTGGAACTGATTCTCCTTCACTTGTTACCAAGAAGTTTTTCAGCCCCATATCGATTCTATGAGTATTTTCTGAGGTAGGTTTAACTTTAGGGATATAGGGAACCGATTTATCTTCTAAGGATAGAGTCACATAATAGCCATCAGCTTTACGGCTAATAGTAACGGTTTTAATTTGAAAACCTGACGGCAATGGTCGATGTTGAATTAACTTGACTTTACCAATTTTCGGTAAATTAATCTTATTTTCTTCAATACAGTTTTGTTTGATTTGATGATAAGTAAAGCTACGATAACGACCAATTCCATTTAATCTTGGTTTCCCTAATCGAAAAATTGTGGTTGAAAACCTCCCCTCGATCGGGAATAATAAATAAAAAAAATCCTTTGAGTCAATCCTATCCGTTTTCAATAATTATTAATTATTAATTATTAATTATTAATTATTGAAGCCCATTTTTATCTGCTTTCAACCATCGCTCAATTTCCAGTTTTACTCGTTTAATACAATCTTGCAATACTTGAGAATGAATTAGCTTGTACTCCTGAAATTTATCTTTAGTATGGACTAAATCTTAATTCTTACGAGTAATAATCCGGGTTATTTCTTAGTTGAGGAATTGGCATTATTAAAGGGCAAGCATTAACCGGACAGCGATTTTCTGACCACCACGAAAACCGCTCACCCAACCGATAGTTGTACTGCCGACGTAACAAGTCCAGCCATAGTTCTATGGTAGATACTTGTTCTTGATTAGGCTTTAATTTGTATTGATAAGCCGTCCGCATTACTATAAACACAAGGTTCTTTTCATTGTTATGATAACATCAACTTTCTCCTCTTGAGCAAAAAGCAATATTTGTAAATTAATGGGTTTCAATGCCCCATTAATTTACCGAATAATTCAGGTTTAAAGCCTCTCACTCGCCGTGGAGAAACAAGAAAAAATTTTCCTTAATCGTCAATCCTCTTCCTTTTAGGGAGAGGTAATTATTAATTATTAATTATTAATTATTAATTGTTGAACGCCGATTCATCCGCCAAATCAGAGATTATGGCGCGAGGCTTCTCGACGATTTAACTAAGAAATAATAAAATTTAGGTATTTCTGACACTTCTCTACTACTAATCTGCTATAATAACGATATTTTTTATAGTACTTACTAGGCGAAGTAAGGTAATTGACATCCTGCAAAATTGAAAGTCAAATAAATTCCTATCCACAAATCCTCAATTTATCTGGCTTTTGACTTTTAACTTTCAACTTACTTATCTAGAAGAAGTCTAATGAGTGGTCAGCCTAATGGTTTGCACGATAGATTGGAAGAAGGAGTGAGTGGTTGACATACTCTCCGACCTGAAGGCACAGATATTCTCCTGAAACCAGGATTCTTGGTTTGCGCTCCGCAAGGCCACGCCAACAACGAGTCCACTTAAATTAAACACCTTGCCACATCTAATCGGTGAGATGGTTCTCACGCCTGCGCGTTTGCTCTATTGCCTCCTCCGGAGGAGCTTCGCTATTAAGGGCCTGTGGATCTATGCCCTACGGTACAGTTCAAACCTTAAAAAACTTTGGTTATCTGGTGCTTGTTGCGAGCGAGTTTTTCCATGCATAAGCATTTCTATGCAAAACTCCATAACTCTAGTTTTCAAGGTGCATCTACTGATTAAGTAGCTAGGTTTTTTATAGTGATTGAATACCTTTCCACTCTTCCTACCATAATACAAAGTCCCACCCCAAAAGGGGGAGGCTTTAAACCCAATTTTTCGGTAAATTCAGATGACTTCTTTTGAGGACATTTATCAATTTTTTCAAAGTCCCCCTCCGGTCTATCTAAACAAAGAATTAGCAGTATGCTATATCCTATCTGTATTGTTACAAAGAGACTCTTACGGAACTGAGCTGATTGGCCAATTAGAAAAGGACTACCCTATTTATCGACTTTCTGACACAGTGTTATACGGCGCTCTGAAATTTCTTGAGGATCAAGGCACAATTATAGGCTATTGGAAAAAAGTAGAAGGAAGAGGGCGTCCACGGAGAATGTATCAAGTTATCCCTCAATGGCAGTCTCAAGCTACAGATTTAGCGCAATTATGGTACGAATATACTAATAATGGTCATATTCGTCCCCAAATTCAACCATCAACTCTGTTGCTTGCTAAAGCTAAAAAACATGGACTATCCTAGACAAATATCTACACAATGTCTATGTTTTTACGCCATTAATTTGTGTTACGATCGCATACGTCTGCTAAGACCAGAGGATTTTAGCAACGATTATGGAGTGTTTTGCACTCGACTTTTCATAAGGACGAAAACCCCAGAGGGAATCCTAAACTCAATGTGTTTGAGTGGAACATTAACCTTCTTTGCCAGTAAACTTATGGACAGGTGAGCAGGAAAATCGCTCTTAGTCACCGATGAAGAGCGTGTCTAGGATTGTCTAGATTTTTAGAAGGTGTAAATAGACTTGGTCGGTGAGGACAATTTTGATGCTGATTTTGGCGAATACTCCCATTGAGAATATTTTTGTGCCAATTTTTCAGCCATAAAATCTAAATAGAACTATAAACTCTAGCTGATATTTGCCATAAAGCAGCTAGTCTTTTTTTTTGTTGTAAACTTATGTAAAAGAGAAGACATAAAAAAACCATTCAAATTTAAAATTGTATGAATAATACAGCTTTAGTCTCGTCATTTGTACTGACGCTTCTATCTAGCATTGGTCTAGTTTTTTTTATCAAGGCATCAGTAAAAAATAGGACTAAGAACCTAAAACTGATAGCCGATCGGGAAGCTGACTCACTTTTACAGCAGCTAAAAGAATATTTTAGCGATCGGGCTTACCGAATTGTTAATGCTAATGCAGCTGAGAATCAACTAATATTTGAAGGAGTAGTTCGACCGAGTTTGTTTTTGGCTTTTTTCTTGACCCTATTAGCTGCAATAGGTTGTTTATGTTTTGGTTTGGCTTTATCTATGTTAGTTCCTGAATATGGCCAATACTATCTATGGCTAGTGCTGGCATCTCCTTTAGCGGGTATTTTTTACTGGCAAAAGTCTAAACGTCCAGAACAAGTGTCTCTAAAGTTAGAGGGAATATTGAATGAGGACTCTGGAGTCAAAAGTTTAATTTCTGTCACAGCTCATAGGGACGAATTAACGGCTTTACAAACAGCTATGAACTTGAAGCCATACCAATAATCAAACTCAAAGTATAAAAAAAATATTAAGATAAATTATTTTGATAAGGTACTAATAGTGTCACCATAAGACTTCATTCAACAATTAATAATTAATAATTAATAATTACCTCTCCTTGAAAGCGGATAGGAATTGACTAAAAGGAAAACTTTTTCTTGTTTCTCCACGGCGAGTGAGAGGATTTTTACCTTAATTATTCGGTAATTTATTTGGTCAACCGATTGACGGATTAATTTAAGATGATTAGTAGTGGTACTGTAGATTGTCAAGAAGGATATTATGGGGATGATTTGAACAAAGGTCAATCAAATCTGTAGATTTAACCTAGTTCAAAGAGTGGCAAAACAAAATTTCCCGCTAAAACCAAAAGTTATAACGGGATAGATTCAAAATAAAACTTAGGATTTAAGTCCATTGGCAGATGGAAGTTTGAAATCCTAGTTAATTTAGCTTATGAGGCTATAAATCTGTGACTAAATACTACTAAATTAGATGAGGTGGGAGTACGAGTTCAGTATTACCCACTCACCTACTAAATATTTCAGTAGAAATTGATGTTTGTTTGCGGTCATCAAAAATAAAGGACATTTTGATTTGCCCGTAAAAAACATTCCATTAATGATGTCCTTAGACTTTAATTATACTTGGAGTAGAACTAAATATTTGCTTTTTGTCAGGTGTCTTAGCTTCAGTCAGAACCTTTAAACTAGGAAACAAGAAGTGATTTTCTTCAACGTACTGAGCTCCAAATAAACCTTTTTCAGCCCAAAAGTATCTATCTGTAGTATGTTCATTCCTTCTAACTAAAAGTACAGCAGGGGGAACAATACCTTGGGCATGAATAAATTTACGGGCTGCAGTGACTGGTTTATCTTCACCACTTTCAATACTATACTGAGCCACTTGCTCAAGAATCCTGCGTCCTTCTTGTCTACGACGACTTTTGCGCTTACGTCTTCTAGCCAATTTCCTTACCTCCTGTGTTAGCCGATGGGTGTAGTTATGGCTACCAAATTTGATAAGATTATATAAATTTTAGTTGAAAAACTCAAGTGTTTTTAATATTTTGATACAAAATATACACTTTAGATAGAGATCGGCCTTAACCAAGTCAGAAGTCAGAAGTCAGAATTCAGAACTCAGAAGTCAGAAGTGATTTTTGTAACGGGGATTTTGAGCAACCCTCCAAAAACCCGATCGTCATTTCCCGGCGGGGTTTTAGACCCAATGATTTTGATAAAATTTTAAAGAAGCACCTCAGCGGTCAGCTTTGAGCGATCGGTAGATTTTTTTGAGACACCCTCGGAGAGCGGAGCATTCCAGACCGAAAGGTGATTTCAACTCCTCCGAAGGCCATCCGGATGATAGGAAGCCGAGAAGCTGGGGATGTTTACCCACAGCTGCTAAAAGCCGATCGCTAATTAAGAGATTTAGAGTCCAAAAAAAGTCCATGTCTAGCGGGAAGTCCCACAAATAGCTCCAATGCTAATGCCAATCAGTACAGAATTTATTAGACTTTGCAGATCGCAAATAGCCCTTGTATCTAGTTGGGGCGCGTGTTTAAGTATAGTTTACTTGACAGAAAAATTAGCAGAAGGAGGTGAAGCTAAACTAATCCCTATTATTGCATACCCAGAAAAGTTTGAGAATGGGGAAGCCACTTCAGTCTTAAAAACAACCTCAGAAATACAAACATTAGGCGATATTCCAAAACTATCAGCAACAACTTTAATCACAGGGACAAATACTTGGCTCTTAGAAGGAAGTACTGGCACAAAAGAGTCAGGTCGTGAATGGCCAGAAAGTCATTCTTGGCAACAACGTCAAATTGTTTTACCTTTAATCCATGATGGAGTAGTAATGGGATTATTGGTAACGGCAAGGGAAGGTAGGCCATGGAATCAACGTGAAAAAACTCAAATTCAACAAGTCGCTCATACTATTGCTATTGCCTGTATATTAGACCGACGTTCTCAATGGTTAAAGGAACAATTTCAGCAACAGCAACAGCTACAAGCCCAGCAGTATGATATGATGCACGATATATTGCATCAGTTGAAAAGTCCATTAACTGCCCTACGAACTTTTGGTAAGTTATTACTGAAAAGATTTTTGCCTGAAGATAAAAATTGGAATATTGCTAATAGTATTTTACGGGAAGGCGATCGCCTTAGAGAGTTGATAGAACAAATTGATGAAACTGTTGAGGTTGGGGAAGAAATTTTGAGTATTGCTGGAGAAAGTGAGTATCCTCAAACTACGACTCAAAATGAAAATGTAATAGATTATTATACGGAAGTTAATAGAGAGTTTAAATCTTTACCACTTTTGCCAGAGTCTAATTTCTTAGAGTCAGTTTCAGTACAAGATGTTTTGGAACCTTTATTAGTTTCTGCAAAAGCAATTGCTGATGAACGTCATATAGATTTAGAGGTTGATTTTTCTGATAATTTACCTATAGTAAAGGCTAATAATAAGGCTTTGCGAGAAGTTTTAAGTAATATTATTGATAATGCTTTGAAGTATACTCCTGCAGAGGGAAATATTTATATTAAGTTGACAACTTCAGCTCTACAAACAGATGATTCTCAATCGGTCAAAAATAAAAGGGAAGGAATGCTAGCAATAGCTATTAGCGATACAGGTTATGGTATTCCAAAACAAGATTTAGAGCATTTATTTGAACGAAACTATCGGGGTGAAAAAGCTAAAACGGATATTCCAGGAACAGGGTTAGGATTAGCGATCGCTCTAGATTTAATAGATGCAATGAAAGGCAAAATTCAAGTATATTCTCCTGTAGTTCCTCTGTGGTTGTCTCGTGATTTACAACAACAAGATGCCATAATTAATAGTGGCACTACAGTGGTTTTATGGTTACAAATACTCAATTAAGAGTATATTCAACAATTAATAATTAGGGAATGCTCTCAAAAGTCTTTTGGTATGAGGTAGGAGTCAACCCACCCCTAACCCCGACCGTGGAGGGGAAGTCAACCCCCCCTAGCCCCTCCCAGGAGGGGAAAGACCGAGTCAGGAAGAATGGGGAATGAGGGAGGAGATAGTCAGATATTTTATCCCTTGATTTTTATGCCCAACTCTTGACCAAAATCGTAAATTTTTGAACCTGAGCTACCTAAAACCTCGCACTTTTTGATACTTAAAAAGGCACTTACCTTTATATGTAAAGACTTTTAGAGAGCGATCGGTAAGTCCTAATTAGGGTTTGTAGAGGTACTGATAACTGATAACTGATAACTGATAACTGAAATGACCTATTTATGGATCTCTTCACAATGAATAAAATAGGGTTATTGTAATAACCCAGTTGCATTTGAGGAAAAGAGTTTTATTATAGAAGAGTACAGATAAACTCTGAACTTTTACAAAGAGAATTAAAAACCTTTGTAAGTGAGTTTAGTTATCCTACAATCCACTCCTTAGTCGGAGCGTAGGAATATCTAGGGAGTTAGTACATCAGGAGCATCTAAAAGTTTAACCTCTTGCTTGGTTCTTCAGCTAGAATTTTACCTTGATTAGGTGGGGAAGGGAAATTTACGCTGTTGAAATATGTAGGGATTTAATTATCCTAAAACCTTGCAAGAGGTTTTTTTCTGTGAAGAAGGAAGAAGGAAGAAGAAAGAAGGAACAGACCAAAGTTGGAAGACCGAAGTTGGAAAAGTATTACTTTGTCTGAGTTTTAAACTTTTGAGCTATCCTCAGCTTCTAATAGTAGATAAAGAGTTTTCAATATATTGCAAAATATATCAGTAGACCTCAGACCGAAGTTGGAAGACC
>JAXHSW010000053.1:43461-45467 GCA_034190295.1 Cyanobacteriota bacterium | reverse complement strand
CCTTCTATATATTTATTCCCTCTTCCTTCTTCCTTCTTCCCTCTTCCTTCTTCCCTCTTACTTCTATATATTTATTCCCAAAAAAACTATGAAAAACACAATTGCTTTACTTGCTTATGAAAGCAAAAAAGACAACTTAGTTGAATTTATCAAACAACATCAAGTTGTGCTATCTCGCTATAAATTAGTTGCCCCAGAATACACAGCTCAATATCTTTTACAAGAAGCAGCTATAGAAATAAACTCTGTATTACCAATTTCCTTGGGAGGAGATGCTCAAATAGCAGCAGAAATAGCCACAGGAAATATTATTGCTGTTATCTGCTTAGTAGACTACCTATTCTCTCAATCTTATGAACCCGATATCAAATTATTACTGCGTATTTGTCAGGTGCATAATGTTCCCATTGCCATTAATATTGCCACTGCTGAAACAATCATTAATAGTTTCATTCAAGCTACTGTTGCCCACCTCATATTCAACCCTGTATCTGGCAAGGGGAATGCTCAACAAGAATTATCATTAATTCAGTCAATTCTCGAACCTCATCTGCATTTACATATACACGAAACCAGTCTAGAGCAAACAGCAGAAGAATTGACAAAAGAAGCGATCGCTAAACAAGCAGATATCATTATTGCTTCTGGCGGTGATGGCACTGTTTCTGCTGTTGCTGGAGAATTAGTAAATACTGGTATTCCTCTGGGTGTAATTCCTAGAGGTACTGCCAATGCTTTTGCTATGGCTTTAGGAATTCCCGGTATTACACCAATTAGAAGTGCTTGTGATGTCATCTTAGCAGGCAAAACTCGTACAATAGATGTTGGTCAGTGCAATGACCGTACCATGATTTTGTTAGCAGGAGTGGGGTATGAAGCAGAAACTATAGATAGAGCAGACCGAGAAGCCAAAAATCGTTGGGGAGTGCTTGCCTATATGATGGCAGGTTGGCAACAACTAAACGAACAACAACTTTTTGATGTTGAAATAGAAATTGATGGTGTTACTAAAACCTTTGAAGCTGGAGCAATAACTATTGCTAATGCAGCTCCACCCACATCAGTTTTAGCTCAAGGTTTGGGAGAGGTAATTATGAATGATGGTTTATTAGAAGTAATGATTATTACCTCTAATAGTAGACTGCAAGCTGTTAATACTGTAGTTAGAATGTTCGGGTCAGCTATATTTAAAACTGCTGCTCAACATCAAGATACTATTGGTTTGCGAACCAAGCAGGTAAAAGTTAGTACAGAACCACCGCAAAAAGTTGTACTTGATGGTGAAATTATTGGCACTACTCCAGTTGAGATTAAGTGTATTCCTGATGGTTTAATTGTCCTGGCTCCACCAACTAATGAAATTGAAGAAAAATCTGCCTGGAGTTTTCTTTCTTTACCAACAAGAATTAAAAATCAGGACTTGCAAAATGATGGAATAGTTTAAGTGTGGGATGTGTGGGGAGTGTGTGGAGTGTCGGGAGTGCGGGGAGTGTGGGAAGTGTGGGAAGTGTGGGGAGTGTGGGAAGTGTGGGGAGTGTGGGGAGTGCGGGGAGTGTGGGGAGTGCGGGGAGTGTGGGGAGTGTGTGGAGTGTCGGGAGTGCGGGGAGATGGGAGCAAATTTAAACCTGCTTGGTGCGCTACCAGATGGGATTAATATCATGTCCGCACTTTATCGTTTGTGTAAACCCAAGAGTGAATATCTACAGGAAATTTAAGTTTTTTTCTTGCTCTTAAGTATTCCTACCTTTCGGAGCTGTTGCCTGTTACCTGTTGCCTACCTTTACCGAAAATTGTGGTTTAAAGCCTCCCCTTTTAAGGGGATAATAAAGAAAAATTTTCATAATTAGTCTATCCTCTTCTTTTCAAGGAGAGGTAATTATTAATTATCAATGGCTTTGTTGCATGAAAGTAGCGTTCTTAACATCCATTCGGCAGTTATATCGCCCTCTTTGGCAATAATTACTATTGGACAATAGTTATTGCTCTGGTGATTCGCTATCGCCCTC
>JAXHSW010000053.1:0-43361 GCA_034190295.1 Cyanobacteriota bacterium | reverse complement strand
TTTGGTAATGATTACTATTGGACAATAGTTATTGCTCTGGTGATGAGCGATCGCCCTCTTTGGTAATGATTACTATTGGACAATAGTTATTGCTCTGGTGATGAGCGATCGCCCTCTTTGGTAATGATTACTATTGGACAATAGTTATTGCTCTGGTGATGAGCGATCGCCCTCTTTGGCAATGATTACTATTGGACAATAGTTATTGCTCTGGTGATGAGCGATCGCCCTCTTTGGCAATGACAATAGTTATTGCTCTGGTGATGAGCGATCGCCCTCTTTGGCAATAATTACTATTGGACAATAGTTATTGCTCTGGTGATTCGCTATCGCCCTCTTTGGCAATAATTACTATTGGACAATAGTTATTGCTCTGGTGATTCGCTATCGCCCTCTTTGGCAATGATTACTATTGGACAATAGTTATTGCTCTGGTGATGAGCGATCGCCCTCTTTGGCAATAATTACTATTGGACAATAGTTATTGCTCTGGTGATGAGCGATCGCCCTCTTTGGTAATAATTACTATTGGACAATAGTTATTGCTCTGGTGATGAGCGATCGCCCTCTTTGGTAATGATTACTATTGGACAATAGTTATTGCTCTGGTGATGAGCGATCGCCCTCTTTGGCAATGATTACTATTGGACAATAGTTACAACAGTTTCCGCACGTTATTGTTGTAAATATGCGGAGCAAGCGTGGCAGCTATATACTTTCATGCAACAAAGCCATTATTAATTATTAATTATTAATTGTTGAATATACAATACCGATGCTACCGGACATGATATAACGTTGTCGCGGGGTCGCATCTGCCATTAACTTTGAGTTTGCTATGAATTTATTTCATTGTCTGATTGTTTTTGTTGACCAAAAAATAAGGTCAGGACTTACGCAAAGACACTACAGATAGTAGATAAAAACTATAGCACTATGGTATATCTAATGTTTTCACCATAAAAATGCGTAAGTCCTGTAATTATTAATTATTAATTATTAATTATTAATTGTTGAACCCTTTAATTTCAGCATCTGTGCTGTCATTGCTAAACTTTCCTCATATAAAACATCTCTTCCCCAACGTTGTAACTGTTGCGCCATCAACGCTTCTGCCTTCTGGTCGCTTAATGCTGTCACCTGCTCCGTCAGACAAGACTGCGCCTTACCGCCAGATTCTAAACGCATACAACCAGTAGTTTCAGAACACAAAATTGTGCAACAATTAATATCAGCATCAGAATTAGTCGAACCCAAACGCACACCAACTAAGTCTCCAGGAATTTCACCAAAGTCAGCAGTAGGAATAGCTGCTAATTCAGCAACAATCTCTTTATTGTTTTGCCCATGAAATTTGATATGAGTAATAACATAGTCACCACCCACTTCTGTATAAGAAACTGGTTCCCAATCAAGACGACTAGCAAACCAACCTAAAAACATTAGTGCTTGAGCAGCATTTCCTTTTTCATAGTCAAGTGTAATAGTGTCAACTTCCCATAAAGCTGCTCGTCGTTGGGGAGGGTCAAAAGTCGCAGCAGTTAATTCTTGCCAAGCTGAAAGACGGTGCCAGTTGAGGTCGGCAATATAGGTTTCGTTATCAATCAATTCCTGCATCTTTAAAAATTCTGATTCTGGATCGGAAAAGTAACAGGAGTCCATAACTATACAGTTGCTGCTCTCACACAAACTCCGAAATAATTCCTGGTCTGTATTGGGAGTTGCTTTCCACCATACAAATTTAGGTAGATCGGGAATCATTAATGATGTTACTGTTTCATCTACCCTTTCCATTGCTGATTTTGTTCCCCGTAGGGTGACATATTCACTGCAAACTAGATGTGAGGTACTTTGCTTCTGAATTGGGCAATAGGCAGATACTTGAGCTGTTACCCCTGTATCTTCTTCTCCAATATTTGGGCACAGAGTAACGATACGACAGGGGTTTTGAGCTGCGATCGCATCTGCTAGACTAAATCCTCTGACATTAATGTTTGCCACTTGTTGTCGGTCTTCTGGTTGTTTGGCGAATTCCTCGCGCAATTTGGCTAGGGTTTCGGGGTCTACTCTACCCGTGATTGGCAGTTGATATGTACTTTGTGCATTTCTAATTCCATCCCTGGTTTTTGGCCCGTGAATCCCATCAATGGGGCCTTCGTAGAATCCTAATCCCCCTAGCAATTGTTGAAATTCTTCTGGTTCGTATATTACCATGCTAAAGGTAGCAGCTCTGGTGGCGATGGGTGCTGATTTTCCTCCATTTTGACTAAGCCAAATTTTACTTAATTCTTCTTCTATTTCTCCTAGAGATATATCTTTTGGTTGTTGTAAGGCAACGATTGGTGTAGTCATTTTTTTGTTTTTCCTTAGTATTAGTTTTCTTGATTTAATCGTTGATGGTAATTATACTTGGTAATTTTGTCTTGATTTGAGCGATCGCCCTTACTCTTCAAGACTGATTTAACTTTCCTGACGGGAAGTCCCGCACTGTAATATTTTATTCAGCGCCGTGTGGGAGAGCCAGAAGGTGGTATGGTATAATGATCGAAACAGGGGGAGGACATCACCTGGTGGATAAACTGCAATTCCTTTGTGGGTTGAAGAGTCCCGGGTTTTCGCTCAAGCGGAACGTCGGGAGTCTGTCAAGTATCTATGTCATACTTTCTTGGCTGACTATATACTAATACCAATTTACTTTAAAGATAGATGCCACAATATAATTTCAAACTTATGATGTGAAATAGTTGCTTGAAATTACTATAGCTTTAAAGTTTTCAGTACATAAAATCTTAATGGTAAGCATTCAGCTATTAGCACTCAGCTATCAGCAATGTGAGTAATAGACATCTCCTCCATGCATAGGGAACACCGGAGCTGGGAAAAATAATTGACAATTTATGGATAAGAATTGATTTTATTTTGAATTTCTACGCCTATATCTAATCAATAATTACTTCTAAGAGCTAATAGCTGATAGCTGACCGCTGTTAGCTCCGCATTCAGACCGAAATGCTTACTCTTAATGTATGACTTTTGAATATCTAGGGTAGCCTGAGTTGGCAAGTTATATCTAAATTATCAGATATTTCTTATTGCCCAGTGATTTAAACTTTTTTTAATAAACTTTAGCCCTAAATTTTTCATTACTAATCATATATTTTTATTTTCAATTGATTTTATTTTGAATTTCTACGCCTATATCTAATCAATAATTACTTCTAAGAGCTAATAGCTGATAGCTGACCGCTGTTAGCTCCGCATTCAGACCGAAATGCTTACTCTTAATGTATGACTTTTGAATATCTAGGGTAGCCTGAGTTGGCAAGTTATATCTAAATTATCAGATATTTCTTATTGCCCAGTGATTTAAACTTTTTTTAATAAGCTTTAGCCCTAAATTTTTCATTACTAATCATATATTTTTATTTTCAATGGTGTGTAGATATCTCTACAATCTAGTTAATAATTATTGCTATGATTAGGAAATACTGACTGCACCAATTGCTTTTTGCGGTGCATTCCAGACCGAAAGGCTTTTTAATTTAAGTTATTCATCCTAATACTTAAAATTTTATTCTCGAGGGTAAAATCCTTCCCGAACTGCTAGTTCCTTCTATTTATTAGACATCTCCACAAAAGAGGAAACACCGGAACTGAGAATGGGAAGTATAAATAATTTATAATTTATGGATAAAATTGATTTTATTTTGGATTTTTGGAGATGTCTATTTAGGGGTTATACTTCTGCAACCTCAAACCTTCTTTTACCGAAAAATTGTGGTTTAAAGCCTCTCCTTTAAAGGAGAAAAAAGAAAAAAAATTCACGCTCCGCGTCAATCCTATCTTTGAAAAGAAGAGGTAATGATTAATTATTAATGATTAATTATTGAACTACTACCTAACACCTTCTTCAAGGCATTTTGTTTTTGGTTTGACTAGAAATTAAAGCTACTAAATTATCAACATAACGACTAGCTTCCATTGGCATTACTTCTATACCATGAAGTATTTTTTGATTCAGAATAAAGTATACTAAAGAACCAACAAAAATTCTAGCTGTTGCTTCTGGATCGTCAAGGTTTAATTCTTGATGTTCTTGCAAATATTTTGTCAGAATTTCTACTGCTGGTTTTGCTATTTGAGTTAAAAATAACTTGGATAAATCTGGATATTTTCCTGACTCAGCAATAATTAATCTGACAAATTCTAAATATTCAGTATCGTTAATATTTGTGAGTAATCGATCGGCTAAATTGCGCAATACTTGTTCCGGTTCTCCTTCAAGTGGTTGTGACCAGACAAAATTAAATTTTTTGGTAGCTATTCGCTTGACTAAGGCTTTGAATAATCCTTCTTTATCTGTGAAATGACTATATAGTGTCTGTTTCGATACCCCTGCTGCTTTGGCTACTTTGTCCATACTGGTACAAGCATAACCATTCTTCAGAAATTCTGGTATTGCTCCTCTTAATATTTGCTCTGCTTTGCCTACAGCACCCTGGCCGTGTTTCTTCAGCTTCTTGATTTTGGTCATTAGCTTTTTTCCTTGAGATTTTTTTCTTTCTGGGTTGACATTATCAAACTTTTAGTTATATATTATGATTATAATCAAACTATACGGTCTAGTCTAAGTATAAAATTAATAATATGAGTATAATTTGTATCTCTATATTGGCAGGAACAATCGTCTTATCTGACGCAGTTATTAACGGTAAGCTACAAGCATCAAAGCGGTTATTCAACTGGATAGGAAAAGTTGGCGATCGCTCTCAAAATAAGGGCAATATTTCTGAAATATCAGAATAATGTTGTGATTAATATCAGACGATAAATATTATTCACTACTAATGGCTAATATTAGCAAAGGAAGATTAATTAGCCATTAGTAGTAAGCATTTCCTGCGGACTGCTGCGCAAACAGCTATTAGCTGTCAGCTGTCAGCTCTCATAAGGGAGTTTAAATGAATATAGATTTTAAAGCTGGCTTTTTGTAGTAAGATTTAATTCTGACTCAGTTAGTAAAGCTTTTATCTAAAACTAAAAACAATAGCTGATAGCTGAATGCTTACCATTAGTATTTTTATATAGTTCAGGACTTACCTATAACCAGCAAATATAGTAGGGTTTAACGGCCGTTAACCCCTAAAAATGGTATAAAATTTTGTCTTTTGCGTAATTTCTGATAGTTCAATTCTACAGATTTCCTGCCTTTTGTGAAAAATACACCATTTAATAATTATTTTGACAACTCTATTCTGTACTTTCCTTGTTGTTTAAATTTTTGGTTATTTGTTCTAAAGGAGGCGTAAATACCTCTACTTTATGTTCATTAATAGTTTCAGTAAAAATAATGTCTGAACATTGGGAACGTAAAGATTTCCATAACATTGTTTCTTCGTAATGTTCAAATTCTGCCGGAATATAATCTAAAAGAGTTTTAGAACAAACAACAATTAATCTTTCTTGAACTCTGGAAAAGGCTACATTTGAGCGATTAAGATTCAGAATAAATTCGACATTTTTACTAATAGCAGACGGGTCGCTTGCTGTAGCAGAAACAATTATATTTGCACGTTCGCCACCTTGGAATTTTTCTACAGTATCTATCACGTCAATAGCATTTTCATAATAATCTACTAACTCTGTTTTAAGTAAAGTTCTTTGGGCGCGATGTGGGGTAACAATTCCAATAGACCCATCAGGAATTTCTCCACCTGCATTGAGAATTTTTTTAATTATTTCTACTTCAAGTTGATTACTACGTCTTGACTTTTGCTCAGAATGAAGAACAAGATAAAGACCTCTATTTCCTGGCAAAAGTTTTTCCCAAGTTCCATTTATTTCCTTTTCTTCTATATTTTTATCTTTTTCTTTGCCTCGTAATTCAAGATTATCTAACTTACTATAAAGTCGTGCAATAAGCTCGCGAATAACTGGTGGTAAACGGAAAGTAAAATTTAAAGCTGAACATAATATTTTTTGATATGAAATTTCATTATCTGAGTTATCTTTTAAGTTTTGAATAGCCTGATATGCACTAACATAAGGTTGGTAAGATACTACAGGAGGACGGTCTTCATTTTCCCAATCATGGGTAATAATAGGAGTAAGTTGTCGATGGTCTCCAGCTAACATTATTTCACCATCATTTTTGACTAATGTTGCTAATGCTAGAAAGTGAGGAAATACCATCATACTTGCTTCATCAACAATAAGAGTTTTTGTTTGAAAACCTTGGGGATAAAATTGAGAAAAAGTTTTTGCTTCTTCCAATTTTTCTAACATCTTTAAAATTGAACCAGTTGTTCCTCCTATAACTAATACAGAATTATATTGAGTTGTTTTTTTGGTTTTCTTCTTACCTCGTAAATCATTAATTTTCTTAAAACAGGATTTTGCGGAAAAATCATCTATATTTCCTCCTGTTATTTTAATTTCTGTAGAATGCACTTTACTCAATTTAATTGATGGTAAAGAAAGGCTAGAATTAGTGGCGTGTTCTTGCAAAATAGGTAAAAGGCGATCTAGACGTAATAGTAATTCATCTACAGCTTTATGAGTATGGGCAGTAATAAGAACAATATCTCCAGGAGAACTTCGTGCCAAGATTCTTAAAAAAGTAGCGATCGCTGTTGTTTCTGTTTTACCTGTACCTGGTGGACCTTGTAAAAGTTGAATCCTAGTTTTTAATCCATTTATTATTGCTTCTATTTGCTTATTATCGAGCTTTTTATTATTTGCTAATGGTAAGGAATTAAGAAAATTTTGATATTTTTCTAAATCATTTTCTGAAGGAGTAATTTGTGGTGGAATTTGAGGATTTTCTGGAGCTAACCACTGACAAATCTGATTTCCTTGAGTATTCTGTAATTTATCGAAAAATTGTGGTTTAAAACCTCCCCTTTTAAGGGGATAATAAATAAAAAAATCCTTTTAGTCAATCCTCTTCTTTTCAAGGAGAGGTAATTATTAATTATTAATTGTTAATTATTAATTGTTGAAGATCAACTCTTCCAGCTACAAAATCTGAGGGACTTTCATCAAGAGTAGCATAATTATAAATATCTTCTCCATAAATATCTTCTCCTTGCCCGAAAAAACTACCACGAAGTTGATAAATACCAGGACGCTTTGTTTGTCTAACTGAAAGTTCAATTTCTCCACTATCCCAATCAATTGCTTCTACAAAACAGGTACTTCCATCAGGCAAAAGTTGATTTATTGTTTGACCTTGATGTGGATTTTCAGAACACGGACTAAGCCTAACAAAAGAACCTTCACCAATTGTACAATTAGCCTGTAAAAGTTCGGAAGTAATATTATATTCATCAAGATTAATTTCTGCTGTTAACCTATTATTATATGACTCTATATTTTTAATAGGTATTGTTCGGCCTGAAGAAATACGATAGATAGGTGGAACTAAATTATTGGCAATCCAATCTGTTACTTTAACGTGCTGGTCTAAACGGAGAAAATCTATTCCTGCTTGAGCAGCATTATCTACACCTAAATTAAAATCTGGTAAATTAGCAATAGTTAAAGGTTCTTTTATTATCGCTGGATTTTTAAACCTAATTCCCTCTTCAACCCACCTAATAGCATGAGTACGACCACGAAAATATTCTTTTAAATAATTTGGTTTTTGTGCTTGATTATAATTTTCAATAGATTTTTTTAATTTAGCTTCGAGGTTTCGGTCATTAGGGTCAGGAAGTTTTCTCCAATAAGCACGCCAATATGCTGCACTGAAAGAATTAAAATATCTTAGTCTCACTTCAAACTGATGTTTACGAATATTGTCAGTATTTGATTTTGAGGTAGCCCATTGATTATTACTATCTATCTCTATATTAGTTTTAAAGTCAAATATATCTTGAGAAAAAACTCGGTCTAAATTAACATTTTTTCCGTTAATCTTTCGTCGCCAATGATAACGTCTGCCAAACCATTTAAGAGAAGTTACAACTGCTAAATCTCTACCTGTCCATCCCAAAGCATAACGACGATCTACTTCATCATAAAGACAAGAATAAATTAGTTGTTCCAAACTTTCTCGACAACCAAGTAACTCTCGTAAATTACTCAGAAGTTGAGAACTAACACGAGAACAACCTTCAATTAATTGGGTCATTTCCTGACGTGACCAAACATAAAAATGAATGGGAGCTTCTTCTGTTTCTGCAACTTCGGCAATAGTATCGACTAATTCTAATAAAAATCCTTGTATTAACTCTTTTTCTGAACCATTATCTTCTTTATATTCTCCTACCCATGCCGATGTTTTGAATTTAATTACATCTTGACCTTCTAGTTCTTTTGATTGGTAAGTAGGTTTATTATTTTCATCTTTTCCTTGTTCTATATACTCCTTAATTTTAGGGTCTGGTTGCCATTTACCCTCTTCATTTGTCTCAAATTTTGGGTCTAATTTTCCCTGACTTTTAGTCACATGAGCTGCCAGAGCACCTATCCTATTTTCGACATAATCATATTCAACGGTAAGATATACTCGAATTAGACTTTCTTCATTAATAATATGTTCGGGAAGTTGACTTTGACCTGAATATTTTGGTAGTGCTTCTACTTCATAAGTATCTGGATTAGAATCTCCATCAGGAAGAGTACGTCTACGGGTTTTTGCTTTTAATTTAAGTAATTCTAAATTCTCTGTAAAACTTGTATCTTTTTGGATTTCAATCGCTTGACTTCCTTCTAAATCAAGTTCAGATAAATCATCAAGATTGTTGACACCTGCCTTATGTAATATTCTGACAATTGATGAATCTATTCCTAACAATTCTAAACGTTTTTCTCTAGCACTTTCAGCTAAACAATGAACGCTTAATGTACAATCACTACATTTTTGGTCTAACTGATAATCTAAATCAGGTAAATTTGTTGCAACTATCCGCTTTAAGACACCATCAGATGCTAAAAGACGGTTAATATCAGTTTCTATTGTATCTAAATTTAAGGCTGGAGATTTTATAATATCCTGACTTTTATTAGTATTTTCATCAATCCGAACTACAACACACTCTATATTTTCTGGTTTGAGTTTTATTCCGCAAATATTGATAGAATTTTCTCCTATTAACTGACGTACCAATATCTGATATAAAGCAACCTGTACTTGATGATAAGTTCGGTCTTTTCGAGATGCTTTACTTTCAACTAATCGTAATTTTAGTTCATCATTTTCCCAGAGCAAAACTACAAAGTCAATTTGTCCATAAATATTAAACTCTCCCAGAGTTCCTTCTATCGAAATTTCTCGTCCATAAGCTTTTTGTTTTTCTGGCAAATTTTTCAGCTTTTCAACAAAGTCATTCCAGCTTGTTTCTTTTGCTTCTCGATCGGACTTCTGACCCATTTTAGTTAAGTCAAGAAAGCCATCTTTTTGCAGGGAAGTTTCCCATTCATCCTCTCTTATTCGACCTTCCTCTTCCAGCACTGGGTCTAAAGAAGTAGCAAAAATTAAGTTAGAAAAAGGAATATCTTTTTTTGCAAGTTCATAGTCGTTATATTTTAACTTAAATCGGCGATCGCATGATTGATAACGAATATATTCAGCAATATCGGTAGCTCGAACTGATAGTTTTGTTGTTGACATAATAATAATTTATTCGTTAATCAAGTATTTTAATTTTCAGCCTAATGCAATACCCCTACGATAATAAATTATAACTCAATTTATATCAACTCGTTATGATTATGACTATAACTATCAATGTATATTTAATTTCCTACCTGATAAACTACAGATTTTTCACCATAATTTTTCACAAAACCTCGACTCTTCATTACTTGTTCAAATAATTCGGTAGACAAACTATTTTCCACAGACCAAACACCCGGTTTATTTAGTTTTCCAGACAATATTAATTCGGCAATACCACCAGCACCAATACCCGTAACAGTTGCAGTATCTTTATGTATAATTGACGAGCAAAAATCAGCTTTTTTCCCAGATTTTTTACCCATAACTTTCCCTTGAATTGCCACACCAGTACCACTATATTTATCTGTGACTTGAGTCATTTTATAACTGACTTGAGACAAAAATTCTATTACCCCTAAATTCCTTAACCAACTAACAGGAAATAAATGAGCAGTTATCCAAGTCAGATGATTATAAAAGTCGGGAAATGAACCAAATTTTGTAGTTACAGTTTGCACGGGAAAAGAAGTAGGTAAAATCAAAGATTCTGGCATATCAAACCAGTAAACTCCAATTTTTCCGTAGGGTTTAGGAAAATCAATAACTTCGCGATCGCTATAAGGTTTAACAAATTCCCACTTGTTATTTTTCCACACCTCAAAAGGATTTTGTAAACCTAAAAAAGTAGTCCGCATTACTGTTACACCTGCTCCACCGGAACCACCTACGACATAACTTAAATGTATCTCTTCTGGTTTATCAAATTGTTCTACTGATTGACGAGCTAAACTATTAGAAATTCCCGGAAAAATACCTGTATTAATAATTGCAGTAACTCCAGCTTGTTTGGCAGCTTCAGAATATTCTAAAGCTTTACGAGTAAATCCTCGATAGTCGCTAACATCAACATAATTAACACCAGCTTCGATACAATTTTTCAGAACATTAGTATCGCGATGATGAAACGGACCGGCACAATGAATGACTAAATTTTCTGAGGATTGACTATAAGAATTAATAGTATTTTTTACTCTTTCTTTGTCTGCTAAATCTAAAGTTAAATATTTAACTCCAGGAATAGGAATTTCTTTAATATTTGCTTCTGGTTTACGTCCGGTAATCGTAATTTCTGAGTTTGTATAAGTAGCTAAATCTCTGGCAACACTACTACCAATTCTGCCATATCCACCTATAATTAAAACTTGGTTTGTCATTTTAAATTTCATCCTTTGATAGTAAAAAAAACTGTATAAATCCGCATTTTATTTTCGGCTTTTTCTAGGCATTCACTAATGTATTGAAGTTTTTGCCAGGTTCAAATCAACTTAAACGTTTTTTGTTCATTGTTAAACCTTTGGTTTGGGCATTGTCATATTTTTTTACTCACCCTACAAACTACAATATTATGATAAATTTTAACAGACAGAATAAACTAGATTTCATCCAATGACAAAAAGAACAAAAAAAGTCGATATTAGTAGTAAACGTCTAATTGGAATTGCCCCCAGTCGTTGGGTAGAATGGGTCATTTCAGTTATCAGTTATCAGTTATCAGTTATCAGTTTTTTATCTCCTTAAAAGAGTCAGCTTCAGACCAAATTTTTTGGTGACAGAAATTACCTATATTACTGTCGAAGAAATAATTTATTCAGACTTCCAGTGGGTAAGTCATTTCAGTTATCAGTTATCAGTTAGTCAGTACCTCTAGCTGTTTGCGCAGCATGACCTAGGAAAGTATTGAAATTGACCTTGGCGAATATTCTCTTTTTTTATCCCCTGAAAAGGGAAAGCTTCAGATCAAGGAGAAACAATGAATTAATTTCCCTTTTGTGTCAATCCTATCCGTTTTCAAGGAGAGGTCATTTCAGTTATCAGTTATCAGTTATCAGTACCTCTGCAATAAGGAGGCTTGACATAAGGAATACTCTTTTTTTTATCCCCTTAAAAGAGGAGGCTTTGGACCTCATTTTTCGGTAATTATTAATTATTAATTATTAATTATTAATTATTGAATGCCTTTTGTTCCTATTCTTAAAGGAGGAGGAGAAGAAGCAACTGTCAGACAAGCATTGCAGCTTTTACGAGAGGATGAACAACTTTTAGAATTAGAAAATTTACTAGCATTTTTTGCTACATTTGTATTGAAAAAGCGGTCAGCTCTCAGCAATCAGCAGTCAGCAAGATTATTTTTTAACGTGCGAGAAGGGGATACCCCTATCCTGCCTATGCGAAGTTGCAGGGGAAACCCAGAGCTGATAGCTGAATGCTAAAAGCTGATAGCTAATATAGTACAACAGATAATGAGGTGGGATATGGCAGTTTTACAAGAATCTCCTTGGTATCAACAAATCTTACAAGAGGGAGTAAAAATTGGCGAACAAAGAGGTGAACAAAGAGGTGAACAAAGAGGAATTGAAATTGGTGAACAACGAGGTGAACAACGAGGAATACTTTCTGGAATAGAAATAGCATTAGAATTGAAATTTGGCTCCTCAGGAAAAGAGATATTTTCAGAGATTAATTCTATTGAAGATATTCAGGTTTTAGAAACAATTCTTGCCTCTCTCAAAACTGTGGAAACTATCGATCAATTACGGCAAATTTATCAGTCAAATTCTTAAACAAGATATTCTGAAAAAGGTGTAATATCATGTCCGGTTGAACAGTTATAAAATAAATAACGACGAAGGAGTCAGGAGTCAGGAGGGAAGAATGAAGAAGGAAGAGGAAGAACTGGAGTTGAAGGAGAAAGTTTTTTTATCACTAATTATCCGGACATGATATAAATTTTGTTTTATTCTCTACTTCCTTTTCTTGCCATTATTAAAGGTGGCAGAGAAAAGGAATTTTTTTGTTCCTCTTATCATACAACTCACAGGTTAAACAGGTTTTTAAGCAACTTTATTTTTGAACCTGAATTACCTGAAGACTACCACCAGCATATAAAACAGGTTTAGGTGAGTCAGTCTCAACTAAATTAAACCCTATTTCTTTCAATAATTCCCATATATTTGTATTAATAAAATTCCAAGAAGTTTCTGTTTCAAATAACCATAAAAACATGGCAAATCCCGGCCAAAAAAGAATATTTACCGGACGATGAAAATCAACAAAAGTAAAAATTCCGCCTGGCTTCAGAATGCGGTAAACTTCTTGAATAATTTGCTTTAATTGTTCAGAATTCATCTCATGTAAAGCAGCACTTGTATGTACTAAATCAAATTGATTATTTGAGAATGGCATATCCTCAGCAAATGCCTCTACATATTTAGCCGATGGTACATTTTTTTTCGCTCTATTTATTGATAGTGGAGAAGCATCTAATCCTATAACATTTTGGGAGTGTTGAACTAGAAAATTAGTTGCTTGACCACTACCACAACAAAGGTCTAGTATTTGAGTATTTTGCTCAATAGTTAAACCTTGTAAAGCTAGCTGACGAAACTTAGTTTCTCCACCAACACTAACAGCTGCTAAACGCGAAATACCGTCATATAACCATTGATATTTGTAGCTCCAGTCTCTTAAAATTGTTGCCATGAGATTAATAAGTTAAAAGTTAAAAGTCAAAAATTAAAAGTCAAAAATTAAAAGTCAAAAGTGTATAAATTTTATCAAAATAATTGGGTCGCGCAACCCCACCTTTTGAAATAGCAGTCAGCATCTAGTTGCGTATATAATGGGGGTTTTAATCCACCATAAAAGGCGCACCACGCGCTTTTTCACGCTAAACGTGAGGGACTTAAACCCTTGGATTTTTAGCTGATAGCTAAATGTTGTTTGCGCAGCATGACTATCACGAAAAGCTAATAAGTAGTTAAGGCGAAATATTTTTGGAGCTTTGCTCAAATCCCCTACTTCCCCTCCACGGTCGGGGTTAGGGGTGGGTAAACTTGCTGACTTGCAGACTTTCTGACTTCTGACGCGCGTTAATTTTGGGCTAGTAGTTGACTCTTAATTCCTTGGAAAATATACTTAAGAAAATATTAATATGTTAAATATAGTAACAAATATTAAAATTGGAGCCTGATTAATACTATGAGTCGTGTTGGAGTTTTATTACTTAATTTAGGTGGGCCTGAACAACTAGAAGACGTCCGTCCCTTTCTATTCAACTTATTTTCTGACCCAGAAATTATTCGTTTGCCCTTTCCTTGGTTGCAAAAGCCTTTAGCATGGCTAATATCCACCCTACGCTTTCAAAAGTCTCAAGAAAATTATAAAGAAATTGGCGGTGGTTCTCCATTAAGATCCATTACCGAACAGCAAGGTTTAGCGATCGAAAAACAGTTAGAAGAAAAAGGATTAACAGCTCAAACTTATATAGGAATGCGTTATTGGCATCCTTTTACAGAAGAAGCTCTCGCTAGAATTAAGCGCGACCAAATAGAAAAGTTAGTAATTCTGCCACTTTATCCTCAATATTCTATCAGCACTAGCGGTTCTAGTTTTCGGCTACTCGATCAACTCTGGCAAAAAGACCCAGAACTACAGAAAACTGAATATACCGTTATTCCCTCTTGGTATCAACGACCGGGATATATTCAGGCCATGGCAGAATTAATTGCTCAAGAATTAGATAACTGTCCAAACTCAGAGCAAGTACATATCTTTTTCAGTGCTCATGGTGTACCAGTTAGCTACGTTGAAGAAGCAGGAGACCCTTATCAGGCAGAAATTGAAGACTGTGTAGATAAGATTATGAAGACTTTGAATCGTTCTAACCCTCATACTTTAGCTTATCAGAGTCGGGTTGGCCCGGTGGAATGGTTGAAACCTTACACTGAAGATGCTATTCAACAATTGGCGAGTGATGGGGTTAAAGATTTATTAGTAGTTCCCATTAGCTTTGTTTCCGAACATATTGAGACTCTGCAAGAAATTGATATGGAATATCGTGAGGTGGCAGAAGAAGCTGGAATTAGTAATTTTTACCGAGTACCTGCTCTAAATACCCATCCAGTATTTATCAATGATTTAGCAGACTTGGTTGTTGAAGCTCTGGATGGTCCTACTCGTCATTTTTCTGATGCTATCCAGATGAAAAAAATTATCAAAATGTATCCTCAAGAAAAATGGCAGTGGGGTTTGACTGCCACCGCAGAAGTATGGAATGGACGGTTAGCAATGCTTGGCTTTATGGCTTTGTTGTTGGAGTTGATTGCTGGTAATGGCCCATTACACTTGGCTGGCTTACTTTAGAATAGGGACATTTGGCATCTAGCGATGTCCTTTCTAACATAAATAGATCGGGATTACTTTTATATAGCTATCAGCTATCAGCTATCAGCTATCAGCTAGAGCCGAAACTTTTCAATGTAATGTTTTGAAGTTTCTTAGTTGTCCTAATCTTAATATGTAGTGCTATATCTTTAAATATATCTTTGCAGAAGAACACCACTTCTTTGCTTTTAATGTCCTTTATACCAGCGATACCAATCTTGATAGCTACGAATTGCTAGCCACAATAATAGTAGGGCAATTAATCCCCCTTGTTGTGGTGCGTCAAAGGCAAAAATTACCAGGCAAATACACAGAATATCTTGGACTAACAGCATCCAGACTGGCAAACCACGCCATCGATAAAACCATCCTACCTGAACCAGTTGCAGCACTAAGGCAAGTAAACCACCAACTACTCCCATCACGATCGTTATCCAGTCTTCTAAATGAGTAGCTTTAGCGATCGCCATACTCATAATTGCTCCTACTATTGGACTGAATATAAGTTGAATTAAATTGAGAATGCGTTGGCCTAAAAGCCGTTTTGAGGCAAATATTTCAAATAAAGACCAACTAACTAAAACTCCCACTACTATTTGCGGGGAAATATGGGACAACAGAGGTACTTTCGACCATAAATCATTTTGCCATAAACCGATTAACAGTAATGGTAAGGCTATTCTGATACCTGCTGCTGCTGATGCAGATAAAGCTGCTAGGACTTCTACCATAGTCACAATGGAAAGTATTATTAATATCTATTTTATGTGAAGCTCCACATAATTAGGTATTAGGTCGTAGGTCGTATGTCGTAGGTGTTAGGTATTATACCAATTTTATGTGAGGTGGCACAGAATTATGAAATTTATTAAAAAAGCGGTTAGCACTCAGCACTCAGCAAGATTATTTTTCGCGCATTGAACGAAGTGGATTTCAACCCCTCCTAAACAATCCTGCGCTTGGGGTTCCAGGGGATTTTAACCCAGTAGTTAGGGTTTGCTTTTTTCTCTGGTCACAATAAATTGACCCTGCCCCGATGCAATATTTTAGGTGTTGCATATTTACGCATGGGAATTCGTGTGGTCAGGGTGGGAGGTGTGGGAAGAGTGGGAGGAGACCGGAGGAGACCAGAGGTGTGGGAAGAGTGCAAATTATAGTTTTAGGATAAAGAGGAATTACCTTTTGCCGCTTGTGCAAAGATTCATCCCTAACTTCAGCAACGCCCATTTTAGGTGTGTCACGCCACTAAACTCAATCGGGATTGAGATATTATTCTATGCAAATTCTTATAAATATGGTATAATATTCCCTTTATATATTTTTTGGCTGTAACATTCTTTTTTCTTTTATCAAAATCATCAGGGTCGCGCAATCCTGCCTTTTAAGGCGCAATATTTTTGGAGAGTTGCTCAAATCTCCGTTACAAAAATAACTTCTGACTTCTGTACGGGTGATTTTCTACGGAATGCTCCTAATGACGCGTTTACGTTTGCAAAGCATTCCGTAGGAAAGTATTCCGGAACGGAAATCACCCCTACTGACTTGCAGACTTGCAGACTTCGTTAACGCCCTTGATATAACACCTAAAACCTACAACCTAACACCTTCTTCAATTTTCTTAATCATTAGTGTGAATCAAGAGATTTATTATCTAAATACCAACATAATTTTATCAATCGAAATAGGTATTTATGTCAGATTCTTTATTTGCTGATGCTAGTCTCAGGTTAGAAAAAGCATTAAAATATGTCTCTCTTTCTGAAGATACAAAAGAACGTCTCAAACATCCTAAAGCTACTTTAATAGTATCAATTCCTGTCCGAATGGATGATGGTTCTTTACGAGTTTTTCAAGGTTATCGAGTTCGTTATGATGATACTAGAGGACCGACAAAAGGTGGTATTCGTTATCATCCAAATGTCTCTATTGATGAGGTAAAATCTCTCGCTTTTTGGATGACTTTTAAATGTGCAGTTGTGAGCTTGCCTTTTGGTGGTGCTAAGGGTGGAATTACTGTTAATCCTAAAGAGTTATCTCGGATGGAATTGGAACGTTTGAGTCGTGGATATATTGATGCGATCGCTGATTTTATCGGTCCTGATGTGGATATTCCCGCACCTGATATGTACACTAACCCGATGATTATGGGTTGGATGATGGATGAGTATAGTATTATTCGCAGACAATTAATTCCGGCAGTTATTACGGGTAAACCTGTTACTATTGGTGGTAGTTTGGGCAGAAATACGGCAACATCAATGGGTGCTTTTTTTGCTATTGAAACTATTATGCCAAAGTTTGAATATATCCCGGAAAAAACTACTGTTGCAGTACAAGGTTTTGGTAATGTAGGAGCATTTTTAGCAGAGTTACTTTGTCAAGCTGGTTATAAGGTAGTTGCTGTTAGTGATTCTCAGGGTGGTATTTATTCTCCACAGGGTTTAGATATTCCTAGTATTCGACAATATAAGGAGTCTAATAAAGGTATTCAAGCTGTTTACTGTAAAGGTAGTGTTTGTAATATTGTTGAGCATCAAGTTTTGACTAATGAAGAACTTTTAGCTTTAGATGTTGATATATTAATTCCTGCTGCTTTGGAAAATCAAATTACTGAGGAAAATGTCAAAGATATTAAAGCAAAATTTATCTTTGAAGCTGCAAATGGTCCGACTACTTCTGCTGCAGATGTAATTTTAGAAGAGCGTGGAATTTATGTATTTCCTGATATTTTGATTAATGCTGGTGGGGTGACAGTAAGTTATTTTGAGTGGGTACAAAATCGCAGTGGTTTGTATTGGACTTTGGATGAGATTAATCAACGCTTGAAAGAAAAAATGTTGGCAGAAACAGAGCAAATTTGGCAAATATCTCAAGAGTTATCTGTTTCGATGCGAACTGCTGCTTATGTGCATGGGTTAAATAGATTAGGGGAGGCAATTAATGCTAAGGGAACTAGGTCGTATTATATGAAGGATTAAAAATATAGGGGGGGGATGGGGAGTGTGGGAGATGGGGAGATGGGGAGATGGGGGGATGGAGAGATGGGGAGTGTGGGAGAAATTAAAAAATATATATTCTCACCATTACCATGCAGGAATAGCAAATACATTCAATAATTGATAATTGATAATGGATAATTGATAATTACCTCTCCCTAAAAACGGAATTGATTGAATAAAAGGAAAAAATTTATTTTTTTCCCCTTGAAAGGGGAGGCTTCAAGGCGCGAATTATTTAATTATTTATTTAATTATTTAATTCTTCGGTAAGGGTTAACGGCCGTTAACCCCCTACACCCTACAAATGGTGTATGATCTTGTATGTGTGCGTAAGTCCTGAAAATCTGAAAATCTATAGGAGAAAATTATGTCTAAAGTTTCTATTAGTGTCGATAATATTTTTCAGAATAGATTAATTCCAATGGTAGAGAATTTTCTGGCTACCGATCGCTTGTTAGAAAATTTAGATAGAGATGAAATGGTGAGAATTATAGTCGATGTTTTGATGAGAAATTATTCCCCAGAAAAATTGCAAGAAATGACTGATGAAAAACTTAGTGATAAAATCAGACGCATATTAGAAGGACAAGTAATGTTTGGACTACTGAGCGATTTAACACCTACAGAAATAGCAGATTTTGATGCAGCAGTTAGAGACTTAAGGAAAAGCTACTAACTAATGGAATATTTATTAGACCTCTCCAAAAAAGATATATATTTTTTGCAGGAGTAGGCAACAGGCAACAGGCAACAGGTAAGATATTTTCACAGAAATTGGCAGGAAAAATGATTTTTTAGGGTTAATTTTTATTTCCTTAACTTCTCTAATTAAAAGGTTGATTTATTTTCTGGAGATGTCTATTAGATACAAATATTTTAACTGCTATTATTAAAAAAGATTCTAGACTATTCGATCGACTTAATGATGTTAATGCTAGGGAAGAACAACTTTTCATTAGTTGTATTACCTATTTTGAAAGTGAGGGAGGTTTATTAGCAATTAACTCGCAGAAAAAGTTAGCTATTCTTGAGAATTTGTGTAAGAGGGAGCTAAAAATTTTGTTTCTAGACCGGATAGAAATAATTAATACTGCATCTCACATTTATGCAGATTTAAGAAGTAAGGGAACACCGATACAATTTCCCGATATTTTGATTGCAGCTACAGCAATTTATCATAATTTAGTTTTAGTTTCTAATGATTCGGATATGTTGAGAATTGAAGGTTTAATGTTAGAAAATTGGTGGCAATAGTTAAATGATAATTAGGGAATGCTCTTAATGAGTGGTAGGGGTAGGAGCCAGAATCCAGAATCCAGAAGTCAGGAGGAATGGGAATTACAGAAGAAGTAGTCAGAAGAATCGGATATAGTGATTTTCTACCCCTCGAAATGCCGAAAATCCTAGATTTTTTAACCATTACCACCTAAAAGCTGGTACTCCCTTAGTACCTGAAAAGGGTAAAACCTTTACCTGTCAAGACTTTGATATTAGATCGGTCACGCCCTAATTATATTGAAAATAGAGTGCGATCGCTCCAATTTGAAATACCGAATCGCCGTTAAATCAGCACGATTATAACGGCTCGATCTCTTTCAAAATTTTTGATAGATGGCGAGCAAGATACTCGCACTACACAGAAACTTTTTTATCGCAACATGATGTTACTACTTAACTTGCAGACAAATTCAAGTTGTAGTTAGTACCTAATCCTCTCCAATAACTATAGTCAGACACCGTTCTACTAAACTTACCCAAACTTACCCAAATGAGATTTGAGCTTTGGAGCTAGCTTCCTGCTTCTGTGAGAATCACCGACCGCAGTCTGTAACCTTCTTCTCTCCACAGGCTTTAATTCGCTTGAAACTCAAGCTACTGATACACATAATTTTTCAAGTTGACAGCAGCATTAAAATCTCTGTCAGCTTCAAAACCGCATTCACTACACTCATAAGTTCTCAAGTGTAACGGCATTTTCTGTTGATGCCCACAGTTTGAACATATTTGAGAACTTGGATAAAATCTATCAGCTATGACTAATTCACTGCCGTACCATTCACATTTGTATGTAAGTTGACGTTTAAACTCATAAAAGCCACAATCAGCAATAGCACTTGCTAGTTTGTGATTTTTGAGCATTCCACTGACATTCAAATCCTCAATTACTATGGTGCTGTGGTTTTTAGCTAACCATGAAGTGAGTTTATGTAGAGTGTCTGCTCTGATATCGGCTACTTTTTTGTGAACCTTTGCTAATTTTTTTACTGCTTTGAGTCGGTTTTTGGAGCCAATAACTTTTTTGCTGACTGCACGTTGATGACGAACTAATCGTTTTTTTGCTTGCTTGTAGGCTTTGACGTTAGCAAATTTACTGCCATCAGAACAGGTTGCTAAAGTATTTATGCCAATATCTACACCAATAGTACCAATAGTTTCTCGAACTTTTTCTGTTGGAGTTGGTTCAATATCGTACTTAAAACTAATGTACCAATCACCTGCGCGTTTGGATATTCTCACATTTTTGACTGGCACAGAGGGCAAGATTTCATAAGTTTTTACTATTCCTATTCTTGGTAGTTTGATGTAATTTCCTTGAAGAATTTTGATACTTCCTTCTAAGTAAAAACTGTCTTTTCTACCTTTTTTCTTGAATCTAGGAAATCCACGTTTGGGAATAGTTAAAAAATTTTTAAATGCCCTTTCTAAGTCTCTTAAGGCTTGTTGAGGGGCACATTTAGATACCTCATAATACCAAGGATTTTGAGATTTAACTTCAGCCACCAAACGTTTATGCAAAGTGATAGCACTAGGCCGTTTCTTAGTTGATTCGTACTCAGAAATACAAGTGGCTAATCCCCAGTTATAAGCATGACGAGCTACACCTGCGTGTTTTGCAAATATTGTTTTTTGGTAATTGTTAACTTTTAACTTGGTCTTGATTGATTGCATTTGAACTGGTAAGCCATGAAAAAAAGTCTTTGATTGTCAGGAATATTTTAATGTATGATAGCAGATAATCAGCAGTTATTCAAGATTTATTAACATTTGTCCAACTTTGTTCAATTATTTGGCTTCAGTAGTTAGCCCCGACAAAATAAGTGCCTGGGTTTAACACCCAAGACATTGAACCCGTTTCACCAGAGTCAATTTGCGAAATATAGGAAAAACCCTGGTAATCTCCGTTAGCATCATAATAAAACGTGTTGCCAGAGGAATTATAGAGATACAGAGAAGTCTCATCGCTCAAACCGGAGATGTCGATGTCAACAGTACGTTTAGAATTGAGGGTAATATTGATAGTAATCATCACTATCAATATTACCCACCCAGTCGCTGAAGGTTTGAACTCCTGCTAAAGCTCCCACTTGTCGTGCAGTATCGGTGCTATTGCCAGCATTGTCAGGTAGAGCGGTAGCTGATGCTGTGAAATTATATTCAGTGCCATTGTCCCAAAAGTTGCTGACCTCAACAAAGTAAGTTCCTGGAGTAAGGTTTTTAGCGATCGCTGTCTCAGTATTACTGTCATTAGAAGCAGAGGCAATTTCCTCTAAATTGCTGTCATAAAGCTTGAAATCAACATCATCAGTCAAATTAGTCAAGTTCAAATTGACTGTACTATTCTGAGCTATTGAGAACTTATAATAATCTTCATTGTCTATTCCTGGAGATACCCAGTTGGTGGCACTAGCGGTAGTCAGCGCTCCTAAGTCTAACGGTGCATCTGCACCACCTGCATTATCCACTCGGACAGTTGGAGAAATTTGCAAACTGTAGTTAGTACCAAAGTTACCCCTAGCATTTTCTACTTCAACTAAGTAAGTACTGGGGCTTAAATCCGCGACAATTACATCATCTACATTTTCAGTATTAGTTGAAGATGACAGAGTTTCTGCATTGATATCGTACAGTTTGATATTGCCATTGCCAGTCATTCCTCCCAAGTTAATGTTAACGGTACTAGCTGCATCTATGGCGAACTGATAGTAATCACTTTCGTCAACATTTCCAATCCAGTCGTTAAAAGTTAGAGGTGCTGCCAAGGTACCAATCTGTCGTGCTGTTGCAAAAGTTTCTCCCGCAGCATCTGGATGGGGAGTTGCTGAAAGTTGTAAGTTATAACCAGTATTGGCATTCTCAATGCTCTTGACTTGAGCGATGTAAGTACCCGCTACCAGGTTACGGACAATCCCTTCGTCAATATTGGTAAGCTGACTGGATTCAGTTATTTGGGAATATTCGCTGTTCAGCAATACTAAATCTGCATCCGCAGTCATACCACTGAGATTGAGGTTGACGGTGCTAGTTTCAGTCAAGGTAAACTGGTAGTAGTCGTTCTTGTCACGACCTAAGTATTGATTGCCGACAAAATCTGTAAATGTCTGGGCAGTACTCAAAGCTCCGATATTCTTGGTTTGAGCTTCGGTGTTGCCGACGAGATTAGCTGGCGAGTATGTCAGTGGGGTGGGTGATAAATCTAAGTTATAATGGGTGTTGCCACCACCATAAGATGGAGAGCGTCCGTCAACAAGAAGGTAATAGGTATTACCGCTTGCCAAATTATAGACAATAGATTCGTCGGCGTTGTCATCATTGTCGGAACTGGCTATTAGTTTCTCATTGCGATCGTATAAATAGAGTCCGGTATTGGCAGTCAAACCTCCTAGGTTGAGATTCATTGAGCTATTTTGGGCAACGCTGAACTTGTAGTAGTCATTGTATTGGAGGTCGCCTACCCAGTCACTAATGGTTTGAGGGGTGCTGACTATACCTAAATCCCGCGCGGTATCAAATTCGCTACCAGTAGAATCTGGAATAAGGGTTGCGGATGCTGTCAAATTGTAGTTAACGCTAGTTGCTTCATTGCCGTACCTGGGTTTATAGCGCAACACGCGAGCATAATATGTACCAGAGTTTAAGTTGAGAGCGATCGCTTCATCTGTATTGCTGTCGTTGGTGGAACTTGTAATTTGTTCTCCCTCGCTGTCATAAAGATACAGTTCACCATTGTCATTCATTCCTGTTAGATTCAGGTTGACGGTGCTATCCCCAGCTATAGTGAATTTGTAGTAATCGTCGGGGTCGGCGCTACCTACCCAATTACTGAATGTCTTGGCAGCAGTTATGTCACCCATATCCCCTGCTGTTTCTAGGGTATTTCCTCCAGAGTCAGGAATAGCAGTTGCCGATGCGGTCAAATTGTAGTTAACGCTAGTTGCTTCGTCGCTTCCGTACCGAGCTTTATAGCGCCACACTCCAAGATAATAAGTGCCAGGGTTCAAGTTAGTGATAATAGCATCATCAGTATTGCTGTCATTGGTGGAACTTGTAATTACTTCTCCCTCAGTATCGTAAAGATAAAGTTCACCATTGCCATCCATTCCTGTCAGACTGAAATTGATGTCACTATCTTCAGTCAAGGTAAATTTGTAGTAATCGCTGGGATCGACGTTGCCTACCCAATTCCTGAATGCCTTGGCAGCAGTTATGTCACCCATATCTCCTGCTGTTTCTAGAGTATCTCCCCCAGAGTCGGGTATCCCTTTTGCTGATGCACTGAAGGTATAGTTAACATTTGTGGCAGTTGAATAGTTACCCGAATTTAATACTCCGGCATAATAAGTACCAGGATTCAAGTTCAGGTTAAGGACTTCATCAGCATTGCCTTCGTTAACTGAATAAGTAATTTGCTCCCCTTCATTGTCGTAAAGATAAAGTTGACCGTTACCGTTCATTCCTGTCAGATTGAGGTTAACGGTGCTATCCTCAGCAAGGCTAAACTTGTAGTAGTCGCTGACATCAAAGCTACCTACCCATTCTGTCTGGTTGAAAGTTGTTAAAGCTCCAATATCTTTTGCCGTATCCAAGTTATTGCCGACTAAATCTTCAGCTCGTGAAGTAGCTGAGACTTGTAAATTGTAGGGAGTACCTACGACTCCACTGTAACGCTCGACTTCAAGGAAATAGCTACCGGGATTTAAGTTAATAGCTATCCGGTCGTCCGCATTACCAGTTTGGGAAGAAGAAGCGAGTCTGTCTTGCTTATCGTTGAAAAGCTGGATATTGGCATTGTTGCTCATTCCTGTCAAACTTAGATCGACAGTGCTTTTTTCAGAGATATCGAACCTGTAATAATCAATGGCATCAATATCTCCAACCCAATCGTTAACAGTTGCACCACCTAATGGGTCTTCTAAATCCAATGCTAAGTCAGGATTCCATCCAGCACTATTATTTGGCAGTGGTGTTCCTACTATCTGCAAGTCGTAGGTGGTTTCCGCATCGTTAATACTTTGAACTTCAATAAAATAAGTTCCCGGTGTTAAATTCTTGACAATACCTTCATCAACTTTTTGCACTGTCTCCGATTTGGCGATGCTACTACTACTTTCACTGTTATAAAGATATAGATCGGCATTTCCATTCAATCCGGTTAAATCAATTTGAACGGTGCTATCGTCTTCTACTTGGAACTGGTAGAAATCGTTCAGATCGTCTGCAAATCCGTGGAGGTTGCCCACATACTCAGTTTTCTTAATGGCAGTAGTACCAACTTCACCCAAGTCTAGAGCAGTATCGCGGTTCCAACCAGTAACTTGCTCCACTGGGTATTTTAATAGTGGTGCTGACATTTCTAAGTTGTAGTCCGTATTGCCACCGTTATCCTGCCACACTAAAGCGTAATAAGTACCTGGTAATAATTTACGAGAAATTTCTTCTTTTTTATTTTCTGTATTAATAGACTGTTCTAGGAAATCTCCGTCGTCATCATACAAATAGAGGTTAGCATTAGCACTCAAACCATTGAGAGTCAGATTGAGATTGCTTCTACCATCAAGTTCGATTTTGTAATAGTCGTGGGTATCTTCCGAGACTCCATAGAAATCACCTATCCAGTCAGAGAACTTCTTAGTCTGATTACCGACAACACCAACATTTCGAGCTTTATTCAGTTCGTTACCTGCATTGTCCTCCGGTACCGGACTCAGGGAAACTCTTTCTTGACTGATATTATTGGTTTCATTTACTTCAGTCAATGCATTTTGGTAGTCAGCGATCGCTCCCACAAAATATTTCTCTTTGCCATTAATGCTGTTCTCTGGTAAAGTCAACTGCTTACTGATAGTAGTAGTTTTGTTACCGCCCAAAGATGCAATCTTCTCAGAACCGATGAAAGTATCGCTGGTAGTAATTTCATTGTCCGACGACACATAAAACCCTACCTGGAAATCATCATCAATTTTACCACCAATATTTTGAACCGTTACATTAGCATTAAACTTTTGCCCAGGATTAACAGTTTCCTGTTGCACATCAAAACCGCTCAACTTTAAATCGCTAGAAATCTCAATTCCAACACTCTTACTGCTGGTGTTATTCAGTTCGTTATCTTCAGTAACATCATTCTCGCTATCCACTATCATACCCAAATAGTAGTCCCCAGAACCCTGCCAGAAGTCATCCCCTCCATTGGGCAAAGTCAATTGCTTGGTCTTTTTAGTATTTTGCCCTCCAGAAATGGACTTAATATCAACAGTGTCCAACAGGAAGTCCCCACTGTCTATACCCTCATCTTTGGACAAATAGAACCCAACTTTAAAGTCATCAGCCTTAGTATTACCAATATTATTAACCTGGTAATTAACCTTGACCTTTTCTCCGGCATTCAATCCATCCTGGACATCCAGAGCATTAAACCTCAAACTTGACAAATCTACAGTTTTCTGTACAGCATCCAAACTTAATTGGTAATCAGTTCTAGCACCACCAACCGGGACAATAGCTGCATAATAAGTTCCTGCTTTTAACTTCTTCTTAATACTTTCAGCTTTGACACCTTTGATAGTAGAATTAGCAAGCTGGTCATTCTTATCCAGCAATAACAAATTCGCATCTCGATCCAAACCGTCCAAAGTCAAAATCACATCGCTAGATTCAGTCAGATTAAAACTGTAATAATCTATTGTGTCTCGGACGCCACCTTGGGCAAAACCTATGCTGTCTTTTTCTCTCACCTGGTCTTGCAAATTCAGAGTACCTAATTGTTTGGCATTCTTGCGACTATTAAAGTCATCCTTCCGGACATTAGCTGTTACTCCCAAATCGTAATTGGTCTTAGCATTACCCTCTGCTGCAACTCCAATGTAATAATTTCCAGCACTCAAAGATCGGTCGATCGCTTCATCCTTACTACCTTTGTTGTCAGAAACTTCTATTTCTCCCCCGTCAGTTGCCAGTAAACTTAAAGTAGCATTGGCACTCAAACCGTCCAGAGTAATATTAACTCTGCTTTCTTCCCCTAAACTGAAATTGTAAAAATCTTCAAGGTCCCGGACATTGCCAGAAGGTTTAAAACCTATCTGATCTTTCTTGGTAACTGTTTCTCCTGACAATTCTCCCAAAGATTTGCCTGGCAAAGCATCGTCTCTTTCGCCAATTTTAGGATTACCCTCCAAACTTAATTCATAGTTGGTCCTGCTACCATTTTGGGGTTTAACTTTGATATAATAAGTACCTTTATCCAAGATGGCACTAATTTCTTCTGGCTTTTTACCCTTTTCTTGAGAAGAAAAAATCAGAGTAGTCCCATCTTCGTCATATAGTTCTAAGTCAGCATTTTGACTCAACCGGTCTAAGGTAATAGCTAAGTCAGTCTCCTTAGTTAACTCAAATCTCCAAAAGTCGCTAGTATCGACAAAACCTTTTTCCTTGAAACCAATTTTGTCTCTTTCAGTAATAGGTTTTGCCTTGAGTTTACCCAGATTGTTTCCTGGTAATTGAGCGTCCGGGTCTTTGATGTTACTATCCACATCTAAAGAAAGGGTATATTCCGAGCGATCGCTACCCACTGGCTTAACCAAAGCGTAATATTGGCCCTTATCTAAAATAGTGTTAATTTGCTCGACATCTTTACCCTTATTAGAGGAACTGTAGAGCAAATCACCCTTATCGCCTAAAAGTTGCAAATCCACATTTTGGTTAAGACCGTCCAGAGTCAGATTAACCTCGCTATCCTTGTTCAAAGTAAACTCATAGTAATCCCTTTGGTCTCGCCTACCACCGACCTCAAAACCTACTTCATCCCTAATTTTCTTTGGTTTTTTACCGATTTTAATCTCTTGTGCCCGATTTAGATTTCCATCAGGGTCATTAATTTTATCCGAATCAAAACTCAACTGATATTTAGTCTTAGCACTTCCCTGGGGTTGAACCTTCAGATAATAATTACCCGCTTCTAACACCCCGTCAATTATTTCCTTACTCTTACCTTTTCTCCGAGACTGGTCAATAATTGTCTTACCATCTTCATCGAACAGTGTGATATTAGCATTGTCTTTCAGACCGTCCAACACAATATTAAAATCGTTGAACTCTTCAACTAGAGTAAATTCATAGAAGTCGCTATTGTCCCTAGTACCTGCTCTCCGAAAACCTATTTCATCATTAAATGTCTTTTTCTTCTTACCTAACGGCCCTAAATTAGTCGCCCCACTTGGCTTACTATCGGGGTCTTGGAGTATTTCCTCCGCACTAATACTCACACCATACTGAGTTTTAGCACTGCCTTGAGGGAAAACTCGCAAGAAATAAGTACCCTTGTCCAACTCCGCATCAATGGTTTCTGTCTTCTTACCTTTTTCTGCGGACTTGAATAAAACATCCTTACCATTTGTATCCAGTAATTGAACGTTGGCATTATCATTAAGACCGTCAACCACTACACTGACATCATTTTCTTTCCCTGTGAGGGTAAATTTGTAGTAGTCGTTTCTGTCTTTAGTTCCACCAGAGTTAAAACCAATATTGTCATTGCGCTTAATTGGATCGTCTCCCACTTTGCCCAAGTTGAGGGCATTTTTAGCATTATTCCCTGGGTCTTTCTTGGCGGCCTTCCTAGTTGCTATCAGAGGAATATTAGGGTCTCCTTCTGCTACACCTGTAAGAATATCGGTATTATCGTTAGCAGTTTCTTCTTCCCTTTGAACTGCATCATCTGAAGTTACTAAAGGTGATTCCATAGGTTCCTCTGACAAAAGTAAGAGGTTTTCTACATCCGGTTCTATACCACTGATGGGTATCTTCCCCAATTCTGGTAATTCCTCTTCTGGCGGAACTAGGGGAGCAGATCCTGACTGCTGAACAAAATCTAATGATGAATCAGGGAATATTTGCTCCGATGGTATATTTAGTAAATCATTATCAATTAGGTCATCCATAATAGTAATTATTAAATTATTTATTAGTTAGTATTTATTAGACATCTCCAGAAAAGAGGGAGTAGGCAGTAGGTAGGAGACAGGAGACAACCCACCCCTAACCCCTCCCAGGAGGGGAATAATTGACAATTTATGTGTGATAATTGATTTTATTTTTGATTTTTGGAGATGTCTATTAGTTTTGTGGAATGGGCAAGATGCCCATTCCCGATCTTTTCCGCTTATATTCATCCCACCCCTCAGCAATGCCTATTATTAACAGGACTTACGCATGCTTCACCTTGAAAACCATGTAGGGGCGAATGGCATTCGCCCTCTAAATAGCATTCGCTCTCTAAATGGCATTCGCCCTCTAAATGGCATTCGCTCTCTAAATGGCATTCGCCCTCTAAATAGCATTCGCCCTCTAAATATCATGTCCGGTTGAATAGTTATAAATAAACGACGGAGTCCTCAGTCCTCAGTCCTCAGTCCTCAGTCCTCAGGAGTCTACCCACCCCTAACCCCTCCCAGGAGGGGAACAAGAAGGAACAAGAGAGAAAAAGAGGGAAGAAGAGGAGAAAGTTTTTTCATCACTAATTATCCGGACATGATATAAATAGCATTTGCCCTCTAAATGGCATTTGCGTTCCGCAGAGCTGCCGAAGGGCGTCCTCAATAGACATCTGGTAAAAATCAAAAATAGAATCAATTATTATCAATAAATTATCAATTATTCCCCTCCAGGGAGGGGTTATATAGAATCCGGTTATACAGTATATATATGTTGATGTTGATAATTATATCCACACTTTATCGCCCTCAATCTCTCCACCCTTCCCCTCCAGGGAGGGGTTAGGGGTGGGTTCCCACACTTCCCACCCAGACCACACTCCCCACCCCCAAACATAAGATAACTGTTCAACCGGACATGATATTACTCCTACCTCCTCGCTCATTCCCCTCCAGGGAGGGGTTAGGGGTGGGTTTTCTCCAGGGAGGGGTTAGGGGTGGGTTTTCTCCAGGGAGGGGTTAGGGGTGGGTTTTCTCCTGTCTTCCCCTCCAGGGAGGGGTTAGGGGTGGGTTCTCCACGGTCGGGGTTAGGGGTGGGTTGTCTCCTGTCTCCTACAAAGAGCAAAAAGACTTTCCTTATGCAAACCCTACCATATTATATTGGGAGTAAACTCAACACTCAGTTGGTAAGAAGTCTTAGCATTATTTTGCGGGAACACTTCTAAAATATAATCTCCTGCTGGCAACTCCTCCACTACTTCTTCAGTATTGCGACCGGGGTTGCGAGAATCAAACATCAGGGAACCACGACTATCCAATACACGCAAGTTAGCATTAGCACGCAATTGATCCAGAGTCACATCAACCTCACCCTCTTCACTCAAGTTAAAGAAATAAAGATCGCTCTCGTTGCGTACACCACTCTGAGTAAAACCAATCCGGTCGTTATTAAAGTATGTTTCGAGTTGACTGAGATTCCCAATATTAAACTTTTCCGATTTTCCTCCCACTTCTTCTGCACTAATAGCTATTTGATACTCACTGCGCGCTCCTCCTTTTGGCTGTACTTTCACATAATATTCACCTGCAGGAAGGGTTTGATTAATATTTTCCGATTGACGACCAGTTTTTCTCGAATCGTCCAGGAGTGTTCTACCGTCATCATCATATAAGATTAAATCGATATTTTGTCGCAACTGACGCAGATCGATATTTATATTAGATTCCTCAGATACCTTAAAGTTGAACCAGTCTTGTTGGTCGCGAGACCGTGTTGTATAACTTCGACCAACCTCATTACTAACCCTTTTGGTGTCAACAGTCACTTTTCCAAAATCATAAGCTTCATCAGGATTAGCATAATCATCAACATAAGGAGACTGAGCTGTAATTCCTAGTTGGTAATCTGTGCGTGCGTTGCCTTTGGGAAAAACCCGCACTGTATAATTTCCTGGAGATAAATTGTCAGTGAATTCTTCCACTTGACGACCGCTTTTTTTTCCACGCCAGATAATGTCATCATCTGATGTGTAGAGTTCAATGTCAGCATTAGCTTTGAGGTTATCAAGAGTCAGAGTAACTAGATTTTCTGAGGTGACAGTGAAGTTGTAATAATCGTTGACATCCCTGCGATTACCTTGACCGCGACCAATATTGTCCCGTTTTATTAGTTCATTTCTGGGAGTGAGTTTACCTAGATCGACTCCGGGAAAGCGATCGTCAGAATTATCATTATCTATGATATTTGCGATCGCTCTTTTATCCCCTAGTTTGGCATTTCTTGGTCTGCTCAATACAACTTGGAATTTTTCATTATTTTCATCTAAAGTATCTCCTAATATGGGAACTGAAATAATCTTTTTGGTTTGCCCTGGTCTAAAATTCAGAGTACCTTGAGTTCTCTTATAATCTGACCCTGCTTTAGCAGTACCATTGACTGTGGTAAAGTTTACCTTAACATTTTCATCTGTTTCACTGTCCATAGTAACAGTAAATCTGGCTCGTTTTTGCCCTCGATCTCCTTCAGTAATTGTTGTATCTCTGATAGATATTTCAGCTAAATCGTTATTGTTAATAGCAGCAATTCTTTTGCTATTCTCAATTTGTGTATTTTGAGTTTGACTCAAATTTACGGTTAAATTTTGATTATTTTCTACTTTGGAAGCACTATTTGCTTGATTAACTTCACCTGTTATGGGGTCTCGATCGCCTCCATCATCACCTATGTCTATATCTAGATCGTCACCTATATTTATATCTACGTCACCTAGAAAATTATTAGTAATATTTGCCAAACCATCGAAGGTATCCTCTATAGGTCCAGATTGTATTTCATTAGTTCCAGGTTGAAAAAAATCCAATGATGAATCAGGAAATATTTGCTCTGACGGTATACTTAGTAAATCATTATCAATTAGGTCATTCATAATAGTAATTATTAAATTATTTCAATTATTGAAACTATAAATCATTTATTGTTATCCTGTAGGGGCGAATGGCATTCGCCCTCAATCAATTAGCATTCGCCCTCAATCAATTAGCATTCCCCCTCAATCAAATGACATTGCGATCTAAGGACTGAAATCCTCCTGTAGGGGCGAATGGCATTCCCCCTCAATCAATTAGCATTCCCCCTCAATCAAATGACATTGCGATCTAAGGACTGAAATCCTCCTGTAGGGGCGAATGGCATTCGCCCTCAATCAATTAGCATTCCCCCTCAATCAATTAGCATTCCCCCTCAATCAAATGACATTGCGTTCTAGGGACTGAAATCCTCCTGTAGGGGCGAATGGCATTCCCCCTCAATCAATTAGCATTCCCCCTCAATCAAATGACATTGCGTTCTAGGGACTGAAATCCTCCTGTAGGGGCGAATGGCATTCCCCCTCAATCAATTAGCATTCCCCCTCAATCAATTAGCATTCCCCCTCAATCAATTAACATTCCCCCTCAATCAATTAGCATTCCCCCTCAATCTATTTAGTGTCCGTGTATAAGTCCCGATCGAGTGCTGTAATTTATCCGACATTCCTATATGGGTATGGGCGAATGCCATTCGCCCCTACGGCTCCTGAAAAGGTGACTCCTAAATCCTAAAATTCACACCCTGATTCAGCAACAGCTAACATCTTAAAAAGACTTTAATTGTAATCTGTAATCAGTAAGAGCGCCACCAAAAGGACTAACTCGTAAATAATAAACACCAGGGTCTAATGTTTGCAGAATTTGTTCTGGAGTTGTTCCTTTCTTCCTTGATGTCGAGATTAAAGTTTTATCGGCATCATACAAACTAATATTCGCATCATCAAACAACTCATCTAAAACCACCCTCAATTGTCCTTCACGGGGAAGTCGAAAACGATAAAAATCATTTGTATCTCTTCTCCCTGCTTCTATATAGCCAATTTGGTCAGTCTTGATAATTCTGCCGTTAAGTCTTCCTAAATTAGTAGCATTTTTAAAGTTACCATCAGGGTTTGCTTCGGGAATAGAATTATCATTATCTATGATATTTGCGATCGCTCTTTTATCCCCTAATTTAGCATTTTTTGGTCTGCTCAATACAACTTGGAATTTTTCATTATTTTCATCTAAAGTATCTCCTAATATGGGAACTGAAATAGTCTTTTTAGTTTGCCCTGGTCTAAAATTCAGAGTACCTCTAGTTCTCTTGTAATCTGACCCTGCTTTAGCAGTCTCATTGACTGTAGAATAGTTGACTTTAACATTTTTATCAATTTCACTGTCCATAGTAACAGTAAATCGTGCTTGTTTTCGCCCTCTATTTCCTTCAGTAATTTGGGCATCTCTGATAGATATTTTAGCTAAATCGTTATTTTTAATAGTAGCAATTCCTCGATTATCCTCAATTTTAGCATTTTGAGCATCACTCAATTTTACGGTAAATTTTTCATTATTTTCGACTTTTCGATCGCCCAGGATAGGAATCTCGATCGCCTTTTGTCTTTCACCAGGTTGGAAAGTAAGAGTACCATTAGTTCTCTTGTAGTCTGACCCTGCTTTAGCACTACCGTTGGCAGTTGTATAATTAACTTTAACCACCTCATCGCTCACTCCATCTAAACTCACATTCAACCTCGCTCTTTTCTGACCCTTATTACCTTCAGTAATTGTGGTATCTTTGATAGAGATTTGCGGTTCTGGAAGACATCCAAAACCCAAAAATTCGCAAAGGCCCAAATCTTGATTAACTCCACCTGTTATCGGGTCTATATCGCCTCCACCAAAACCGATGTCTATATTTATATCACCGATGTCTATATCTATATCACCAATGTCTATATCTATGCCACCTATAATATTAGTAATATCTCCAAAACCGTCGAATATACTTTGTGTTGTTCGAGATTGTATTTGGTCAGTTCCAGACTGAAAAAAATCCAATGATAAATCAGGAAATATTTGCTCCGACGGTATACTTAGTAAATCATTATTGATGAGGTCATCCATAATAGTAAATATTAAATTTTGAAGAAGGAGTCAGGAGTCAGGAGAGAAGAAATAAGAGAGAAGGGAGAGGAGGAAAAGGAGAAAGTTTTTTTCAGGACTTATATCATGTTCGCTTAAATACTTATAATTAGGCTAGTAGTTGGGCTTTAGCCCAGATACATATTTAGCGGGCTAGAGCAAGACTACAAACTAATACTTTTTTATAACTGACCCGTCCGCAATTCGTAGCTCCCCCGGAGGAGAAACATGATATAAGTCCTGATTATAAGACAGTAGGGGCGAATGGCATTCGCCCTCAACCGAATGGTCATTCCCCCCTACTAATGAAAACCGCTGTATTGTTAACCTAAATCAACACTCAAGTCGAAACTGGTTGCCTGACCTTGACCTAAAACCTTGACAAGGTAAGTATCTGCTTCAAGGAAAACTTCTATTTCCTCTTCGCTAGTACCAGGGTTATTAGAACTACCTAATAGCTGTCTTCCATCACTACCATATAGCTCCAGATTAGCATTTGCTCTCAAATCATCAAGACTCACGGTAACAAAATCAGTTTCAGCTAACTCAAAAGTATAATTTGCTTCGCTGTTGCGACTAGCGATCAACACACCCTCTCCAGTCAAGGAGTCAAAAGTAGAATCAAGAGTACCCAGGTCTTCAGTATCAGGACCACTTGTAATGGGAGAAGCACTCATATTCAATTTATAAGCTGTGCGTGCTGAATTCTTTGGCAACACTCCTACATAATAATCTCCAGCTTCTAAATCTAGATTGATTGCCTCATTACTCCTACCGCTTTTAGCCGAACGTTTCAGCAGAGTGCCATCAATATCGTACAACTCTACATCAGCATTTTGTCGCAAGTTAGTCAAGTTCAAACTAAACTTGCTATCTTGCTCCAGAGTAAACTTACGATAGTCAGCTTGGTCGCGACTACCATTCTCAGTGAAACCAATCCGGTCATTTTCGTTGAAACTCCCCAGCGTACCAATGTCTACACCTGGTGGAGTTCCATCAGTATCTACTACCACATCTAAGGGGTTTACACTTAAGGTATAGTCAGTGCGAGCAGTACCTTGAGGATAGACACGAATACTGTACTCCCCTGCATCCAATTCTTCAGTAATACTTTCGCCTTGACGACCTCGATTATTAGACCTCTTAATCAAACCACCAGAACTATTTCGTAACTCCACATTAGCGTTAGCTCTGAGGTCATCTAAGCTGATATCAACTAATTTTTCTTCATTAAGCGTAAATGTATAATAGTCATTTTGGTCGCGACCGTCTTCGTTATTAGAAAAACCAATCTCAGATTCTTCGACATATTCTGTAGTCAGTTCGCCAATAACGTTACCTGGTAAGGTATCATCATCTTCACCTAGCTCGGAGGTAAACTCAACACTCAGTTGGTAAGAAGTCTTAGCTGCATTTTGCGGGAACACTTCTAAAATATAATCTCCTGCTGGCAACTCCTCCCCTACTTCCTCAGTAGTGCGACCGCGGTTGCGGGAATCAAACATCAGGGAACCACGACTATCCAATACACGCAAGTTAGCATTAGCACGCAATTGGTCGAGAGTCACATCTACCCTTCCCTCTTCATTCAAGCTGAAGGAATAACGATCGCTCTCGTTGCGTACACCACTCTGAGTAAAACCAATCCGGTCGTTATTGGAGTATGTTTCGAGTTGACTGAGATTCCCAATATCAAACTCTTGCGGTTCTTCTATCAACCCTTCTGCATTAATAGCTATTTGATAGTTACTGCGCGCTGTTCCTTTTGGCTGTACTTTCACATAATATTCACCAGCATCCAGGGTTTCATTAATATTTTCCGCTTGACGACCTGTTCTTTTCGAGTCGTCGAGGAGTGTTGTACCGTCATCATCATATAAGATTAGATCGACATTTTGTCGCAACTGACGGAGATCGATATTTACATTAGATTCCTCAGATAGCTCAAACCGGAACCAGTCTTGTTCGTCACGACCAGACTGCGATCTGTAAGTTCGACCAACCTCATTAATCACCCTTTCAGTGTCAACAGTCACTTCTCCAAAATCAAAAGCTTCATCAGTATTAGCATAATCATCAACATAAGGGAACTGAGCTGTAATTCCTAGTTGGTAATCTGTGCGTGCGTTGCCTTTGGGGAAAACCCGTACTGTATAATTTCCAGGAAATAAGGTGTCAGTGAAGACTTCCTCTTGACGACCACCTTTTTCTCCACGCCAGATAAGTTCATCATCTGATGTGTAGAGTTCTATGTCAGCATTAGCTTTGAGGTCATCTAGAGTCAGGGTGACTTCATTTTCTGAGGTGACAGTGAAGTTGTAGTAATCGTTGACATCCCTGCGGTTACCTTGACCGCGACCAATACTTTCCCGTTTTGCTAGATCATTGATGGGAGTTAGTACACCTAGATCTACTCCTGGTTTGCTATCGTCCTCTTCGTCAATGATTTCATTGGCACTGATACCGAGTCGATAATCGGTTTTGGCGCTGCCTTTAGGTAGGACTTTGATGTAGTAGTCACCTGCTTCTAAGGTTTCAGAGATTTTTTCCTGTTTTTTGCCTCCATTAGTAGACTGATGTAGAAGACTGCGACCATCATTGTCTAGGATTTCGACATCTGCGTTTCTTTTAAGTTGGTCTAATGTAAGGAATACTTCACTTTCTGCTTGCAGACTAAATTTATAATAGTCTTGTTTATCTCGTGAAACACCACTGCCAAAACCAATTTTGTCGAGTTCTGTAATTTCTTGTGGGCCGAGGATACCCAGATTTTTGGCTGTGCTAATACTGTCTTTTTCTTCTGTGATTTCGTCTGCTCTTAAACCTATACGATATCGTGTTTTGTCTAGACCTTCGCTGTAAACTCGTACTGAATATTCACCTTCTTCCAGGATTTCGGTAATTTTTTCTCGGCGAGTACCGCTCTCGGTTGACTGGAATAAAATTGTGTCAGTATCGGTCTCAACTATTTCTATGTTGGCGTTTTGTCTGAGTTGGTCGAGGGTGACATTTACTTCACTTTCTTTGGTTAATTCAAATTCATAGGTGTCTACGACATCACGGGAGTTATTTTCTGTAAATCCGATTTTGTCTGTATTTCTGTAGTTACTTTCATGGAGGTTGTCAATCTTGACTATCGGTTCTGGTTCTGGATCTGGAGTAGGAGTAGGACCTGGAGTAGGGGTAGGACCTGGAGTAGGGGTAGGACCTGGAGTAGGGGTAGGACCTGGAGTAGGAGTCGGACTTGGAGTAGGTACTTCTACCTCAGTAATCTGAGCAGTTAAAGATACAGCAGCATCACTATAACCAGGTTCATAGGAAGTGTAGAAACGATTGTCTAATACCGATGTCGGTCCTTGATACCCCTGAAAAAAAGGAAATTGCTCAAAACCAAGTAAATCTATAGAATATTCTTTGCCATCGTGCTCAAAAGTTTCAGTAGTGGATGTTTCTGGTAAAAAGTAAACACCACCCCACTGCGAATCAGCGGTAGCATTTCTGGTACTAGACAATTCCAAATCAAACTCAAATTTTTTGTTTATTTCTTCAGGTCCATCTAATTTCAGTTCCACAACTATCGGCACTGAATCAATACCCGTACCCTCATCAATATATGAATTCCAGGTGGATAAGTTTCCTAAATTAAAACTTTCTCCCTCCTCCACACTAAATGGCAGTGGAGCTTGTGCAAAGGTAATTTTATTATTATCAACTAGCTGCCCATTCATAATAATGAAGGGATTTGTTACCTTACCCCAAGAAATTTCGGAAGTACCTACACCTCGGTAAAAGGGATTAGAATTAGAACCTTCTTCTGGATTGCCAAATGTAATATTCGCCGAACCTTGAAAAGCGGTAGACATTTTTTTGTTTGCTCCTGATTAAAATTAGTAATTTTTTGTTGTTTTTAAGACCTACGCCAATTCACCTTGAAAACTCGTGTAGGGGCGAATGGCATTCGCCCTCATAGGTAAGTAGACCAGATGATTAGCGTTGCTTATGTGCGGGATGGTAGTCCTGCATCGTAATTACGAATGCTGATATCATCTACGGGCGAATGTTGATATCATCTACAGGAATGGAAAAAGATATCAAATATGTTCTAGATAACAGAAAGACTGTAATTAGTTTGAGCATTCTCGCTACCAGGATAAACCCGTAAGAAGTATTGACCTGCATCAATATTTGCTTGAATAAATTCAGGACCAAAACCGCCACTAGCAGAACTCTCAATCACACTACCACTACTATCTAACAGGTCTAGGTTAGCATCTTGGTCGGTGTCCTCAAGAACTATCAATACATCCTCAGCCTGATTCACATTAAATTGATAGTAGTCGTTTTCATCTACTACCCCATTTTCTGTAAACCCAATCTTGGTATCGGAACTCGTAAGTTCATCCCCAGCAAATGTTCCCAAGAAAGTGGCACTTGCTAATGTACCGTTGGAGTCTGTTGTACCTCCTGTCAATGGGTCTGCTTCTGCTGTAAGTTTGTATCTTGTGGAAGCACTACTTTCTACCACTGCGTAATATTCTCCAGCATCCAAAACCTCAGTAATATCTTCACTATTTCTGCCAGGGTTATTTGAGGAACCTATGACTGTACTACCATCGCTATCAAGTAACTCTAATTGAGCATTTTTCTGGAGGTTTTCCAGGGTGAGGCTTAATTCGCTGGTTTCTGAAATAACTATTTTGTGGTAATTTTCGGTATTACGAGTGCCGTCATTTTTCCGATCGCCTACTCGCTCTGTAAAAGATGTGCCAAGATTTAGCTCGAAAGCTGTTTCTGGAGTTTCTCCTGCTCCAATGGTTCCTGCTGCTTCAGCATTCATACTCAGGAAATATCTGGCTTTAGCATTACCAACAGGGAATATCTCGACAGAATAATTTCCTGCTGCTAAGTCACCATTAATAGATTCTGCTCGACGACCACCATTAAAAGAACGGAAGACGCGATCGCCATTTTCATCAACTACCTGAACATTAGCATTACCACTCAACTCGTCTAGTGTCAAGCTGAAATTGCTGTCTTCGTCTACAGTAAAGTTGTAGATATCTTTAGTATTAGGTACTCCACCAGTAGTAAAACCAACTCGGCTTCTATTTTTGTATTCATCGAGTTGACCGACTTCAACAATATCTTGGCCTTCTGCTATTTCTGTGGCATCCAGCTCTACTCGATATTCTGTATCTGCACCTCCCACTGGTAAAACCCTAACGTTATAGTTACCGGGATTTATAACCTGCTCAATTAACTCAGGACTTCTACCTGAATTCGTGGAACTTACAACCAGATCGTCGTCACTGTCATCATTCAGGTCTTGACCACTATTCCACAGTTGCAAGTTAGCATTACCTTGGATTTGGTCTAGACTGGCTCGAAAATCTATTGATTGGTCTACGTTAAAGCTGTAAATATCTAAGGTATTACGTTGACCGCTACCTTCGCCACCAATATTATCAATATTACTTTCTTGTTCGCCAGTTAGATTGCCCAGGTCAAAGCGATCGATCGGACTAATTGGTTCCTCAGCATTCAAACTCAATCGGTAGTTAGTCCGAGCATTACCTTGGGGCAATACCTTAACAAAATAACTACCCGCATCTAAAGTCTCGTTAATATTTTCTGGTCTGGAACCCCCCTTTGTGGACCTAAACAGTCGAGTTTCACCATCACTGTCATAAATTTCCACATTAGCATTAGCTCCAAGTCCACCAAGACTCAAATCCAGATTTTTCTCGCTGCTGAGAGTAAACTTGTACCAATCTTCTTGGTCCCGGAAGTTGGTCAGTATTGAGCGACCAATATTACTAGATTCTCTGGTAGTGGTTTCTGTGATTTCTCCTAAATCTTTTGCTCTTTCTGGAGTAGGAATATCGTCTAAATCTTGGTCAAAAGCGTTTAACTCCAGACGATAATCAGTTCTTGCATTGCCTTTGGGGCGTACCCGCACTGCATAGTCACCAGCTTCTAAAGCTTCTCCACTAATAATTTCTGGATTTCTGCCTCTTTTGTCAGATTTGGACAGCAAAGAGCCTAGTTTGTTTTCATCTGAGTCATATTCATAAATCTGAAGTTGGACATTGGCACTGATCTGATCCAGGTCAGCATAGAAGAAAGCATCTTCATCGAGACTGAAAGTGAAATAATCATTCTGGTCTCTTGTAGTACCTTTACCAAAACCTATTTCTCCTAAACCAAAGACTGGTTCTGTTTCTGTCCTTTCCAACAGATCGCCTAACCGGACACCTGGTAGTCCATCGGTGATTTCTCCAAGATTAGAGTCAGCATTAATCTCTAGTCGATAATTTGTTTTTGCCCGACCTTTGGGAGATACTTGAACAACATATTTCCCTGGTTGAAGAATAGCGTTAATAGCTTCTTCATTTCGCCCACCATTAGCAGACCTCAACAACAGAGTTCGACCATCCTCATCTAAGAGACGAACATCTGCATTTTGTTCGAGTTGGTCTAGGGTCAGACTAAAGTCACTTTCTTCGTCAATGACAAAGTTATAGTAGTCGGATTTATCTCTTTGATTCCTGGTAGTAAAGCCAATTTCATCAGTAACAACAACCCCATCTTCAATATTGTTGAGGAAATCATCCCCTAAACGAGTGCCAGGAGCTTCGTCATCTTCAGTGGTATTTCTCGGAGCTGCACTGGCAGTAATTTGATAGTTTGTTTGAGCATTACCTCTGGAAAAGACTCGAGCAAAATATTCTCCTGCTTCTAGGTCAGCATCAATTATTTCTGATTCGATACCTTGGTTAGTAGAAGAAAATAAAATGTCCCCATCACTATCTAATATTTCTAGATTAGCGTTTTGGTCTAGTTGGTCTAGTGTGAGGGTTAGATCGCTTTCCTCGTCGAGGCTGAATTTATAGTAGTCGTTACGCTCTCGGATACCGTTTGATTGTCTAAAGCCAATTTTTTCTTTCTCTTTAACTGGCGTAGTAGCGATCGGGCCGAGCTCGAATGCAGATTGTATATTATCGTTGGCCATAGTTGTTGCAAATTTATTTTAAGAATTAAGTCTCAGTAGGAGTTAAGTCCTATACAAGTTATTCCAGAACTTACGCAAATTAACCTTGAAAACGGCATTTGTAGGGGCGAATGGCATTAGCTAACGCCAAGCTCCGCTAACGCCCTGACTCAATATGGCATTCACCCTCACTCAATTTAGTGTCCCTGGGTAAGTCTTGTATTCGTGAAAGTAACTAATAAAAAATTATTGCATACTCAAAAACAAAAGTTGTCGATTTTCGACAGTAGCGATCGACAAATTTTTGAGAAATAATAAAAATCGCTAAAACTCTCTCAGAGCAATCTTTTCAACAACAATTAATCATAAAATCGACAATAATTTTTCAGTGGTTGTCGATTTTCGACAATATTGAGCAACGAATGTGATAAGATATCCTACTTTTAAGCCCACATTCCGCACTTCAAGATGTTAGGACAAAATAGGATTAACAGAGCGATATAGCTGCCACTAGGCCAATGCGGTTAATTAAGTATTAGTACTGTTATAGCAGAAAAATTATAAAAACTATTCACTAAAAATACTGAGATATGTCAATAATTGATAATGGATAATTGATAATTACAGGACTTATGCAGAGACTCTATTTATAGTGAGGGCGAATGCCATTCGCCCCTACATATACTGAGATATGTCAATAATTAATAATTAATAATTGATAATTACAGGACTTATGCAGAGACTCTATTTATAGTGAGGGCGAATGCCATTCGCCCCTACATATACTGAGATATTTCAATAATTAATAATTAATAATTAATAATTACAGGACTTATGCAGAGACTCTATTTATAGTGAGGGCGAATGCCATTTGCCCCTACATATACTGAGATAATTGATAATTGATAATTGATAATTACAGGACTTATGCAGAGACTCTATTTATAGTGAGGGCGAATGCCATTCGCCCCTACATATACTGAGATATTTCAATAATTAATAATTAATAATTAATAATTACAGGACTTATGCAGAGACTCTACCTATAGTGAGGGCAAATGCCTTTCGCCCCTACATATACTGAGATAATTGATAATTGATAATTGATAATTACAGGACTTATGCAGAGACTCTATTTATAGTGAGGGCGAATGCCATTCGCCCCTACATATACTGAGGTATTTCAACAATTAATAATTAATAATTAATAATTAATAATTACAGGACTTATGCAGAGACTCTACCTATAGTGAGGGCGAATGCCATTCGCCCCTACATATGGTGGTTTGACAGTGAATTTGCGTAAGTCCTGAATGTGGGTTAAGAAGGCAATGGGAGCTGTTTGCGGAGCATGACAAAGGTCTAGGCGTAGTGTAAAATGATATTTAACTATACAGATGGGCGATCGCATATGTCTAATGGCCAAAACCAAGAAAAACTGTACTTATCTTCTAACCGCAGCAGGAAAACAGAAAATTGATAAGCAATTATCTGAATTATCTCCTAATGGATGTAGCGATAGTCAAATTGCTCAAGTAACTGGTTTGCACCGCACTACTGTGAAAAAAATTCTGAAGATGGATCGAGGGGTTAGTTTCAGAACTCTAGAAAATTTTTTTACTCATCTGGCCATAGATTTAAAAAGTTCTGATTATCAAGAAACTCAACTACAGAAAAAAACTATCTATCAAGACTGGGGAGATGCGCCAGATATTCAGGCTTTTTTTGGTAGAGAAACAGAATTAAAAACACTCAAACAATGGATAATAAAACATCGCTGCCGACTCATTGCTATTACTGGTATCGGTGGTATTGGTAAAACAGACTTATCTTTACGTTTGGCACGAGATATTCAAGATGAGTTTGAATTTGTAATTTGGCGATCGCTTATCAATACGCCTCCCCTTACAGAAATTATTGGCGATTTAATTAAGTTTATTTCTCATCAACAAATCGGCAATTTACCAGACAAAATACATCAGCAAATTTCTCTATTACTTGAATATTTAAAAAAACATCATTGTTTACTAATTTTAGATAATGTGGAGAGTATCCTGGCAGCAGGAGATTCTGCGGGAAAATATAAATCTGGATGTGAAAATTATGGTCAATTTTTATCAAAATTTGCCTCAGTTTATCATCAAAGTTGTTTGCTATTAACCAGTCGTGAAAAAATTAATAATATAGAGAGATTATCGGGAAAATGTAAACCAGTTCGTTTTTTTGAATTAAGGGGTTTAAATATTTTAGAAGGGCGTGAAATTTTTGATACAATTGGCGATATTGTGGCTACAGATGAGCAATGGCAAAAATTAATAGAATTCTATAACGGCAATCCTTTAGTATTAGAATATGCAGCTCACTATCTTAAAGATTTTCCGGGAAATATTGCTGGATTTTTAGCAGTAGGAAAACCAATTTTTGCTAATATTCGCGAATTATTGGATTGGCATTTTGAACGATTGTCTAATTTTGAAAAAGAAATTTTATATTGGCTGGCTATTCATCAAGAGCCGATTTCTATAACTAATTTAAAATCAGATATAGTCACAAAAGCTGCCCAAGATAGAATCTCAGAAACTTTGCATTCCCTACAAATTAAACTGCCTCTAGAAAAAAGCAAAGATGGGAAATATTTTACTCTTCAGTCCATGCTAATAGAATACATAACGGAAAAATTTATTACCACGATTTGCCAAGAAATTAAAACTGGAAAACTAGAACTTTTTCATCATCATGCTCTACTCCTAGCTACAGCTAAAGACTGTACTATAAACACTCAAAAGAGAATTTTTATTGAACCTATTACTCTCAGACTAATCGAGATTTTTCAAAATCAACAAAACTTGGAAAATCATTTGCAATCTCTGTTAGAAAACCTCGGCAAAAATACACCAATGCGACCGGGATATGCAGGGGAGAATATTCAGAATATATTCTGTTATTTGAATACTAATTTAACGGGCTAAAATTTTTCCCATCTCACCATTAAACATCTCCATAAAAGAGGCAGTAGGCAACAGCTCATCTGGCAACAGGCAACAGGGAGGAATACTTAAGAGCAAGAAAAAAAACTAAATTTCCTCTAGATATTCACCCTTGGGTTTACACAAACGCACCCCAGCGGACATGATATTACTCCTACCTCCTCGCTCATTCCCCGTTCCTCCTGTCTTCCCCTCCAGGGAGGGGTTAGGGGTGGGTTGTCTCCTGTCTCCTGTCTTCCCCTCCAGGGAGGGGTTAGGGGTGGGTTGTCTCCTGTCTTCCCCTCCAGGGAGGGGTTAGGG
>JAXHSW010000052.1:23838-45679 GCA_034190295.1 Cyanobacteriota bacterium | reverse complement strand
GGGGAGTGTGGGGAGTGTGGGAGTAGGGGCGAATGGCATTCGCCCGGAGTAGGGGGGTGTGGGGAGTGTGGGGAGTGTGGGGAGTGTGGGGAGTGTGGGAGTAGGGGCGAATGGCATTCGCCCGGAGTAGGGGAGTGTGGGGAGTGTGGGGAGATAAAAATATTAAGTAGCACGATGTTTTGTATTTCATATCAGAACCTTAAAATTCAGGTTTGAGGTTTGAGGTTTGAGGTTTGAGGTTTTATATCATGTCCGGATAATTAGCGATGAAAAAACTTATCATGAGTGCTTCAACAGTAAATCTTTCTATGGAAAGAAAAATTCAGGGACAATTCTTACCGAATAATTAATAATTAAATAATGATATAATTAAACAATTCAGGTTAAAATCCTCCCCTTTCAAGGGGAAAAGAATAAATTTTTTCCGGCGTTATTCAATCAATTCCGTTTTAGGGAGAGGTAATTATCAATTATTCATTATCAATTATCAATTATTGAATCCTACCTCCTCTAAATTCTCCCTTTATTCTGACTCCTGACTCCTGACTCCTAACCCTAGCAAAAGACTTTTAAGAGCATTCCCGAATTAAATCCCTAATAAGCTTGTAGAGACTGCGTGTAAATGTGGGTTTTTCCACAAGGATTTCTCTCTAATAGACATCTCCAGAAAATAAATCAACCTTTTAATTAGAGTAGGTTTTGGAAATAAAAACTCACCCTAAAAAATCATTTTTCGTGCTTTTTTCGTGAAAAAATCTTGCCTATTGCCTGTTACCAGAATGAGCTGTTGCCTACTCCTGCAAAAAATCTATATCTTTTTCACGCCTAAGTCTAATAGTGCAGTTAAAAAATCTGCTTATACCAAATCCAGTTTAGCGCTTACCACAAATAAATTAACTATAATTCATATATATTATAATGAGTTAATAGCTGATAGCTGACCGCTGTTTGCGCAGCATTCGGCAGGAAATGCTTACGATTGCTATAATTTAATACTTGCTCATCGTACTATACTTATTCCTTATTTTTTCATTAATTATGTGGACTATCGGTCAAAATAAAACCCATAAACAGAAAAACTGTATAGGCAAAATAATCTCGCAAAAAATCATTAAAATTACCGAAAAATTAAAGTATAAAGCCTCTCCATTCATGGAGAAAAAAGCGGTCATTAGCGCAGCTTCCCGAAGGGTGGTATGGCGAGGTATCCTCGCAATATCCATGAGACCAAGAGAAGAAAAAAAATCCTTTGATCCAATCCCCTTATTTATAAGAAGAGGTAATTCTAAATTCTTAATTCTACATTCTAAATTCTTGAAGAGCATATTACTATTATTTTGTTTATCATTTCTACTGGTTATATTTATCATTCCTACAACTAGAGCTTCAACAACTAATATTTCAACATATCCACAAGAAATTAGTAGTGCAGAAAAAACAGATAATTCTTATGAAAAATTAATTGATGGGTATGAGAAATTAGAAGGAATGTTTACCATTTATCGAGATGAAGAAACAGGTAAAACATTAATGGAAGTCAAGCCAGAACAACTTAATAAAAACTTCCTTTCTGTAATAACTTTAGAATCAGGTATTGGTGAGGCCGGTTTAATTAGTGGTTTACCAATGGGCGACTTTATCTTTCAGTTACGCCAACATCAAGATGATATTCAATTTGTACTACCTAATCTCAAATTTAGAACTAACGAATTAGACCCTCAAACTCGTTCAATTAAACGTTCTTTTAGTGACTCAGTTTTATATTCTCTGTCTATTAAAGCAACTCATCCTCAAAGAAAAACATTGTTGATTGATTTGGAAAATTTATTAATAGGAGAAATGAACTTACCATCACTAGAAGAAGCTTTACCTAATGACTACTCAATAGACCGGACAAAGTCTTATATTAGTGATGCTAAAGCATTTCCTTTAAACATAGAATTGGAGTCAGTTTATGGCATCTTAAATGAAGGTAATACAGCATATTTAGAATCTGTGCCAGATAGTCGTGCTTTTAACCTCAGAGTTCGCTATAGTTTTTCAGAATTACCAATAAATAATGGTTATATTCCCCGATTAGCCGATGAAAGAGTAGGTTATTTTATTAGCGCTTATAAAGATGTTTCCGACAATAATCGTCGCGAATCCTTTGTCCGTTATATTAAGAGATGGCATCTAGAAAAACAAATTCCTAGCGCACCTTTATCACCTCCCCTAGAACCGATAACTTTCTGGATAGAAAATACAGTACCCATAGAATATCGTGATGCCATTCGAGAAGGAATATTAATGTGGAATAAAGCTTTTGAAAAAGCAGGATTTATTAATGCGATTCAAGCCAAACAAATGCCTGATGATGCTACTTGGGACCCGGCCGATATTCGTTATAATACAATTCGTTGGTCTACCACTTTTGACTCTTGGTTTGGAGGTATTGGGCCTTCCCGTGTAAATCCATTAACAGGGCAAATTTTAGATGCAGATATTATTCTCAATGCAGGAATTATTAGGATTATTAAATATGGCGGAATAGGCGGTCTAGTTTTACAAAATCAATCTCTGGCTAAAGCTTTTCAAACCAAGGATGGAAAAAGTTACAATCCCTGTGTATTAGATATGTATTCTCGCTATTTAGGAAATCTGGAAACTGAGACGGAAACTAATACTTCAAACAACAGTATAGAATCTATTATTCCTAAATCTCTACAAGCAAAATATCAATCTTCTCGGAAGTCGTCATTATTAAACTCTCACTCATCAGAACATCTTTGTTTTGATTGGGAATCATCTCAACAATTGTCAATAGGAGCGGTGGCAATGGATGTTTTGCAAAACGTCAGACCCCACAGTACGGAAATGGACAGGTATGTAAATCAATATTTAAAATATCTCACTGCTCACGAAGTTGGACATACTCTCGGTCTCAGACATAATTTCCACGGTAGTACAATGCTCGAACCAGAACAGTTGAACGATACAACTATTACTCAGACAAAAGGGTTAGTCGCATCTGTGATGGATTATGTACCAGTCAACCTAGCTCCACAGGGAACAACACAAGGAGACTATTTTCCAGTGGTAGTCGGTCCTTATGATGATTGGGCGATCGAATACGGTTATAAACCCAGTGGTACAACTAGCTATATCAGTGAAAAAAGATTCTTACAAGAGATTGCTAGACGAGCATCTCAACCAGAATTATCTTATGCAACAGATGAAGATTCTTATGATATTCTCGACCCAGCAGCAAATCGGTTTGACCTCAGTAACGATATATTGATTTATTCTCAGTGGCAACTGGATAACGCGCGGAATATTTGGGAAAGTTTAGAAAAGCGCGTTCCTCAAAGTGATGAAAGTTATAGCGAAATCAGGGTAATGTTTGATACGGTATTCTTCTATTATATCCGGCAAATAATGGATACTACTTTGTATGTAGGTGGTCAGTCATTTAACCGGGAGAGTACGAAAAATACTAATGGGCGATTACCTTTTGAACCTATATCTGTAGAGCAACAACGCCAAGCTTTAGAAATTTTAGATAAATATGTTTTTGCTGAAGATGCGTTTCAGTTTGCACCAGATTTACTGAATAAGTTAGCACCATCCCGTTGGCGACATTGGGGAAGTTCTGTTTTATTGTTTCCTTTAGATTATCCTATTCAAGATAATATTTTGTTTCTGCAGCGGATGGTTTTACGATCGCTCCTTTCTGATATTCGTTTGACTCGTCTACGAGATTTGGAGTTGAAGACAACGCCAGATAATGCTTTGAAATTACCAGAACTTTTTGAGACTCTGCAAAATAGTATCTGGACGGAAGTTTTAGAGTCTAGTGGTGGAGAAGTGGAGATTTCTAGTATGCGTCGTTCTCTGCAACGGGAGCATCTAAATCTTCTCATTTCAATGGTATTGCGTAATCGTACTGTACCTGAAGATGCTCGGAGTTTAGCTTGGTATGAACTGCGACAACTGGATAAAGATTTGGAGAAGATAATTAAAAAGCGGGGTAAGAAAATGGATGACTATACTAGAGCACATTTGGAGGAAATACGCGATCGAATTGTGAAAACTTTGAATGCACAGTTACAGTCTAATTAGTAGTTTGCAACAGATATTGTAGTGAGATGGGAGAGATGGGGGGATGAGGAGTGTGGGAGTGTGGGAGAAATTAAAAAAAATGGCGTTGGTAATTTTCGGCTTTAAACCACAATTTATCGGTAATGTTTACAGTTTATCGCCAGACTATGGAAAGTATGTACTGACAAGTATCCCTACTTCTACATAATTACTCTTAAATTCAAAAATTAACTCACAAAAGCAATGAAAATACCGATAATTTTAGGTAAATAGTTTATGAAATATTCTACTGAATAAATATAGTAACCGTCTGGTTGGTATTTGACAATTAGTACGAGCATCTTGCTCGTGTTATGAATCATCATAATTACTCAATATCCTAACTATCGTAGCGACTGCTATAACTATAATTTCATCCCATACATTTGATAATTACCAATAAAAACCATGAGACTTTATCACATTCATTAGTGACCAAAAAATCTGGTCTCAAGCCTCCCCTTGACTGCGCCGCGAGCTACCGCTCTACAAGAGGATGAAAAAAAATAAAGTTCAATATTTCAATTCACTTTACTTGACCTTTGTCATGCTGCGCAAACAAGCAGAGGTACTGATAACTGAAATGACAATATCAATTTAACGTCTAAGCATTATGGCTCATTTTTTCAGGCCATTTATACTTTTAATTTTATTGTAATTAATGTTCCGGAATAGATGTTCGATCTTTTGAATATATTTATTGGGGGTAATTAATTTCAAAATATTCAAAATGTTAGTCTAGTATTTCTCAAGTTATTGAGGTACAGTTGTTTTTCTTCTTTTCTATTCCCTACTCCCTACTTCCGTGCAACAAAGGAATTTTGTACATAAATGCTTCTTGGAAATTGCTATAGTTGCTTTTTATACTTGAATTGAGCAATTAATAACTAGCATTAAAAAAAATCGGCGTTGCACAGTGACGAATAATTTGAGATTTTTGATCTAAAGCATTTTGGATTAATCAATTGCTAGAATTATATTAATATTAGGTTTTTTTAGCCAAAGACTAAACAAATTTTGGGCAATATTATTCCATAATGTACAACCAAAAAAAATCTAATTTTAAATATTTTTATCAGTAATATCTTTTAGATTAGATGTAATCATTTAGCCTGGTAATTCTACGAATATTATTTCTAAAAAATTGTATTAAGATTATAGTCACTAGAAAAAAATAACTGCTGTAATACCAATTATAGCGCTACGCGCAAGGCAACAGCTCCGAAAGGCAACAGCTCCGGAAGGGGAATACAAAAAGGTTTCAGCTTCTATTTATGTCAAACACCTTAATGTGTAGCGCTATACCAAAAGTAATGCTATACTTAGGTAACACTTCAGTTATTAAGTAATTAAACTATCCTAATAAATTTTTTACTAATTTGAGTAGATTTAATATGAATTATTACTCTTTTTACCGAAAAATTGTGGTTGAAAGCCTCCTCTTTTAAGAGGATAAAAAGAAAAATTTTCATGATTAGTCAATCCTATCCGTTTTAAAGGAGAGGTAATTCGCGCATTCGCGCATTCGCGCATTATTGAATTTTCCCCTACTCCCCTACTCAAGAAAATGTAGAAAAGTTTTTGAGAAATGGTATAAGTCCTATCTATAATGCTACACATTAAGGTGAAAAAATGAATAGAAGCAGAAACCCTCTTGTATTCTCTCCCCTATTGCCTATTGCCTCTCTTGGTCAGCATTCCCTTCCGTCTCTCACCAACGCGGGGTCTGACCGCTTACGTCTATCGCCGACGAGGGGTCGCACCGTTGTTGTCTGTTGCCTTGCGCGTGCTATATAACCGAGCAAAAAAAATCTCACTTCAATAAAATAAAATTTAGTAACTAAAGGAGAAACTATTGTGGATACAGCACCAGTTGCCAACTACTTAGGTTTATTAGCATTAGTATGCTATATAATTACCTTACTACCAAGCATTTTGAGAATTGTGTTTCCAAGCACAAAAAAAACCAAATTTCCTAAATTGTTGCTGAAGTATCGTCGTCACATAGGTGTAATTGCTTTTATATTTGCTTTTGGTCATGGAATATTGCTAGTGAGCAAGAGAAACTTTGATTTTTTTGACATCCAAACTTATTGGATATATATACAAGGAGTCGTAACTTTCATTATTTTTACATTACTAACAATTACTTCCAATGATTGGAGTATCAAAAAAATGAAAAAAAATTGGAAGAAATTACATGAACTGACTTATCTAGCAATGTTCCTCTTAGTCTGGCACGTCATAGACAAAATGTGGGGTCATTGGAGCTACCTCACCCCATTAGGAATGCTCGGAATAACAGGTATAACTATTTTATTTATTGTAAGAAGATGGATAGAGTATCGAAAAAAACTGACAAAAACTAAGAGTGCAAATTAATACCATTTCTCTGTAACAATGCGCTTTATAATTGTTGCTCAATTCTTATGACAATGACTATTCTCATCTCGATCTGGACTTACCCATGCAACTCCCTTGAAAACGCCATATGTAGGGGTGCCCTTCGATAGTTATGCGCAAGCTTTTGGCATTTGCGTTCCGCACTCGCTCCGAATGGCACCCTCACTCGATAAGCGTGTCCCTGCGTAAGTCCTGTTTATATTAAGTGCAACTTTATGGAGAAATGGTATAAGTCAAAAATAAACAGTAATTTTAATTTTTTTCAACAACAGGACTTACCCAAATTAACCTTGAAATCACCATATGTTATCAAAATAACATGGGTCTAAAACCCCGTCTTTTAAGGCGCAATATTTTTGGAGAGTTGCTCAAATCTCCTTTACAAAAATAACTTCTGACTTGCAGAGTTGCAGAGTTGCTGACGCGCGTTAAGTAGGGGTGCCCTTCGATAGTTATGCGCAAGCTTTTGACATTTGCGTTCCGCACTCGCTCCGAATGGCGCACTAGCTATCTGTAGAGTCCCTGCGTAAGTCCTGAACAAGTAATCATCAATGGTAGGATTAAAAATTATGCTAGCTAAACCCAACCTCCGAAAATATTCAACAGTAATAGCAGCAACTACTTTAGCAACTCTTGGTGGACTGTGGTCTTGGCGATCGCTATCAATATCAACCAAAAACTTTGTCCGACCATCCGAGCAAAAAACTCTACCCTCTCTAACCCTTTCAGGACATAAAGGATGGGTGTATGCAGTTGCGATAAGTTCTGATGGAAAAACTCTTGCCAGTAGTAGTTATGATGGTGTAATTAAAATTTGGAATTTAACCAATGGTAAATTGCTGCATACTATAAATGCTCACGCAGATGCGATCGAATCTCTTGCTATAAGTCCAGATGGAAAAATTCTTGTCAGTGGTAGTTGGGATAACCGCATCAAACTTTGGAATATTGCAAATGGAAGTCCGCTCCAGACTCTCGAAGGTCATACCGATGATGTGAAAGCTATAGCTATAAGTTCTGATGGAAAAACTCTTGCAAGCGGTAGTTATAATGGTGTAATTAAAATTTGGAATCTTAATACTGGTTCTGTTGAGGGTAGTTTTCAACATTCAGCTCCTGTCACATCTCTAGTTTTGAGCAAAGATGGAGAGATGCTTGCTAGTGGAGGTAAAAATGGTCAAATCAAAACCTGGCAATTGAATACAGGTAAACAACTCCACTCCTTGGCAGCACATAAAAACACAATTTGGGCGATCGCTTTTAGTCCCGATGGTAAAATTCTTGCTAGCGGTAGTCAAGACCGAAAAGTTAAGTTATGGCAAATGGAAACTGGTCAACTACAATGCACTCTAGAAGGACACGACAAAGCAGTTTTGTCTGTTGCTTTTAGTCCCGATAGCAAAACTCTTGCTAGTAGTAGTTATGACAGAAATATTCATCTGTGGGAACTAGATACAGAAGAATTATTGGAAACATTTACAGATCATTCTAAAGCTGTTTGGTCGGTAAAATTTAATCCTGATGGAGAAACTCTTGTCAGTGGGAGTGCCGATCGAACAATCAAACTGTGGTCTGTATCTGACTTTAGTAGTAACGATTTACAGAATACAACTCCCCCATCTATTGTGAAAGAGGAAGCAGAAATTATATCTGTTTCAGAGATTACTGATATAGCTGAGTTAGAAGAGTTAAACCAAAAATTATATGACCAAATTGACCAAAGTTGGCAACAGACTCCAATATGGTATGAAGACTTAGTGTTTGAGGTAAAAGTTAATGGGGATGGAGCGATCGCTAGCTTAGAACCCATGAATGAACCTGCACAATATTATCGTAAACACACTCCTTTACCCAAGTTATTAAATGCTGCTAATTCTGAAGTTACGAGTCAGAAACAGTCTTTTGCAATATTCCGGGTAGTCATGACGCCGACGGGAGTACTTGAGGTTAGTCCTTGGAGTGGTTGGTTAAACAAGCAGTCAGCAGTCAGCAATTAGCAGTCAGCTTTTCGGTGCCGAATGCTGCACAAACAGCGATCGGTAGATTTTTTTTGAGACACCCTAGTTTGCAGAGCATTCCAGAACAGAAGGAGATTTCAACTCCTCAACTATCCGACTTATCAGAAGTCATATCATATCAAATTCGGTAGAATCGGTATAAAACCTTTTGAAGTAGGAGTCATATCATGTTCGGACGGGTCAGTTATAAATAAAATTTAATAACTGACAGTACTGAAGAAATACTGAAATTATATTGACTTTCCTCCTTTCCTTCTTTATTCCCCTCCTGGGAGGGGTTAGGGGTGTGTTGACTTCTGAGGACTGAGGACTGAGGACTCGCTAAGTTATTATAAGTACTCAACCGAACATGATATCAGGAATCAGGAGTCAGGAGAAATGGGAACTTATAGAGGAGGTAGGAGAAAGAATTGCCCCTTAATTTTTCCGTTCTTGTTTCCTGAAAATGCTAACTTTTTGAACTTGAGTAACCTAAAAGCTTGAACTTTGTTTCGACAAAAAAAATGCTAAAGCCTTTATTTGGCAATGCTTTGATTATCGATCGGCAAACCCTAATTACTTAAATATTTAATCTCCCCCACTCCCTCACTCCCCCACTCTCCTACTCCCCTACTCCCCACACTTCCCACAGTCCCTTGGAGGAACTGGGTCATAACCACCGGGATGAAAAGGATGACAACGTAAAATTCGCATAATTGCCATTCTACTACCCTTAAAAATCCCAAATCTTTCTATTGCCTCCATTGCATATTCTGAGCAAGTGGGTTGAAAACGACAGGATGGAGGTAATATTGGTGAAATGAAAATTTTGTAGCCTTTAATTAATTTAATTAGTAATACTTTCATATTCTTAATCCCGCATTGGCGAAATATTTTTGGAGAGTTGCTCAAAATCCCTGTTGCAAAAATGGCATTGCATAAATGCAGAATGTAAGTTTAATAGTTTTGTGGAATGGGCCTCTGGCCTGTTCGTTCGTTCTTGATATTTTCCCGTTCTTAATATTTTCCCGTTCCTGATATTTTCCCGTTCTTAATATTTTCCCGTTCCTGATATTTTCACTACAAGCAGGGACAGGCAGGATGCCTGCCCCACTTACCACTTATATTCATCCCACTCCTCAGCAATGCCCAAAAATCACTTCTGACTTTTGACTTCTGACTTCTGACTTTATCAAAATAATTGGGTCTCAAACCCCGCCTTTTAAGACGAAATATTTTTGGAGAGTAGCTCAAAATCCCCGTTACAAAAATCACTTTTAACTTCTGACTTCTGACTTTATAATGTTATGGTCTCTTTTTTCGTCAAACACATAGCAATTCCCTTTTCATAGTAAGCCGCCTCATTAATAAAAACTGGCCATGTCGGAGTTTCTTCCTCATAATAAATTGTTTCGCCATCAAAGGTTAAAAAAATTGGCTCACCTGGAGTTAATTGTTCATAATCTCTCCCCTGTAACTCAGGATGAATCATTGCTGTTATTTCTCCATCTTTATTCTTAGGATAATCCACAACTTTTAGATGTTTATAGACTGTAATATCTCTATTAATTAGATTCAATTTACCTTCATTGAAGTTTTCGATAAAATCTAAACTTCTCTGAATTAATCTTTCTGTTTTCTGAAATAAATCTGCTTTGAGAGTACCTTGAGCGATCGGACCTACTTCAATACCAAAACTTAATTCACAAATAGAATTTACAAAAGCATTTTCTACTCCTGGATTAATCCAACTATAAACTCTAACATCTGGTTCAACAGAACTTAAATAAGCAGCAATTTTGAGATTAAAGGGATGATTATTCACTAAAACTATAGTTAATCCCATGTTAGCAGTGGTAGTATGCAAATCCAAGATCAAATCAAATTTAGGATTCCCTTTTGGTCCTAGCATTTGATTAATAAACTTTGCCCTAGTTTCTTCATAATTAGTCTTGTTTTGATTTTCTAAATCCTGGAGTTTAAAGCAACGATTTAAGTCAGTATCAACGTATCTTCTCACAAGTTCAAATGCTTGAGGATTAGCAAATACTGTTTGAGTTTCAAAATTAGTTCTACTAATTAAGTCAGGAAATTTTTCAAACTTTTTAACAAGATATATACCTGTAAATTCATTACCGTGGGTTCCACCAACAATTGCCACTTTATTAATTTTTTCCATTTTGATAAATCCCCAGCAGAAATACAACCCATTGATGATTACTCAATTAAATTATCAATATTTGACTAAGCAACCGATTTTTTAAACTTTTATCGAAAAATTGTGGTTTAAAACCTCCTCTTTTAAGGGGATAAAAATAAAAATTTTCCTTTTAGTCAATCCTCTCCTTTAAAAGAAGAGGTAATTATTAATTATTAATTATTAATTGTTGAACAACCATTTTCGCTCCTGTACATCGCCTATTCAACTACTCCCCTGTCTCTTATTCACAATTAACTTTAGCAAAGCAGTTTACCAAGTATGTAATAACCAAAATAATAATAATTCGTTATCTTTTTATTTTTGGTTTAATACCCCACCGTCTACACAGTGTTTATCAAAATCATAAGGGTCTAAAACCCCGCCTTTTAAGGCGCAAAATTTTTGGAGCAGAGCTCAAATCTCCTACTTCCCCTCCACGGTCGGGGCCCGCGGGTGGGTTCTCCACGGTCGGGGCCTGCGGGTGGGTACACTTGCAGACTTGCACACCTTGCAGACTTGCAGACTTCGTTAAAATTGGTTGAGGTTTGAGTCCCCATCTATTTCTTCTTCCTTCTTGCTTCTTCCTTCTTCATTCAATTCAGTATCTTCTAAAATTAATTCTGACTCTTCAGAAACTATATTAGGTTGATTCTTATAAAAAGTCTCTAGACTATGGCGATCGCCTACATAACGCCAATGCCAAGGTTCATAACCAATATCTTTTTCATCATCAGCAGGTATCATTTCAAAGCTAAAGTAAGCAGCATAATTTTGTAGCCATTGAAAAGCTGCGGTATTTTCAAATTCCACATTTTGGTTAGTTGCTGGTGCATTACCATCTCCAATATCAACAGCATAACCTGTTACATATTCCCCATAACTTAAAGGTGAAATTTGATTTGCATTATTGGCAGAATTATCTTCAATATTATTAGTATTGCTCGCCCAATCTTTTAATTCAGACTTAGACTGAAATCCTCTCAAAGCCACTAAATTAATACCATCATTTCTAGCAGCATAAAGCATTTTTTGAAAATTTTTCACTGCATTTATTTGCAATTTAAGACCGCTATCATAAGTTATATACTCTAATTCCGTTTCTGATACTTGCGAGTAAGGAAAATCTAATAAAGTATCTTTTTTAAGTTCATTTATCGGAGTTTCATTCGCAGAAGATGTAGCTACAGTATTTGCATTATCAACTTCAGTTTGAGTTGATGAAGCATTAACTAGATCGACATTAGATTGAAGTTGTAATCCCAGACTAACTGCTCCTACAACTATAACTATTCCTATCCAACCCCACATCCATTTTTGACTTTGAGGCTGAGTTGAGATAATTTCTTCATTTTTTTGAGGGTCTCGTACTGCTTCGGGAATGTCATCCACAACAGTTTCTTGGACTAATGATAAATTTTCTGACAGACTTTCGTTGTGCAAAGTTCGACTCCTGCTAGTGAATTTCAAAGTCGTTTCTTACTTTACTAAAAAAACTTCAAAGTAAACAAAATTAGACCTTAGCATCAGGAAATAATCTTCTCTGGGCAAAGGCCACAGTCAGCCTATGGACTAATATCATGTCCGCTGGTATCCTTTGTCTAAACTCAAGGATGAATATCTACAGGAAATTAAAGTTTTTTCAGGCTTAAAAGCCTTCTCCCTTCTTCCTTACCCTTACTTTACAATAATTATGCTACCGGACATGATATAATTATAACTAAAAAACTTTTTTCTCCTCTTCTTTCCTTTTTCCTCCTGTATGTCCCCCTACCAAAAGCTTCTATCTAACTTTTGACTTCTGACTTCTGACTTCTAACTTCTATTATCTGGACCTAAAGGAATAATCCCACCAGGGTTAAGAGGAAAAAGATTACCATAATAATCTCGTTTAACTGCTTCTAAATTACAAGTATCTGCTATTCCTGGAAGTTGATATAAATTTCGTAGATAAGCACTTAAATATTGATAGTCCTGAATTCGCCGCAAGTTACACTTAAATAACCCATAGTAAACAGCATCAAACCGGAATAATGTAGTAAACAAACGTACATCTGTTAATGTTACTGTCTCGCCACAAAGATACTTACTGGCCGAAAGTGTATTGTCAATTTCATCTAAAGTATTAAATAGTTCCTTACAAGCTTTTTCATAAGCTTCCTGAGTTTGGGCAAACCCACAACGATAAACTCCATTATTAACTGCGTGGTAAATTTTGTCATTCCACTGGTTTATTTTGGTTTTTAATTGTTCTGGATAAAGGTCAAGATGAGGATTTTTGGCAAACTGATTAAATTCAGCATTGAGCATCACAATAATATCTGCACTCTCATTATTCACAATAGTTTTTGTTTGCTCATTCCATAGCACAGGTACAGTGGCGCGTCCATTATAACCAGGCTTTGCTAAATTATATAATTCCGGTAGAGTAAAACATCCTTCTTGTTCCTCTTCCAATACCCAGATACCCCGATCGCCTGCAGGAGAAGCAATAGTTACTGGAATAGCATCTTCTAAACCTTTGAGCGATCGAACAACTAGAGTTCGATGTGCCCAGGGACAACCCAACCCGACAAATAGGCGATAGCGTTTAGTAGCTGGTTGATATTTGTTTTCTGCTTGTATCCCTACTGTTTCTCTAAATAAGCTAGTAGGACGAATGTATTCTCCTGAATTATTGCGTGGGGCAAGTTTTGACATCATTATTTGCCAGAGACTTGTCCAAACCCATTTTCCTAGTTTTATTGTTAGAGAAGGTGGAAGAGATTTGCGTTTGTTAACCATTTGTTTTTTTTGAATTTAATAAGTCAACAGCGATCGCAAGGAACGAGTTTAACGCGCGTCAGAAGTCAGCAAGTCAGTAGGGGCGCCCTTCGATAGTTATGCGAAGCAAACGGCCGTTCGCCCGTACAGAAGTTAACCCACACCTAGCCCCGACCGTGGAGAACCCACCCCTAACCCCTCCCAGGAGGGGAAGTAGGGGATTTAAGCCCCGCTCCAAAAACCCGATCGCCTTAAAAGGCGGGGTTGCGCGACCCATGTTATTTTGATAAAAATTTTACACTTAATTAACCGCCTTAGTTTCGGACCTACTCCCGGACAAATTCAACAGATTCAAAATATGGGCAAGGCGATCGCAAAATTCCTAGCTTCCCAAGGCTTAAACTGTAAAACCTCAGACTATCGACTCATCCCATCAGTTCATCCGTTCATCCGTGGCCCAATCCCTGTGTGCCCTATTCTCCCAAGATTCAAAATATGGGCAAGGCGATCGCCAGATTTCTAGCTGTCCAAGGCTTAATTCGTACATCCGTGGCCTAATCCCCGTGTGCCCTATTCTCCCAATCCTAATATTTTTAACAAAAAAAACCCCCTACTAAAAGCAGGAGGTTGAATTTAATTAACCTACTAAACTAGGTTTGCTGCTAATCTCAATAAATTAACCAAACTTACCAGCAGTAGAGGCTATTAAGAAGGCCGCGTAGGTGAGGACATAACCCACCGTGAAGTGAGCTAAACCTACCACACGAGCTTGAACAATAGAAAGAGCAACAGGCTTATCTTTCCAGCGAACCAGGTTAGCTAGAGGAGTGCGCTCATGTGCCCAAACAATTGTTTCAATCAACTCTTGCCAGTAACCACGCCAAGAGATGAGGAACATGAAACCAGTTGCCCAAACTAGGTGTCCGAAGAGGAACATCCAAGCCCAAACAGACAGGTTATTAGTTCCATAAGGGTTATAACCGTTGATTAACTGGGAAGAGTTCAGCCATAGATAATCACGGAACCAACCCATTAGATAAGTAGAAGATTCGTTGAACTGAGCAACGTTACCTTGCCATACAGACAGGTTTTTCCAGTGCCAGTAGAATGTTACCCAACCAATGGTATTCAACATCCAGAACATAGACAGGTAGAAGGAGTCCCAAGCAGAGATATCGCAAGTACCACCACGACCAGGGCCATCGCAAGGGAATGCGTAACCGAAGTCTTTCTTGTCTGGCATTAATTTAGAACCACGAGCATCCAAAGCACCTTTGACTAAAATCAAGGTAGTGGTGTGCAAACCTAGAGCGATCGCATGGTGTACCAAGAAATCGCCAGGACCAATGGTTAAGAATAAAGAGTTAGTACCACTGTTCATGGCTTCTAACCAGCCTGGTAGCCATACGTTAGCGTAGTTTGGCCAAGCTGTAGAAGCAATACTATCAGAGTTAGACAGCAGCACATCCATGCCGTAGAGCATTTTACCATGGGAAGCTTGGATGAACTGAGCGAATACTGGCTCAATCAAAATTTGCTTCTCAGGAGTACCAAAAGCAACCACTACATCATTGTGGACATAAAGACCTAGAGTGTGGAAGCCTAAGAATAGAGAGACCCAACTCAAGTGAGAGATAATTGCCTCTTTGTGCTGTAATACACGATCCAGCACATTACCTTTGTTTTGTTCAGGATCGTAATCCCGTACTAGGAAAATAGCACCGTGAGCAAATGCACCTACCATAATGAAACCAGCAATATACTGGTGGTGGGTGTAAAGTGCTGCCATTGTTGTATAATCCCTGGCCATGAAAGCATAAGGAGGCAGAGCATACATATGCTGTGCTACCAGAGAAGTGATTACACCCAGAGAAGCTAGTGCTAAAGCTAACTGGAAGTGTAGAGAGTTGTTGAGAGTTTCATACAACCCTTGGTGAGGTAAGTTAAACTGACCCTCACTCTTACCACCGACTAAACCAGCTTTGGAGTCCAGCATTTCTTTGATGCTGTGACCAATACCAAAGTTAGTGCGGTACATATGACCAGCTACGATGAAGATTACTGCGATCGCTAAGTGGTGATGAGCCATGTCAGTCAACCACAGTGACTCAGTTTGAGGATGGAAACCACCCAAGAAAGTCAGAATTGCAGTTCCCGCACCTTCGGAAGTACCAAACACATGGCTGGCAGTATCAGGATTTTGAGCATAAACGCCCCAGTTTCCTGTAAAGAAGGGAGCTAAACCTGCGGGGTGAGGCATAGTTGTCAGGAAGTTATCCCAACCAACGTGTTGTCCGCGAGATTCTGGAATTGCAACGTGAACCAAGTGACCAGTCCAAGCCAAGGAACTAACACCGAACAGACCAGCCAAATGGTGATTTAAGCGGGACTCAGCATTTTTGAACCAAGCGAGACTAGGACGGAACTTGGGCTGGAGATGTAACCAACCAGCGAACAGCATGATGGATGCCAAGATCAGGAGGAATATAGAACCCTGATATAGGTCTCCATTTGTTCTCATGCCGATGGTGTACCACCAGTGGTAAACACCAGAGTATGCTATATTTACTGGGTTAGAGGCACCTGCTTGAGTGAAGGCATCTACTGCAGGTTGACCGAATTGAGGATCCCAAATCGCATGAGCGATTGGACGTATATTCAGAGGATCTTTAATCCACTGTTCAAAGTTTCCTTGCCAGGCAACGTGGAATAAGCTACCGGATGTCCAGAGGAAAATGATTGCTAGATGGCCGAAGTGGGAGGCAAAAATCTTTTGGTAAAGATTTTCCTCAGTCATACCATCATGGGTCTCAAAGTCATGAGCTGTAGCTATCCCGTACCAGATCCTACGGGTGGTTGGATCTTGTGCCAGGTCTTGGCTAAATTTTGGGAATTTTGTGGCCATAAATATTTTATCTAAATGTCTCGCGTGTATCTGAGAATCTTAGATTGAAGTGACATTCTCCTACATCAAATCTAAAGATTATGATGTGGGCTTCCCTACCTCACGGATAGGGATTTCTGTTTTGCTGGCGCAACGCTGCGCGAACACAGGGAGTGCAACTACTTAACCCTCCACAGACAGATACGATGATACCCACCGCCTTTTTTTGGGGATTGAGGATCGTTCAATCCCCAAGCAAGAATCTTAAAACGCTATTGCATTCTTATCCTACTGAAATTATTCGAGCCAGGAAGAATGCCCAGGTTGTGGCAATTCCGCCCAGGAGATAGTGAGCTACCCCTACTGCCCGACCTTGAATAATGCTGAGAGCGCGTGGCTGAATTGCTGGAGCAACCTTTAACTTATTATGAGCCCAAACGATAGACTCGATCAACTCTTGCCAGTAGCCACGACCACTGAACAAGAACATTAAGCTAAATGCCCACACAAAGTGTGCGCCTAAGAACAACAAACCATAGGCAGACAGAGCTGAACCGTAGGATGTGATTACTTGAGAAGCTTGTGCCCAAAGGAAGTCACGCAACCAACCGTTAATAGTAATTGCACTTTGTGCAAAGTTGCCGTAAGTGATATGAGATACTGTACCGTCTGCGTCTACTGTTCCCCAAATATCTGACTGCATCTTCCAGCTAAAGTGGAAAATTACAATTGATAGGGAATTATACATCCAGAACAGACCTAAGAACACATGGTCCCAACCAGAAACTTGGCAAGTACCACCACGACCAGGACCGTCGCAAGGGAATCGGAAGCCTAGTTCACTCTTATCAGGAATTAGACGAGAGCTACGCGCATAAAGTACGCCTTTGAGCAGAATTAAAGCTGTAACGTGAATGGTGAAAGCATGGATATGGTGAACCATAAAGTCCGCGGTACCCAATGTCATTGGCATCATTGCTACTTTGCCACCTACTGCTACTAAGTCGCCGCCGAAGACTGGACTAACAGATGCTAAAGCGTTAGGAGCAGTATTGCCAGGAGCCAAAGTATGGAGATTTTGTACCCACTGAGCAAAGATTGGCTGTAGTTGAATCCCAGTATCAGAGAACATATCCTGGGGACGGCCAAAGGCACGCATAGTATCGTTGTGGACGTACAAGCCGAAGCTGTGGAAGCCCAAGAATATACATACCCAGTTTAAGTGGGAGATAATTGCATCCCGGTGACGAATTACGCGGTCCAACACATTATTAACGTTCTTGGCTGGATCGTAATCTCGTACCATGAAAATAGCAGCATGGGCTCCTGCTCCAACAATCAAGAATCCGCCAATCCACATATGGTGTGTGAATAGAGATAACTGAGTTGGGTAGTCAGTAGCAATATAGGGATATGGTGGCATTGCATACATATGATGCGCCACAATGATGCTTAGAGAACCCATCATTGCTAAGTTAATTGCTAACTGAGCGTGCCAGGAGGTTGTCAAGATTTCATAGAGACCTTTGTGACCTTCTCCACCGATGAGGAGTGGGTCTTTATGAGCTTCTAAGATTTCTTTCATGCTGTGACCAATGCCCCAGTTTGTCCGGTACATATGGCCAGCAATAATGAATAATACTGCTAGTGCTAAGTGATGGTGAGCTGTATCAGACAACCAGAGGCCACCTGTTACAGGGTTTAAACCACCTTTGAAGGTCAAGAAGTCAGCGTACTCGCCCCAATTCAATGTAAAGAATGGAGTTAGCCCTTTAGCAAAACTAGGGTACAACTCTACCATCAAGCTTTTATTCAAGATGAACTCATGAGGCAGAGGAATATCCTGTGGTGCTACGCCAGAATCTAACAATTTGTTAATTGGCAGAGAAACGTGAATCTGGTGGCCAGCCCAACCCAAGCAACCTAGACCTAGCAAACCTGCTAAGTGGTGGTTCATCATTGATTCTACGTTCTGGAACCATTCCAACTTAGGAGCGCGCTTATGATAATGGAACCAACCAGCAAACAGCATCAAGGCAGCCATTACTAAGCCTCCGATCGCTGTGCAATATAGTTGGAACTCATTAGTTATACCGGAAGCACGCCATAACTGGAATAGTCCAGAGGTGATTTGAATCCCGTGGAAACCACCACCAACGTCAGCATTTAAGATGTCTTGGCCAAAAATTGGCCAGACTACTTGAGCACTTGGTTTAATTCCTGTGGGGTCTGTTAACCAAGCCTCATAGTTGGAAAATTTAGCGCCATGGAAATATGCGCCACTCAACCAGATAAATATTACGGCCAGATGGCCAAAGTGTGCGCTAAAGATTTTGCGCGATACGTCTTCTAAATCGCTGGTATGACTATCAAAGTCATGAGCGTCAGCGTGTAGGTTCCAAATCCAAGTAGTTGTTTTTGGCCCTTTGGCTAAAGTTCGATCGAAGTGACCTGGTTTGCCCCACTTTTCAAATGAAGTAGGTACTGGGTCTTTATCTACGCTTACTTTTACCTTTGCCTCGCGCTCTGGAGGACTTATGGTCATGAAGACTCTCCTCTCTGAAAGAAACTTAACTGAACTATTGATGTTGTCAACATTAATAACATTTGTAACGAATTATCAATGTCTTTTGCAAATTTACAGATTTTAGCTGTTTTTTGCAGGAATGCAACACCACACTCTTTTATTATGCCAAAAGTGTATAAGACTTTGGCTTAGTTCTTTCAAATACTATAGATTCGATTTTATCGATCTGAATGTAAATGAAAGTTCTTTAGGAGATTATAAACTTGCTTAACGAGTATAAGTTGTATGTTTACAATTATTAAAATTTCTTTAGAACAACTTAATCAGCTATTGTTGCTTCTCTCACAGTAATAAAAAAAAGTCAAGACCGATCGCGATAAAGTTTACAATTCTCAAAGTTATAGCGCTACTTGAATAGGAAATAGAGAATAGTAAACTGAATCAGGGTTTTCGGTGCGGAATCCGTCAGGAAACAGGGTTTAGAAATGTCAAACATCTTAATGCGTAGCGCTATAACTTATTTTTAACATAACTTAATTGAGTATTTTTGCTTAATTCTACGGCATATAAAAAAAGTCAAGACTTATGATGAAAAAGTTTACAATTCTCAAAGTTAACTATTCTTTGAAAACTTTAAATTTGACTAGACAACTAGACCGTAAGGACTTTTTTACATTTTGAAAAGCTCTAACACATTGTTAGCCTCATTATCAAAAAACGAAAAAAAATAGTTAGGGTTTGCTTATGGAAGTCTTTTAGTAGGGGTAGGAGACAGAAGACAACCCACCCCTAACCCCGACCAGGAGGGGAAGACAGGAGACAGGAGACAGGAGATAGGAGATAGGAGACAGGAGAAAACCCACCCCTAACGCCGACCAGGAGGGGAAGACAGAAGACAGGAGACAGGAGACAGGAGACAGGAGACAGGAGAAAACCCACCCCTAACGCCGACCGTGGAGAACCCACCCCTAACCCCTCCGGTGGAGGGGAAGACAGGAGGAACGGGGAATGAACGAGGAGGTAGGAGTAAGAATTGTCCCAAGATTGTTCTGCCCAACTATGCTAACTTTTTGAGCGTTAATGACTGAAACAGGTTCACTGCAATTTGAAAAAAAAAAGGCACTTGTCTTTATATGTCAATGCTTTTAGATTAGATCGGTAGAGCAATAGTTAATCCCCATCACATCAATAGACATATCCAAATAATAAAAAATAAAATCAATTATCGCACAGAAATTATCAATTCTTTCCCCCTACTCCCTACTCCCTACTCGCTACTCCCTGTTTTCTGGAAATGTCTAATAGCAAAAATATTGATTTTAGTGAGAAAATCATCATAAACAACAAAAAAAACTGAGAAAACAAATATCAATGTTAACTCTCAATTTATAGGAGTATAGTCCGTGTTTAATATAAACTTGCCAAGAATATACAGCAGTCTGATTTTGATTTTACAGAAAATATCCTCGAACAAAGGAACAAGAGTGGGACTCTGTGGATGTTTCACCCGCCAAGGAATGCAGACCAAGAGAGGGTACATGGGTGTCAGGTATCGACGACAGATACACCTAGGGAGGTATCAAGAGAGGGAACAGGAAACAAAGGTAAGAATTTTAGACTCTTTATCTATTTTTGGATTTTTGACAAATCAACTAGACTGGCTTAACTTAAGAAAATTATTAACACTTCTAATAGTAGTAGTTTTAACTTCCGGTTTGGTCAGTTGTAGCGATCGCTTCTCTGAGCGACCTCAACTTAGGGAGGAAAAACTTGTAACGACTTCTAGCTCTAAAATATTGGAAGTTTCGCCACCAGAAATAATTCAACAACTGCGTCAAGCGATCGACATCTACCAACCACAAGTTACAATACAAAGTCCTCAACCAGACCAAATATTTGAAGACAACACTATTGAAGTACAACTCCAGGTGAAAGACCTGCCCATATTCAAATCAGAATTAGACTTAGGACCTTATGTAGAAGTAATTTTAGACAACAAACCTTATAAAAAAATCTATGACCTAAATCAGGGACTGATTTTATCAGACTTAGAACCAGGTACTCATACTATCAGGGTTTTTGCTTGTAGTCCCTGGGATGAAAGTTTTAAGAATGAAGGTGCTTATGCTCAAACAACTTTTCACATTTTCACTAAAACCACGAATAATAATCCTGCTCCAAATTTACCACTATTAACTTACAATAGTCCCTTGGGTGAGTATGGTGCGGAACCCATCTTGCTTGACTATTATCTTAGCAATGCACCATCGCACTTAGCAGCACAAGAAGATTCTGAAGATGAAATAGTTGATTGGCGTATTCGTGTTACGGTTAACGGAACCAGTTTTATTACCGATCGATGGCAGTCAATATATTTACAGGGGTTTCATCCAGGAAAGAATTGGATCGAGTTAGAATATATTGATGATGAGGGTAATGCACTCAATGAGATTTATAATAGCACTATTCACTTGATTAACTATCAACCAGGTGGACAAGATATTCTTAGTAACATCATCGAAGGAGAAATTTCACTTAAGGAAGCATATAGTATTGTTGACCCGGAATACATTTACGGGGAAACCCCACTAGAAATAATTCCAGAATTAGAAATTGAGGAAATTCCTACTACTGAATCAGAAGAAATTGAAGTAGAGGAAACATTAACTGCACCAGAAATTGAGGAAGTTCCTACTACTGAATCAGAAGAAATTGAAGTAGAGGAAACATTAACTGCACCAGAAATTGAGGAAATTCCTACTACTGAATCAGAAGAAATTGAAGTAGAGGAAACATTAACTGCACCAGAAATTGAGGAAATTCCTACTACTGAATCAGAAGAAATTGAAGTAGAGGAAACTCCGGCTACTGAGTCAGAAGAAATTGAAGTAGAGGAAACATTAACTGCACCAGAAATAGAGGAAATTCCTACTACTGAATCAGAGGAAATT
>JAXHSW010000052.1:0-23738 GCA_034190295.1 Cyanobacteriota bacterium | reverse complement strand
TCCACCAGAAGATACTGTTCCAGAATCACAACAAATTACCGAGCCAAAATCTGAAACTGAAAGTGATGATTATACTATTTCTATACCTGAAGTTGTAGAAGATTTTCCACCAGAAGATACTGTTCCAGAATCACAACAAATTACCGAGCCAAAATCTGAAACTGAAAGTGATGATTATACTATTTCTATACCTGAAGTTGTAGAAGATTTTCCACCAGAAGATACTATTCCAGAATCACAACAAATTACCGAGCCAAAATCTGAAACTGAAAGTGATGATTATACTATTTCTATACCTGAAGTTGTAGAAGATTTTCCACCAGAAGATACTGTTCCAGAATCATCACAAATTACCTCCTCAAAATCTGAAACTGAAAGTGATGATTATACTATTTCTATACCTGAAGTTGTAGAAGATTTTCCACCAGAAGATACATAAGCATTCAGCTATTAGCTGTCAGCTAGAGCGCAATAATACTAGGCTTTTCTAGTAAGATTTAATTCTGGCTCAATAAGATTCTACTCTTAAAGTGCTGGGGTTTACATAAAGCTTTTATGTAAAACTCAAAGCAATAGCTGATGGCTGATAGCTGACTGCTGAATGCTTACGAAGATACTATTCCAGAATCATCACAAATTACCGAGCCAAAATCTGAATAAGTTGTAGAATCTATCCCTATTTAAAGTGATGATTATACTATTTCTATACCTGAAGTTGTAGAAGATTTTCCACCAGAAGATACATAAGCATTCAGCTATTAGCTGTCAGCTAGAGCGCAATAATACTAGGCTTTTCTAGTAAGATTTAATTCTGGCTCAATAAGATTCTACTCTTAAAGTGCTGGGGTTTACATAAAGCTTTTATGTAAAACTCAAAGCAATAGCTGATGGCTGATAGCTGACTGCTGAATGCTTACGAAGATACTGTTCCAGAATCATCACAAATTACCGATAAAAAATCTGAAGAAGTTGTAGAATCTATCCCTACTGAAGGTGACGGTTCTATACAATAAATTACTGAATAAATTGAATCTAAAAATACTCTTGATTCTCCAGAATAGATAACAGAATAAATTTCTATTTGCCGAATAATTAAGGTTTAAAGCCTCTCCTTTAAAGAGAAAAAAGAAAGGTTTTTCCTTTTAGTCAATTCTCTTATTTTCAAGGAGAGGTAATTGTTAATTAGGGTTTGCGCTTCACTAGTCTTTTAGTCGGGGTAGGAGACAACCCACCCGCGGGCCCCGGAGGGGAAGGACCGAGGAGGTAGGATTCATTAATGGATAATGGATAATGGATAATTACAAGAAGGTTTTAACCGTGAGGGAATTGAATATAAGGAAATATTGTTTCTTCTCTTGGTCTATTGGATATGGCGCAGGTTTCGGAGCCATCCCTCCACCACTTTTTCCCCTTGAAAGGGGAGGCGGAATTAGCTGAATTATTTAATTAATAATTAATTTTTATCCCAAGATTGTTCTCTAGACTATGAGCCTAAAATACGCTCAATGCATGACCATGAAGAGCTGAAAAGCTAGCACTGCAATTCGACCCCAAAAAGGCACTTGTCTTTATATATCAATACTTCCCCAGAGCGATCGGTAGAGCAATAATTTTTAATTGTTGAAAGTAATTTTATAGCAGTTGAAGGAAAGGTTAGGATAGATAAAAAACTAAAAACTCAGACAACGTAAGATTTTTCTTTCTTCCTTCTTTCTTGTTCCTTCCTCCTTCTGCTATAAGGGAAATAAGCCACTTACCGAATAATTAAGGTTTAAAGCCTCTCACTCGCTGTGGAGAAACAAGAAAAAATTTTCCTTTGAATCAATCCTATCCGTTTTCACTCTCGAGGTAATTATTAATTATTAATTATTAATTGTTGAAAGAGATGCTGTATAAAATGCCTCTATTAAGTAAGTGACAAAAATCTAGTCTTAATAACTGTTGTAATAAATAACTTCAGCTTTTGATTTACACTTTTCCCAGTTAGCAACTTCAAGCTGAGGACGTTCTGTGAATTCTGTGACATAACCTATACACAAATAAGCGATTAATTCATTTTCTGGAGGAGCATTGAGAATAGTTTTTACCTCTTCTTCATCTAAAAGACTTACCCAACCCAACCCTATATTTTCAGCTCTAGCCATCAACCACAAGTTTTGGATAGCAAGACAAACACTATAAGGTCCTACTTTATCCATACTTGTTTGACCCAAAACAGGTAGAGGTGATGGTTTATAAAAAACAGCAATATTAACAGGAGTTATAGTTATTCCCGTGCCAATTAATTGAAATTGATGAGGTAAAGGTCTATTTTTGAATATTTCTTGAGATTTTTCGTTTTCTCTTTCAAAAGATGCTTTGATTTTAGCTTTGATGGATGGGTCACGAATAATAACAAATTCCCATGGCTGAGACAAACCAACTGAAGGAGCGTGTAAAGCTGCAAAGAGTAAATGCTCAATGGTTGTATCGGGAATTTCTTGATTAATAAATTTTGTTACGGGTTCTGTTCGACGATGGACAATAATATCTTCCAATATTTGACGTTCTTTTTCTGTAAACAATTTACCTTTCATACAATTTACCTCCAAGAATTATGCGATTTTTCCTATTTGAAAATCAATTACTTACTTCTATAGAATATCTAAATTACTCTGAAATAGATCGCCTAAAGTTTATCTAAATTTAATCATTGCTTCAGTAGCTTAGGAAACGCTATAATCTTTTTATACCAATCCTAAATGATTTGTAAAAAAATCTAAAAATATATAGATACTCTGAAACTTTTATCCTTGTTAGTTAATTCCAAAAGATTTTATATTGCTAAAAATATAACTACTATATACTTTTAACCATACCTTGAAAAAAATTATAAAATCTGAGAAGTATTTTATTTGTGAATACAGAACTAAACCAACAATTTAAATTTGATTCTATTGACGCTGCATTGGCCGATATTAAAGCAGGTCGTTGTGTAGTAGTAGTCGATGACGAACATCGAGAAAATGAGGGAGATGTAATTTGTGCCGCCCAATTTGCTACTCCAGACACGATCAATTTTATGGCAGTAGAAGCTAGAGGTCTAATTTGTCTAGCGTTGACAGGCGATCGCCTCGATGAGTTAGACATCCCACTCATGGTGACTAAAAATACTGATAGTAATCAAACTGCTTTTACTGTCAGTATTGACGCCTCCCCTGAATTGGGAGTTTCCACGGGTATTTCAGCAGAAGACCGAGCGCGTACTATTCAAGCAGTTATCAATTCTACTACCACACCAGAAGATTTACGTCGCCCTGGTCATGTTTTTCCCATTCGGGCAAGAGAGGGGGGAGTGTTAAAAAGAGCAGGTCATACAGAAGCATCGGTTGACCTGGCAAGACTAGCAGGTTTGTATCCAGCAGGGGTTATTTGTGAAATTCAAAACCCAAATGGTTCGATGGCAAGATTACCTGAATTAGTAGAATATGCTCAAACTCATAATCTGAGACTTATTAGTATTGCTGATATTATCAGTTATCGTCTCAGACACGATCGCTTTGTCTACCGAGAAGCAGTTGCTAATTTACCCTCTCAATTCGGTAACTTTAAAATCTATGCTTATCGCAATACTCAAGATAACTCGGAACACACAGCTATTGTCAAAGGCAACCCAGAAGAATTTCAGGAAAAACCTGTGATGGTAAGGGTGCATTCTGAGTGTCTGACGGGAGATGCTTTTGGTTCCCTCCGTTGTGACTGTCGGATGCAGTTACAAGCAGCGATGAAAATGATTGAAAATGCTGGTGCTGGAGTTGTTGTCTATTTGCGACAGGAAGGTAGGGGAATAGGTTTGATTAATAAACTCAAAGCTTATTCATTGCAAGATATAGGGTTAGATACTGTGGAAGCTAATGAAAGATTAGGCTTTCCTGCCGATCTACGAAACTATGGTATGGGGGCACAAATATTAAATGATTTGGGTGTGAATAAAATTCGTTTGATTACAAATAATCCCCGAAAAATAGCTGGTTTGAATGGTTATGGTATCGAAATAGTAGACCGCGTTCCTTTGTTAATAGAAACAACAGATTATAATTCTGTTTATCTGGCAACTAAAGCACAAAAATTAGGTCATATTTTATTACGCAGTTATTTGGTAACTATTGCTATTGATTGGAATAACAAAATAAAAGAAAAATTAGATAATTCTTCAGTTCAAACCTTGAAATCTCCAATTCAACATCGCTATGAATACTTGGAAAAATTACGCAGTTTAATCAAGGAATATGACTTTTTACTACAGGAAGAAACTAGACCAGTAGCAATGGCAGTTTTTTCTCAAGCGCCTTTAATAGTTAATTTTGGTTTAGAGCAAGCAACATTAACTAATTCTAAATGGTATCAACAATCAAATCATCCTTATTTACAGGCGATCGCTAAAATATTAACAGAAATAAGTAAATGGCCGAATATTTCAAAATTGGAATTTCTCATTGCTTCTGGTTCCGATCCGATGACTACTTTACAAGTGCAGCTCGAACGTCAGAGTTTTAAAATTAATGAATTATTGACAGTTATGCAGCATTTAGAAACACAAAAAATTTACAGTTTAAACGAATGCTTGTTTCATTAATTAAAAAGCTAAGAACTGAATATTACAATAATAGCTGATATCTAATAGCTGAATGCTTACTTACAGATTATCAAATAAACTAACTAAAAATATCTAAATATTAGATAACAATAACATAATTATTTACTGGCAAAAAATATGGACTTTAACTACGCTGATTATTGTGAATATTTACTCAAATATAACACAAATTATACTATCACAAATTTAGGGGATCGCCTAGAAAAAATTACCTATGATGCAACAATTAACCATTATTTAATAACAGAATCTTTAAATTCACAAGATTTCTGGCAAAATATTAGAGAAGAAATTGTTCCAGATACAGCAGCATATCTAATTTTTGATTATCTGGTAATTAACAAAAAATCTGGGGATAAAATTGGTAGGAGAACTCCTATAAAAAATCCGCGGGTGCGACGAAAATGTAGCCGTAAAAAATATAAAGTAATTGGTGAGGTAGAAGCAGTGAATTGTATATATTTAAATCCTCAAACTGAACAACTATGGATGATAGATTATCGGATTGATTACTACTCAAAAGACAATAAAAAAAATAAAATTGACTATATAGAAGAAATGATTATTGATGTAGTAGTAAAGAAACTACTACCAGTAAAGACAGTGTTAATAGGTAAGTGGGAAACTCCATGGAACATAGGATTAAGCTGGCGTGCAATTGAAAGGCTAATGAGATTAATAGATAACTTAGGAAAGGTCTATTATTGTCCCTTAAATAGTTCTAATTTAGTAGATGACACAGGTGGCATAGTAAAACCCAAAAATCTTCAAGAGTTGACTTGGAACAAAAACGAAAAATCATCAGGCAAAATCATCCAAATACGTGACTTTCCAAAAGACAAAAAATTGAAATTGCTTTGGGCTCCTATTTCCCCTAATAGAACAGAATATATTGTCACTAATGATGTGAGTCAATCTTCAGTAGATGCTGTAAAATTTGCAACTCAAACGAGACCGAAAACTGAAGAGTTTCATAGAGAAAATCAGATTTGGTGGTGGATATCTAATCCGGTACGTTGCTTTCTGGCCTTGATAATGATTATTTGGTGGTCTTGTATCCATCTGCTGTATGGTGACGAGCCTTGGAAGTGATTTGGTGTGAGATAGTATGGGTGGGTAGTAGGGGGCTAACTACATAAATTAACGCTATACTAACAAAAATCTAATTTAATTACTTTGCCTATGAATATTAAACGTAGAGAATTCCTCATATTTCTTGGAGCTACTGCAGGAACAATAACCCTTAATTCTTGTCAAAAACAATCATCTACTCCAGCAATTGAAAAATCTCCAATTAGTGGAACTTCTACCAACAATATTAATTTCCAACCAGTTAAAGGTCCAATGCCTTTAACAACGAATAATCAAGAATTCAAAATAGAGAATTATACTAATTACGAAGTAGTAGATGATTTAATAATTCCAGAAGGTTTTACTTACGATGTTATTGGGTCATGGGGTGACAAAATAGGTGATTCACGTTTTGGCTATAATAACGACTATCTTTCCTACATTGAAACGGGTGAGAATGAAGGATTATTAACCATAAACTTTGAATATATTAGTCCTTTACCTTGGGTAACAACTTATCAAACAGTTATTGGTAAATCTATGCCTTTTGCCGAACTAGCAGAAGCATTTAGACAGGCAGGAGAATCAGGAATTAGTTCAGAAGAATTACTTGACAATTCCCTGAAACAAAAGATTATCACAATAGCTAAAGAAGCAATGATTGATATGGGAATAGGTGTGATTTCCATTCGTCGCGAACCAGATGGAAAATGGGTAAGAACAAATTCAAATTTTGACCGCAGAATAACAGGTATTTCAGGATTAGAAGACGGGCGTTATTTAAAATCAACAGGACCAGCAGTAGCAGTGTTTAACAAAAAAGGCCAAGGTTATGACGATAAATTAGGCGATCGCATCATTGGTAGTTTTGGTAACTGTGCAGGTGGCACTACACCTTGGGGAACAGTATTTAGCGCCGAAGAAAATTTTCAAAATTATGTAATAGAACCAGTTTATGCTGATGGTACTTCTGTCGATCCGGCCAGAGAAAAATCTCTCTTTATTGGTGAAAGAGGAGTAGCAGGTCTCGGAAGTGCATTTGGTTTAGCTGGTAATAAGTATGGTTGGATGGTAGAAGTAGACCCAGCTAACCCTGATGACTATGGTACCAAACATACTTGGTTAGGTCGTTATCGCCATGAAGCAGTCGGTATTAGGGTAGAAACTGGTAAACCATTAGCATTTTATTCCGGATGCGATCGCCGTAGCGGTCATCTATATAAATTTGTCAGTAAAGGTAAAGTGAAAGACCCCACTGATAAAGCTAACTCTCAACTTTTGACAGATGGGATGTTGTACGGGGCTAAATTTAATCCTGATGGTACAGGTAGTTGGATTCCTCTGCAACCTGATACTCCCGTGAATCCAGATTTACCAGAAGTCCACGTTAACAATATGATTAATCTACCTCAAAGACCTGATGGTGGTAGCTTCAAAGCCATAACTGTTCAAGAAGTAGAAAGGTTCAAACAAAAATATAAAACTCTGGGGGACTTGTATGAAGGTAATGCTGAAGAAAAACAAGGAGCTATTCTCATTGATGCTCATCTAGCTGCTAATGCTGCTGGCGTTACTTGTACCGCACGTCCCGAAGATACTCAGGTAGATAAAAATGGTAATTTATTTATTGCCTTTACCTCCGGGTCTCCCAGTAAATCTGATGGTAGTCCAGACAAACGTATATTTAAAGGCCAAGATGATGAAGCTTACGAATTTGGTTGGATCATGCGTTTGACCGAGGATGACGATCGACCAGATGCTATGACATTTAGTTGGCAAATGTTTGCTACTGGGGGCGAACCGACAGATGGTGGACTAGGATTTTCTAATCCTGACAATTTAGAATTTGATGAACAGGGTAATCTGTGGATGGTGACAGATATTAGTACCAGTAAGCATAACAAAACAGTGCCTCCGAATCGAGTGGGTAAGGATGGCAAACCCATAAACCAGTCTACTCTTTGTGGTTTATTTGGCAATAATTCTATCTGGAAAATTCCTACTTCTGGTCCTAATGCTGGAGAAGCCTATTTATTTGGAATAGCACCAACAGAAAGTGAAACTTGTGGGCCTTTCTTTACCAAAGACCAGAAAACTTTGTTTCTAGCTATTCAACATCCGGGAGAATATAACGGCATTCGTCAAAATATGGCTTCAGAAACTCGTCAGTTGGCAATGAAAACCACTGATGGTTCAGATTTTGTCCAGACTCGTACCGTGCCTATGGGGTCTAATTGGCCAACTAAACAAGTTAACGATCCTCCGAAACCTTCAGTTGTAGCTATTCGTCGATTGGATTCAAAATCAATTACTTCATAGTAGGGAACAGGCAATAGGACGTTATTATTTTAATTTCAGATTTTACTATCAGTTTTTCTTACCGAAAAATTGTGGTTTAAAGCCTCCTCTTTATAAGGGGATAAAAGCGGTCGAGAGATGGCACCATTCGGAGCGGCTCTGTCAAGAGCAGGTGTCCTCGCCATATCTAATCGACCAAGACAGCGGTCGTTCGCGGATCTCGGAACGGAGTTTTATCTTCGGAGCTTCCCGTAGGGTGGGATGGCTCCGAAACCTGCGCTGTCCGACCATCGACCAAGAAAAGAAAAATCTTCATGATTAGTCAATCCTATCCGTTTTCACTCTCGAGGTAATTATTAATTATTAATTATTAATTATTAATTGTTAAATATCCCTTCCCTGCTTAGTTTTTGGCTTGTTTTATGAAAAAAATACTCTGAAAATTAGGTTGCAAATTATCAAATTAGGTGTAAAATTTGCGACGAGACCGTATTTTTTACAAATCAAGCAAAAATCCAATTTCTAAGGTGGCATCCTGAGCTTTTCCCTTGTAAACAAATACAATATATAGACAAACTAACTAAACTGTGATAAAGAGAAAGGAATAATGGTTGAGCTGTTCGTAAAAAAATCCTCATGCCTTCCTCAAAGGCTGGAAATTAAATTACAGTATCGCTCGATCGGTAAACCAATCTCTAACATTGTCAAATGACTTTTGCGGTTGGCCATTTAAAACTTAAAATAAAAAAAAATATTAAGATTTATTCAAACCTTTGTTTTTTCGTAAAACAAATATACCGCCCTAGTCTTGATATATATTAAATTGAATGCTCTAACTGCAGTTTCCTCTGCGTGTGAGACTTAAATGCTAGGAGCGAATCTAGCTATGGCGGGTAGTTCTCTCGTAACAGCTTGTGGAATGGAGAGTGCCGACACTTCCAGATTGAAGCAAGAACAGAAAACAGATAGGTAATCTATAGATTTTACAGATTATTGTAGGTTTCTGAGAACGTAAAGTAACTAGGAAAGCCCGCGTTGTCGCGCTATCTATCTATGCCCAACGTGGGGAAATGTCAGTAAAAGTTAGGTATTCCTGGCTAAGTCCAAATTGGTGTGAGGGTTAGTAAATATGACAAAACTTATCTGGAAAACTCTAAAACACAGTCCTAGTGTTTTTAGCGCAGCATTATTATTAATGGCAGGTTCAGCGATCGCTGCTGAAACTTCTTTACAGACTTTAGGAAGTGGCGAAAATTCTGTAAATCAGAACTTAGGCCAAGGTGCGATTGAAAAAGCATCTTCCTTTGAAATAGCTCAAATAGATATTCGCTCAATGCCCATGGATGACCCTTCATTGGCACCAGTGGCAGTATCAGACTTGGAAGATGGAGAGTCACTCGATCAGGTAACATCTGTAACTCAGTTATCAGATGTACAACCTACAGACTGGGCATTCCAAGCACTACAATCCTTGGTAGAGCGTTATGGTTGTATAGCAGGTTATCCTGATGGGACTTATAAGGGAAATCGAGCGATGACCCGTTTTGAGTTTGCAGCAGGTTTAAATGCTTGTTTAGACCGAATTACAGAATTAATTGCAGCGGCAACTTCTGACCTAGTAACTAGAGAAGACTTAGCAGTTTTACAAAGACTGCAAGAGGAATTTGCAGCAGAATTAGCTGCTTTGCGAGGACGAGTAGATGCTCTAGAAGCTAGAACAGCAGAACTAGAAAATAATCAGTTCTCTACTACTACTAAACTTAACGGAGAGGTTTTGTTTTGGTTGAGCGATACCTGGGGAGAACAAGCTCAGAGACGCGGAGGATCTGGCGGGAGTGACGATGACGAAACTCAGACAACCTTTGGTTATCGGGTTCGTTTGAACTTTGATACCAGTTTCACAGGAAAAGACCGCTTAAGAACTCGTCTACAAGCTAATAACATTCCTAACTATAGTCGTGGAGGTTTGACCAATACTTTAATGACTCGTTTAGCTACAGATAGTAGCCCGGATGATACTGTTTCCATTGGCAAGTTGGCCTATCGTTTTCCTGTACTGGATGGTAGGGGTAGAATAGAAGTAGCTGCTACAGGTTATGGTGTGGACGACTTCGTGGGAACTATTACACCTCTAGAAAGTAGTGGCGCTGGTGTTACTTCCAGATTTGCACGATTCAACCCTATTTATTATCGTTCTCCTTCTGATGCTGGTGTCAAGTTTGCCTACGCTTTCAATGATGCAATTCGGTTAGCTGTGGGTTATGGTGCACCAGATAAGGAAGATCCTCGAGAAGGTAGAGGTGCTTTTAATGGTGCATTTAGTGGATTTGGCCAGTTGACGATTGAGCCAAACGACAGACTTGCTTTTCAAGTGGGTTATTTGCGTAGCTACCACGCGAAAGACAATGTTAACTTGACTGGAAGTACAGGTAGTTTTCTGGCCAGAGATCCTTTCGATGGTACACCAACTAGCACAGATACTGTTCACGCTGAGGCTCAATTGAGAATTACTGATGGTTTTCAAATAGGTGGCTGGGGTGGTGCTTCATTTGCTCGTCCTGAAGATGGTAGTGAGACTGATGATGTCACTATTGTTACTGGTGCTTTGACTTTGGCTTTCCCAGATTTACTGAAAGAAGGTAGTCTAGGAGGTATTGTTGTTGGTGTACCACCAATTATTACCGATGGTGGTGATGATGATAGTTTGAAAGATGATGATACTTCTATACATATTGAAGCTTTTTATCGCTTCCAAATGAACGACAATATCGCTATTACTCCTGGTTTATTTGTGATTACAAATCCTAACCACATTGAGGATAATGATACTCTCTGGGTCGGTACTTTGAGAACTCAATTCAGATTCTAAGACTTTGAGTTAACAAGAAGAAATATATTAGTCGATCGGATTCGATTATTTCGACAATTCTGGCAATTCACTGAAATGATAGAACAACCGATTAGCTAATCATTTTCTAGAATATTTTATACCCCTTAGCTAGCCTTTAGAAGTGCTGATTATAAAGCTGAGGGGTTTACTTTTTTTAAGATCAATAGACATCTCCACCAAAAGAGCGAGTAGGGGAGTAATTAGGGCTTACCGATCTAATCTAAAAGCATTGATGTATAAAGGTTTTAGCATTTTTTAATTGAAAAAAGTCTAAGCTTTTAAGTCACTTAGGTTCAAAAAATTAGTATTTTAGGCAAGAGTTGTGCAGAACAATCTTGGGACTATTCTTCCTCCGACCTCCTCTATAATTCCTATTTCTCCTGACTCCTGACTCCTGACTCCTGACTCCTACCCTCAATCATAAGACTTTTTCAGCAGGCCCTAATTAGCGATCGAAAAACTTCCTCCTTTTCCTCGTCTTATTTCTTGCTTCTTTCTTCCCTCCTGACTCCTGACTCCTGACTCCTGACTCCTCCCTCACGATCTGGCACATTTACCCAAGTACCTGTCATATTAGATTCATGGGTTAAATCCATTAATAATTGAGAATAAACACCTTCTCTCAGAGATGGAACTACAGATTTTTCTAGCTCTATTGCTTGTACCCAATTATCAACTACTCGAATAAAAGGTGCAATTCTACCGTCAGGATAAACTTGAGGAAATTCTAACCTGTCGGGAATTTTTATTTCTGCTAAAGTCTCCCCATTTTGAGAACCCCAAACTTTAAACCCATGTACATAATCTTTTTGATTATCGCTACCTATAATTAATGTACCTTTACTACCATAAACTTCTAGCCAATGACCACGTCCTTGATAAGTAACAGAACTAATACAAATTTGACAGGGAGTACCGTCTGCTAGCTCTAGCATAATATTACAAGTATCATCTGCATCTACTGGTTTTAACTTGTTATCCTCTGTGGGGTCAGGACGAGTTTTAATGGAAGTATTAAGTTGTCCCCAAAGTTTTTTCGCAGGTCCAAATAACCAGTTAATATAATCAAAAGAATGAGAAGCGATCGCTCCTAATGCACCACCACCTTTATCTTTTTGAGCGTACCAATTCCAAGGACGATTTGGGTCAGCACGACTTGATGCTAACCAGTCAATTTTTATTAGGCGTTTATCTCCTACATATTTATCAGCTAAAAGTTCTGCAAATAATTGCCAAGCAGGAACATAACGAAATTCAAAATCCATAGTTGCTACACATTTATTAGTAATAGCAATCTGATATAATTCTTGAGCTTCTTCTACTGTTAAAGTTGTGGGTTTTTCTAACAATAAATGTTTGCCTGCAGATAAGACTTTTTTTGCCATTTCATAGTGTAAAAATGGGGGAGTAGAAATTGTTATTGCGGTAATTTCAGGTATAGAAATAATTTCTTCTATAGTATTAAAAGCATGAGGAATATTATACTTTAATGCAATAGATTTAGCTTTTTCTAAATCGGGGTTATAGACAGCTAATAGTTTGGTTTTATGATGTGCTTGTATACCTGGTATATGTACTTTTTGACCAAATCCTGTACCGATAACTGCGACACCAATAGTTTTATTCATCATTGTTATTTATTAGAAGGAAGAAGGAAGAAGGAAGAAGGATTAAATATAAATTTCCATATAGAAAGGAAGAAGCAAGAGGGAAAAAGCAAAAAGGATAAATATAAATTTCCATATAGAAAGGAAGCCGAGCGGATCTGATAAGAGCGGGTTTCCTCGCCATATCTAAATCGACCAAGAGAAAAGATAATTCCGTATTTTCTTGCCTCCTTATTGCAGAGGTACTGATAACTAATAACTGATAACTGATAACTGATAACTGATAACTGAAATAACTCCTCCCTTATTATTTTTTATTAATTATCCATTCTATTACTTGTTTACCCAAATTAACATTATCGAGTAAATCAATTTCCCTAATTCCTGTCGGACTCGTAACATTTACTTCTGTCAGATAACCACCGATTACATCTATACCAACAAAATATAAACCATCTGCTATTAATTTAGGTGCTAAATACTCGCAAATTTCAGATTCTCGTTCCGTAATTTCTGTCTGAGCAACTCGCCCACCTACTGCCATATTTCCTCTAAATTCTTTACCAGTAGGAATCCGATTTACTGCTCCAATAGACTTACCATTAAGCATAATAATTCGCTTATCTCCTTCTTTTGCTGCTGGTAAATAACTCTGAATCATCACAGGTTCTTGACCTTGTTTTGTACTAATTTCTATCAGAGAATTAAAATTGCGATCGCTCGGTTCCAAAAATAAAATTCCCTCTCCAGCTTTTCCTCCTAAAGGTTTTAAAACTGCTGCTCCTTGTGACTCTAAAAAGTTTCTAATTACCTCTTTTTCTTGACTAACAATTGTCTCTGGAATTACTTTTTTAAACTGCAAAGCATACATTTTTTCATTAGCAGCGCGTAACCCTTGAGGTGAATTTATAACTAAAGTTTTTTCTGGATTAATATAGTCTAAAATATAAGTAGCATAAAGATAAGGAATTGTTACAGGTGGGTCTTTGCGCATAAATACAGCATCCATTGACTCCAATGGTTGTAGCATCGCTTTTCCTAGATCGTACCAAGGATTACTAGCCACCCAATGATTTTCTACCCTTTCAACTGGCATTAAATGTACCCGCTTGAGGGTTGCCCAGGCTTTACTATCAATAGTACTTAATTGATTAACTTCCGTTATCCAGACTTCGTGACCCAATTCTTGAGCAGCTTCCATTAGTGCAACGGTACTATCGTGAACTGGGTTGAGTCGTTCTATGGGGTCTATGATGAATGCAAATTTCATCTTTATTTGGTTTATTATTTCAAAATATTTTTAGCAATCAATGTAGGGGCAATAATACCTTCGGGACTTACGCATTTTTCGGGCAAAAACACTATATATGCCATAGTGCTATAGTTTTTATCTACTATCTGTAGTCTCTTTGCGTAAATCCTGACCTTGAAGACAAGACCCACCCCCACAAAACAATCAATAACTACAGAAACAGGACTTACGCAAATTAAATTATTAGACAATACGTTATTAGTAGGGGGCAAATGCCATTAGTAGGGGCAAATGCCATTAGTAGGGGGCAAATGCCATTAGTAGGGGGCAAATGCCTTTCGCCCCTACAGATGGCGGTTCTGTCTAAGTCCTGAAAAACAGAAAATGATACTAAACTTCTAGTAATTGGTCTAGTTTACCCTGGTCTTCTAGTTCATATAGATCGTCACAACCGCCGATATGTTCGTCTTTGATAAAAATTTGAGGCAAAGAGCGACGGCCATTAGCTCTTTTGGCCATTTTTTCTCGTTCTGCATCATCGCCATCTATAGTATATTCTTGATAATCTGCTTGCTTTTTATCTAACAGAGCTTTCGCGCGGATGCAAAATGGACAAGTTGACCAAGTGTAGATTTCTATGTTAGCTGCCATATTTATAGATTAGATTTTCTATATGAAATATTTCTTTAATAATTTTAATATTAATTTGCTCTGAAAAAAATTAGATTTTAGATTTGAAGCTAAAAAAGTCCTAAATTTGAGGTTAAGGAATAGGGAACAGTTTTCGCGCTATTTTAACCTCATTATTTGACTCTTCGATCTTAATCAATTCTGTCTTTTGTCTACTTCTTCAAGAAGCAATTACATAATCAATAAGTTGTGCAAGTCGTTGACGCAAAGTTTCTAGACCGAGAGCTTTAGCAGCAGAAATAAATACTGCCATCGGATATTCTTCGTGAGCAAATCTTAAAGTATCTCCATCTACTTCATCGATCTTGTTAAAAGCAACTAAAGCAGGTCCTGGTGTTTCTGGCATTTCCGCCAAAATATTCATTACAGAACGTATTTGACTTTGCCAAGCAGGATGAGACAGATCGACAACATGAAGTAAAGCATCTGCATCTGTCACTTCTTCGAGGGTTGCCCGAAAAGCATCAATTAAAGTAGGTGGGAGTTCGTGAATAAATCCCACTGTGTCGGTTATCACAATAGGAATTCGCTTCCCAGTAACTGCATCAGGAACAATCAGACGACGAGTAGTAGGGTCTAGAGTTGCAAACAATTGGTCTGCAGCATAAACCTCTGATTTAGTCAGTGTATTCAGTAATGTAGACTTGCCAGCATTAGTGTATCCAACTATTGCCACCGTTGGTACTTCTTGACTTTGACGATGTTGCCGTAAACGAGAGCGGTGTGCTTGTAATTGATTTACCTCTTTCTGCAACCGAGATATTCGAGCATTAATTGCCCGACGTTCCGTTTCTAACTTAGTTTCACCAGGTCCTCTAGTACCAATACCACCACCAAGACGAGACATTGCCTCACCTCGACCCGTAAGACGCGGGATAGTGTATTCCAGTTGAGCAAGTTCGACCTGTAATTTTCCGGCACGAGACTGAGCGCGTTGAGCAAAAATATCCAGAATAACTTCAGTACGGTCTACTACTCTCACACCAACCTTAGTTTCCAGGTTACGAACTTGAGCAGGAGAAAGGTCGCGGTCAAATACAACTAAATTAGCTCCAACAGTTTGAACAGTCAGAGCAATTTCTTGGACTTTACCCTCTCCCACCACAGTTTGAGGATGGGGTTGCGATCGCTTCTGTTGCATTGTCTTTAAAACCACACCTCCAGCAGTATTAACAAGTCTAGCTAATTCTGCTAACCCATCTTCAAATTCCCTATCCTTCATTTTGTCTGTTTTTAGCCCCACCAACAGAACTTTATCTTGGTCAGAATCAACTTCTTGAGCAATAAATTCTCTTTGAAATTCTGCTTCTAATCCATCAATCAATTCAATAAAGTCTTGTTTAGCAAGCATATCCAGACTCTGAGGGGGTGATACCGTCCAAAAGGGCAATTCTTGGATATTGATATTGGTATCTGTCCGGTCTGTTTGAGTGGGTAACAAGTGAGCTAAATAAGCTTGTTTAATATAACCGGTAGCTCCACCCCCCTTGCGTTTAAATCCTTCACCTGTGAGGGTCAGCACCACCAGAGCATCAAGTCGTTGAATCACCATTGCAGTCAGAGCAGCTTCTGAAGGCACCTCTGGTTTCAGCTTAGTAGCGATGCAACGAATACCACTAAGGCGACTTGCACCGTAACGGGGTAATTCTAGAGGAGGAATTTGAGTTTGACGGGGTGTACCAATTCCCACCCGGATAATTTTTCCTCTACGATTGATGTAAACACATACTGGTTGGCCAACTTCTTTGCTGATTGAGGCGACTCTTTGGGCAAATTCTGAGGTAGTTAGGCAATCGCTTGGTAATCGCTGATGGTACAACCGTTGCAGTTGTTTCAGTTGGCTAGATTTTAGACCTTGAAGATTTCCATAGATGGTTTCGATAGGCATTCCTAGCCACAAAAATGTGGCCCCTCTCTAATACTACTTTAGAATTATAAATATTCTATTATAGTCCTAATTTTTGAGTTCAACATAGTCCACTAGGTATATTATCTCTGTACAATTTTTGTGGAAAAATAAATAAGTCTTACAGCGGTTTTCATTTAAGTAGACTACAAAATTTTTTTTGCTTAGGGAGTAGGCAGTAGGGAATAGAAAAATGCTTTGGCCACTGTACTCTATCTATTTGAAAACCGCTATAAGTGGTAGCTTCAAATCAATGGAGTTTTAACTTAATCTATTGGTTGCTATCTTAGAGATGATTTTATAGGAGATTTTATAGGAATGGTAAATATGTTTAATTTATTAATGCAAGGCTCTACTCCACCAAAGGTTCAGGAAGTTGCTTCTGCGTTTCGTCGTTGGGGAAGGATTGGTTTTTGGGTGCAAATAGTATTTGCTTTTATTCCAGTCATCATTTTGATATTTGCTCTATTTATTAATAATAATCCTGTTGAAAGTAGAGCTGCAAAATTATATATAGGAGAATTTTTTGCCTTTGGTTGTTTATTGGCACTGGTTTTTTCTATTTACTGGTGTTTTCGTTATATACAGCTCTCCAAAAAGCTAGAAGACCCACAGCAACGCCCTTCAAAAGCAGAGGTAATTCAATGTTTATGGATTGGTTTGATTGCTAATCTTACTGGCATGGTTTGTGCTGTTATAGTTTCTATGGCTAGGGTAACAACGTTGTTATGGCAAATGTTATCTATCCCGCAAGGAGCATCACTAATTAGCTCTCCAGGGGAGGGGACTATGATTAATAGAGGTACTGTAATTGTGCCGTTACATATGGTAGGAATACAGGCTATGTTGAGCACTATTGCTGCTGAATTGGTGGGTATAATGGTTGCCTTATTGCTGTTACGATTAATTAGTCAAAATCATTCTGAGTCTTCTTAATATAGCCATAAGATTTTAGTTGTGAGATATTGGAGACTTTTGGGCAACAGGCAACAGCTCATCTGGCAACAGGGAAGAAGAAAAAAACGAATACATAAGAATAAGATAACTGCCACATTCTATACTTTAAAGGAACACCTAAATTCTCACGTCTGATTCGGTGATTGCTATATTTATATTCAACAATTAATTATTAATTATTAGACATCTCCAGAAAATCAATCAATCTTTTAATTAGAGCAGGTTTTGTCAATAAAAATTCACCCTAAAAAATTATTTTTCGTGTTTTTTTCGTGAAAAAATCTTGCCTGTTGCCTTTCGGAGCTGTTGCCTACTCCTGCAAAAAATCTATATCTTTTTCACGCCTAGGTCTATTAATAATTAATTATTACCGAAAAATTGGGTTTAAAGCCTTCCTCTTTTAGGGGGATGAAAAAATATTCAATGAGCGTATTTTCGTTCTTACTACTCAGGTTAAATAATGGGCTTTTTTTTACTCATACTTTTAATTCTATAAAGCTGATAGCTGATAGCTGATAGCTGACTGCTGTTTGCGTAGCATTCCGTAGGAAATGCTTACGTTTAAATTATCTTGGACGAATTCTATTTAACTGTTCTAAAGCCCATTTGGCCGTTTTTTCAACTTCCGGGTCTGGGTCATATTCTGCTTGTTGCAATAAGTTAGTTGTTTGAATGACTAATTCATAAATTCGAGTTAAATCTCGGATAGCGTTTTTTCTTACTTCTGCATTGTCATTTTGCATTGACATCGCTAAAGCTCTATTCATTGGTTTTAATGTTTTAGTTCCTATTTCTGAGAGAGTTGCTAAAATTAAACTTTGCTGTTTAGAATCAGAATCTATCAGTAAATTAACTAATGGTTTAACAGCTCTAGAGTCTCCTTTTTGACCTAATTCCCATATAGCATGATGCCGTTTTTTCGGGTCAAAATTTTGTAGCTCGCTAATTAATTCTTCAACTACATTAACTTCAGGTAAAGGATAGTTATTTGGCAGAGTAATATCTCTAGAGTCTTCAACTGTAGAATGTTCGTTATTTGCTTGTGATAAATCTACTTTAGTTTCTGGAGAGTCTTCAACTGTAGAATGTTTATTATTTGCTTGTGATAAATTCACTTTAGTTTCTGGAGAGTCTTCAAATGTAGAATTTTTGTTATTTGCTTGTGATAAATTTACTTTAGCTTCTGGTCGCTCATAGTGATTATTTTCTTCTATCTCAACTGTAGAAAATTTTTCAGTTTTAATCTCTAAATTATGATTATGGGGTTGTAAACTATGTTTTGAAATTTCTACAGAATTATTTTCTCCATTATTTTCTCCAGGCTCCTGTAATGAGGGGACAAAAGAATCTAAAGAATCGTTTTTATTGGCCAAAGAAGAGTTTTCTGGGGAAGTAGGCCATCTAGGGGGGGGCAGTTCGGAATCGTTAGCCTCTAAATCTAAATCAGTTGATGTTGTTTCTGATATTCTATCTTGAGATTCTAAGTCTTCTGGATATGAGTCTTTTGGCTGATGATCGTCAAAAAGCTTAAGTAATATAAATACTGCTGTACCAGTGATCAGAACTGATGTTATACTTAAAATAAACAGTGCTTTTCGTCCTCCTAGAGCTTTGAGTATGGCACGAACAGGTTTCGGAACTTTTGAGTCTGAGGATTTGGATTCTTTTTTGTTGTTCTTTTGAGATTTATTGGCCTCAGAATCAGTATCTTGGGCAATATGCAGAGGAAATGAAGATTTGGCTACTGATACTGGATAATTATTTTGATTGGTTGATTGTAAATTTTTTGCCTCTGTAAAGCTACGGTTATTTAATTCTCCTGTACTGTAATCATCAACGATAGCTCTACTTGGGGTCGGAGAAGAGTACAGGAAAGTCAACGACGTAATGATAAAAAAGATGGATTTGTAATGGGCCATGATGTTCTCTTAGGAGTTTTCAGAGGCAACTTTTACAGAAAAGGTAGATAGGTCACTATAGTTTAGTTCGATCATAGCTGCTGTTAGTTAAGAATAGTCAAATTATTTAAACTTTAGCGACAAAATTACTATTTTTACAGATATTATGGTATGCGTAGCATAATGTAGAATGCACTGAAGGGAAACTAACGATTCAAAAAGACTATACTACGATAATATAATAAGTTTAAGTTAGTGCCAAAATCTGCTGATTTCTTCGGTTATATCATGTCCGGATAATTAGTGATAAAAAAACTTTCTCCTTCTTCCTTCTCCCTTCTTCCTTCTCCTGTGTTCCCCTCCTGGGAGGGGTTAGGGGTGGGTTGACTCCTGAGGACTGACTCCTGAGTCCTCAGTCGTTGTTTATTTATAACTGTTCAACCGGACATGATATTAGGTATAATTTTAATTAAAAGTTAGATTATAAGTTGATTATTTAGTTTCTGAGTTGCGACTGAATATATGACAAAAAATTGATGTAACTCAGCAAAACATTTTGATTATCCGAGTAAATTGTGAATTATATATCAATCCTATTTGATTTGAGTCGTGTAACAAACATCTGGTCTTTTTAGGTAATAAACAATGGGGAAGAGTTTGGTACGTTTTTATCTTTTTATTTTGGGTTTAATACCCTGTCGTCTACACGGTGTTTAGAAGCTTGTTGTTGTGATAAGACACGAACTGACAGATCGTTGACTATCCCCATCCACTTCCTCCTTCTTCAACTATTTTTGCATTTTTTACCAATCATTTCATACTGCTATATTAACTTGAAAAATAGTAATAGTGCCGCTACCCGGAAGTTAAAATAGCAGTCAGCGGTCAGCGGTCAGCTATCAGCTTCTAAAGGTGTATAATGGGGTTTTAATCCACCATAAAAGGTGCACCGCGCGCTTTTTCAAATATAGCGGGGGACTTAAACCCTCGAATTTTAGCGCTCCAGCTAAATGCTGTTTGCGGAGCATTCCGTCAGGAAGAGCTGATAGCTAGTTAAAAGTCATGCATTTAAAAGCGAGTGAGTAATTCTGAGGTTTCCTTTCCTCCAGAAATGCGCTCGCATTCAGAATGTAAGACGCACATCTGACAGTCAATCATTTTTGATTGGTAAAGCTTTTAGGAATTTGTAACTGGTTAGTTATTTCTGCCATCCTGCAATAGTAGCTTAAAATATCTGATTTGTGATTTTTACTATTCTCAAAATAAATGTATATTAGCTTAACAGAGAAGATAAAATATAAATGTGTCTTAGCTTAATCATTAAGCTTCACTCAATTTTCAAACACTAAATAAAAAAGCTCTACTGAATTAGACAGCTATTATGAGCTACTGTATTAATCCTAATTGCTTCTACCTAGAAAATCAGAATAATCCTTTATATTGTACAGCTTGTGGCTCCAAATTATTAATTGAAGGACAATATCAAGCTGTCAAAAAACTTAGGGTTCTTGACTGGGGAACTATTTATGAAGTTAAAACAGAAGAAAGCACTGAAATCCTCAAAGTATTGCATATAAATACTCCCGAATTTGTTTCTCAATTTCAACAACAAGCTAAGATATTAGCGCAACTGAATCATCCTGGAGTTCCTCAAGTAAAACCTGGTAATTATTTTACATTTATACCGAGAAATAGTAATCAAAAATTACACTGTTTGGTTATAGAAAAAGTTGCTGGAGAAAATCTACAAACTTGGTTGGAAAAAAACAATTTACCAATTAATCAAGAATTAGCTGTTGAATGGTTAACTCAACTCATAGAAATCTTAGACTTACTACACGAAAAACAATTTTTCTATCAAAATATTCAACCTAGTAATATTATTCTCCGTCCCAATGGAAAATTAACATTAACTAATTTTTCTCTAGAGCTACAGTCTGTACAATCTGATTTTGTGGCTCTCGGATATATGTTTATTTACTTGTTAACTGGTCAGTCTGCATCTACATTTTTAAATTATGATACTAAAACCTTAAATTGGCGAGATAAAGTTTCTCAAATATCGCCAAAATTAGCAGATTTTATTGATGACTTAATTTCACAAAAATATCCTGAAAATCATCATACTATTCTGCAAAAGTTGAGCAAGATAAAAAATGATTTATCTCCATCTTTAATACCAAAAAAAGATCGTACACTCAAAAGCAAATTATTATTAGGTAGTGTAATTTTACTCCTAGGATTGGGTATAACTCAAATTATTAGTTATTTGCCCAAACAATTTAATACCGATTTGCTGTCTCCAGAACAGTCAAACGAAATTCTATCTAATAATCTAGAGAATTTTTTATCTAAAAATAAAGGCAAATTTCTAGTAGGTGGAATAATTTTTATCCTTGTTATAGGAGGTAGTCATTTTGTTGGTTATTTTCGGATTCATCCCAAATATTTAAAATTAAGTCTGCCTAATGGAGTGTCCTTAGAAGAAACTTTTAATACAGATTCAGAAAAAGTTTATTCTGTAGTTATTAGTCAAGACGGTCAAATTTTAGCCTGTGGTAACGGTAATGGTACTATTCAAGTTTGGAATTTAGAAACAAGAAAAGAATTAGGCATAATTGAAGGTCATACTAATGATGTAGTAGCGATCGCTCTCAGTCAAGATGGAGATATATTAGCTAGTGGTAGTTACGATGGGACGATAAAAATTTGGTATTTAGCAACAGAAACAGAACTAACTTTACAAAGTCATTTTATGCGAGTTACTTCCATTGCTATTAGTCCTGATGGAGAAAAATTAGTGAGTGGCAGTAGCGATGATTCTATCAAAATTTGGCATATTCCCACAGGTGAAATGCTACATACTTTTCGGGGTCATTCTGACAGTATTTATGCAGTTGATATTAGTCATAATGGGAAAATATTAGTCACAGGAAGTCACAATAATATTAAAACTTGGAATCTGGAAACTGGAACAGAAATTTACACATTAGTCGGTCATCATGGCAGAGTTTTATCTGTGAATGTCAGTCCTGATGGAGAGAAAATAGCTAGTGGTAGTAGCGATAAAAATATTAAAATTTGGCAGCTAGAAACAGGAAAACTTTTACGCACTTTAAGCGGTCATACTAATGATGTGAATTCTGTAGTTATTAGCCCAGATAATCAAACTTTAGTTAGTGCAAGTAGCGACCATACTATCAAAATTTGGCATCTAGAAACAGGGAAACTTTTACGCACTATAAAAGGGCATTCTCGATGGGTTAATTCCGTTGCATTTAGTCCTGATGGAGAAATTTTAGCTAGTGGTAGTTACGATCGAACTGTTAAACTTTGGAAATTGGGATAAGAAGGAAGAAGTTATACCGTTTCACTGAAGTTATAAGTCAAAAGTCAAAAGTCAAAAGTAATATCAATTTCATAAAATATTGCTACAGTCATGGCACAGGGAACAGGGAATAGGAAATAGGGAAATAAAAACAGAATAAACAAAGAGGAAAAAAGGTTGAATTGTTAGAATTTATGGAATTTATATTTTTTTATTGTAGGAAGAAATCATAAACTAAGATGTAACTACCTTTTTTAAATTTGGTATAAGATTTTATCAGCTCTGGTTGAATACTTACCGATAAATTATGGTTTAAAGCCTCCCCTTTTAAGCTATCCCTTATAAGGAACTCCTGAAAACCTTGTGGGGAGGGTAGGGGGCAAAAATCCGATCTACAGTTATCAAAAAAATGTATTTTTCAATACACTTTTCTCCTAAAAAAGCCGCTCTAAGACATAAACATAACTTGTCTATTTTGTCAATTTTTATGTTAAGAAAGATGTTTATAAAGCATAGCCTTTTAAGGGGGAAAAAGAAAAAAATTTTCCTTTGAATCAATCCTCTCCTTGAAAAGAAGAGGTAATATAATTATTAATTATTAATTATTAATTATTAATTGTTGAAAGCACTTCCCGATGTAATGAGATACACCTTGTTTTAAGACAGAAGTCAGAAGTAAAAAACTAAGAAGATTGGACTGTACCTCATAGCAAAGGAAACTGCTGTATAAATAACGATAAAGGAGTCAGGAGTCAGAGTTTATAATTCTATAAATTACTTCAATATTTAGGGCTTGCTGATTAAATCTCAAAGCATTGACTGATATTAGTCAAAGCCTTTTTTTGGTTGAAAAAAGTGCCAGATATTCAGCCCAAAACCCTCAAAAAGTTAGCATAAAAGGCAGGGGGGATTGCAGAAAAATCACTCTGACAAATATATCCGACTAGCTCCTAATTAAATTCTATTCTCTCTTCCTCCTAACTACTCTCTACTCTCTACTCCCTTCTTCCCCTCCACGGTCGGGGTTAGGGGTGGGTCCCCTACTCCTTAAAAAAGACTTTTGAGAGCATTCCCTATTTAATCTCCCCTACTCCCTCACTCCCCTACTCCCCTACTCCCCTACTCCCTCACTCCCCTCTCCCTCACTCCCCTACTCCCCTACTCCCCTACTCCCTCACTCCCCTCTCCCTCACTCCCCTACTCCC
>JAXHSW010000051.1:0-46217 GCA_034190295.1 Cyanobacteriota bacterium | reverse complement strand
TGGGAGGGGGAAATAAATGATTTTCAGACCTCACCAGTCAGCACAAACAAAGCTATTATTCCGGAGCTTCAGAAAATGAAGTGACTATTGCGACATCCGCAACATTAAGCACCACCCCCCCCGGAAGCTTCACAAAATGGGAGGGGGGAAATAAATGATTTTCAGACCTCACCAATCAGCACAAACAAAGCTATTATTCCGGAGCTTCAGAAAATGAAGTGACTATTGCGACATCCGCAACATTAAGCACCACCCCCCCCGGAAGCTTCACAAAATGGGAGGGGGAAATAAATGATTTTCAGACCTCACCAGTCAGCACAAACAAAGCTATTATTCTGGAGCTTCAGAAAATGAAGTGACTATTGCGACATCCGCAACATTAAGCACCACCCCCCCCGGAAGCTTCACAAAATGGGAGGGGGGAAATAAATGATTTTCAGACCTCACCAATCAGCACAAACAAAGCTATCATTCCGAAGCTTCAGAAAATGAATAACTATTGCGACACAGAAATATCTCTGGGAGCTTCAGAAAATGGGAGGGGGGAAATAAATGATTTTCATACCTCACCAATCAGCACAAACAAAGCTATCATTCCGGAGCCTCAGAAAGAGAATTCTGTATTTTCTTCCCTCCTTATTACAGAGGTACCGATCGCTGATAACTGATAACTCAAATGACCTTGAAACTTAGAATTGGAAGTAGATAAAAGGTTGATGAACAACTCTAACCAAAGGTAAAATAGCTGAGACACAAACCCCATAAATAGCTGCAAAACTCCAATTGGGAATTATACGCCACCAGTTAGTAAACCAATTTTTGTATGCTGCCCAATGTAGCAATACTAAAGGTATAAACATCCATCCAGCTTGAAGTCCTAAGTGTTCAGTACCAGGAGAATTAAACAAGACAAAAGATTTGACAATAGTTAAGCCACTTGAAAAATCTTCACAGCGAAAAAAGATTCCAGAAGCAGAAAACCAGTAAAACGTTAAAGGAACACCTAGAGCATTTCTCACAAATAGTAATTTCTTGTAGGGAGATACCCGTATTGACCATTCTTTATGTACAGCTAAAGCTACACCATTTAGTCCTCCCCAAATCACCAAGTGCCAAGCTGCACCATGCCATAATCCCGTTACCAGCATAGTATAGATAAGATTACTATAAGAAAATATACTGGTTCTATCTTTTTTTTCTCGCCTCCTCATCAAAGGAATATAAAGATAATCTCGGAACCAACTAGACATAGTAATATGCCATCGTTTCCACAGTTCCGTGATGTTACTGGCAAAGTAAGGAAAGTTGAAATTTAAAGGTAATTTATAACCTAGTAAACCAGCAGATGCGATCGCCATATCTGAATATCCAGAAAAATCACAGTAAACTTGAATGATAAAAGAGATTACACCTACCCAAGCACTCGCTACCGTATAAATCTCTGGATTAGCAAAATACTTATCGACTATAAGAGAAAGATTATCTGCGATACAAGCTTTCTTAAAATATCCTACCAGAAACAGCATCAAACAACTCCTAACCTCCACTTGACTGAATGTTTTCGGTGTCAATAACTGAGGTAAAAAGATGGCAGCACGAACAATAGGTCCAGCAACCAATTGGGGGAAAAAGCTGACAAACAAGGCAAAATCCCAAAAATTTTTAGTTGGTTTGAGTTTACCCCGGTAAATATCTAAAGAGTAGCTGAGGGTTTGAAAGGTATAAAAGCTAATTCCTACAGGTAGAATAATTTGTAGAATCGGAAAACTTACAGGTAAACCGAGCAAATTGAGAAAATTAGTCGCTGAATCAGTGAAAAAGTTATAGTACTTAAAAAATCCTAAGAGACCAAGATTGCCTATTAAACTCAATACTAACCATAGTTGGCGTTGTCGGGAGTCTATAGGTTTCCATGCAAGGTTGTTCCAATCAAAGTTTTTCGTTTTATCAGTTTCCTTAGTTTCCCAATCTGGATTAGCATCATCAATTATAGGTCTAGATATCATCAAACCAACAATATAATCAATGACTGTGGAAGCCAACATTAAAGATAAAAAGCGCCAATTCCAAGCGGCATAAAAAAGATAGCTACAAATGAGTAACCAAATTTTACGATGTTGGTGTTCGCTTAATGTCCAGTAGATACAGAAAACTGTCAGGAAGAAAAACAGGAAGCGAAATTCAGTAAAAATCATTTCTAATGTTTATCAAATGTTTATCAAACAGGATTGGGTCGCGCAAACCCACCTTTTGAAATAGCAATCAGCGGTCAGCGGTCAGCTATCAGCTTCTCAAGGTGTATCATGGTTTTAATTCCCCATTAACACGCACCGCTAATTTTTCAAATATAGTGGGGGACTTAAACCCTCGAATTTTAGCTGACAGCTAAATGCTGAGATCTGATAGCTAGTTAAGACGAAATATTTTTTGAGCGAAGCTAAAATCCCCTCCTCGAAGGGGTTAGGTGTGGGTTGACTTGCAGACTTGCAGACTTGCAGACTTGCAGACTTGCAGACTTCGTTAAAAAGGATAGATTCCTGATTTTTTTGTTTCAAGATATTTAGCAAACTGTTCTGCCATAAAACGAGTAAATTCCCTTGCACCTCTATCATTTAGGTGCGCGAAATCCCATCTGCTTTCAACTTGATATAAAGTAGGGAAAATTTCAGGATTATCTAAAGCAAAAACTACCGATGTATTGTGCCGTTTATACAATTCCATTGCTGTTGATTCTTGATATTCCAAAGTTGGAGATATAAAAAGAATAGGCTTAATTCCCTGTTCCTCAATGCGATCGCACATATTTTTGAGAACCTTCAAGCTATAGGGTTTATAGAAATTAATTGATGCAGTATTCCTTTGCTTCAACTTATCTACCCTTTGATAATAACTATCTAAATTATTTAAAAATTTTTTTCGACGACGAATCCAACTTTTACCAGGTTTTTCTTTCCCATCTAAAGCAGAATATCCAGATTCTTGGATCGACAGTCTGGAGTATGGTTTTTTTATAAATTCAACTAAGTTAGAACCTAAGACTTTTTCTGACCAAAAATCAGAAAATCTACCCATCCATAAAGTTCTATAGAATAGACTTTTTAAGTTACCATAAGCAGTAGAAAACTTTCTTCGCAAGGGTTTTTCTTGTTCCAAGGTTATACGTAAAGCCAAGATAGTTTGCTTGGGAGTATGCCAATATATACTTCGGAAAGAATCTGCACCACCTAGCTCTTCAAGTAAATAATCGTAGTATTCTATAAATAACCACTTTAAATTAGCCGGTTTTAAAGCAATTATTTTTCTTAGATAAAAATTTATCTCTGCTACTGTTGCTCCATTAAATCCTAAGTTAAAAGATTTAATTTCCACGTTTTGTTCTGCCATTAAATTATCAAATAAATTAGGTACTATACTTCTATAAGTTGTACTTGGACCGATAAAAATAGCGTTATATTCATCTTTGTGTTCGGCAAAGTATTTTAGCTTTAAACTAACATCATTAGGATAATTAGGAATGTTAGGATAAGGAAAAATCATATTGGCAAGAACAAAAATTACTGTTAATGTAATTGTAAAAATAATACTGTAAGTAGCTGCCGCCAAAAAATTATAATATTGCCGATTTTTCGAGACCTCAACTTTCGTCATAAATTTTTGTCGATCCATCTAATATATAATCTATCACTCTTTAAAATTATAACATTGACAGCATTTTATAGATACAGAAAACTTTCATTAATGGATAATGAATAATGGATAATTACCTCTGCTTAAAACCATTCTTGATTGAATGTGAGGAAATATTTATTATTCCTTTTTTCCCCTTGAAAGGGGACGCAGAGGTAAGCATTCCGCAGGAAATACTTACAGGCAGAGTAAGCTTAATTATTTAATTAACAATTATTAATTTTTCGGTGAGGAAGAAAAACAGGAAGCGAAATTCAGTAAAAATCATTTCTAATGTTTATAAAGGATAGATTCCTGATTTTTTTGTTTCAAGATATTTAGCAAATTGTTCTGCCATAAAACGAGTAAATTCCCTTGCACCTTTGTCATTTAAGTGCGTGAAATCCCATCTGCTTTCAACTTGATATAAAGTAGGAAAAGTTTCGGGATTGTTGAAAACAAAAAGTACGGATTTATTGTGCCGTGTATAAAATTCGATTGCTGTTGGTTCTTCATATCCCATAATAGCTGGGGACATAAAAAGAATGGGCTTAATTCCTTGTTCTTCGATGCGGTCGCACATATTTTTGAGAACTTTCAAGCTATAAGTTTTAGAGAAATTAATTGATGCAGTGTTCCTTTCCTTCAACTCATCTATTTTTCTATCGACCCGGTTATAATAATCATCTAAATTATTTTGAAAATATTGTTTAGTACGAATCAAAACTTTACCCCAATCTAAAGCATAATATCCAGATTCTTGTATCAAGACTCTAGACTGTGGTTTTTTTATAAATTCAACTAAGTTAAAGCATAAGATTTTGTTTTGCCAAAAATTAGAAAATCTACCTATCCATAAAATTCTATATAATAGACTTTTTAAGTTACCATAAGCAGTATAAAAATTTAATTGGAGGGGATGTTTTTTTTCCAACATTATACGTAAAGCTAAGATGGTTTGTTTAGGAGTATGCCAATATATACTTCTGACAGAACCTGAATTGCGTAGTTTCTCATCCAGAGCATCAGGGTATTCTATAAATAACCAGTTTAAATTAGCCGGTTTTAAAGCAATTATCTTTCTTAAATAAAAGTCTATCTCTCCTACTGTTCCTCCACCAATTCCCCAATTAAAAGATTTAATTTCTATGTTTTGTTCTGCCATTAATTTATCGAATAAATTAGGTACTATACCGTGTTCAGTTGTACTAGGACCGATAAAAATAGCATTATATTCATTTTTGTGTTCGGCAAAGTATTTTAGCTTTAAACTAACCTTATTAGGATAATTAGGAATGTTAGGATAAGGAAAAATCATATTGGCAAGAACAAAAACTACTGTTAATGTAATTGTGAAAATAATACTGTAAGTAGCTACTGCCAAAAATTTATAATATTGCCGATTTTTCGAGACCTCAACTTTCGTCATAAATTTTTGTCGATCCATCCAATCTATCATCTATAACTCTTTAAAATTATAACATTGACAGCATTTTATAGATACAGAAAACTTTCATTAATGGATAATGGATAATGGATAATTACCTCTTGTTAAAACCATTCTTGATTGAATGTGAGGAAATATTTATTATTCCTTTTTTTCCCTTGAAAGGGGAGGCAGATTCAATAATTGATAATGGATAATTGATAATGGATAATGGATAATTACCTCTCCCTAGAAGGAAGAGGATTTAATAAAAGGAAAAATTTTATTTTTTTCCCTTTAAAGGAGAGGCTTTAAACCTTAATTATTCGGTAAGCTTAATTATTTAATTAACAATTATTAATTATTAATTTTTCGGTTAGGAAGCGAAATCCTGTAAAAATTATTTCTAATGTTTATAAAGGATAGATTCCTGATTCTTTTGTTTCAAGATATTTAGCAAACTGTTCTGCCATAAAACGATGAAATTCCCTTGCACCTCTGTCATTTAGGTGCGCGAAATCCCATCTGCTTTCAACTTGATATAAAGTAGGGAAAATTTCAGGATTGTTTAAAGCAAAAACTACCGATGTATTGTGCCGTTTATACAATTCCATTGCTGTTGGTTCTTCATATTCCAAAGTTGGAGATATAAAAAGAATGGGCTTAATTCCCTGTTCCTCAATGCGATCGCACATATTTTTGAGAACTTTCAAACGATAAGTTTTGGATAAATTAATTGATGCAGTGTTCCTTTGCTTCAACTTATCTACCCTTTGATAATAACTATCTAAATTATTTAAAAAATTTTGTTGATGACCAATCTTACTTTTACCAGGTTTTTCTTTCCCATCTGAAGCAGAATATCCAGATTTTTGTATCAACAGTCTGGAGTATGGTTGTTTTATAAATTCAACTAAATTAGAACCTAAAACTTTTTCTGACCAAAAATCAGAAAATCTACCCATCCATAAAATTCTATAGAATAGACTTTTTAAATTACCATAAGCAGTAAAAAACTTTCTTCGCAAGGGTTTTTCTTGTTCCAACGTTATACCTAAAGCTAAGATAGTTTCCTTGGGAGTATGCCAATATATACTTCTGGGAGAATCTGCATTTCTTAGGTGTTCAGAAAAACTATCTTGGTCTTCTATAAATAACCACTTTAAATTAGTCGGTTTTAAAGCAATAATTGTTCTTAAATAAAAGTCTATCTCTGCTACTGTAGCCCCACCAAATCCTAAGTTAAAAGATTTGATTTCTACGTTTTTTTCTGCCATTAATTTATCAAATAAATTAGGTACTATACCGTGAAGAGTTGTACTAGGACCGATAAAAATAGCATTATATTCATCTTTGTGTTCGGCAAAGTTGTTTAACTTAAGACTAACATAACTAGGATAATTAGGAATGTTAGGATAAGGAAAAATTATATTGGCAAGAACAAAAACTACTGTTAATGTAATTGTGAAAATAATACTGTAAGTAGCTGCTGCCAAAAATTTATAATATTTCCGATTTTTCGAGATATCAACTTTCATCATAAATTTTTGTTTATCCAAAATATAATCTCTCATACCATTTATCGAAAAATTGTAGTTTAAAACCTCCCCTTTTAAGCTATCCCCGATCGGGAACTCCTGAAAACCTTGTGTTCAGTAGGGGAGCAGGGAGCAGGGGAGAAGGTCCGAAAGAATCATAGTAGACAAGAAAAACTACTTAAGTTATCAAAAAAAATGTACTTTTTCATACACTTTTTCTCAGACAAAAACCTTTTAAATACTTATACATAACTTGTCTACCAGTGTCAATTTTTATGTTAAAAAAAATGTTGATAAACCATAGTCTTTTAAGAGGATAATAAATAAAAAAAACCTTTGAGTCAATCCTCTTCTTTTCAAGGATAGGTAATAATTAATAATTAATAATTAATAATTAATAATTAATTGTTGAACGCGCATTCTTGCTACATATCCTTGAGAGTAGGGAGTAGGGACCCACTCCTAACCCAACCCACCCCCGCCCCTCCCAGGAGGGGAGCCAGAAGGGGAAAAAGGCAGTAGGGAGTAGGGTTAAAAGACATAAGATATTTTGTTTTAGAGCCGATAATATTTACAAACATTACGAAAGCATTATTATTACTACTTAATAACTGAAGTCGCATCGGAAGTATAGCATTATTTTAGGAAATTGTTATCGCTCTTTAAAATTATAACATTTACAGCATTTTGCGGCTTAATTTAATAGAATAGAATAAATAGTAAACTTAATAAAATCTTATAACAAATTCAAAAAAGATTGTTACAGTATTAATCTCTAAATAATCGAAAAATTGTGGTTTAAAACCTCCCATTTTCAGGGGAAAATAAAGAAAAAAAATCCTTTTAGTCAATCCTCTTCTTTTCAAAGATAGGTAATAATTAATAATTAATAATTAATTGTTGAACAGCGGACTTGATATAGTTCACTATTATTTAGAACTTCATCTCACTTCCTAATTTCAAAATAATACTCTCATTCACTAACACCCCTGAATTCTTTATCCATCAAAAATCCAGTAGTTAAGGTAATTAGTTAAGACCGCTATCACAGTCACATCATCAGCTCGTATATGCAGATAATATATTAATTAAAATCTCTAAAATCTCTGATGATTAACGTAATTAATTTTTCCCAGACTTTTTTGCTCCTAAATCTATAATTTCGATTTTTGGGCATTGGTGATTTGAGGTATGATATCATGTCCGAATAAGAGCGCGATAGAATTCCGTGACCTTTACGCGACCAAAAAACTTTCTCCTTCTACTACTCTTTCTTCTTCTTTCTTCCCCTCCGGTGGAGGGGTTAGGGGTGGGTTCTCCACGGTCGGGGTCCGCGGGTGGGTTCTCCACGGTCGGGGTCCGCGGGTGGGTTCTCCACGGTCGGAGTCCGCGGGTGGGTTCTCCACGGTCGGGGTCCGCGGGTGGGTTGACTCCTAAAGAATTAAGATTAATATCATACACGCGCTTTACCAACGCCGATTTTTGTAACGGTAGGAACCCAATATATATAATGAAATAACCCTAACTTGGACCCAAACTAACCATAATCCCTATTTATGAATAACCCTATATATCCTGGACTAATACTCACTAACCGCTATAAAATAGTCAAACAATTGGGACATGGTGGATTTGGACGCACCTACCTCGCAGAAGATAACCATCGTTTCCAAGAACCCTGTGTACTCAAAGAATTTGCCCCCCAAGTACACGGTAGTTACGCCTTGCAAAAATCCCAAGAATTATTTGAAAGAGAAGCAGGGGTACTTTACAAATTGCGACACCCACAAATACCTGGGTTCCGAGAAATGTTTCGCTTTAAATTAGATGGAGAAGGATATCTATTTTTAGTACAAGACTATGTAGAAGGTAAAACTTATCGTGCTTTACTAGAAAACCGCAAACGTCAAGGCACTTTTTTTAGCGACACAGAAGTAACAAAATTTTTACTACAGATATTACCAGTATTGGAATATATTCATAACTTAGGAGTCATTCACCGCGACATTTCCCCAGATAATATCATTCTGCGAAGCTCCGATAAACTACCAGTATTAATTGATTTTGGTGGAGTCAAAGAAACAGCAACAAAAGTAGTATCCGAATATGCTCATGGTGTACCGCTCCAAGCAACAAGGTTGGGAAAAGTCGGATATGCACCAGACGAACAAATGCGACTAGGAATGATAAATGCTAACAGCGACCTATACGCATTAGCAGCAACAGTATTAGTTTTACTCACAGGAAAAGAACCCTCTTTTTTGATAGACCCTCACAACTTAACCTTTAACTGGCGCAAGAAAATTAGTCTTAGTCCAAACTTAGGTAACGTGCTAGATAAAATGTTAGCTCCTAAACCAAGCGATCGCTACGCCACAGTTGGTCAAGTTATAACAGCTCTTGAAAATGTTCCTTCTAGTACTGACCTAGCACCTACCCAAGCAGCAGCAAATGTCATTTCTACCGAACCTATTACCGCAGATCAAATCTCCAATGTCACAACAACACCAGTTTCCCAAATTCCAGTTACCACTAATAACACTCAAAAATTTTCAATTTGGTCAACAATTTTATTAGTATTAGTGACAATATTTAGTATGGGAGGAATAGGTTGGGTAGCTGGTAATTTGTGGTTAGAATACAACTCCAATCAAAAAGATAAAATTGTCAAAGAAAAACCCGAAAATTTGAGCGATCGCCTGCAAAAAGCGGGCATTGAAGAATCTTTCTTTTTACCCTTAGTAGATGACTTTTTCTACGCTAAATATCCTCAAAAAAAAGGGCAGACTTTGAGTGATGAAACTTCAGAAGATAAATTATGGAAATGGCGGTGGTATGAAATAGCAAACCAGTTACTTAACAAACTAGAAACACTAAGTTTAGACGCTCGTCGTAGATTAGGAAACTATAGTAAAGATGATATTGAGCGATGGAAATCTCAACTTAGTAGATTAAATATTAGTAGTACAGCTTTTAATGATTTGACCGATGCTCGATTCTTTTATTTATTCTCAGAACAACCCCGTGGAAAAAATCTAATAGGTTTACCCATAGGTCAAATTTGGCAAGCGATCGCTACTGATACAATGAAAGCTTTACAAAGTAGAAAATCTTTAGAAGAAATTAGCTTTACACGAGGTTCATTTAGAGAAATTGTGAATGGTAATTTACAACCAGGAGAAGGTAAAATTTATTTAGCATGGATACAAGCAGACCAAATTTTACGCGTCAGGTTACGAACTAATACTCCAGAGGTTTTCTTATCTATTTATCCTCCTGAAAATTCTCGTCGTAGGTCTAGAGCATTAATAGAAGATCGAAATATAAATAGATGGATGGGTAAAACTCTAACTTCTGGTTATTATCAATTTGTAGTTGTTTCTAATTCAGATCAACCTATAGAATATACTTTAAGAGTAGCTGCTAGAGATAGAATAAATCGTAGGTATTAGAGGAAGGCAGCGGGAGCTGAAGGCAAAAGGGAAAGAACCGAGGGGAATATCATACCTCAAATCACCAACGCCGTATTTTTAAATCTCTACAAATAATATTTATTAGGAAGTAAGAAACAGGGAACAAGGGGAAATTTGTTTGCTCCGTATTTCGCACGGAAAAAATATTCTCGTTTAGAGAGAAGAACATTTTTACCGAGAAATTGTGGTCTAATATCAAATCCGGTAGCATCAGTGTAATTAGATGGGGAGATGGGGGGATGGAGAGATGGGGAGATGGGGGGATGGGGGGATGGGGAGATCGAGAAATATTTGGTAATGGTTGAAGATGGAACATTTTTTACCGAACAATTAAGGTTTAAAGTCTCTCATGGGCAAGGAGAAACAAGAAAAAATTTTCATGATTAGTCAATCCTATCCGTTTTCAAGGAGAGGTAATTCGCGCATTCGCGCATTCGCGCATTCTTGAAGTGCCGAATTAAACGGATTTGATATAATATCATGTTCCCCCTCCAGGGGAGCTACGAATTGCGGTTAAATACTTATAAATAACTGTTGTGAGGAGGACCGAGTCAACCCACCCGCGAGCCCCGACCGTGGAGGGGAAAGACCAAGTCAGGAGAAATGGGAATTACAGAGGATGTAGTTGGAAGAATTATCCCTTAATTTTTCTGCCCAACTCTTGCACAAAATGTTAACACGCATGAGCTTTCTTGACCTAAAAGCTGGCACTTTTTTTCAATCTAATAAGGCTGAAACCTTTATATGTCAATATTTTTATATTTGATCGGCAAGCCCTACTTAAATGAATTGCGCTGTAATCTTAATTACTTAAGAGTCAACCCACCCCTAGCTCCCAGGAAGACCTCCTCAGGAGTCAACCCACCCGCGGGCCCCTCCCAGGAGGGGAAGAAAGAAGAAGAAAGAGTAGTAGAAGGAGAAAGTTTTTTGTTCGCGCTCTTATCCGGATAAGATATCATAGCTCTTTTCACCAACGCCACTTAATTAAACATACTTTTTTTCTAGTGAATATTTCACTAAACTAGGAATTTCCGAAGGTCGTTTTGCTAATGGTATTTTAAATTCTTTAAAAGCTGCAATTTTACTCTTCATCCGGTCGTGAAAATTATGTTTTCCCCTTAAGTTTCTAGCACTAATTAAACTACTAGCATGACTATAATCTTGATTTATTGGAGCATAAATACCAGCAATATAAGCAACTACAGGTTTATCAATTGTTTCTGATATATAAGAAGCTGCAATTTCCTCACTTGCACCACCAACTTCTCCTACTAAAACAATTAACTCTGTACGGTCATCCTCATCTAATATTTGTAACCATTGCAAAAAAGAAGAACCAACAATTGGATCGCAACCAATACTAACACAAATAGATTGACCAAATCTTGACTTTGTTAATTCCCAAGCTACTTCATAAGTAAGAGTATTGCTGCGACTAATAATTCCCACTGGACCAGGAGTGTAAAACTGAGTTGGATGAGTACCCAGCAGTAATTTATCTGGCACGATAATACCTGCACAGTTAGGTCCAACAATCAGAGTTTCTGTAGCCTCCGCTTTTCTTAATAACTGGACCATATCTAGAGGGGGCACTCCTTCTGTAACTATGACAATTTGCTTAATGCCAGAAGCGATCGCCTCTAAACTAGCATCTAAAACCCGATAAGCAGGCACAACTATCAAAGTGGTATCAATAATACCCACTTTTGCCACTGCCTCCTCTACCAAATTAAACACAGGTATGCCAGACCATTCTTGTCCCCCTTCTCCAGGACTAATACCTGCTACCACATTTGTTTTGTATGACTTCATCATTAAGGCTATCTGGGTAGACATTTTTTCTGTAACACCCTGAACTATTACCTTACTATCTGGAGTTAAATTCATCTAAAATAGTTGCTGGAGACCCGCATTATAATCTGTGATTTAATGCCGAGAGGAAAGCAACCAGCATATAAATTACTTTCCTCCTTGTATTTAAAACAAACTTAATTATTCTTCATCTGTACCCTTAAAACTTTTTCTTTTTAACTTTTGATTGAACTTTGCTTTGCAACGCTAACAGTAGTTAATTCAGAAGTATCAAACAAGTTTAATTGGACTGGGCTATGTGACATCTCCCACACTATAGCGTCAGCTTAGTATGGGCTTCTCGTTTCGTCGCCCCGGTATCCCGTCGGGCAAGCGCGTGCTTTAAGGACGTATGGGCCCTACTGCCCTATTTTTTATATTTATCGCCGCATTTAAGTCGCGGTCTATTACTATGCCGCAATGCGGACAAGAATGAGTTCGTATGTTTAATTCTTTCGGGACTTTTTTCCCACAATTTGAGCAATCTTGGCTCTTTTTTTTTGGGGTTCACAGCTATAGTCTTTTGTCCAGCATTTTCCTCCTGCGGAGGAGCTGCGCTAACAGCTTTGACAGTCAAAATAGACAAGAATTGACCCCCAAATCGCATCGTTAATTGATTTACTCAAACGGGTTTTTGCCAGTCCTTTAATATTTAAGTTTTCGTGGGCAATAACTTCAGATGAGTGATAATAATTCATTGGCTGTTTTGAAGTGAAAGTCTTTACGCTTGTCAGCTACCTTTTTATGTTGTTTAGCCACAGCTAGAAGAGCTTTTAACCATCTTTTGCTGCCTTTCTTTTTACGGGATAAACGTTTTTGATTAGTCTTTAATCGCTTCACAGATGAGCGATAATATTGAGGAATGGGAACCGATTCTCCGTTGCTTGTTACCAAAAAGTCTTTTAATCCCAAATCTAAACCCAAAGTATTTTCTGAAGTAGGTTTAACTTCAGTTGTGAACCTAGGAACCGACTTATCTTCTAGGGATAGCGTCACATAATAACCATCAGCTTTGCGACTAATAGTAACGGTTTTCAAATTAAAACCTGACGGCAATGGTCGATGTTGAATCAACTTGACTTTACCAATTTTCGGTAAATTAATCTTATTTCCCTCAAGACATTCAAGCTTGATTTGAGGGTAAGTAAAGCTACGATAACGACCAATTCCATTTAACCTTGGTTTGCCTAATCTCTGCCCATTTTTATCTGCTTTCAACCATCTTTCAAAAGCCAGTTTTACTCGTTTAATACAATCTTGCAATACTTGAGAATGAATTAGCTTGTACTCCCGAAATTTATCTTTAGTATTGACTAAATCTTAATTCTTACGAGTAATAATCCGGGTTATTTCTTAGTTGAGGGATTGGCATTATTAAAGGGCAAGCATTAACCGGACAGCGATTTTCTGACCACCACGAAAACCGCTCATCCAAACGATAGTTGTACTGCCGACCCAACAAGTCCAGCCATAGTTCTATGGTAGACACTTGTTCTTTATTAGGCATAAGCTTGTACCGATCGGCCGTCCGCATTACTATAAACACAAGGTTCTTTTCATTGTTATGATAACATCAACTTTCTCCTCTTGAGCAAAAAGCAATATTTGTAAATTAATGGGTTTCAATGCCCCATTAATTTACCGCCGATTCATCCGCCAAATCAGAGATTATGGCGCGAGGCTTCTCGACGATTTAGCTAAAACTTCGACTACTTTTTTGACAAAGTCAAATGTTTTCTATTTAACGCTCTTCACCAAAGTTATAAGTATAACCATCTGATTTATGGGTAGTTTGACAATACTTATAGCTAATTCCTTGTACCATTTCAGTTTTAGTTTTGATCTTAAAACTACCAGTTTTTCTAACAGCAACTCGACCAATATAAGAACCAATCTTTTTACCTTTAGTCACTACAGCTTTAACGATATCTCCAGTCATAAATCCATAGAATGATTTCTGTCTGAATTTAGGCTTGGTTCTGGGAAAACCATATTTATCTGGCTTAACCATCTGACGACTACTTCTACCCATTGCTTTGATAATTAATGGTTGATAGTTCCTAATATTTAAACTATCTGGAGTAGAAATACCAACACAAGCTGCATCAGTCCAATGTGATTCGAGTTCAAATTATATTTGACATCCTCTCCGGCGGTCAGGCGCGGATATTCCTACCGAGCCGTAACTCCTCGCCGGGTTGACGTTTTGCGCTTCGCAAAGCTCCGCTAACACTGGCTGCTGCTACCAGATGCGCTAGTCTTACGCTTGCCTCCACGTCCGTTTAATGTCTCGGACTGCCCGCCCGCGACTAATATATTTATTGCTGCATTCTCGTCTAAGAACATGTTTTGCACCGCAGTTGAGGCACTCCCATTCTCGCACCTGAAGGTCGCTCCTTGCCACCTTTAAAGCCACAATTTGAGAAGTAGGCTCCCAACGGCTAATTACTCTCAAATCACGACCATATTTCTCAGCTTTTCCTTCTTACGAAAGTTCTAAATTGTCGCCAACCTAAATCGGATACTCACCCCTCTTGCTCCCCTCCCGGGAGGGGATGGGGGTGGGTTGCGGTTTTTTACCATTCCTGAAACATTGTCATACTTCTAAAACAACTGTTTGGTTTTCACGAATTATTTTAGTAGATAATTTATGCAGAAAATCTGTCAAGCGTATCTTTTAGTTTGGCATTAAATTTGGCAACTCTTACTCTCGCTTTCTCATACCTTCTAGACCCCTTAGTTTTATGAGATAATGACTTACTTAACTTTATATACTTCTTAATTCGTTTCTTCAGTGGCTTAGGAGCATCAACCTTTGTACCGTCACTAAATGTAGCAAAGGTTGAAATGCCTAAATCTATACCTACTGAATTATCAGTTTGAGGTAAGATTTCTGGTTGTATTTCTACTACAAAACTCAAGAAATATCTATTAGCTGAATCTTTGATTACTGTTACTGATGATGGAGGAGCAGGTAACTCTCTTGACCATACAATTTTCAGCTTTCCAATCTTGGCTCTTCTAGACTTTATGTTCACCAACTTTAAACCCTCATGCATGTAAACCTAGCAGTTTGCTTTGACTTTCTAATGCATAAATTTAGGAGGTTTAACAGGTTTACCTTTTCTCTGACCTTTTGTCGAACTGAAAAAGTTTTGATAAGCCCGATCTAAATCATTTAAAGATTGCTGCAATGGTATAGCAGAAATTTCTGATAACCATTCTCTGTCTTCAGTCTTTTTAGCTTGAGTTATAAACTGTTTTTGTAGTTCAGAATTATTAGGTTTCTTTTCTCCCGAGATATACTTTTCACAGGCAGCAAGCTAGGCTATCGTTCCAAACCACACGGACACAACCAAATAGCTTTGCGCTCTCGGTATTTTTGTCCCGGTGTAGGATAGATACGATACTTAAATCTAGCTTTCATAATTTGACTATTAAACTAACAACATGATAACATATTCATTGAAATAAAATCAACTAAAAAGTCGCCCGCGCCTCGGCAAGGCTTTAAACCCAATTTTCTGGTAACTTCCCTTCTAATTACCACTATCTAGCTAAAGAAACAGCTTTAGTAACTGCATCTTCTAAATTTTCGATTACCTCTACTGGTAAACCTGATAAACGTTCTTTAGCTATATTCACTTCACCTCCTAATAAACGCAGTATAAAAATAATATTACTCTTATCCATAGTTTTTAAATTATTCAAATACTCGTAAACTATAGTAATCAACTCATCACTTGTCTGAACTATACCTAGAAAATTCACCAATACTACCTTGACATTTTCCTTTTGACTAACTAAATCCAAAGCAGCAAACATTTTTATGCGTAAACTATCCTTAACCTCCAAATAATCACCCAACTTAATATTCAGAAAATTTGCTGGTTTTCCATTAGCTTCCATTACCAAATCAACAGTAGCCATTGTTAAACCTTCACCATTACACAAAATTCCGATATTTCCTTGTAATTCTGTAAACTTGAGTTGATAATCTGGAATAATTTTTTCATTGACTGCTGCATTGGTATTATTTGTAATTAATAGAAAATTTTTGTCTATTTTACTTACTTGTCCTTCTTGAATTTCATCATTATTAGTAATAGTAATATTTTTGCCAACTAAATTCACCAATTCTAGATGACGACCTAGAGCATAATCGTTAACACTTACTTTACCATCCAAAGCCATTACTTCTCCTGTCGGACTCACACCCAGAGGATTAATTTCTACTAAATCTAAATCCTTTTCTATAAATAATTGATACATTTTTTCCACTATATTACTAACTAATTCTATCAATTTTCCTTCCAGTCCAATTTTTACCATCAGACGACGCGCATAAAAAGGTGAAAATTGTTGATTAACAACTACCTGTTGCATCTTTGTCATAGCTGTTTCTGTATCAATACCTCCTTGTGCTGAACCAAGAAGTACAGGACGGCGTACTATTGGGTCTAAAACAACTGCTAGATATAATTCTTGATTAGCATTATATTTTGCTTCTGCCAATAAAACTTCTGGATACTCATCTTTGATCGGCAAATTAAAAATTGCCTGAGCTGCTGCCACAGCATCAATTGTATTTTCAACAAATTTAATTCCACCTAAGCTACTTCTTTCTCCAGCATGAACTTGAGATTTAAGTACCACTGGATAAGGTATTTTTAATTTTTTTAAATCTTTAGGATAATCTATTCTTTGAGATGGCAAAACAGGAATTCCTATCCCACTAAACAAAGCTTTTGCTTGATATTCTAATAAATCCATACTAATTTTAACGTTTTATTTTCTTCAGTTAATAATATAATTGTTTTGAGATATCCTATATTTATTTGATAAATTTTGCAGCTATTATGTTTGCGAATATATAGCAAGGAACAGGGAACAGTAGAAAAATAATTTCCCCTTATTCGGAGCATCATCATTCTATGTCCGCGCCCTACCTGTCTATACCTATCGTTAAAATATAATTTAATTTTTCTAACCTGAACCTGATTAGTTATATAGATAAGCATTTCGGTATTCGGACCGAAATGCTTACAATTTAGCTTTCACACTTTAGAAATAGAATTGCTATATATTTTATCTTTGATACTTATCTTCTGTTAAAAACATTATTGATAGCTACTAAGAATAGATCGAATTAACATCAAACTAAGTAATTCGATAATAATAACGTGACAGATCCCGTCGCTAAATCAGAGATTATAGCGCGGGCTTCTCGTTGACTCCTGCTATCGCATAGGACATTTCACGTTCGCTCCGCGGTCTCCGCAGGAGAAACTTTGGTTTTACTTCCCCGTGCTGCCCCACCACAGAAGGCGTAGAGAAAATTATCGCGTTTTCCTACATTCGGAGAAAGCTTTACAGACAAGAGGCTATACCCTATAAGCAAAATTCCTTGTCAAACCCTATACTTCCAGTTGTCTAGGTACAGTTTGTAGGCGGATGATAGCTCTTGAGTTTACTATACCTACGTCTACAATTCTATCAAATTAACGGCGATTCATCCCATCTCCAAATTAGAAATTATGGAGCGGGGCTTCTCGCCGAAACAGCTAAATTTTTAACTTTCCCAATCCCCCTTATGAATTGTTTTTACCCATTTTAGTCGCTTAGGTAATATAGATATCCGGGTAATAGTAGCGCCCATCACTACAAACCAATGCAACATATAAAAAGTTCCCCGCACACTTTCTAAAAAAGTAAGTAGTATAGACAATGGATGTTCTTTCTCAGAAACAAAGTCCAACTTCCCTTCTCCAACTATACTCTTTTCTTGTTTCCTGGTTCGACGTAAACCGATAAACATTCCCAATACAGAAACTGTTACAGTAAACACAGTCAAAGGACTGGTGATGGGTAAACGACGCAAGATTATTGCCATAAGAAAATCGGGTACAGCAGCAACCGATATTAGATATTGGGTCACCAAAAATTGCCATAAATCCCAAGTTTTACCAAATCTCATTCGGTTACGCAAAATCAATTGCCAGTAGTCTAGATAACGCTGATACCCACCCTCTGCCCATCGGGAACGTTGATGCCACAAAGCTTTTGAGTTAGTTACTCCTTCCTCCATTACTGCTGGAAAACTGAGAAAATCTATATCCCATTGGTTTAAGTGTAGACGAATTGTTAAATCTAAATCATCAGTAATAGTCTGTTCATTCCACCCCCCACATTCTTTCAGGGCATTCAAACGTACAAATTGGCCATTTCCCCTGAGTTCTCCAATCCCACCAATTGCAATTCGTTGTTCCTGGAAAAAGCTATCTAGAGCCATTTCTGCTGATTGGCCTTTTGTCCAAAAATTTAGACCTGCATTGGCGATCGCTTTTCTAACTTGTACTGCTCCTACTTCTTTTCTCACAAAAAGTGGTACTACCTTTCGGAGTAGATCGGGTGTTACCTCTGCATCTGCATCAAACACTCCTAAAATTTCTCCCCTAATTAAAGGTATCGCAGTATTGAGAGCGCCTGATTTACCTCCACTCGCATCTGGACTTCTCCTAATAACATTGAGCTGCTGATATTCTTTGGCCAACTGTTCTAACAATACAGGAGTTTGATCTGTACTATTGTCATCTATTACCCAAAGTTCGTAATTATTGGTTGGATAATCTAAAGTACAGATATTTTTTACCAATTTACTAATTACAGCCTCTTCATTTTTAGCTGCTACTAACAGGGATACATAAGGCCAGTCTGTCGAATTTTCTTCTGATAGAGGTTTTGGAGGTAGTTTTGGTTGAGCGAATAGTATTCTCACAAGTTGGACTGATAGTAAACCAGTCAGACCTAAAATTACCAAATATCCCCAAGAAAGCAAGTGCAGAGCAATAGTAGTGGTCCAAATCAGAAATGACATAAGTGCTGCTTTACGTCTACGACCATCGTAAATATTCTGGTGACTACTTAACACTTCTTTTTGTTGTTTTATTTGACTCCGGTCTAAGCATTTCTTAGTTTCTGCTACCCGATCGTTTTGTTGTTCGTTACTTATGTTAGAGAAGTTACCGTTTTGATCGATTTGAGTTTTCCTATAATAATCGTTTTTGGGCCAAGAACTATTCGGCATAACTAAATTTATCTTAAAGGTCTGAATCGCTAATAATTTTCTTATGTTTTAACCTAATGTCGCAAGAATTCCCCATCCCTCTATTATGGTGGGGATGAATTGTTACCAGTGAATAATCGGCGGGAGTCACGACTTTCAGCACATCTTTTGCTACCATAATCTATGGTCAACCTGAGTTTTCCGGCCAAATTTTATACAGAGCCATCAAAGTACGGATATACCCATCATCAGAGCAATCCCAAAAACTATCCTCAAGTCATAGGATGTGCCAGATGGTGGTGGTATTATGCCTTAAACCTGTGCAATGAAACTTATCAACAAACAGGCAAGGGATTAAGCCAAGTTACTCTGGATCGAGTTTTGCCTAAACTTAAAAAGTCACAAGAAACTGCATGGTTGAAAGAATGTGATTTAATAGTGTTCCAGTCAACAACCCTCAACTTAACCAAGGCATTTAAGAACTTTTTTGAAAAAAGGGCTAAGTACCCGAGATTCAAATCTTATCATAAGAAGCAATCCTGCCAATATCCTCAAGACTGTCAAGTAGTTGACAATGGAGTGAAAATCCCTTAAGTCGGAGTAATTAAAGCCTCAATTCATCGATTATTTGACGGCCAATTAAAAACTTTAACTATAACTAAAACACCCACAGCAAAGTATTATGCCTCATTGTTGTTCGACACTGAACAAGAAACTCCCGATCCTGAGATTGTGTTAACTGGTAAGATTGTTGGTATCGATCTGGGATTATAAAGATTTTTGTATTACATGATGGTCATTTCAGTTATCAGTTATCAGTTATCAGTTATCAGTACCGACAACTATTGCCGGATCAAACGAAAATACGCTCATTGATTTTTTTTCATCCCCCTAAAAGGGGGAGGCTTTAAACCCAATATTTCGGTAATAAAACACCAAAATATACTAATCCTAAACACCTGAAAAAACATCAGATAAATTTAGCAAAAAAACAAGCTAAATTAGCTCTTCAACAATTAATAATTAGCTCGAGAGTGAAAACGGATAGGATTGACGCTCCGCTGTGAAAATTTTTTCTTCTGTTGGTCGATGGTCGGCCAATGAGGAGACCTCGCCATCCCTTGACCGCTTTTTTATCCTTGCTTATGAGAGGCTTTAAACCTTAATTATTCGGTAAGAAAAAAGGAAGTAAATCAAGAGAAAAAGCACGTCAGCTAGTGGCTAGAGTTCACGAACATATTAGTAATGTCCGTCAAGACTTTCTACCTAAATTATCAAGAAAAATCGTCAATGATAATCAGGTAGTGGTCGTTGAGAATTTGAATGTCTTGGGTATAGTCCGCAATCATCAGCTAGCTAAAGCAATATCTGATGCTCGGATGGGGCATATTTGTCAATTTTGTTGAGTATAAACTACAACAAAAAGGAAGTTTGTTAATAGAAATTGACAGATGCTTTCCTAATTTAGTTTGATATATTGACACTATAGTTACTTATAATATAATTTCCGGGGATATGGATATTATTGGTTCAGGAGAGTAGAGAATGTCAATTAATCAATTAAAGCCAGCCGAAAAAGGGGAAATAGCTGTTTACACTCCATATTACCCAGATAACAGACGTAAATACCTAGCTCATGCTATTAGTCTTTATAAACAAAAAAGTCTTGAAGGAGCGAGAAATATTGAAGGAGGAGAGAATATCCCTTTTGTTGTCACTTGGAATGTTTCTATATTACCTGCAGACATAACTCGTTGCCGAATGCAGTTTGATGGTAATCAGGAACTTAGTTACGATCTAACGATGGCCACTTATGAATTTGTTGATTTTTTAATTGATGTATTGCTCGTTTATCATCGTACTCGTAATGTGGATTTTTCTAAGAATTTCTATGCAAAGCTACTTCGCTATGAGTAATTCAGCTTGAAATTTAATTCCTGAGATTTAATCTTGTTCTTATTTGAAAATTTACTGTAATAATACTAAGATAGTTGATTGATTATTTAATTGGTTTTATATTTTTGATTGAAAAAAAATCAATATTTTTCACACTTAACTTAGAATTTAAGAATGTGAAACAAATTGACAACATTTAATCTAAAATCCAAATTATACTGACAGTTCATTGATTGCGGGGGTGAGGGTGTGCCAAAAACTGCCAATCATTTGGTAATTGGATCGACCGAAGCTTACAGTGGCAAGTCTACAATTACTTTAGGAGTAGCCCATAAGCTGCAAAAGCAAGGGATAAGCATTGCTTATGGAAAACCCTTGGGAAACTCTTTAAATTCAGTATCTGTCGAAATTGATGCTGATGTACAGTTTATTACTGAAACTCTCAAGCTTTCAGAAAATAGTATTAGGCCAACTTTGTTGATGCTGGATGAAAGTACTATAAAAAAGCGTTTACTTGGAGAGGACAACACTGACTATCAAAAATCTTTAGCCCAATATCTACAGGTAGAAGGAGGAGATTTAGTTGTATTAGAAGGACCAAGTAACTTAGATGAGGGTAATATATTTCAATTATCCTTAGTACAAGTTGCGGAAACTCTGAATGCTGCCGTAATTTTGGTCACTCGTCCAAATAATGGTTCTTATATAGATTCTTTACTCTCAGCTAAACAACGTTTGGGTAGTTCCCTGTTGGGTGTGGTTATTAATGATGTACCGCTAACAGCACAAGAAACAGTAACTACTTTAGTGAAACCTTTTCTAGAGTCTAGGAACATTCCAGTTTTAGGAATATTGCCGAGGAGCAGTCTGTTACGCAGTGTCACAGTGGCAGAATTAGTTAAGCAATTAAACGCTCAGGTACTTTGTCGTCCCGATCGCCTGGATTTAATGGTAGAAAGCTTGACAATTGGTGCAATGAATGTTAGTGCAGCTATTAAATATTTCCGTAAAGCTACAAATATGGCAGTAGTTACCGGAGGCGATCGCACAGATATTCAACTAGCAGCTTTAGAAACTTCTACCCATTGTTTAATTTTGACTGGCCAACTGCCTCCGGATGAGTTAGTGCTACGTCGTGCTGAGTATGTGGAAGTACCTGTTTTGTCAGTGGAGTGTGATACTCTATCTACTGTGGAAATTATAGATAGAACTTTTGGTAGTGTCCGTTTACACGAACCTGCGAAGGTAGAATGTGTCAATAGACTTATGGCACAAGACTTTGACTTTGAGCTTTTGCTCAGTCATTTTCAGCTAGGGGTTGGTTAAACAATTAATAATTAATAATTAATAATTAATAATTAACAATTACCGAATAATTAAGGTAAAAATCCTCTCCTTTAAAGGGTTGAGTCAAAAAATTATCTTTTTGTAGCGGGTTTAATACTCCACCATCTACAGGATTCTTGAAATTGTTTAGGCCAATCAGGTACTAAGTTGTGTGTGGAGAAATATCCTCATGCAATTTTTTCTTATGTCTTCTTCAGTACTCCTGACTCCAGGTATCCTGGAAACCAATTGGTATAACTTCTGGTAAGGCTAACCGACAAATAGGTTCGGCATCTAATTGAGAAGTATCAAATATCCAGACCTCACTACAGTTGCGCTCGCCGTCAAAAATAACAGTTAATACCCATCCTTTGTGAAAATTTTCATCAGGGGCTTTAACGCGCGTCAGAAGTCAGAAGTCAGAAGTCAGAAGTCAGAAGTAAACCCACCCCTAACCCAACCCACCCCTAACCCCTCCCAGGAGGGGAGCTAGCAGGGGAAGGGGATTTGAGAAAAGCTCTAAAAATATTGCGCCTTAAAAGGCGGGGTTTTAGACCCTTATGATTTTGAGAAATAGGTTCCATTGGGTAGTAATTTGGCCTTAAGCCGGTTGTAGTGAGGATATTTTTTTGATGGTCGAAACAAGCGATCGCCCCAAACATTTCTTGGCTAATATATATTCCTGGTCGATCTAAACCTTGGTTGAAGACCCGCGCTCTCCTGTAAGGTTCATTCCATAGCCACCAAAAATCAATCTTTCTTTTTCTGTCTCAAGTTGATACCCTGCTGTTTGCACATAACGATAGGTAGCCCAGGTTTCTTGACCTTCTAGAAAAGAAGAATTAAAATCCACATTCCGCACTTCAATTTGTATCATTAAAAGTAGTATATAAATCCGTAACTTGGTAGATATTTATACTATGCAAATCATCTCAATTACTTTTTTCGTCGATCTGGCTTCCGAGTAAAAAATTTACGCATAAATACTTGCTTGATTTATTACTCGATCGCGGCAGCTATGATTTACTCCTGTCTTCCCCTCCCAGGAGGGGCCCGCGGGTGGGTTTTCTCCTGAGGACTGACTCCTGATTCGGTTGCTACATTTTGTGGTGCGGAATGTGGGTTAAAATGCACCACTAGAATTGCACCATCTCCATCAAATCAATGTCCTACTTGTTGTTTATTCCGCCATAATCTAGCAGGACCATTTCTAGATAGACAACCTCTTAATCCACAGGGGACAACACCAGAAATAATTGGTAGGGGAGTAGGTAGAAATTCTTAAGGTGGTTGAATAAAAGCCTTTGCCCATTCTGGAGTTTTTAGCGTTCTATTTCTAACGCTCAATTGTGATTTTTCCTACAAAGATAGATGTACAAAAATATATTTAGTTGTTATAATCCTTTAGGCAGTTTTATTACAGTAGATAAAATCTTTGAGTCAATCAATTGATATTCCCAAGGTAGATGATTTTTTACAGGAACTTTTAGCAATCCAACAAACAGGTTCTAAAAGAATTGCTATGTTGGGTTCTCGTCATGTTCCTATTACTCATCAACAATTAATTGAGTTGTTAAGTTATGCCTTGGTTTTAGGTTCTAATCATGTTATTACATCAGGTGCAACAGGTACTAATTTAGCAGTAGTTCGGGGGGCAATGAGAGCCGATCCTAACCTAGTTACTGTTATTTTACCTCAAAGTATGAAGCGGCAACCGAGAGAGTCTCGCCAACAATTGGATAAGGTTATTCATTTAGTGGAAAATCCTAAAAATGACCAATTATCTTTAGGTGAAGCAAGCTCTATTTGTAATCAGGAAATTGTTTCTCGATGCCAACAGCTTATTTGCTTTGCTTTTCACGAAAGTAGTACTCTGTTGAAGACTTGTCAAGATGCAGAAGAACAACGTAAAGTAGTAACTCTGTTCTATCTAGATTAATATAGCAAAAAAAATGAGTTTGTTGGAGTTACCAGCATCATCGATATTATTAGATTCCATAGTAATAGGAGCAGTGCTAGTCTACGCACCTTTTTTAGTGGTAGCCTACGGTCGTGTTAAAGTAGGCTATGACCTGGGTGCGCCTCGGGCTATGTTTGAACAATTGCCTGATTATGCTAAGAGGGCAACCTGGGCACATCAAAATTCTTTTGAAACTTTTATTGTGTTTACGGCAGCTTCTTTAATGGCATATTTAACACAACAAGACTCTATTTTGGCAATAGGAGCGGCAGTTGCTTTTGTCATTGGGCGATTTTTTTATTCGATATTTTATATTTTGAATGTGCCGATCGGGCGATCGCTAATGTTTGTTGTTAGCTCTTCTGGTACTGCTATTTTATTTATTCTCAGTTTGATTAGTATTAATAATTTTTAATCTATGATTCTGGCTTAATTTAGAAGAGTCTATGTTTCTTAATTAAAATGTAAATGTAATACTATTTGTTGGTATTAGGAAAAAAAATCCTCATATCAAGCCCGAAATATAAAAGATATAAAGAGTTTTTTTTCAATCAAAAATCTCAAATTAATTCATGGTATAGCAGAAGGAACAAGGAAGAAAAAAGTAAGAAAGAAGGAAAAGTATTATGTTGTCTGAGTTTTAAACTTTTGAGCTTTCCTAATCTTTTTTTCGACTGCTATATTAATTTAGTCAAATTTTTAATACTTAAAGTCAAACGAAAGTAATAATATATATATTGAATAATTATGGCATCTACATCATCTTTTGATATTGTCAGCGATTTTGATAGACAAGAATTAGTTAATTCTATAGACCAAGCGGAGCGAGAAATAAAAGCTCGTTATGATTTGAAGGATTCTAATACGACATTAGAATTGGGAGAAGATATAATTACTATTAATACCAGTAGTCAATTTGCTTTAGATGCAGTTCATACTGTTTTACAAACTAAAGCAGCAAAACGTAATTTATCGTTAAAGATATTTGATTTTGGTAAGGTAGAATCTGCTAGTGGCGGTAGAGTTAGGCAAGAAGTTAAACTGCAAAAAGGTCTTACTCAAGAAATTTCTAAAAAAATCACTAAGTTGATTAAAGATGAATTTAAGAAAGTACAAGCATCTATTCAAGGTGATTCTGTGAGAATTTCTGCTAAGTCTAAAGATGATTTACAAGCAGTAATGCAAAGGTTAAAAGAAGAAGATTTGCCTGTGCCATTACAATTTACAAATTATCGTTAAGAAGGAAGAAGGAAGAAGGGAGTTATAAGTCAAAAGTCAAAAGTCAAAAGTCAAAAGTCAGAAGGGAGTTATAAGTCAAAAGTCAAAAGGAAGAAGGAAGAAGGGAGTTATAAGTCAAAAGTCAAAAGTCAAAAGTCAAAAGTCAGAAGGGAGTTATAAGTCAAAAGTCAAAAGTCAAAAGTCAAAAGTCAGAAGTCAGAAGGAAGAAGGAAGAAGGAAGAAGGAAGAAGGAAGAAGGAAGAAGGAAGAAGGAAGAAGGAAGAAGGAAAAGTATTATGTTGTCTGAGTTTTAAGTTTTTTATCTGTCCTAGCTTTTGCTTCGACTGCTATAACAATTTACTTTAATTGCTATGGAATATCTCGAGCAATATCCTGCTGTTGGATATTTTCGGGATAATTTTGATTGTCTTGAATTTCATCTTTTGAAATTCTCAAGGAGCTAATTAAAAGGTTTGCTCAGACCTAAAACTATCGCTTTTGACTTATTACTAAAATTTTTAGGACTTACCGAAAAGAAAAATTGTGGTTTAAAGCCTCCCCTTTTAAGGGGATAATAAAGCGGTCGAGGGATGGATGGGTTTCCTAACCATATCCAATCGACCAAGAGAAGAAAAATTTTCATGATTAGTCAATTCTCTTCTTTTCAAGGAGAGGTAATTGTTAATTACTAATTATTCATTATAAATTATTAATTGTTGAAGCATTTTTCCGACAAAAACACTATATATGCCATAGTGCTATAGTTTTTATTTACTATATATAGTGCCTTTGCGTAAGTCCTGATTTTTTTAATCGGCTTAAATGAGTTTTGATTTAGGGATTAACTTGAACAATGACTCAACAAAAAATGGACAACTGCAAAGTGGTTATCCCTCTATAGGAATGATTATGATTTGATTTATTGTGTAATTTTAATTTTCTCTATTCTATACTGTCACTACCTTTCAGGTATCTTTTTATCTCGTTAGTGAAGAAAGTTTTGCATAAATTTCCGGAGGAGCGGTGAAACAATATCAGGTAATGAATTTTCTCAGGAGATTTAATCATGTTGAACAAAACTGTTGCTGCTGTAAAAAACGTCAAACTCACCAGAACTATTGTTTCTAGTGCCCTTGCTTTTGGTACTATCGTAACTTTTGGCAATGTTCCTGCACAAGCTTTTCAAATTTTCTTTGGAGAAGACTTGAATGATAGTAGTTCTGCACCTTTGGCTTCTTTTCCCAATGCCTCTGGTGCTGAATCCGATTTTCTATCTAATTTAGTTGAGGTAGGAACTGAAGATTTTGAAGGATTTGCTACAGGAACAAGTGGACCATTAGATTTAACTTTCCCTGATTCTAATATTACAGCTACTCTTTCTGGTGGGGGCGGACGAATACGGTCTGTTCCTGTTGGTAGCACGAATGGAATAGGTCAATACGGTACTTCTGGTACTAACTTCTGGCAAGTATCAGCAGGTGGAGCCAATAACTTTCAAGTAGACTTTGACACAACAGTTGGGGCTTTTGGTTTCTATGGCATTGACATTGGTGATTTTGGTGGTCAGCTCGCAGTAGAGCTATCAAACGGAACAATAGAGACCTTTACAGTTCCTAATACAGTTGGAAGCTCTGGCAGTACAGATGGTTCAGTCCTCTTTTTTGGTATAGTTGCGGAGGATCATTCTGAAACATTTATATCTGTTGACTTTTTGACAACTACTGGAGAGGGAGATGTTTTTGCATTTGATGATTTTACAGTTGGGGATATCCAAAAAACACCTGAGCCGGTTTCAGTTTTAGGTTTATTAGTATTTGGTGCTGTTGGCGCTGGCTCAATGTTGAAGCGTAAATAGGATTATTAGTAGGGTGCGTTCGCAACGCACCGTCTCGGCTAAATGCGCAACACACAATCTATCAAGTACGACATTCTTTTTCGGCTATAGTACAGGCAAATGGCCGTTTGCTCCTATAACTTCTTCAATGGCCTGGGAGTGACTGAAGAATACTGACGGACTATCAAGCTGAACCTGAAATACATCATCATATTCTTAATCACATTTATGAAAAAATGTCAATAAGTAAACCACCCATTGGAGGAGTTGAATTAGAGTAGGAGCTTTTGGCATTGATAGTTGAGTCGGAGTCATATTCTTATCTAGTTATCTTTTTTATTTTCTAATAATTTGAATTGTTAAGTTTTTTTCGATTAGCTACAACTTAATAAACATTGCTAGAGCTTATTACTATCCAAAGTAAAAGAAATTAATATCGATCCCCGTAGATGTTAAATTATTGTTAACTGAAAATTTAAAGAGATAAAAATACAGATAAATTTGTATGACTGCAACAACGCCAAAACCAACAACAGTTCCAGATTTTTGTGAAGGTATCCAACATTTCGGAGAAGCTTGGCCTGATTTCGAGACCCACGGTAATACTCCAGCAATAACAGAAGGAAGTAAAGCGATCGCCTCACCAAGTGACCCTACTGGCGTATATCAAACCCTCCTCTATGCTGATGCTCTGCGTTACCTCATGCTACAAGTCACAGGCAGCAAAGCATCAGGACACCCTGGTGGTTTTGCTAGTCAAGCGGAAGCTTATGCAGCACTGGTAATGTTAGGCTACAAAAATATTATGACAGAAGTCGGGCATCATGCTCCTGGCTTTTATAGCGCTGCATTTCTAGACCGCTCCCTAGAAGACATGGAAATTTCCACAGTACAACAAATGCGCGATCGCTTCCGGGAAATGCACGGACTTCTAGGACACTTATCTGGCTGCATCCCTGGTTTACTCAACCCTGCGGGACCACTGGGTCAAGGGCAACATTTCGCCATGGCAGCAGCACTATTACACCGCGACACTCTATTTCCATTTACCATGGGAGATGGTGGTATGGGCGAACCATATCCAGTCAGTGCCATGGCACATTTCAATACTGCTTATCCTGAAGTTACCAACTTTTTACCAGTATTAGTGTGGAATGGCTACAGTCAAGAACACCACAGTATGGTATCTACCAAAACCAATGAAGAAATGATTGCCTATTGGAAAGGCAACGGTTTTGCAGAAGTAATAATGGTAGATGCTAAAGACTTTGACGACAAAAATCAAGCAGGAGATTATATAGATAGCAGTGCTTTCTCTTTTGAAAAGCGTCTAGAGTTTACAAAAGCTGTATTAGAAAATGTTGACAAAGCTGCAAAATCTGCTCTCGGTGGCACACTCACCATTTTTATTATCAAACAACTTAAGGGTACAGGGGTTCATGCTAGAGGTTCAAAATCTCATAACCTCTATCCTAAAGATACTCTCGACAGTCCCCATATCATCGACGCTCTCAAAGAACGTGCTTTATCAGTAGCAGGTTGGGAATTAGTCCGGAAAAATTGCGAACGTGCTGGTGGAGGTCCCGCATCTAAGACAGTTGTTACAGAATTTGAATACCCACTGGCAGATTTAGGAAAATTACCTTTAGAAGAATTTCCTGTTGATGGAGAACGGAAAGTTGCCACAACTGCAATGGGAGCATTAATAGCTTACGTCGGGCAAAAAGACCCGAATTTCTTACTCACAAATGCTGACGGTAATGCTGCATCGGGTATTAATAATGTCAATCAGGCGTTGAAAATTATTCACCCCACCCCCGACGACCTTTATTTCCAAGGTCCGAAAGGTCAGGTTTATGAACCTTTGAGCGAAGATGCTTGTGCTGGTATGGCTGCGGGTCTGGCATTAATGGGAGCGCGTACAGTTTGGTGTTCTTATGAATCTTTCGCTATTAACGGCGTACCTATTTGGCAAACTGTTACTCAATCTATGGCAGAGTTACGTCACGCCACTCCTTCAACAATTACATTATTTACTGCGGGTGCATTGGAGCAGGGACGCAATGGTTGGACGCATCAACGCCCGGAAATTGAAGCTTATTTTGCAGCGATGATGCGCAATGGTAATGTATTTGCACTGTTTCCCCCCGATGCTAATAGTATTCAAGTTTGTTATGACTGGGCATTGACTACTAAGAATAAGGGTGTGACAATTACTGCCAGTAAGTCACCGTTACCTATTCGGACGACTTTTGAGCAGACAAGACAAGGTTTACAGGATGGTGCTGTTGTTTTGTCTGAGGTTGCTGGAGATAAAACTGTTGTGTTTGCAGTGGTGGGAGATATGCCATTAATTCCAGTATTTGAAGCTGCTGCTGCTCTGCAAGCTGAAGGTATTGGCGTGCGGATAGTTTCTGCAATTAACCCCCGACGTTTGTATCGTCCCCAGGATACAGGTTGGGATAGTTGTTCTGAAGCTGATGGCGGATTTTTAGATGATGCTGGCTTTGAAAAATTATTTGGCGGTGATGCGTTGATCGGGGTGACTGGTGGCGCGAGTTTGATGTTGGAGCCAATTATGTTACGGAGTCAGGTTAAGCGGGATACTTTTGCTTGGCGTCGGGGTGAGACTGCTTCAAGTGCTGGTCAGGTGATGGCTTTTAATGGTATCACGGCTGATGCTTTGAAGGGACGAGCGATGGAATTGCTGCATTAATCTCAGTTATTTGATTTTATCCCCCTGCTTGAGTATTTCTCGCTGGGGGGTAGGGGAGTGGGGGAGTAAGGGAGTGGGGGAGTAGGGAAGATGGAAACAAATTTCAATCCTTTTTCCTTCTTTTTTTGAATCTCCTGTCTACTGTAGTCTACCGAGATGAAAACAGCTTTCAACAATTAATAATTAATAATTATATTACCAAAAAATGAGGTCCAAAGCCTCCCCTTTTAAGGGGATGAAAAAATATTCAGTTCAATATTTCAAGCCTTCTAATTTAGTCGGAGGTACTGATAACTGATAACTGATAACTGATAACTGATAACTGAAATGACCTCTCCTTGAAAACGGATAGGATTGATTAATTATGAAAAGTTTTTTCTCTTTTTCCCCTTAAAAGGGGAGGCTTTAAACCACAATTTATCGGTAAATAAAATAACGAAAAGTTTTTATGGGCGTTGCTGAAGTTAGGGATTAATTTTTGCAGAAGCAGAAAAGATAACCCATCTTTTACTTCCTCTTTTCCTAAAAATAATTCCAATTTGCACACTATGTAAGATCCTCCGCGCCTCCCACAGCTCCCACCCTTCCCACACCTCCCACACTAATTCATCGCATAAATATGCAACGCCTTTTTATGTATGGTGGAGAACATAAAATAGGAGCTAGGGGAATTCAAATAGCGATCGCACGCGCTCATCAAAAGCATATGTATGGTGGAGAACATAAAATTAGGAGCTAGGGGAATTCAAATAGCGATCGCACGCGCTCATCAAAAGCATAGGATATTTCAACAATTAATAATTAATAATTAATAATTACCTCGAGAGTGAAAACGGATAGGATTGACTCCAAGGAATTTTTGTCTTTTTTATCCTTTAAAGGAGAGGCTTTAAACCTTGATTATTCGGTAACAAATATTTTGGCGTAGGAAAAAAACTGTAGAAAAATGAAACAGTCTCGAACTCGATCTTCGATTAACTAATCAGCTCGCTCTTCCCATCCTAGGTCATGCTACACAAACGGCAGTAAATGCCTCTAGGAATTTCTTTCTAATAATTTGAAGACTGCTATTGATATCGGTATTAATTACTTTACATATCGAAGTTCTAAACAAACTTCGTTTGACTCGTAATATCATGTCCGATTGAATAATTATAAATAAGCAACTAGGGAGTAGGAAGAATAAATATATTCACCATGTATAGAACCCATTTGATAGCTATTTATATAGTTATAGATGGAGATATGGGGATATTGGATCATTTTTATACCTTTTTCCCCTATTTCTCTAACTGAATTTCTTGACTTCTGATACGAATTATCGAAAGTCGCTTAACAGTTAATTACCCTAATTTTGCTTTCCGTAAAGAAACTACACCTAATGCAGTTACTCCTAGTAAACCAATCATTGTGGAAGGTTCTGGTACTCTTTTTGTCTCTAGGGTAGCTGACCAAGAAGATAACACCGTATGTTGACCTGTAAGAGAACCTGTCAAGTGGGTAGTATGCCCTTCTCCATCTTCAATAGTTCCCATCAAGGTAAATGCTATGCCCATGTCGTTATCTACTTCTTCTGCTGATGTGAGGGTGAAACTTAGACCATCTGTCTCTGTGAAAACGAAAAAATTCTCAATGGGACCATCATTAGCAATATCTGAGAAACTATCACCACTAACAGTACCTATAGCACCTGGCATAGTGGCAAAATCTCCTGTTCCTCCATAAACTATTCCGGGAAAGTCGATTGCGGTTGTCTCTCCATCGAATAAAAAACCAGTAACCTCGAAAGTACCTGAAAGTGCAGCAGCTTGAGCTTCAGTAGCAACACCAAGAGCAATACAACCAGTTCCGATAGCAGCGAGTGTAATTTGCTTGAGGTAGTTAGTAGTCATTGTTTATATCTCCTTAGTAAGTTATTAGTTGTTGTCTTAACAAGTCTTTCTTTGTTTCAACATCCTTATTATTACTGAAGGCTTATGAGATTACTAGGTAGAAAATACGGAACTTTTTGCTTTATAATAGCTTCATAAAAAGTGAAACTACTGATATCAAGTCTGGATTTGCAAAAAACCTATCCTCTTACACAGGGCATATATCCTTATTATCCCAGTTACGGTGCTTCCTACTCCCTTATTTAATAACTATTCCAGCGGACATGATATTAATATTGATGAGACATCTCCTCCACCCATAGGGAGTAGGAAGAAAGAATTGATAATTTTTGTGCGGTAGTTGATTTGATTTTTTATGATCGCCAGATGTCTATTAGATTATTATAAGTTTCTTTTGTCTTTGATATAAAAAATCCTGATAGCGGTTTTCAAATAGATAGACTACAGTGGCCAAAGCATTCTCCTGCTCCCTCTCTTGATGCGCTACCAGATGCGTCTGTCGCCGACGCGGGGTCGCACCGCTACTCTCTAACCCAAAAGAATTTTGTAGTCTACTTAAGTGAAAAGCGCTCTCAAGTAAATTGGACTTAGTACCATACCTGATGTAGCTATCCTGAGTAATACTGATTAGATAAAAAATTTTGCAACACTGTTGTAAGTAAATTGTTATGTGTGTTTTGATTTTTCAGGACTTACGCATTTTTTCCGATAAAAATGTCATACAGCGTTTCCCGTTGCCCGTGAGGTACAAAATTTTAGGTTTGAGGGCTAGTAACTCTTGGCTATAATCTGGTATTATCTATAATAAATAATCTCTGATTTTATGCTACTAGGATTGACGCGCTGAGTTACACCCCACAAAGGGCGCAAAAAACATTGCTGACCAAACACGCGGGTTTAGCCCGTCATGCAAATCTTCCTTCTTCCTTCTTTTTTAAACGTCGCTAGATTAGAAAAATATAGTTGGTAAATAGCGTATAATACGACAAATTAACTTGAGGAGAAATTCCAAACATGACACGAGCTATCATGGAAACTGATAAGGGAACAATCAATCTAGAATTATTTGATAATGATGCCCCTAATACTGTGAAAAATTTTGTCGAATTAAGTGAAAAAGGGTTTTATGATGGCTTAAATTTTCATCGTGTTATTCCTAATTTTATGATTCAAGGTGGTTGTCCTCAAGGTACAGGAACAGGTGGCCCTGGTTATAAAATTAAATGTGAAATTAATAATAATAAACATTTGGCCGGAACTCTATCAATGGCTCATGCTGGTCGCGATACAGGCGGTAGTCAATTCTTTATTTGTCACGCTCCACAACCTCATTTAGATGGCGTTCATACAACTTTTGGAAAAACAGAGAATATGGATGTTGTGAATGCTATTAGGCAAGGTGACAAAATTCTTTCTGTGAAGATTGAAAAGTAGTTTTTTTCTGTCGATAAATTGAAGAAAATAGGGAGTGGGATAGAGAAAGAAAACACATTTCAAAAGCTTTCCTAATTAGACCAGTTTTATCTAGTTGTAGCTCTTTATTTATTTATTATTATTAGACTAGGGATATTTTATGCAATATCCCTACTTTGTTTATCCCAGGAAAGTTGCAGCAGTTTCCAACTTATATCATGTTTTCTAGAATAGTTATAATTAGGCTCGTAGTTGGGCTTTAGCCCTAATATTATGTTTCTTTAAATACCCACAAATAACATTAATTAGAAAGTAGGGTGCAATTTGATAGTAAGCATTTCCTGCGGAATGCTTAGATTTGATAGATTATCAAGATGATTGAGAAGATAATTTTTATTACGTCTAAGTTTAAGTTAATGAGACTTAAATATAAGACAAGTATTTAAAGGGCTAAAGCCCAACTACAAACAAAAGTTTTATTATAACTAATTATCTGATACTACAGCTCTCTAAGTCTGGCTCAATTTTCAGTTTTTATCAAATTATATGATCTTCATTGAATTAACGAGAAAAAACTTTCTTCTTCTTCCCTCCTGACTCCTGACTCCTGACTCCTGACTCCTTAAAATAGCCAAGAATCAAAGTAATTAGCAGGTGAAGCAGTATCGTGGAGAGTTGAAACTTGGTCTAAGTTTAAATCTGATAATTCATCAATCATTTTTATCTCATTTGCTCTGTCAACTAAGGGAAAAGAAAGTTGATGATAATCCTGAATAAATTTAGCTTTTTCTCTAATTTCTGCTTTATTTATAGAAGGATAACGAGTACCAATAATAATTGTATTTTTGCCGCTAGTATGACAAATATAAATAGAAGGAAAGACTGTTTTAATAGTTTTTATATATTCTGCTTCAAAGTCATTACTGTTTAACGTATTTACGACTATAACTCCAGATTTTGATAGATGGCGATCGCACAACTCATAAAATTCTTTAGTAGCTAAATTATAAGACATATAACCATTACCAAAAGCTACATCAATCATAATAATATCATACAGATTCTCCCGGTCTTGTTGCTCTAAATATTCTCTACCATCCTGAATTGTCACCTTTAATCTGTCATTTAATTCTACCCCAAAAAATTTCTGAGCTATTGACAATATACTCGCATCAACTTCTGCACATTCAATTATTGTATCTGGAAAATAGTGGTGAAAAACTTGAGGAATACTACCCCCTCCAAAACCTGCTATATAAATTTTTTGTGGTTGACTATTCCAGACTAAAGCTAACATCATTGCTTGAGTATAAGGAAAAATTAAATATATGGGATTATTCAAATTAAGTATAGATTGAACCCAATTCATTTTTAAAGTTACTTGTTCAACTAATACTAATTGAATGATGAATTGGATTTTTTTTATAGTTAAAAAATGTATGCCAGAAGGTTGAGAAAAAATTATTCCATCTGGTTGTTCGTACAGCCAAGAAATTCTTTGTTGAATCGCTTCTAAATTTTTAGTTTGCCAATATTTTTGATTATTCATTGTAATGGTTGTGCATTGTCATTATATTTGTTACGAGAACAGTGGGAGCATCTTGCTCCCGTGTCAGTTATTCCTTTTTGCTATATACCATTACTATGCAGGACTACGTAACATTTTTATACCTAATTAAACAGATTTAATTTGAAGAAGGAGTCAGGAGTCAGGAGTCAGGAGTCAGGAGAGAAAATTGCTTATGGATAGTCAACGAGGTGCCGCTCCGCGTCTACTAACCCCAAACAATTTTGAGCAACGCGAGTGAGGTGTGGGGTATTAAACCCATAAGGGAAATGATAATACAGGAGATTCCACTTTAGTAAGGTACACCCATCGCGGGCAAGATGCCCGCACTTGCATTAATTCAATTGTTAATCTCTGTACTTCTTATACGAGGAATTTGCTATATCATTTCTCAAAAGTCGTGCATTGAGTTTACTCCAACTTCTTTAATATTAGAAATTCCTAATTCCTCATATCATCTCCGGATAAGAGCGCGATCAAAAAACTTTCTCCTTTTTCTCCTCTTATTCTTGCTTCTTGCTTCTTTCTTCCCTCCTAACCCCTAACTCCTAACTCCTGAGTCCTCATTTTCCTAATACAATTCATATTTCAATAAAGTACAAGGAATTGCTCCATTATAAACAGGAATTCTCCGAGAAGTTCTTAATCCTACTTGTTTAGATAATTGTTTATTTCCTGTTAAAATAAATGCCGTCCATCCAGTAAAACGTTGTTTAAAAATATCCCCCAACATTTTATAAAGTTCGCCCAATTCTTCTACTTCTCCTAAACGTTCGCCATAAGGAGGATTACAAATAATAATCCCTCTATCTGCGGGAGGTTTTAATTTAGATAAATCCGTTTTAATAAACTTAATTTTATTTGCAACTCCACATCTTTCAGCATTAGTTCGAGCTTGAAAAAGTACTTCAGGATTGCGATCGCTACCTACAATTATTGATTTTAATTCTGTTAATTGACTATTTTTAGCCTCTGTTAATAAATCTTGCCAAAGAGACTTATCAAAATCACGCCAGTTCATCAAAGAATATTTATTTCTCAACAGTCCCGGTGCAATATTTAATGCTTTTAAACTTGCTTCCACAGGTAAAGTTCCAGAACCACATAAGGGGTCTAAAAAAGGTATATCTGGAGAATATTCTGCCATTTCTAAAATGGCTGCTGCTAAAGTTTCTTTCAGAGGAGCAAACCCCATTGCTAGACGATAGCCACGTTGATGTAAACTACTACCAGAACTATCTAAACTGAGGATACAATTATTATTTTGAATATGAGCATTAATCGATATATCGGGATTTTTAGTATCAATATTTGACCTGTAGCGAAACTTTTCTATTTGTTGCTCGGTAATTGCATCTTTAATTTGAAGAGCCGTATAATGAGTATGTTTTAGTTTTTCATTACTTCCCGTACAATTAACTGCTAATGTATTTTTAGGAGATAAATATCGCTGCCAAGGAATTTTTTTTACCTCTTTATAAAGTATTTCTCGGTTAACACATCGAACTTCGGCAATAGGAACTAAAATTCTAAAAATAGTTCTTGCCCAGATATTAACTTGATAAAGTAAAGTCTTATCTCCTGTAAAACTTACCCCAGTAAATTCTGGACAGACGTTTTCCGCTCCTAAACTTTTTAATTCTTGGGCAGCAATAGCTTCTAACCCTTTAGCGACCTTGGCATAGTATTGATTCATTAGACATCTGGTGAAAAAGAATAGACTTTTTGCAGAAGTAGGCAACAGCTCATCTGGCAACAGACAACAGGGAAGAAAATTTCTGAAAAAAGACAAAAAACACGATCCATAAGTGTAATTTCCGCTCCTATGTCTATTAAACTTATGATAGAAATAACTCAAAAGTGCCGAGACCCAGAACCGAATATACCACCGAATCTGCTGTATTTTTTATTTCCTACTTATACTATTAGTTAAACTAATTATGTACAGGTAATTTAGTTTATTTTACTTCCATTTTTGTAAGAGTTTTATTATTTTTTATATTAAGTAATCATATTTATATTTTTTCTTCCTTCTTGCTTCTTCCTTCTTGAATATTTTTTATACAAGTAATCAAATTTACCGATAAATTGTGGTTTAAAGTCTCCCCTTTTAAGGGGAAAAAAGAAAAAAATTTTCCTTTGAATCAATCCTCTTCTTTTCAAGGAGAGGTCATTTCAGTTATCAGTTATCAGTTATCAGTTATCAGTACCGACAACTATTGCCGGAGAAAACGAAAATACGCTCATTGAAATTTTTTCATCCCCCTAAAAGGGGGAGGCTTTAAACCCAATTTTTCGGTAATATAATTATTAATTATTAATTATTAATTGTTGAAAGCACTTCCTGCTACCCGTGAGGCTGGGCGGGCAAGATGCCCGCTCTACAAGAAAGAGTTTTACTATTTACACTTTGTACATCATTTTTCCGAAATATGCTGTATATCTTTTCTTCCTTTTCCCTTTTCCTTCCTTAACATTTTTTATATAATATATAATAAATAATATTGATATCTTTTCTTCCTTCTTCCCTCTTCCTTCTTCCTTCTTCCTTCTTCCTTCTTCCTTAATTAAGGAGAACAATCTGAGATATAGCTTCCATTACTATCTCTAGAAACTATATATCCTTGATATGGACTTGTAACTTCTATAAATCTTTGAGTACCACTACCAATTTCTTCATTTCCGGTAACTTCTATTCTCTGACCATTTTCTACCACTCCAATTCTACGACTCGCTGAATTCCGTGACTCAAAAATATATAATCCATTTGGCCTGAGAATATAACAAGTTCTTAATTTAGCCCTTGCTTTGGCCTGGTAACTAATTACACGCTCTGTGAGGCCATTCTGTGTTGTAGAATCTACACGATATTGCTCTGGGCCAATAATATATTCAATTCCTTGTACTGGGTCATAAGCTTCCCAAGAACTACCTCTTTTTGTGGCATTACCAATAATCAGCCAATCTTGTTCAGTTCCATTCTTGGGTTGACTAATGAATATATATTCACCCTTTTGAGTTTCGCAAATATTAATATTAAAGTTGGCCGTCTCATAATTTGCTTTCTCAGAGCCATACCCATAACAAAGTTGCGCCTGTGCCGATATTGGCAGAATCACACTTCCCAGCACTAAAGCAGTTGTAACAACTCCCACGGTGGCTAATCGGTGTTTCATTGTTTCTCCCTTGTGCCATTGGATAGTAGCAAAACCCCATTAATATACCATGATTTGATAAAAATATCTCGCAAAAATGAAAATAAGTAAGGCATTATTTGATATTCTTAACTTTCTAATAAAATTTTCTATCAAAAACTTATAGTTAAATTGTGTAAAGATATTAAAAAGCTCTCAGCTTTCAGCAATAAGCTATCAGCCCAAGTTTACTTATGGCAGAAGGCAGAAGGCAGAAGGCAGAAGGCAGAAGGCAGAAGGCAAAATATGGCGTTGTCTTTCGTCTTCCACTTTTGATATGTCCTCTCCTTCCCTTCGACTGCGATAAATCCAAAAAAATTTAAAAGGAGATTTAAACTTCTCCTTAGCTGTCCAACTTACTACTTGCTAGGGATAAAAACCCTAAAATAGTTCCGAGCTATAAAATTTTTGGATATTTAAGCTGTAAACCTCAAAGCTGTTGACGGATAATTCCGTAGAAAAAGCCGAAAATTGCTAGTTGAGAGCTTGTTAAAAATCAAATCAAAAAAATTAGAGAGAGGTCTCTTATGGTAGCAGTAACAGACCGAGTCAAAAATAGACTAACAACGGAGACAAGTAAAATTGCTCCTGATACCACGGCGATTCGTTCCCTTGATTGGGACCGCGATCGCTTTGATATAGAATTTGGTTTACAGAATGGTACCACATATAACTCCTTTATTATTCGGGGAGAAAAAAATGCTCTGGTTGACACATCCCATGCAAAATTTCGTCAGTTATATTTAGACATCCTCTGGGGTCTAATTAAACCGACAGAAATTGATTACCTAATTATTAGTCATACCGAACCAGACCATAGTGGTTTAGCCAAAGACATTATCGAACTAGCTCCCCAAGTTACAGTTGTTGGGGCAAAAGTAGCAATCCAATTTTTAGAGAATTTAGTTCACATACCATTTAATAAACAAATTGTCAAAAATGGCGACCAATTAGATTTAGGCAACGGTCACGTTTTAGAATTCGTTTCTGCTCCAAATCTGCATTGGCCAGATACTATTTTTACCTACGACAACAAAACCCAAACTCTATTCACCTGTGATGCTTTTGGGATGCACTATTGCTCAGACAAGACTTACGATGAAAATCTGAGTGACATAGAAGCAGACTATAAATTCTATTACGAATGCCTGATGGCCCCCAATGCTCGCTCAGTATTGAGTGCTATGAAACGCATGGCAAAACTGGGAGATATCAATACCATTGCCACAGGTCATGGTCCCCTACTACGTCATAATTTAGTAGAATTAACCAACCGTTATGAGGAGTGGAGTAAAGCACAAACTAAAGCAGAGACAACTGTAGCAGTATTTTACACCTCTGATTATGGTTATAGCGATCGCCTCTCCCAAGCAATTGCCCACGGGATTACCAAAACAGGCGTTGCAGTAGAAATGATGGACCTCAAATCTGCCGACCCCCAAGAAGTGCGGGAATTGGTAGAAATGGCAAAAGGAATTGTCATTGGGTCTCCACCAACTACAGGTGCGGCAGCTAGTAGTACGGAAACAGCGGTCAATACTATTGTGGCAGCAGCTAATAATAAGCAAACATTTGGTCTGTTTGAATCTGGTGGTGGTGATGACCTATCAGTATATCCTCTAGCTAACAAACTTAAAGAGTTAGGTCTCAAGCAAGCATTCCCCAATATTCTGATTAAAGAAACTCCTTCAGAATTAACCTACAAATTATGTGAGGAAGCGGGTACAGACGCAGGTCAACTGTTGAGCTTGAAGCAGAATATTAAGCAGATGAAATCTCTTGATAGCGATCTAGATAAAGCTTTAGGTCGTTTGAGTGGAGGTTTGTATATTATCACTGCTACTAAAGGTGAAGTTAGTAGTGCCATGTTAGCTTCTTGGGTAGTCCAAGCTAGTTTTCAACCTTTGGGAGTTTCCATCGCAGTCGCCAAAGACCGGGCAATTGAGGCGTTGATGCAAGTAGGCGATCGCTTTGTCTTAAATGTATTGCGGGAAGATAACTATCAAACTCTCATGCGACATTTTCTGAAGCGCTTTCCACCTGGTGCAGACCGTTTTGCTGGAGTGAAAACTCAAACTGCTAAAAATGGTAGTCCGATTTTAGGAGATGCACTAGCTTATTTGGAGTGCAAAGTAGCAAGTCGGATGGAAGCAAGCGACCATTGGATTATTTATGCAGCTGTTGATACTGGGCGAGTTAGTGACTCAGATATTTTGCCTGCGGTGCATCATAGAAAAGTAGGTAATCATTATTAATTTACAGTAGTGCGAGCATTTTGCCCGTCAGTGGTGTATCTGACTAATCTGACTGAAAAGTTGTCATTGCGACGATAGGAAGCAATCTCGCACCACCCCCGATCTCAAATCCGGTTGAATACTTATCTTATGTTTGGGGGTTGGGAGTGTGGGAACCCACCCCTAACCCCTCCCAGGAGGGGAGTGTGGAGAGGTGGGGAGATTGAAGGGGAGAAAGTGTGGATAGAATTATCAACATATATATATACTGTATAACCGGATTCTATATGAGATTGCTTTCTTCCACAAATTCCAGTCGCAATTCCTACTTTCTAATCAAATAAGATCGGGACTTACGCACGGACACTAAATCCAGTGAGGGCGCAATTCGGAGCTTGGCGCTAGCCAATGGCATTCGCCCCTACATTCTGAATTTGCACCAGGACAGAAGTATCTCGCCGAAAAAAGCAATAGAATGAATCTATGAATGTTTTCTATCAACGACAAGGCGTTGAATTTGAGTGGGATAGCAATAAAGCTCAAATTCAATAATTGATAATTGATAATGGATAATTGATAATTACCTCTCCCTAAAACGGAATTGATTGAATAAAAGGAAAAAATTTATTTTTTTCCCCTTGAAAGGGGAGACTTCAAGGCGTGAATTATTTAATTATTTAATTATCAGGACTTATATCATGTTCGGATAATTACTTATAATAAAATTTTTGTTTGTAGTTGGGCTTTAGCCCTTACAATACTTACTATTGGAGCTAAAGCCTAACTACGAGCCTAATTATAACTGTTCTACCGAACATGATATTACGCAGAGACTCTACATACAGAGAGGGCGAATGCCATTCGCCCCTACTTATGGCGTTTTAAAGGTTAATTTGCGTAAGTCCTGATTATTTAATTATTAATTCTTCGGTAATCTAGCAAAACATGGTATTAGCTTTGAGGAAGCAACAGAAGCTTTTTTCGATCCCTTTTACCAAGAAGGTGAAGCTACTCCTAAGAACATCCGCACTGGTGAGCAACGTCAATTTATTCTAGGCTATTCTTTAGAACAACGCCTTTTGTTAGTGGTCTATGTAGAAAGAGGAAGGCGAAACCGGATAATTTCCGCCCGTCAAGCTACTCGAAATGAAAGGAAACTCTATGAACAACCCTGAAGAAGAATTTACTATTAAACTGCACCCCCGCATTCAAGAGAAAGTTTCCTTGGATATTCCAACAGATACCTTAGCATCTCTCAAAAAAGTAGCTGCTAGTCGAGATATGTCTTGTGAGGCATTACTGAAATTATATATTGGACAAGGGTTAAGAGAAGATTTAGCCAAATCTTTTTCTAATCGGTTACTAGAAGCAACAGCAGAAGTTTTAGCTAAACATATTAACTCAGAAGCAGAAATATCAGATATTTTAGAAGAAATTCGTACTCAAACAACACTCTCATAGATATCTCCAAAAATTCTCATTCCTTCTCGCTTTTAGCATTCGACTTTTTGAGGCGCAGACTAACCCAGACCATTTGCTGAAGCGGTAATGGTACTTCTGAGTGTAGCCCCTCCGATATATCTTCAAAAGTTTTGATTGAACCAGGATAAACGGCAACTTGCCATCCTTGTTCGGAAAGGCAAGCGTTTATAGCGGACTCCTCAAGAAAGTATATTATTCCCAGATGCTGCCTCAGTTCATCCACTTCTTCTGTTTCTACCTGTTGAACTCGGTTCAGATATTGTTGAACAAATAAATTGACCAAACCATGAAAAGATTCATTTTTTTTGTAAAGCTTCTCAAGCTCTTCATAATATGTCTTAAAGTCCGATCGCTTCTCAATTTCTGAAGTAGTCTTCAACTGAAATTGACAGTTTCCGGAATACTGCTCGAACAGCGAATAGTTTTGATTAATAAACTGCTCTCCAGTGCGAACGGCCTCTGAGCGAGCTTCATCTCCTTTCAATCCTTGTCTTACCTCAATTGTCAGTCGGTATATGCTATCAGTAACTAGGACTAGGCAAGCATTAAAATTTTCGCTAATCCATTTGAGACAACCTTCAATGCGCCCGCGATTAACAAAATTTTTACTTCCAAGACTGATGCCAAAAATACACTTTTGATACTCAGACAGTGAACTGCGTAGGCGAGCGGGAGATACCTTAGATACACTTGCTTTATACCTATAAATTAGAGTATTTTTGGTATTAGAGTTGGTTAAGTATAACTCGTTTCTCTTGAAATCGATTGCTTGATTAATTCTAGATTGAATCAACTTCAACTGCTCTAAGGAAAGCTGATTCCAGTCAAAATTTTCAATAATTGTTTCTCGATCGCTACGACTATTCATACTGTTAAATATTATTGGGAGCCATCTGAAAAAAACGATAAATATTCTGCTGAAATCGAGATTTACTGTAGTATTCACAGTTTTTTCAGCTATTAAAAAAGGGTAATGACTAACTCATAAGACGAGCCTATCAAAATCCTCTAGAACAAGGTGTTAACCTAAATTAAACTTCGGTTTCAAATAAGGAAAGCCGCAGTCGCTCAGTTGATTCTTCCATTTCTGCCATAGACTCTAAACTTACAACAACGCTACGTTCTATCCCTAAAATCTCTGCCGCTTTAGCCACAGCTGCTTTTTCTTTTTCATGGTAACTACCATCAGCTCGACTCATCTTAATCGCTTGATACAACATAACTCGGCGAAAATTTAGAGGAAAATTATAGCCGATCCCATTTAATAGCTCCTCAATGTTGGCATTTTTCCAATCGAATTGACGTAGTGTTTCAATGTACTCTTGAGAGTCTACCATCAAAAGCTCTTGTTCATCAACATACCACTGGAATTCAGCTTCTGCCAGTTCGCCATCTGCCCCAGCGATGGCCATCAGTGCGCCACCATACTTCACGGCCACATCAAAATCAATGGGTTGAGTATTATTGTATCTATGCTTGGAATATTTTGTTAGTTGCAGACTTTTTCCACTACTCATATTTCGCTCCTTTGATTGTAGGCTTAAACAATATTCAAACTTATTATACTTCGATTGTTTGTGTCAACCTTTGATTAAGCACTCAGTTTTTTTGTGAATTAAGATCGATCGGTCTAAATTGCACTACAGAATCTCAGGCTCGAAAGATTAAATAGACTAGGTAAAGTCTTTTCAGCAGGGAATTTATTCGTAGCATTATTTTTTATTTATATAAAATCAATTATCAAAATCATAAGGGTCTAAAACCCCGCCTTTTAAGGCGCAATATTTTTAGAGCGTTGCTCACGCATCCCCTACTTCCCCTCCTGGGAGGGGCTAGGGGTGGGTTAACTTCTGACTGAAGTATTAATTGGTAAGGCTTTTAGGATTTTGTAACTGGTCAGTTATTTCCGCCATCCTGCACTAGTTAGGCGAACTACTGGAGATACCTTTGACAAGAGGGAAACCGGAAGTCCCCTTTAAAAATCGTTGATGTATAGCGCTGTGCGCAGGCAACAGCTCCGAAAGGCAACAGGCAACAGGAAGAATAAAAAACCGATAGTATAAGACTTTTAGCTATTGGACAGTTCTTGTAATTTGTAAATATGCCAGGGCACATTGCTATACTTCATGCCTTGTGAAAACCGCTATAGCAACTGTCATGATATAATCACAGATGCAGTAGACTTATTTGAACTCAATTTTGGCTAATCACTTTAACAAATGCTACTTAAATATTTTATGGTTGAAAAAATACCTAAAAGTCAGTCTAGCTAGACAAGGGAATTACATCAATTCCTGAAAATATCTAAAACCCTTGGTAAGTAAAAAATCATGCCTTTTTGACATAAAAATACTTGCCTGTCTATATTCGTTCTTGTTTTCTGCTTATATTTTATGTAAGTTCTACTAATCAACTAAAACTATGCTACAAACCACCAAAAAAAAAGACGTTCAAATTGTCATAATTGCTGAAGAAACAAAAGTTCTCCGGTCTCGGACTTGGGATAGACTAAAATTTGAAGTCGAATATTCTCTACAAAAAGGTACTACTGCTAATTCCTATCTCATTCAAGCGGAAAAAACTGCCGTTATCGACCCACCAGGTGAATCATTTACTAAAAATTACTTAGATTCATTGCAACTACGCTTAAATTGGCATCGCCTTGACTATATAATTCTAGGACACTTTAATGCTAATCGTGCTGCTACCCTCAAAGCTTTATTATCCCTCGCACCTCAAATAACTTTTGTCTGCTCAAACCCCGCAGCTTTAACTCTCAAAGACTATTTTCAAGAACAAGAGTTGAAAATTCAAATAGTTAAGGGTGAAGATACTCTAGACTTGGGCAATGGTCATCAATTACAATTTATTACCACTCCTACTCCTAAATGGCCCGATGGTTTGATGACTTACGACCCAAAAACTCAAATTTTGTTTACTGATAAATTTTTTGGCGCTCATGTTTGTGGAGACCAAGTTGCTGATGAGGGATGGAGTATCTACAGCGAAGACCGACGTTTTTATTATGACGCTCTCCATGCTGCTCAGGCAAGACAAGTGCTTTCTACCCTAGATAAAATTTCTGACTTGAATGTAAAATTCTATGCTTCCGGTCATGGACCAATGGTACGCTACGGAATGACCGAGTTAACAAATTTGTATCGCAAGTGGAGTCAAGAACAAAATTCACGAGATTTGAATGTTGCCTTGCTTTATGCTTCAGCTTATGGTAATACTGCAACTATTGCTCAGGCGATCGCTAAGGGTTTAACTAAATCAGGGGTAGCTGTAGAATCAATTAATTGTGAAGCTGCTACGTCTGATGAAATCAAGGAAGCAATTGAAAAATGTGATGGGTTTATTATTGGTTCTCCCACACTTGGCGGTCACGCACCAACTCAAATTCAAACAGCTTTGGGTATTGTACTGAATACAGCTTCTAAGAGTAAACTAACTGGGGTATTTGGTTCCTTTGGTTGGAGTGGTGAAGCCATTGATATTTTGGAAAGTAAGTTAAAGGATGCGGGTTATAAGTTTGGTTTTGAAACTATTCGGGTGAAGTTTAAGCCAGACGATCGAACGATTCAAACTTGTAAGGAGGCAGCTATTGATTTTGCTCAGACTTTGGTCAAGTCTCGGAAACTTCGCGCTCCTAAACCTTCGGCAAGTGCTTCGGGAAGCGATCGCACAGCTCAAGCAGTGGGACGTGTTGTGGGGTCTTTGTGTGTGATGTCTGCTAGACGTGGAGATGTCACCAGTGCGATGTTAGCTTCTTGGGTTTCTCAGGCGACTTTTAATCCTCCTGGGGTGACTATTGCTGTGGCAAAAGATAGAGCGATCGAATCTTTGACTCATACGGGCGATCGCTTTGTGTTGAATATATTGGCAGAGGGCAAACAATTGAGGAAGCATTTTCAGAAGTCTTTTGCACCGGGAGAAGATCGTTTTCTTGGGGTGGAAACGAAGGAAGCTGAGAATGGTTGTCCGGTTTTGACAGGTGCTTTAGCTTATTTGGAATGTAAGGTGGCAAACCGGATGGAATGTGGCGACCATTGGTTGGTTTATGCAGTGGTGGAAAATGGTCAGGTATTGAATGAGGGAGTAACAGCAGTTCATTTCCGCAAGTCAGGTAGCTATTATTAAAATAGGGTAGTCGTAGATGTAGTGATTTAGGGTAGAGGTAGGGAACAGGGAACAGAGAACAGGGAACAGGGAACAGGGAACAGGGAACAGAAAATTCCTTAAATTTTTCCTCCTACCTCCTCGCTCATTCCCCTCCACCGGAGGGGTTAGGGGTGGGTTTTCTCCTGTCTCCCCCTTCTGGGAGGGGTTATATAGAATCCGGTTATACAGTATATGTTTATAATTCTATCCACACTTCAATATTAAATCCCCCATCTCCCCATCTACCCATCCCCCCATCTCCCCATCCCCCCATCTCCCCATCTCCCCATCTCCCCATCTC
>JAXHSW010000050.1:43757-46526 GCA_034190295.1 Cyanobacteriota bacterium | reverse complement strand
CTTTCCATTAATTCCAGTTACCCACAGAGTGAGTAACGCCTTCTAACTCTATCTGATTCTTGAGCAACTCTTGCTTTCCATTAATTCCAGTTACCCACAGATCCAGTTACCCACAGAGTGAGTAACTTAAGTATAGTAATGGCAATGAAATTATTGCTAACTTTCCATTAATTCCAGTTACCCACAGAGTGAGTAACTTCTGTATAAGGCTGTCGTTTAGTGTTATTAAGACTTTCCATTAATTCCAGTTACCCACAGAGTGAGTAACTTCGCTTCCATTTCTCATCTACCAAAGGAGATGGCTTTCCATTAATTCCAGTTACCCACAGAGTGAGTAACTTCAGAAAAATAGGAGCAATAGACTTGAGATTAATACTTTCCATTAATTCCAGTTACCCACAGAGTGAGTAACGAGCACTGTTTTTGCAGATGATTCCTATTTTTTAGCTTTCCATTAATTCCAGTTACCCACAGAGTGAGTAACTTCGACGGGGACTTCTTCAACTTCTTCCCTATACCACAATTTCCATTAATTCCAGTTACCCACAGAGTGAGTAACCATTGATAAGTTAAACCATTCACCATATTTCCTACAATATTTCCATTAATTCCAGTTACCCACAGAGTGAGTAACCTGTGCTGCTAGGTTTGCTGCAGTTATGCCCAGACCATTTCCATTAATTCCAGTTACCCACAGAGTGAGTAACTATTGTAATGCCCAATCTGATACCTAGACTATATAATTTCCATTAATTCCAGTTACCCACAGAGTGAGTAACGATAATTATTTGAATTTAATAATTGGAGCAGCATATTTCCATTAATTCCAGTTACCCACAGAGTGAGTAACCACAGGGTTCTAGAACCCTTACCAAATCTAATTCTTGAACCTTAATTGCGAGCATCAACCTAATAATACAATAAAACATCAAAAAAAAGCAATACTCTTTCCCAGAAAAAATTCTCAAACTCTTACCCAACAAAGCTTTCAAGATGTGCGACGATCGCCTATCCCTACCTATACCCCTCAAACCTTTACCCACAAACAACTTGAACCCCATTTTTTCTCTACCCTCTGCCAAACAGCTACCCACCCGCGCAAAAACTCACACTTAGGGTAGACAAATAAACTTGATTTACCGCAGAATATCCATACCTCAAGATTTGCCCACCCTACTTAATCTTACTTGATTTTAGCGATCGCCTACCTAAACTTTAAATTTCTCAGTTATCCGTTTCATTGCCTCATTAACATTTTCCCGACTATTAAAAGCGGAAATTCGGAAGTAACCTTCACCCGCAGCACCAAAACCTGAACCGGGAGTACCGACAACATTACAGTTGTGCAACAGTTTATCGAAAAAATCCCAACTAGACAAACCTGTAGGAGTCTGCACCCAAACATAAGGCGCATTCACACCACCGTAAACTTTTAACCCTGCTGCTTGTAACTGGGAACAAATAATTTTGGCATTCTCTAAATAAAATTCGATCAATGCTCTAACTTGTGCTTTTCCTTCCTCGGAGTAAACTGCCTCAGCACCACGCTGCACAATATAAGAAACTCCGTTAAATTTGGTAGACTGACGGCGGTTCCATAATTTCCATAATTCCACATCCGAACCATCAGCAGCTTTCCCCTTCAAAGTTTTCGGCACAACAGTGAGCGCACAACGAGTACCTGTAAAACCAGCATTCTTAGAAAAAGAACGAAATTCTATTGCGCAATCTTTTGCTCCTTCTATTTCATAAATGGAGTGGGGAAGACTAGCATCAGTAATGAAAGCTTCGTAAGCAGCATCGAATAAAATAATGGCATTATTCACTTTTGCATAATTTACCCAAGTCTGGAGATATTCCTTTGTGGCAGTGGCACCAGTAGGGTTATTCGGGAAACACAAATAAATCAAATCTACTTTTTGAGTAGGAAGTTCGGCAGTAAAATTATTTTCTGCGGTAATTGGTAAATAAACCAACCCCTCATATTCCCCTTTCTCATTCACATCTCCTGTATTACCCGCCATTACATTAGTATCTACATACACCGGATAAACTGGATCTGTCACTGCAATAGTATTATCGTGGCCAAAAATATCGAGAATATTACCAGTGTCGCATTTAGATCCATCAGAAATAAATATTTCAGAGGCATCAATATCACATCCCCTAGCTTGGAAATCTTGAGTCGCAATTTTCTCCCGCAACCAACCATAACCTTGTTCTGGGCCATAACCTTTAAAAGTTGAGCGATCGCCCATTTCTTCTACTGCTTTAATAATGGCCTGACGACAAGCTGCTGGCAGGGGTTCGGTGACGTCCCCAATACCTAGTTTGATAATTTTGGCCTCTGGGTGAGCTTCAGCAAAGGTATTTACTCGACGGGCGATTTCTGGAAAGAGATAACCTGCTTTAAGTTTGAGGTAATTATTGTTAATTGTTGCCATATGTGTATAAATTGCCAAAAATAATTCAACACAGACAGTATGTCAGATTATCCTGATTTTTGTTAACTAGGCAACATTGTTTCTTTTTCCCACAAAACAGAACGATTTAAACCTGTAATTTTTTCTAGTAACTTCTGTGAATTAATCACTGCTAAAATGTTCAGAACCTATTATGTAGAAACTCTGAATTTACTCTGGATTAAGATCAACAACTCTTCAAGTATTTCTGGGAGATAAGTTTCTGCTAATTAAATTACTGTAAATTAGAGGCTTTAAGTACTTAAAATATCACTTTTTACTTTTTACTTTTAACTTTTGACTTTAG
>JAXHSW010000050.1:32504-43657 GCA_034190295.1 Cyanobacteriota bacterium | reverse complement strand
TAGAAACTCTGAATTTACTCTAGATTAATATCAACAACTCTTCAAGTATTTCTGGGAGATAAGTTTCTGCTAATTAAATTACTGTAAATTAGAGGCTTTAAGTACTTAAAATATCACTTTTGACTTTTGAATTTTAACTTTTGACTTTAGTGAAGCTTCTTTTTCCCGCAAAACAGAACGATTTAAACCTGTAATTTTTTCTAGTAACTTCTGTGAATTAATCACTGCTAAAATGTTCAGAACCTATTATGTAGAAACTCTGAATTTACTCTAGATTAATATCAACAACTCTTCAAGTATTTCTGGGAGATAAGTTTCTGCTAATTAAATTACTGTAAATTAGAGGCTTTAAGTACTTAAAATATCACTTTTGACTTTTGAATTTTAACTTTTGACTTTAGTGAAGCTTCTTTTTCCCGCAAAACTGAACCATTTAAACCTGTGATTTTTTCGGGTAACTCCTGTGGATTAACCACTGCTAAACTATTCATATCATAGGTAGTGTAAAAACTCTTATTTTGCTCTAAATTAATATCAACAACTGTCAAAGTATTTCTGGGAGATAAGTTACTACCAATTAAAGTCCGCGGACCGCTACCTAAAGCACCAGAATAAAGCAATTTTAAATTACCTTTATAAGCGGGAAAATAAGCATGATGATGACCGCTAATATATAGGTGAACATTATACTTTTCTAGCATAGTTCGTAACTCATCGGCTTTAGCTAAAACATCACCCATTTTATTTTTAGTAGGGGCAACAGCATAAAAAGGTAAATGCCCCATTACAATTCGCATTTTTGCTGTTTGTGCTTGACTACTTGCAAGGCTTTTTTCTGCCCATTCTAATTGTTGTTTAGGAATCCGAAGGATAGAAGCATCCCAAATTAAATAAAAAATTTCTTTATGGAGAAAACTGTAATAAAAAGGAAATCCATCTGCTTCTATAAATTTTATGTTTAAATCATTTTGATGTTTGCTCCAATAAATTTGCGCTTGTCTACGTTCTTTTGCATATTTATATCCATCCTTAGATTTATTGAAATAACCTGAAGCGTCATGATTGCCAATAGTAATAGCAAAAGGTTGTTTTGCTTGACGTAATGGTGTGGCAATATAGCGGTCAAAACCATCCCACATAGCTTGAATATTTTCTTCAGTAAGTGACTGTTTTTGTCCGGCGATCGTATCACCGGCACAAAGCACTAAATCTGGTTGCCATTCAGGAATTAAAGGAATAGTTTTTTCTACTTGTGGTTGGTAAGTTGTGGAACCATAACTACTGTTTAAATCGCTAATAACTACGAGTCGAATATCTCCTCGTTTTGGGGCAAACATTCCTGGAGGAGCGGGTGTTGATGGAGTTGATATTTCTGATGGATAAATAGTCCGATCTGCGGGAATTTGAGAGTTAAATTTTTCGACGTTTGTAGTCTTGGTTTGCTGGAAATTTTTGCAAGAATTAAAAGCTAATCCTAATGCACTGCCGAGAGAAATTAGGAAATAACGACGGTTAAATTTCATTTTTTTCTCCACAATTAATTAGGTTTATTATATCTCAAATTTAGGTAAAGGTTTGATTAGCTTAGTGTCATTTCAGTTATCAGTTATATCATGTCCGGTTGAACAGTTATAAATAAATAACGACTGAGTCCTCAGTCGGACCGAGTCAACCCACCCGCGGGCCCCGACCGTGGAGGGGAAGAAAGAAGAAGGGGGAAGGAAGAAGGAAGAAGAAGAACAGGAAAAGAAGGAGAAAGTTTTTTCCAAATCGCTCTTATCCGGACATGATATTAGCTTCCTATGGTCGGAACTGCGGACTTCAGTACCTAAGGCTGTTTGCGCAGCATGACCTAGGAAACCAAGAGGCAACAAAATACGGAATCTTCTTTTCTTTTTTTCTTTTAGTCCATTGGATATGGGGAGGATAACTCGCCATCCCACCCAACGGGTGCGCTACACAACAACCGCTTTTTATCCTCTCAAAAGAGGAGGCTTCAAGAATTAAGAATGCGCGAATTAAGAATGCGCGAATTACCTCTCCTTGAAAGCGGATAGGATTGACTCAAAGGAAATTTTTTTCTTGTTTCTCCTTTAAAGGAGAGGCTTTAAACCTTAATTGTTCGGTAACTACCCAAATTTTCCGGTGAAATATCAAAAATTATTAATCTATTGTTAACTTTTTTTAAAAAACTTAATTCCTATTTTTGTTAGCTGTTATACATTGATTAAAACAATTAAAAATATTGATAAACTGTCTAAAAAACCCTGCTATTCTTTTTATTGTTATTGGTATTTGTCAAATACCTACATTAAGTTCCTCCTAGTGCAGGATGGCAGAAATAACTAACCAGTTACAAAATCGCGCGAACAATTACAAATCAAAAATGATTGACTTTTAAATGCATGACTTTTAACTTCCGGGTAGTGGCACTAGATTGTCATTTTTTATCTTTGGGTTTGAAGTAGCAGTCAGCATTCAGCGAGCCTCCTCCGGAGGAACTGCGTTAACGGTAATCAGCTTTTCTGGCGTGTATAATGGGGGTTTTATATAGAATCCGGTTGAATAGTTATTGTATAGTTGGGAGTAGGGGAGTAGGGGAGTAGGGGAGTAGGGGAGTAGGGGAGTAGGGGAGTGGGTCTGATTAAAGGCTTGAAGTAATTTAAGAAATTATCAACATATATTATATAACCGGATTCTATATTAATCCACCAAAAAAGGCGCACCACTAATTTTTTCACGCCTTCGCGTGGGGGACGCCGACCCTCGAATTTTTAGCGCTCGAGCTAAATGCTGGCAAGGGTCCCATTCCGCACCGAAGAGCTGATAGCTAGTTAATTCCCCACCGTCTACACGGTGTTGACAATTGCTTGTGGTTTGTAGACGCGGAGCGGCAGGTCGTTGACTATCCCCATCCATTTTTTCTTCCTTCTTCTTTCTTCAACCTATAAACAAAAGACAATTATTAGATTGAAAAACTGATGAACTGAATCAATAGATATCTCCAGAAAAGAAAAAGTAGGGAGTAGGAGAAAGAATTGATAATTTCTGTGAAATAGTTGATTTTATTTTTTACGATCGCCAGATATCTAATATAAATTCATAGAGCATAACAGTCAAAAATTATTTACTGCTACATAACTAATTAGTACTCAGCATATTGCTAAGGCAAGGCTACCTCATTAGTATTAAAAATGCTAGTTTTGTTAAACTAACTTTTAAAAATTTTAATAAAGTTAAAAATTAAGCCCTCTTTTCATCCTCCTCTGCTGATGTCCTCTGAACAAAAATTAGTAGTCAATAAACTATATGAAAGCTGATTTGAAAATTTTCTGAATCTAATACAAATCACTTATATAAAATTGGCAACAAGGGCTGTATCTTTATTCCACTATCAAAAATCTCGATCTGTTTGATTTATTATTACTTTTTCCTCAAAAGTATTTTCACCACTAAAATGAAAATGTTATATTAGTTAAAGTTAAATCTTTTTCTATTAAAGTTATGTTATACATAAAGATAGCAATTTTTATACTTATGAGGTACAAAAATTTAGGTTTTAGAGACCACCATATCTGAAAACAGAAAAACTCGTAGTACCCCACTAAACTGAAAACTGCTATGGTAAGCATTCAGCCGTCAGCTATTAGCTATCAGCTATTAAGCTATTAATTTTGGGTCTGCGTAAAAGCAACCTTTGAAATTGAGAAAGAATAAAAAGTTACCGCAAAAGTACCCTGACTACATGTTAGAAGTAATTATTGATTACTAATTGCTGATAGCTGACTGCTAATAGCTGTTTGCGCAGCAGTCGGACCGAAATGCTTACCTGCTATGTTTAAAACAGTTTAAGGTACATATCGCAATTAAAAAATGGTTGTAGCTTCCTTAACAGAGTAGATAAAATTCAGTTAAACAGCTATTAACTATTATTTGAAAGAGTTAGTATTAAAACTCTATACTCCCTCTAAATATAATACAAATTTATTGAAGAAGGCATAAGGTAAATTTGCTTATGGATAGTCAACAAAAGGCCATTTTGTGTCTACAAACCCCGAACAATTTTTAGCACCGTATAGACGGTGGGACATTATAGCAGTCCAAGGAAAGGTTAGGACAGATCGACAGCTTAAAACTCAGACAACGTAAGATTTTTCCAACTTCGGTCCTTTGTTCTTCCTTCTTCCCTCTGCTATAAACCCGCCACAGAAAAGATAAAATTCAATATGGCTAATAGCCACACAAAATATTCAATTGATAATTACCAAAAAATTGTGGTCTAAAGTCTCCCCTTTTTAGGGGATAAAAAGCGGTCGTTCGCGGAGCTCGGAACGGAGTTCTCTCTTCGTAGCGGACCGTAGGGTGGGATGGCGAAGTCTTCTTGCCATATCCAATCGACCAAGAGAAAAGAGAATATTCCTTATGTCAAGTCTTCTGATTAGACATAGGCGTAAAAATCAAAAATCAAATCAATTCTTATCCATAAATTATCAATTATTCCCCTCCGGTGGAGGGGCCAGCGGGTGGGTTCCCTGTTGCCTATGCATGGAGGAGATGTCTATTGCAGAAGGTAGTGATAACTGATAACTGATAACTGATAACTGAAATAACCTCTCCCTTTGAGGACTATCTCTTACTCATAAGTCTTGAAACCCTTGTGGGGAGCAGGGGAGCAGGGAGCAGGGGAGAAAGGAAAAAGAATCATAGTAGCTAAGTAAAACTACTGTAGTTGTCAAAAAAGATGTATGTAAAAATACATTTTTTATCCAAAAAAAGCCTAACCAAGACTCACCCATGACTTGTCTATTTTGTCAAGTTTTATATTAAGAAAAATGTGGGTAATGGATAGCTTTTAGGAAGAGGATTGATACAATCGAAGAAATTGTTAAGTTCTTTCTTCTTCAAAAGAAGAAGCCTTGAAGATTAATTAATTATCAATTGTAAATTATCCATTGGTAAGCATATTTACTCTACCACAACTCAATCATGTATCAACAACAAAATTCTGTACTTAGAGAAAGTATCTTAATTATTAACGATAATCCTAAAAGTTTAAAGCTGTTGGCTGAGTTGTTATCTGTGCAAGGGTATAAAGTGCAAATTGCCACGAGTGGAAAAGAAGCTCTCGAAAATATTCATTTTGAGCCTCCAGACCTGATTTTATTAGAAGTTAAAATGCCAGAAATGGATGGCTATCAAATTTGTGAATGTCTGAAAATAGATAAACAAACTGCCAATATTCCTGTAGTTTTTATCTCTGCTTTAGATGGAGCAATGGATAAAGTTAAAGCCTTTACTGTAGGTGGAGTAGATTATATTACAAAACCATTTGAATTAATTGAAATTTTAGCCAGAATTGAAAACCAATTACGTCTGCGATCGCTACAGCAGCAATTACAACAACAAAACGCTTTATTACAACTACTATTAAAAGTAACTCATGCTATTAGTGAAGCATCTGATATTGAATCAGCATTAGAAGTAACTTTAGCAGAAGTTTGTCAAACAATGAATTGGGATTTTGGGGAAGCATGGATTCCTAATCAAGAGACTACAATGCTCCAATTTAGTAGAGGATGGTATTCTAGTAATAGTAATAACGGTACTTTACCAGCAACACTGAAATTTAGACAACAGCATCAAATTATTACTTTCAGTTCTCAACAAAGCTTACTACAAAAAGTGTGGTATTCTCAGCAAACAGAATGGGTAAAAGATATTTCTCAGGAAAAAGAATCGGTTTTGATTGGTTTTCAAATTGCCGAAAAAATAGGTATTAAATCTGCTTTAGGAATACCGATTATTCTAGATAAACAAGTTTTAGCCATCTTAGTGTTTTTCCAGAAAATTTCTCAAACATTAGATCGAAATTCTATACAGTTAGTTAATGCTGTAGCAACTCAGTTAGGTGGATTAATTCAACGTAAAAAATCCGAGTTAGCTCTTAAAAAAGCAAATCAAAATTTAAAACGAATTGCCAGCTTTGATGGTTTAACTTCTCTAGCTAATCGTCGTACATTCGATGAATATTTTAATCAAAAATGGGAGCAACTTAAACAAGAAAAGAAATATTTATCTCTAATCATTTGTGATGTGGATTATTTCAAATATTATAATGATTGTTATGGGCATCCAGAGGGAGACCAATGCCTCAAAAAAGTTGCTCAAGCTATTCGTAAAGTAGCTAAATTGTCTACAGATTTAGTATGTCGTTATGGTGGTGAAGAATTTGGAGTTATATTACCAAATACAAATATTGAGGAAGCTTTACGAAGAGCAGAATTAATTAGGAAAGAAATCAAAGGACTTCAGATACCTCATACTTGTTCAAAAGTCAGTCCTTATGTAACTGTAAGTTTAGGAGTAAGTAGTGTAATTCCTACATTACAATTATCAGCTCGTACATTATTAATAGATGCCGATCGGGCACTTTATCAAGCAAAAGAACAGGGACGAGATTGTGTTATTGCTCATAGAATTAATTATGTTTGCTAGGAAAGAAAAAGCAATCTAGGACTTATACCAATTTGATGTGAGGCTGTACATAATTAGGTTTTAAGTGGTAGGTATTATACCAATTTAATAAATGTTTGCTACATTATAAAAAATTTTTCATCCTCAGCACAAATGTACAAATCAAATCTTTCTAAATTCTTTTTCCTCCTGACTCGGTCCTCCTGAGGAGGTCCTCCTAGATTAACTATCTAATTATACCGATGCTACCGGATTTGATATTAGACATAGGAATGGAAATTACACTTATGGATCATTGTTTGTGTCTTTTTTCAGAAATTTTCTTCCCTGTTGCCTGTTGACTACTTATGCCAAAAGTTTATTATTTTTTGCCAGATGTCTATTATACTTCTCCAAGAATAAAAAATAAAATCAATTATCGTACAGAAATTATCAACTATTTCCCCCTCCATACCTATTCCCTCATTTGGAGGAGATGTCTATTGCGCTTCTTACATCTTCTATTCGATCGATGTGAGCTTTGAGTAAAGATAAATCTGTCGCGACAAATCTCTTGTTAGTAGTCAGATCGTAAGCTTCCCACTCTTGAGAAAAATCTACATCTTGCCAAATAAACCAATCTCGGTAGATTTCACCTTCGTCAATATCACCACACAGAGCTAACCAATCATCTCCATCAAAATTGTCTACTGCTGATGCTACTAAGTCAAGCCACGCAATAGTAATACAAGTATCTATATTGGTATCAGCAGCAAAGGAGGCAGATTGGGAAAGGCAGATATTAGATGTCATTGCTAAGTTCCTTGATTAACTCTATGCTTTAACTGTAGGAACTTTTAGCCCTAAATAGTGATAGATATATGCCACTATCTGAATCAAACCATCTCAGATATCAGATTAATCTACCTTGTTACTACGAAAATGGTAAAGCAGAATCATCCTACAAGTAGACACTTCACAAATTGGCACTGTTATAGCAGGGAGTAGGGAGTAGGGGAGGACTGGGAGTGGGGGAGTGGCTCACACGGATTATGGCACGGATACACGGATAGGTCAGGGAGGACCGGGAGTGGGGGAGTGGTGAGGTACAGTTATAAGACTATTGATTCCTATATTCCCTGTTGCCTGTTGCCTTTCGGAGCTGTTGCCTGTTACCTAGATCAATAAAATTTTGTACCTCATCCACTAGAAAACTGCTGTATCAAACAAGACACCATCTGTAGGGGTAAATGGTATTTGTGTTCCGCACCAGCTGCCGAAGGGCACCCTCACTATATGTATATTCTCTGCGTAATATCATGTCCGGATAATAGCGCGACAGAACTCCGTTCCGCTTACGCGACCAAAAACTTTTTCTCGTAAGCGCCTTTTCTTCCCTTATACCTCCTGCCTCCTGCCTTCCTCTAAAGTGTAAGTATTCAACCGGACATGATATAAGTCCTGAATAATATACGATCGCTAGACATAGGAGTGGAAATTAAAAATAAAATCAATTCTTAAATTGTCAATTAGACATTTCCACAAATCAAAAATAGAATCAATTATTATCCATAAATTGTCAATTATTTCTCCCTGTTGCCTGTTGCCTGTTGCTTGTTGCCTGTTCCTTGCTATATTTTTTGGTTTACTCAAACGAAAAACGCTGTAAAGGAAACACGACTTTAAGGCAGTTAGGCAAGTCACAAAAAAAATTTTTAACTGCCTAAAATACTCCACAGTCTCTAAAGCTTTAGAGATATCTTAATAATTAAGAACAATATATAGATATAGCTGAGGTATTAAACAATGCTTAATCTTAATAAAATGAAAACAAATATAGTAGCGATCGCGGCAGTAGCTCTAACTATTTGTAGCACTCCTCTAGCACTTGCAGAAAATTATACCAGAGAATTTGACGAACAAAAATATCTACGTCAAAACCCTGATGTTGCAGAATTTGTACGTCAAGGAAAATATAAGTCTGGTTATGAACATTATGTCAGATATGGGCAATATGAAAATCGCTCTCCTGCTTTCAAAACATTTGATGAGCAAGAATATTTACGACGTAACCCTGACGTTAGAGATGCGATACGTCGTGGAGAATTTCAGTCTGCTTACGATCATTATCTAAAACATGGTCAATATGAAAACCGTCAAGGTGCTTCTCAACCATCACAACCTGAATTTTATGATGATAATAATCGACCTCCTTTTGCTAACAATAATTCGAGTTGCCAAAATATAAATCGTAATTTATCTCAGGAGGCATTTTTCCGCACTGAGAGTCGAGTCATTCATATTTGTAGATATGAAAATAGTAACAATTTAGTTTGGTTTGAACGAACAAATCGAAGCAATTCTGGTTGGAAAAGTTTTCCAGTAGAAGTTGCCTATAATGGTTTTGTTAATCCTCGTATGGGTTATTTTATTAATAACAATGAATTTATTCAGAAACGAGGAACTCGAAGGGTTTACAGAGAACAAGTTCTAACTCAATGGAGACATAATTGTGCTAAAACATCTTCTTCGGGTGCATCTCAATTTTGAATAAAGCCAAAAATTTATCGCTTTTAAGCAACAGCTCCGGAAAGCAACAACTCCGGAAGGGAATATATAGGAAAAAAGTATTTTTGCTTGCTATGAGATGCACCCTCTTCTTCTCCATCATCGAAGACTTTTTAAACATCTCTATAAAAGAGAGAGTAGGGAGTAGGGAGTAGGGGAAAATAATTGATAATTTATGTGCAATAATTGATTTTATTTTTTATTATTGGAAATGTCTTTTTTAAACATCTTCCCATCATCTGTATCCTTTTTTTTTATCAAAATAATTGGGTGATATTATGTCCGGATAATCAGTTATAAAAAAGTTTTCTCCCTTTGAACCAATATTCCCTTCTGCCTTCCTACCACAAAAGTATAAGTATTCAAGCGCATGATATGACGCAACCCCGCCGGGAAGTGGCAAGTGGCGATCGGGTTTTTGGAGGCTTGCTCAAATCCCGGTTACAAAAACAACTTCTGGCTTCTGTACGGGTTATTTCCGTTTGTCATGTTCCGCAAACACATTTACAAAGTATTCCGGAACAGAAATTACCCCGACTGACTTGTGACATTTTTCAGGAGTGGGAATTGCTTGTCTAGTAAAAAATACTTGATTATAAGTAATCTAAACATTCTGGAAAGAACACATTTACAAAGTATTCCGGAACAGAAATTACCCCGACTGACTTGTGACATCTTTAAGGAGTAGGAATAGAGAATAATTAAAAGAGTATCGCTTTATTCATTTTTGGCTTGAGCGAGAACTTTTTCAGTCAGCTTAACCTCATTTTGGAGAGGCTTTCCTTGTTCAAAGTCAGTAATATTAGATATGGTCGTAGTCACAATATCATTCATTGCTTGTCTAGTAAAAAATGCTTGATTATAAGTAATCTAAACATCCTGGAAAGAACACATTTACAAAGTATTCCGGAACAGAAATTATCCCGACTGACTTGTGACATTTTTCAGGAGTGGGAATTGCTTTTCTTGTAAAAAATACTTGATTATAAGTAATCTAAACATCCTGGAAAGAACACATTTACAAAGTATTCCGGAACAGAAATTACCCTGACTGACTTGTGACATTTTTCAGGAGTAGGAATAGAGAATAATTAAAAGAGTATCGCTTTATTCATTTTTGGCTTGAGCGAGAACTTTTTCAGTCAGCTTAACCTCATTTTGGAGAGGCTTTCCTTGTTCAAAGTCAGTAATATTAGATATGGTCGTAGTCACAATATCATTTATTGCTTGTCTAGTAAAAAATACTTGATTATAAGTAATCTAAACATCCTGGAAAGAACACATTTACAAAGTATTCCGGAACAGAAATTACCCCGACTGACTTGTGACATCTTTAAGGAGTGGGAATTGCTTTTCTTGTAAAAAATACTTGATTATAAGTAATCTAAACATCCTGGAAAGAACACATTTACAAAGTATTCCGGAACAGAAATTACCCCGACTGACTTGTGACATCTTTAAGGAGTGGGAATTGCTTTTCTTGTAAAAAATGCTTGATGATAAGTAATTAGAACATTCTGGAAAGAACACATTTACAAAGTATTTCGGAACAGAAATTATCCCGACTGACTTGTGACATCTTTAAGGAGTGGGAATTGCTTGTCTAGTAAAAAATACTTGATTATAAGTAATCTAAACATCCTGGAAAGAACACATTTACAAAGTATTCCGGAACAGAAATTATCCCGACTGACTTGTGACATCTTTAAGGAGTAGGAATTGCTTTTCTTGTAAAAAATGCTTGATGATAAGTAATCTAAACATTCTGGAAAGAACACATTTACAAAGTATTCCGGAACAGAAATTACCCTGACTGACTTGTGACATTTTTCAGGAGTAGGAATTGCTTCTTTAGTAAAAAATGCTTGATGATAAGTAATCTAAACATTCTGGAAAGAACACATTTACAAAGTATTCCGGAACAGAAATTACCCTGACTGACTTGTGACATTTTTCAGGAGTAGGAATTGCTTCTTTAGTAAAAAATGCTTGATGATAAGTAATCTAAACATTCTGGAAAGAACACATTTACAAAGTATTCCGGAACAGAAATTACCCTGACTGACTTGTGACATTTTTCAGGAGTAGGAATTGCTTGTCTTGTAAAAAATTTTTGATTACTTATAATCTAA
>JAXHSW010000050.1:3697-32404 GCA_034190295.1 Cyanobacteriota bacterium | reverse complement strand
ACATTCTGAAAAGAACACATTTACAAAGTATTCCGGAACAGAAATTATCCCGACTGACTTGTGACATTTTTCAGGAGTAGGAATTGCTTGTCTTGTAAAAAATTTTTGATTACTTATAATCTAAACATTCTGAAAAGAACACATTTACAAAGTATTCCGGAACAGAAATTATCCCGACTGACTTGTGACATTTTTCAGGAGTAGGAATTGCTTGTCTTGTAAAAAATTTTTGATTACTTATAATCAAAACATTCTGGAAAGAACACATTTACAAAGTATTCCGGAACAGAAATTACCCTGACTGACTTGTGACATTTTTCAGGAGTAGGAATAGAGAATAATTAAAAGAGTATCGCTCGATCCATTTTATTTTATGCTTGAGCGGAAGCTTTTTCAGTCAGCTTAACCTCATTTTGGAGAGGATTTCCTTGTTCAAAATCAGTAATATTGGATACGGTAGTAGTAGCAATATCATTCAGTGCTTCTTTAGTGAAAAATGCCTGATGAGAAGTAATCAAAACATTCTGGAAAGATTGTAATAATTGGAAAGTATCATCCTGAATAACTGTATCAGATAAATCTTTAAAGAAAATATGTTCTTCTTGTTCGTAAACATCAATTCCAAAATAACCAATTATTCCAGATTTTATGCCTTCAATTGCTGCTTTTGTATCAATTAATTGACCCCGACTGGTATTAATTAACATCACTCCTGGTTTCATTTGCGCGATAGTTTTAGCATTAATCAAATGATAGTTTTCTGATGTTAGGGGGCAATGTAATGAAATGATATCAGAGTTACCTAATAACTCAGACAAGTCTACATAACGAGTATCGCCAATCTCTTCAAATTGAGAATTAGGATAAGGATCGTATCCAAGCAAATGACAGCCAAACCCGTGAAGAATTTGGGAAATAATGATGCCTATTTTACCCGTTCCCACAATTCCCACTGTGCGATTATGTAGATCGAATCCTAATAGACCATTTAAAGAGAAATTATCATCACGCGTTCTATTATAAGCTTTATACAGTTTCCGGTTGAGCATTAGAATCATCCCAATAGCAAATTCTGCTACTGAATAGGGAGAATAAAAACTAACTCGCACAACTTTAATACCAACCTCTGCAGCAGTTTGTAAGTCAACATTATTAAATCCAGTAGAGCGCAAAGCAACCAAACGAGTACCTCGATCGGCTAAAATTTTTAGAGTTTCAGTTCCTAGATCGTCATTGACAAATACGCAAACAGCTGGACATTCGGCAGCAAGAGTGGCAGTTTTTGGCTCCAGTCGAGTTTCATGGAAAATCAACTCGTGGTTAGCATTAGTCGCAGTATTAGCTGCATCTAGAAATTGGCGATCGTAAGATTCGGTACTAAAAACAGCAACTTTCATTTTGATTAGGGAATAGGGAAAAGGGAATAGGAAATAGACGTAGGTTGGATGAAGGAACTGTTAGCGCCAGCTTATCCGTTAGGATAAACCCAACAAATATATAGCGCTACGCTCAAGTCAAAAGGCAAAAGTTAAGTCAAAAGGCAAAAGTCAAAAGTCAAAAGTAATATCATGTCCGGATAATTAGTTATAAAAAAAAGTTCTCGCCTTGAACCAATATTCCCTTCTGCCTCCTGCCTCCTGCCTCCTGCCTTCTGCCTTCTGCCTTACCTCCTCCAAAGTGTAAGTATTCAACCGGACATGATATAATATCTGACTGAGTTTCAGTATCAGGACTTACGCAAATAAACCTTGAAAGCGCAATATGTAGGGGCGCCCTTCGATAGTTATGCGAAGCATAAGGCATTGGCTAACGCAAAGCTCCGAATTGCGCCCTCCCCATAAGTAGAGTCTCTGCATAAGTCCTGAGTATTTAAAATGTTCTCATCTTTCCTTCGACTACTATAACTATCAATACTTAGCTATTAGACATCTCCAGAAAATAAATTAACCTTTTAATTAGAGCAGTTAAGGAAATAAAAATTCACCCTAAAAAATCATTTTTCCTGTCAAATTCTGTGAAAAAATCTTACCTGTTGCCTTCCGGAGCAGATGAGCTGTTGCCTACTCCTGCAAAAAATCTATATCTTTTTTGGAGAGGTCTATTAGCTCCAGTCAAATGATTGTTGGGTTACGCTGACGCTTCACCCAACCTACTACTGCAACTATCAACACAGCGCTACACGCAAATTAAAAGGTAAAACTCAAAAGTAATCCCTGAGTGACTTTCAGTATTTAAAATATTCTGATATTGAGTCACAGCAGGAATTTAACTTCTGACTGTACGTAGCCAATCCGACGGCTCCCCTATCTAACTTATGACTTCAGCTAGTAAGGCCATTTCCAGTTAACAACATCAGGTCGGTCAACACCATGCTCGTAGGCATAATTTTGACAAGCTATTTGCTCATTGCGGAAACTTTCCTTTGCATGAGCGCCTGCAACTTTCAGTTGATCTACTCGGTTAATCACATCAATTGCGATACTGAAACGGTCGATATTGTTCCGAATCGCTAATTCTAAAGGTGTATTAATATTACCCTTTTCCTTATAACCCCGTACATGGAGATTATTGTGATTAGTACGACGGTAAGTATAACGGTGAATCAACCAAGGATAACCATGGAAGTTAAAGATAATTGGTTTATCAAGAGTAAACAAACTATCAAAATCGCGATCGCTCAATCCATGAGGATGCTCTATTTCTGGTTGTAACTTAAACAGATCGACCACATTAATAAAGCGGATTTTCAACTCAGGGAAAGCTTCCCGCAACATGACACTAGCTGCCAAAGCTTCCCTAGTAGTAATATCTCCAGCAGATGCCAACACAACATCAGGCTCCATTCCCTGGTCATTACTTGCCCAATCCCAAATACCAATACCCTTAGTACAATGCTTAACAGCAGCATCCATATCCATGTACTGTAAGTGCTTCTGTTTGTCAGAAACAATCACATTAACATAGTTTTTACTCTGTAAGCAATGGTTGGCAACTGATAACAAACAGTTAACATCAGGGGGTAGATAAATCCGAATTACATCTGGTGTCTTATTGGAAATCACATCTAAGAAACCCGGGTCTTGGTGAGTAAAACCATTGTGGTCTTGTCGCCAAACTGTAGAAGTAATCAACAAATTAAGAGAAGGAATTTTTTCACGCCAACTCAGCTCATTGCACTTCTCAACCCACTTAGCGTGCTGACCCACCATCGAATCAATTACATGAACAAAAGCTTCATAAGTTGAGAAAAAGACGTGCCTTCCGGTCAAGATGTATCCTTCCATCCAACCTTCCAGGGTATGTTCGCTCAACATTTCCATTACGCGACCATCTCGTGCCAGCTCACCACCATCTAAATCTTCCGGTAAAAACTCCGCCATCCAAGTCTTCTTACTAACTTCATAAATGGCATTCAGCTTATTGGAAGTATTTTCATCAGGTCCGAACACCCGGAAATTAGTCATGTTATTACGCATGACATCCCGGAGAAATACACCCAAAGGACGAGTATTTTCTACCTCTATTGTTCCAGGTTTATCTATCTGTATGCCATAATCCTGAAATTTAGGCATATTCAATGCTCTACAGAGGAGTCCACCATTAGCATGAGGGTTAGCACTCATGCGACGAGCACCATAGGGAGCTATTTCTCTTAATTCCGCTTTAAATTTGCCATTTTCATCAAATAATTCTTCTGGTTTGTAGCTACGCATCCACTCTTCCAGAATTTTTAGATGTTCTGAATTTTTAGCAACATCAGTCATCGGTACTTGGTGTGCCCGCCAGAAACCCTCAACTTTGTGTCCATCAATTTCTGAGGGAGCTGACCATCCTTTAGGTGTCCGGAATACAATCATCGGCCAGCGTGGCAGCTCGGTATTGCCAGAAGTTCTGGCTTGTTGTTGAATATTTTTAATTTCTTGAACACAATGGTCTAAGGTTGCAGCCATTGCTTGGTGCATACTATCTGGATCGGAACCTTCCACAAAATATGGTTGATAACCATAACCCAAAAATAGATTTCTTAAATCATCGTGGCTGATTCTAGCTAAAATTGTAGGGTTGTTAATCTTATAACCATTTAGATGCAGAATTGGTAAGATAGCACCATCTGTAATGGGATTAATAAACTTGTTAGAGTGCCAAGATGTAGCCAGAGGTCCTGTTTCAGACTCACCATCTCCCACAACTGGTACACAAATTAAATCTGGATTATCCAGAATTGCACCTGTGGCATGAGAAAGTACATAACCAAGTTCACCTCCTTCATGGATAGAACCTGGAGTTTCTGGCGTACAGTGACTACCAATACCACCAGGAAAAGAGAACTGTTTGAAGAATTTTTCTAAACCTGGTTCATCTTGACTTTTGTCTGGATAGACTTCTGAATAAGTATCTTCCAAATAAGTTGGAGCTAGGACTCCTGGTGCGCCATGTCCTGGACCGGACATAAAAATCATATTGAGGTCAAATTTTTTGATAATCCGGTTGAGATGTATCCAGATGAAGGCTTGACCAGAACTTGACCCCCAGTGTCCCAAAATACGGCTCTTAATTTGTTCGGGTTTTAGAGGTTCCCGTAGGAGAGGATTCTTTTTCAGATAAATCATCCCTACCATTAAATAGCAAGAAGCACGCCAAAAAGCTTGCATTTTGTATAGTTCATCAGAACTCAGGGGTGTTCCTTCAATTGTTGAACGCGCCTGGCCAAAAGCACTGATCGAAGCTATTTTTTCTGGTGTTGATACCATAATGTTTAGATTCCTTATACAAAATTCTACATCTTCGTTCTGAGTAAGCAGAGTAAATGTCCATTGCTAGGATTAAGTTGAGTGTTGAGTAGAGCAATTTTCAACATTCATTCTTGTTTCTGCTAATAGTGAAAATTACATGACTATATTACTATGTCGATCTAGCTACGAATAACTATAATTAACTTCTACAATAAAACTGTCAGAAAAGCTAGTTAAGATTTACTTAAGTTTAGTATTTATAATAATTATCTTTATTTGATATATCTAAGTGATTAATATATACCAATATATAGATATACAAATTATGTTATAGTTCAGCAATTAACAATGAACAATTAATAATTAATAATTACTCCTTCTTAAAAGAAGGGGATTGACGCGGAGCGTGAAAATTTTTGTTTTGATTCTCTTGGTCGATTGGATCTGGTTAGGTAACCTCTCCATCCCTTGACCGCTTTTATTCCCTTAACAGGGGTGGCTTCAAACCAGAATTTTCCAATTATTAACTATTAATTGTGAAGTAAGCATTCAGCTATCAGCAAACAGCTATCAGATGCATGAAGATATTCAAGAAATTACTAAGGTTAGCTGAAGACATTTTTTTTTATAAATTTTAATTCTCCTTGGAGACTAATTCCTCTTTTGAGCTGATAATGAGCTAATAACTCATAGCTGAAGCGCTGATAGCTGACGGCTGAATGCTTACATTGTGAAGTGATAGGGTGCCTATACAATTAGGATTGTTTCTGATAATTTTTCTATTATATTTATTTAATTAATTCAGCTTATTTAATAGACTTCAATTACTATAATTTTGATTTTTTAATCCTTAGTTTAAACCTATAATGTATATAGATTTTTAGCTGCTTTTAGAGGTTAACTGAAACTAATGTTTTTTGTGCAATTGTGTCATAGAAAGTTCTATATTATCGGTAAGTATTTTCGCAGCTTGCTTTGTAGAATAATCAAGATAATCTTTGACTTCTAAAGGAGAACCTATATTAACCCTAACGCCACACCGCCAAGGTGGAGGAGCTGGACTATCGTATAAAATACTAATAGGAATAATTTTTAGATTAAGTTCCTTTTTGCTAGATATTGCTTGTAGTGCTATGCGAGAAACTCCCGATTGAATAGGATAAATTTTGTGATTTTCAGGATATATTTTTCCTTCAGGAAATAGTACCAACATTTCCTCATTTTTTAGGAGTTGAACACTATAGCGAATACTAGAAATTCCAGGATTATCGCGATCGACAGGAAACCCACCCAAGCGACGAATAAACCAACCTTGAAGACCTAGTGTTTGTTCCTCAGAGACCATATATCGAAGTTTACGGTTAGTAGCAAACAAACCTGCTGCATAAGCTATGATTATAGGGTCCCAGCGAGAACGGTGAGTAGGTGCAAGAATAATTGCATCTGTTTTTGGTATATTTTCTTGACCTATGATTTCTATTTTGAAATAAAATGGCACTAATATACAGCATGACAAAAAGTAAGTTAGTGGAGTTAGCCAAGGTGACAACTCAGAGGTAACTTCCGCAGATGCTCGATCGTTCTTAGGTTTATTGTTTTTAGTCATTGGTGGTTTCAATAATGGATAATTGATAATGGATAATTGATAATTGATAATTACCTCTCCCTAAAACGGATAGGATTGACTAATCATGAAAATTTTTATTTATTATCCCCTTAAAAGGGGAGGCGCATACCCACAATTTTTCGGTAAAGGTAAGAAGAAGTTTAGAGGGAGAATATCTATATCGTCGTACATATTTTAACAGCATTTCCCGCTGTTCGTGAGGTACACATTTAGGGGGGAAAATGCCCACGCTACAAGAATTTTACCATTGACGCCTTGTACATCATTTGCCCGAAATATGCGTTCAACAATTAATAATGAATAATTAATAATTAATAATTACCTCGATAGTGAAAACGGATAGGATTGACTAATCATGAAAATTTTTATTTATTATCCCCTTCAAAGGGGAGGGCTAATTCTTTGCCTGGGGAGAATATTTACAACCCTATATCTTTTTGGTATCCTGTGCTTCCCACACTTCCCACACTTCCCACACTTCCCACCCCCTCCTCCTTTTTTCTAAGCGTGACAATAAATTGACCCTGCCTTCAAAGGGGAGGCGGATACCCACAATTTTTCGGTAATTTCTGTGTGATATTTGATTTGATTTTTTATTATTGGAAATGTCTAATGATGGGAATTATCACCACAATTAATTCTTTCTCAGGTGAGCTACTATAGGTCGTGGCAGTCCTGTAACCGTAATGGTCTTGATTGAAATTGGGACAAATTACCTAATAGACATCTCCAGAAAATAAATCAACCTTTTAATTAGAGCAGGTTTTGGAAAGAAAAATTAACCCTAAAAAATCATTTTTAGTGCTTTTTTCATAAAATATCTTACCTGTTGTCTGTTGCCTGTTGCCTACTGCCTACTCCTACCAAAAATCTATATCTTTTTCACGCCTAGGTCTAATGATGTCAGCTACGATCGCCTCAGCTCTAATTAAAAGAAAGAGGATGGAGTTCAGTTTCTTTCCTACTCACAGTTTTTTCCACTCCAGTTCTCCCCTACTCCCCTACTCCCTCACTCCCCCACTCCAGTTCTCCCCTAACTAACTTATTCTTCTTCAATACTTCTAGAATTATCTAAACTGAGGACCGCCCACCCAACAAACAAGTGCCCATCTCTTACCTTGAGTAATAGGTGTTACTTCATGGAGTATCGTAGAAGGAAACAAAACCATTGTTCCTCTTTCTTTTGGCAATTTTTCTGGTTCTCTGTTCGTATACAACTTCAATTCTGAACCTTCATAATTTTGAGGATTGGAAAGTTGGATCGAGATAGAAATTTTGCGATAATAATAAATCTCCCCATGATCTAGATGTTTATTATAATGATCCTGAATATTTTGCTGATTGTTACTAGCTTCGTAACATAAAAGTTGTAAGGAATCAATAATACCGTAAATATCATAATTCCACCACTTACTATTGGCATATTTAACGCTATTAGTTAACCTTTCCCATAGCCATCTCGTTGATTCAGAATAATTCACACCCCAGACTTTTACTTGACGAAACTCTGGTTTCAATTTTCCATCTACAGTTGGCCTTGATGGCTTTATTTGTCTTGATAAAGAAATAACCCAGTCACACTCTTTTTCTGTTAAAGCACCCCAGTTTTCACCTGGTTTACAGAAATGTTCTTTTTGAGAAGCATCATAGCAAGCGTATGTAATTTGACGATACTTTTGCTCAGGAGAAATCCAAACCATATTTTCTCAATCCTACTTTATGAAAACTATTTATTTTGGCAAACTATCGGAACTGAGGACCACTAATCCAACCAATAAGTTCCCATCTTTTACCTTCAACAATAGGCGTTACTTCATGCAACAGAAATGAAGGGAACATAATCATTGTTCCTCTATTTCTAGGTAATATTGGGGGATTTTCTTGTAGATACAAATTTAGTTTTGCGCCCTCATAAATCTTGGGATCGGATAATTCTACAGAAAAAGAAATTTTCCGACAAGAGAAAGGATATTCATTGTCTATATGTAAATCACAATTATCTTTAATCTGATTATTATTATTATTTGTGCTGTCATAACAGAGGAGTTGTAGAGGCTCTATAATTCCCACAAGATCATAGTTCCACCAACGATTATTTGCAGTTATAAGATTATTAATTAATCGTTGCCAAAGCCAATTGGTTGCTTCAGTTTGAGATATTTCCCAAGCATTAGCTTGACGATAGTTCTGCTGAAGACCTTCAAACCGATGACTTTTTTCCTTGAATAAATTTTGTGAAAATGAGATAATCAAGTCACACTCTTGTGTTGTAAAAGCTCCCCAATTTTCACCTTTTTGGCAAAAATGACTTGACTCACTACCATCGTAACAACTGAATGGAATTTGATTATATTTTTTCTCAGGATAAATCCAAAACATCTTTAATGCGTTGTCTATGTAATCTAGTTAGTGTTTTTGAATATCTAAGAAAATATTATATCAATTATCATGTATTAAGATTACAAAAAAGAAACTTTAAATTTAGATTAAGGAGACATCTCCAATCCTATAAGCTACATACTGTCATTGTTTCGGTTTTTTTATTCTTTCTTCTGATTTGAACTTCTAATATAGAATCCGGTTATACAGTATATGTTTCAGGACTTACGCAGAGGCACCACATCTAGTGAGTAGGAATGCAATTTACCCCTACAGGTGGCGTATAATTTCGTCTGCATGCGTAAGTCCTGTGTTTGTAATTCTATCCACACTTTCTTGCCTTCAATCTCTCAACCTCCCCTTGGACCCACACGAACCAACTCCCCACCCCCAAACATAAGATAAGTATTCAACCGGATTTGATATCAACCTCTCCTTCTCCCCACACGAACCAACTCCCCACCCCCAAACATAAGATAAGTATTCAACCGGATTTGATATAAAATGACTCGTTCCCAATAGACATCCCCTCCATACATAGGGAACAGCGAACAGGGAGAAATACAGCGCTTTTAATTTAGGTAGACCACAAAATTATTTTTGGGTAGGGACGTTGTATAGAACGTCCGTAGGTCTTAGAAAAATCCTTTTGAGTTGCCCGTACTAACTTTAGTCTATCTATGCTATGTCAAAAGTGCTATCAGCGGACATGATACAAAAACGAATTTTCAGCTCACAGCAATGAAACTTTTTTAGCGGACAGATCAAATGCTTAAAATTCACAGGACTTACGCACAGACACTAAATCTACTGAGTAGGAATGCAATTTACCGAAGAATTAAATAATTAAATAATTAAATAAATAATTAAATAATTCGCGCCTTGAAGCCTCCCCTTTCAGGGGGAAAAAAATAAATTTTTTCCTTTTATTCAATCCTATCCGTTTTTAGGGAGAGGTAATTATCAATTATCCATTATCAATTATCAATTATTGAACCATACATATAGCGTTTTAAAGGTTAATTTGCGTAAGTCCTGATTCAGACAACGTCAGATTTTTCCAACTTCGGTCTTTTATTCTTCCTTCTTCCTTCTTCCATGTAGCGATCGCCTAAATTAACATACTCCGGGCGCTGAATTAAAAATTACAGCGCGGGATTGTCACAAACAGTGATTCATAATACCAAGCTAACTTTAGCAAAAAATATACTTAAAAACCAGAACTACTATAACGCTCTTCAGCCCAAGGTTCACCTCTTGTGTGATAGCCATTCCGCTCCCAGAAACCTAATTCTTCATCCTCGATAAATTCTAATCCATTAATCCATTTGGCACTTTTCCAAGCATAGAGGTGAGGAACTACCAATCGCACAGGGCCACCATGATCTGCTGGTAATGGCTCACCAAATAAAGTGTGGGCAAAGAAATTTTCTTCTCTGAGAAAGTCCGTCAGAGAAATATTAGTAGTGTAGCCTCCATAACAATGTTCCATAATATGGACAGCTTTAGGATCGACTTCTAGATGACTCATCAAATCTGTAACTTTTACACCTGTCCACTGAACATCTAGTTTTGACCAGCGAGTTACACAATGAAAATCTGCTGTGAAGTTACTTTGTGGCATGGCCATTAAGTCTGACCAAGTCAAGGTTAATGGTTTAGCCAGACCCCATATTTTCAACTCCCATGTATCTGTACCGATATTAGGGGTTTCGCCATAAGTTAGTACGGGAAATCCTTTAGCTAAGTGTTGACCGGGAGGGACGCGATCGCTATTTTCTGCTTCTGGTTTGTGGAAAAATTTACCTAACATGGTTAAAAACTTTTAGTAATTTATCTTGAATAACTGAAATTAACTGCTTTAGTTTCTGTAATTGCTCATATTCCTGAAATAATTCAGGAATTCATTTGTTTAATGATGAATAAATATTGATAAGTTTCTGCTTTTACTTTTTTAGTTGAGGAACTAAAATTTTACATAAAACATTTGGTAATTTGTCAGCCTCCGTGTTTCTACTGAGGCAGCAAAACTTTTCCGTAATTTCACTGTTCTTTTAAATTATCCAATCCCAAATTAAATCTGAGAATGGCAGATATACCTATATTTTTGCACGAATTATGTTTTGTTGGCAATCCCGACCGAAAATTTTTTCCCAATTTTAATGAAATAGAATGAAGCTTTTATAGTTAGGGATTATAATGAATCGAAGTAAATATTATCAGTCCAATTCTTCATCGCTAGATAATAAATTTAGAATATGGGAAATTATTCGATCTTTAGCTATACTATTTATCTAAATCACTCACTTTATGTAAACCACTCACTCATAAATACCATGAATCTAAACTATATAATTCCTTTAAGTATTTCTTGTCTAGCTATTTTTGTCAGTCTCAATTCTGATGTTAGAACTCTGGATGGAATTCCTCGCTTGGTTGCACCCTGTATCGGATTCATTGGATTAATATGGTTTTTCAACGTTATTCCTTGGTTATTGAAGGTTGGTTGTATATTAATTTTACTTTTTACTCGTAAAAGTTATCTAACCCAATAACTAGATTTGCAAATTTGAAAATCTATTTTTTTCACTTAAATTCAAAAAAGATCGGAATCAGAATATAGTTTTACTGAGCTAAGGTATATTATTAAAACTTATCAGATAGTTTTTGGCAATTTATACTGTCGAAAATGCGTATAATTTTCTACGATTAGGGAGAGTTGTTTCTTTCAGCTATCTTTATTAGACATCTGTTCAATAATGGATAATTGATAATGGATAATTGATAATTACCTCTGCCTAAAACGGAATTGATTGAATAAAAGGAAAATTAATTCATTGTTTCTCCTTGCTTATGAGAGGATTTTTACCGAATAATTAAGGTAAAAATCAAAAAGAAAATCAATTATTTCTCCTTCCAGTTCCCTATCTCCTATTTCCTCTTTTTTGGAGATATAGATATCTATATATAAGATCGACAAAGCCCAGAAAACTTTGTTAGGGTAAGCATAATACTACAGCACTTTTTAAGATGGTGAGTTCAATAATGGATAATGGATAATTGATAATTACCTCTCCCTAAAAACGGAATTGATTGAATAAAAGGAAAATTAATTCATTGTTTCTCCTTGCTCATAAGAGCATTTTTACCTTAATTATTCGGTAAAGTTCAATATTAATCTCTATTCCCTCTTCTCTGAAAGGAGTGTACTACCAGGTGCATCTAGCTAGCTTCTCATATAGCATCCGGTTATATATTATATATAATATGTCTATAATTCTATAATTACTTCAAGCCTTAAATCTCCCCTACTCCCCTACTCCCCTACTCCCTTACTCCCTTACTCCCCTACTCCCCCACTCCCCTACTCCCTTTCTGTAAGTATAGCGCCCTGAATGCAAAATTTGACTTTTGGTACTACCAGTTTCGTAAATTTTGAGATTCATCCTGAATTGATAACCAATCTTTTCCTAACTGAATAGTCACATCTGACCTTAAAGACCCCGTACTTTCTACAAAAACTTCTCCAAAACCTAGAGACTTTTGAACTTCCTGTGCAGCTTGAATATCTCCTTTCTGAGCAATAATTCGAGTCACCTCCAAAGGAGAATTCCAAGGTTTAGCCACTTTGACATTCCAATAACCAGCATCATTTAGGGAATTTACTAACTCATCAACAGAGTCCCAATCATCTGTACTATCTTGAATTGCTACTCTAATATAAGAAGAAGACTCATAATTTTCTAATTGTTCGCGATCGTAACCAAAATCAAAGTGTTTAGCAATCATCGTATCTAGAGTTGTCAGATCGGGCAACCAGTAACTAGCATTATACTTTTCAGGGTTGCTAAACTCACCAGGTACCATCAACATCTGCACATTAGAGCGTTCAGTTTTAGCAGCAAAATTCATCAAAGCAACTAATTCCTCAACACTCAAATTTGTATCAATATGAGACTGAATTACCGAAAGAATTTTTGGTAGTCGTGACAAAGTTTTGACATTAACCGACTGTTCCATAAATGCTCGCATCAGAAGTTGCTGTCGTTGCACTCGCCCAATATCCCCTAAATTATCGTAGCGGAATCTCAAAAATTGTAGAACCCCATCGCCATCGAGATGTTGTTCGCCTGCTTTGAGATTAATATACAAATGTTGACTATCATCTTGATACTTCATGTCTGTAGGCACATTAACTGTGACACCCCCAAGAGCATCTATTAATTTTTCTACTCCTTGTACATTAACTCGAATATAACGGTCAATTCCTACCCCACCAAGAAGTTCACTCACAGCTTTGGCACTTTTAGCAGGTCCTCCATAATAGTTCGCAGCATTAATCTTGGTTAAGCCTCGATCTTCTACATAAGTCCGAGTATCTCTAGGAATAGAAAGCAAAGTTAACTTCTGATTTTTAGGGTCGAACCTTACTAAAAGCATCGTATCAGATAATCCTTTAAAAGAATTAACCAAAGCGTGATATCCTACATCTTTACTATAATGGGGATATTCTTCTAAATCTGACGTTAATACTTTTATTCCCAATAACAATATATTTACAGGTCGGGTTAACTCTGGCAATCTCATATTACTTTTGGCCAGGTCTTGTTGAGAAAATACTGCTGCTTCTTCTGGAGAGAGCTTTTGTTGCATTAGTGGGGTGCTCGAAAGAGATACGGCTAAGAGAGCGCCTGCTGTTGCAGATATCATTGCCACTCCAGCTAAACCTAGGCCCAAACCAAACCAACGTCCTGGACCAAATTGGGTAGGTTGTCTCTGTAGATGTTCTTTTGTTGAATATTTTCTTGAGGTTGAATGTAAAAATTTATTAGCGGACACTGGCTTCCTCACACACTAAATATCAAAATAACGTTTATTGTCAGAAAAATTCTATTGAAAATTAAAATCTTCAATACTTTAATATAATCTTCGACTATCATAAATGTTTACCTACCACTTTTTCTGCTATCCGGCTAATTCCTGGTAGCCATAATGGTTGTCTTTTCCAAATACGAACCATTAGCCCTAAACTTATGATGAAGTAGCTAGTAGTTAGCAGGCTATTTATTAATAACAGTGTGATAGTCCCAGATTCCCCAACTTCGACTCCTACTTGCAATAAAATATTACCCAATAGCCATATCATTGTTAAGGTAATGACTAATTTGCTGACTGCTCTATGTTGTAGACTACCGTTTTGACGAGACAAAATCCATATTGCGGGGAATAAACCTAATATTGGGGTAACTAATAAAAATAGTTGTAGACGCTTTATTTCTGAATTTTCTAGTTTTTCAGTATTTCTCATTTTTGTTGTTTAGATTATTAGTAAAAGTTCAATTTTTACCGAAGAATTAATAATTAAATAATTAAATAATTTAGGTTTAAAGCCTCCCCTTTCAAGGGGAAAAAAGCGGTCGTTAGCGCAGCTTCCCGAAGGGTGGGATGCTGAGGAAACCTAGCCATATCCAATCGACCAAGAGAATAGATTTTTTCCTTTTATTCAATCCTATCCGTTTTAGGGAGAGGTAATTATCAATTATCCATTATCAATTATCCATTATCAATTATCCATTATTGAACAGCATTTCTATCATTAAATTTTTTCAGATTCTAGCAATATTTTTTTTCAGAAGAAGTTCACCAAATCCAAATCTTGTTATATCATGTCTTTTTAAATAAACCCAATAAAAAAAATTTAGAGAGTAGTGGGGATGTTGCATCCAAGGTCTGTAGGGAGTAAGGAACAAGGGGAAATTTGTTTGCGCAGCATTCAGACCGAAAAAATATTCTTGCCTAGAGAGAAGAACATTTTTACCCTTGACTAATTAATGAGATTTGATATTATAAATCTCCAGAAAAGAGGGAACAGGGAACAGGGAGAAATAATTGGGGAATGCTCTTAAAAGTATTTTTCAGGAGTAGGGGAATAGGGGAATTAATTAGGAGATAGTCGGATATATTTGTCAGAGTGATTTTTCTGCCTTTTCTGCTAAGTTTTTGAGGGTTTTTAACTGAAAACCAGACAATTTTTTCAATCCTTTAAAGGCACTTATCTTTATCAAAAGAGTGTTTTGATATTTAATCGGCAAGCCCTAATTGACAATTTATGGATAATAATTGATTTTATTTTAAATTTTAGGATAGGAGATGTCTATTATACATATATTTATTATTTAGGGTTTACCGAATTAATTTAAAAGCATTGACAGATAAAGGTTTGAGATTTTTTTAGTTAAAAAAAGTCTAAGCTTTTAGGTTGCTTAGGTTCAAAAAATTAGCATTTTAGGCAACAGTTGCGCAGAAAATTAAAAGGACTATTCTTCCTCCTCTATAATTCCCATTTCTCCTGATTCGCTCCTCCTGACTTCTGACTCCTACCGAAAAATTGGGTTTAAAGCCTCCCCCTTTTAGGGGGATGAAAAAATATTCAATGAGCGTATTTTCGTTTTCTCCGGCTTTAGCGGTCGGTACTGATAACTGATAACTGATAACTGATAACTGATAACTGAAATGACCCTCACCCATAAAACTTTTTGAGCGCAAACCCTATTTATTTTCTCAAAAATACTTTTTATTAAGCTACCAAAACTATAATTATCCTGTGAAAGCTATACATAGATAATATTTTTTTTGACAATTTTCGTTAAACTGAAAATAAATAAATTGCCAATATTTTTTTTAATTCTGACAAAGGTTGTATGACAATACTCCTCAATCAAAATTGCTTGCTCCAAGAATAATTCAATATACAACCTTTCCAGATGAGATGAATTATCAAACGAAGTTGTCAAATTTTTTGACTGCCAAGAACTTTAGTAAAATCGTCAAATTTTCTACTTTTCCCTGCTCCTTATTTCCTTTTCCATTAAACATTTAATTTTCACTCAGGTCTCAAATTTCCACACTACATATCTATTTTGACAATAAAATATTAAATTAGTGTTAAAATTTACAGCAAGAGAGAATAGCAGGAGAACATTTACCCTTATGACCACTATGCAGAAAAAACCTATTGTTATTTCCCCATCTATATTATCAGCAGATTTTAGCCGTCTAGGAGATGAAGTCCGAGCTGTAGACCAAGCTGGTGCTGACTGGATTCACGTTGATGTTATGGATGGCCGTTTTGTACCTAACATTACTATCGGTCCATTAATCGTACAAGCACTTCGCCCTGTGACTCAAAAACCTCTTGATGTCCACTTAATGATTGTGGAGCCAGAGAAATATGTTGAAGATTTTGCTAAAGCGGGTGCAGATATTATATCTGTTCATGCTGAACATAATGCTTCACCCCATTTACACCGTACTCTAGGCCAAATTAAGGAATTGGGTAAGCAAGCTGGTGTAGTTCTTAATCCTTCTACACCATTAGAATTAATTGAATATACTTTAGATTTGTGTGACTTGGTGTTGATTATGAGTGTCAACCCTGGTTTTGGAGGCCAGAGTTTTATTCCTGGAGTAGTATCTAAGATTCGTAAGCTTCGTGAAATGTGTGATGAACGAGGACTCGATCCTTGGATTCAAGTTGATGGTGGCCTTAAGACTAATAATACTTGGCAGGTGTTGGAAGCTGGTGCTAATGCTATTGTTGCAGGTTCTGCTGTGTTTAAAGCTGATGATTATGCGGAGGCAATTAATGGTATTCGTAATAGTAAGCGTCCTGTTCCTGAACCTGAATTAGCTACTGTTTAATAACAATAGAATTTAATAAAAAACTATAAAAGTTAAAAATGGATTGTATATCTATTTTTAACTTTTTTTACTATTGATTTATTGATTAACTTTAGTAGGGAAAAAAGAACAGAAAATCGGGTCATCTCAATACATGAATAAAGCCAAAAATTTATCGCTTTTAGGCAACAGTTCAATAATTGATAATTGACAATTACCTCTTCCTAAAAAAGGATAGGATTGAATAAAAGGAAAATTTTTGTTTATTTATCCCCTTAAAAGGGGAGGCTTTAAACCACAATATGCAGAAGCAAACATAACTTTTAATTCTCCTTGAAGACTAATTCCTCCTTCGGTACAATTATGAGCTAATAACTCATAGCTGATAGCTGATAGCTGACCGCTGAATGCTTACGGATTATCTTTTCCATTATGGGTTTAATACTACACAGTCTATACGGTATATATATAACATTTTGCCGTTAGCTATGCCTATCCAACTTTCCCTTCTTCCTTCTTCCTTCTTCCTTCTTCCTTCATTTATTCACTAACTTTAGCCAAAAATTTCTCCATATCAGACAGTTTTACTGCACCAGAAAAAGTTTCTCCATTCATCACAAAGAAAGGTGTACCAGAAGCACCAATTTCTTGAGCTAGTTGAATATCTTCTTGAATTGAATTAATTGCTTCCTGAGATTGGCGATCGCTATTAAACTTCTCGATATCTAAATTCAAGTTATTAGCAATTTCTACATATAACTCTTCACCTAATTGGTCTTGTTGTTCAAATAAAGCATCGTGATATTCCCAAAATTTACCTTGTTGTTGAGCTGCCCAAGATGCTCTTGCTGCTGGAATTGCTTGAGGGTGAATTCTTACTAGAGGTAAATGTTTAAATACTAAAGTTACTCTATCTTGATGTTTATCCATAAATTCTTTAAGATTTCCTTGCACTCTGGAGCAGAAAGGACATTGAAAATCTGAGAATTCAAACAGCACGATTTTTTGTTCGGTAGAACCTAAAGTTGGAGAATTACCAATTTTTGCTTGAGGATTGGTTTTATACTGTTTTAATACTTCCTGGTTACTAGCTTGTTGTTGTTGCTGTTGTTGTTGTTGGTAAGCTTGTACTGATTCGATAATTGCTTCTGGATTATTACGAATAATCTGCAATACTTGTTTTTCTAATTCTGAATTTACTTGAGTATCGCTTGATTGAGCGGAGGAAGTACAACCACTAATTGCAATAACTATACTGAATATTGCTATGAAATATAAAACTTTCAAGTTATATGGATTAAATCTAGTAGAATAATTACTCATAGTCCTCAATTTAACGACTTTTAAAATTATGAATATATACAATATATAGTAGTGCTGTTTGAGTTATGGAGAAAATCTAGAAATTACGAAAAATATTAACTAGGGGTAGAGATAAGGCTTTCTGATTTTCTATCTATAAATTCTGGATTTTTTACAAAAGATTATAAGACTGTTTAAATTAAATCATAGACATAGTCTTTCTCAGTTTTACTAGATATAAAGTTTAGAATTCTATGCAGTAGAGGGAGAATAGTAGAAAACAAAATTATGGCAATCAATAAAATTTTTGATAAAAATTATTTAATATAATTATTCTACAAAAAAAAATTAGCACATCTTTATAAGATTAAACGAATAATCTAAGCTTTCAAGCATCTTATTTCAAGAATAAATCAACAAAAAAAATGCTTTTTGTCAATCCTATCTGCTTTAAGGAGAGGTCATTTCAGTTATCACTTAGTCTCCTGGGGAAAAACTGTGGACTTCAGTTAGTCTCCTAGTTCGGAGCTACGTTAACAGTACCTCCTGCAATAAGAAAGTTTAACATCAGGAATATTCTCTTTTCTCTTGGTATCATGGATATGGCTAGATATTCTCGCCATCCCATCCTACGGAAAGCTCTCAAGATCGACCGCTGTTTATCCCTTTAAAAGGGGAGGCGCATACCCACAATTTTTCGGTAATTATTAATTATTCATTATTAATTATTCATTATTAATTATAGTTTGCCAAAATAATCTAAATTTTGACAAACAAACCTAATTGATAATCTAGAGACACACTTTCTAAATTAGTAGAAAATGATTAAATTTTAATCTAAAAAACCCATCAAACCTTCACTATCAATCTGATTAGAAGCAACTGGACGATTCATCAAAGTTTGAGTAACTTCTAGATGAGTTGTGCCAATAGGGCGAACTCCAGAAGCATTAATAGTACTATGAAATTCTAATTCACTAACTGCTACTGGACGAATTCCAGAAGCAGATATGGTATGGTCAACTTCAAGACCACTTGAAACTATCGGGCGATTAGCAATTGTGTGAGTATACTGAAGATGAGTTGTCCCAATAGGACGATTTCCAGGCAAGGCTAATTTTCCAGATACTTGAGACTTTTGTGCTTGTTTTTCTTGGACTGGTTTGGTCTCGACTTGTAAAGTGGTACGCTGTTGAGACTCTTGAGCCAATTTTGTCGGCTGATTACTTTGAGTATTAGATTTACTGCTAGTATCGGTAGTTTTTTTAGTTTCTGTCATACTTCCATTAATGCTCATAATTTTTACATCTCGATTATTAAATTGGTTGATCAATTAATAATCAGAACCAGCAATTTTTGTTATTGGTCCTTTTTGGTGATTTAATTCTAAAATTTTAATAAACCTGTAGTTATTGTAACCATAGTTAAAGTAAAAAACATAGTTTTGTTAAAAAATGCAACATCTCAGAAGTTTTTCCTAGACCAGGGTTTACTGAAAAAAGCAGAGTGTGGAGACCCACCCCTAACCCCTCCTGGGAGGGGAATTTGGGGATATTTGTATATTTGCAGAATTAAATGTATTTCTTATGAATATTCTCTGACGACAAAGAATTAGTCCTGGGGGGATAGAGAGTGTAGGAGAAATTAAAAAATATATATTGTTACCATTACCATGCAGGACTACCAAGGAAGGTTGTCGGTTCAGGGTTTTAGGTTTAATCGGCCTGAAGTTGACGATACAATCTATGTAGGGTAGGTAACAGCGATGAAGCGGTCTTACTTTTGACTTTTAATTTTTAACTTTTGATTTAAGCAGCTAAACTATGCAAACAACAATTCCTACTCTTCTAGCTCTTGACTTTGATGGCGTTTTATGCAATGGACTGGTTGAATATTTTCAAACGGCCTGGCGCACCTACTGTCAAATTTGGCAACCATTAGAACAAAGACCAAATAATGATGTAGCAGAACAGTTTTATCGATTACGTCCGGTAATTGAAATTGGTTGGGAAATGCCTGTTTTGATTCGGGCATTAATATTAGGTATTGAAGAAGAAAAAATTTTACAGGAATGGCAAGCGATCGCTACGAAAATTGTGACTGAAGAGAATAAAAATCCAGGGGAAATTGGTAGTTGTTTAGATACTACTAGAGATGAATGGATAGCAAAAGATTTAGAAGGATGGTTATCTTTACATGAGTTTTATCCAGGAGTAGTGGAAAAATTAAAGCAGTTGATATTATCAGAGGTTAAACCAGTTATTGTGACAACTAAAGAGGGGCGGTTTGTACGATCGCTCCTGCAAAAACAAGGTGTGAATTTACCTGAAACGGATATTATTGGCAAAGAATGTAAACGTCCTAAATATGAAACTCTGAGAATGTTATTAGCAGCATCAGGAGCAGGCACAATTATTTGGTTTGTTGAAGATAGATTGAAAACTTTACTATCTATACAAAAACAATCAGATTTAAAAGAAGTAGAATTATTTTTAGCAAATTGGGGTTACAATACTCAAAAAGAACGAGATTCTGTAACTCAACATCCACCTATTTATTTATTATCTTCTACTCAGTTTTGCCAGGATTTTTCCCTATGGAAAGAAGCAAGAAGGAAGAGGGAAGAAGGAAGAAGTTAAGAAGGAAGGAAGAGGAAGACCTCATGGAAAGAAGGAAGAAGGAAGAAGGAAGAAGGGAAGAAGTTAAGAAGGAAGGAAGAAGGAAGAGGAAGACCGATTAAAGGTTAGGAAAAAACTTAAATTTGAATAGTATTATCCTGCTCAGTTTTGTCATAATTTTCTACATAGAAAGTTTGAGGAAAGAAGGAAAAAGGAAGGAAGAGGAAGACTGCTTAAAGGTTAGGAAAAAATTTACCGAAGAATTAATAATTAAATAATTAAATAATTAAATAATTCCGGTTCAAAGCCTCCCCTTTCAAGGGGAAAAAAAGAAGTAATATTTCCTTATATTCAATCCTCTCGTTTTTAACCAGAGGTAATTATCAATTAATGAAAGCAGATTCCACTTTAGTCAGGTACACCAATTGCGGGCAAGATGCCCGCACTACAAAAATTTGATTGTCAATCTCTGTATTTCATATACTTAGAATATGCTGTAAATTTGAGAAATAGTATAACAATCCTAAATTAGACATTTCCAATAATAAAAAATCAAATCAATTATCCAACTCTTATTTATCTATTTTTTCTCCGTGCTCCCTACTCCCTACTCCCTCTTTTCTGGAGAGATACTGATAACTGACTAACTGAAATGAACAAGTTATTAAATTCTAATACCAGCTTGAAAAAAGAATGCTACAACAAAGATGTAGGATATATCTCTAACAGAGATTCTTAAAAAGAACTTATGCAATTAATTTCAGATAGCTATATCTATTATTTTTACCTTTTATACTTCAATTTTACTATTGATTTTTTCTTAATTATTATCTTCTTTCCTCTTCCTTCTTCCTTCTTCCCTCTTCCTTCTTCCTTATTAATTAACTCTAAAATTAGGAAATAAAAACTATGCTAGACCTACAATGTCACTATTGATTCTTTCCTTCTTCCTTCTTCCTTCTTCCCTCTTCCTTCTTCCTTATTAATTAACTCTAAAAATTAGGAAATTAAAACTATGCTAGACCTAACAAAACTAGCGAAACAAATGCAAGGGATGAGCCAACATCTCACAGCAGAAGCAATGGCAGCACAAAATAGATTGGAAATAGCTCAACAATTACTAGAAGAGGCAAAAAATGAACAAGAAGAATTATTAGAATTAGAAGAAAGTTGGAGCGATCGCATACTTTTTAGTCCTGCTATTCCTATAGAATCTTTGGATACTTATCCCCAAATTCATCCTCCTCCAAAAAATCATACAGTCTTTGCTACGGACGGTTCTCAAATAGCACCAAGTCACCATGAAATTGCTTATTGTTATTTGTTAAATATTGGGCGAGTAATGTTGAATTATGGTGAAAGTATTTATCCACTTTTAGATAGTATTCCAGAAATTTTTTATCAAGCAGATGACCTTTATATTTCTCGACAATGGGGAATTAAAACTGAAGAATGGATGGGTTATCGACGGACTATTTCTGAGGCTTTGGTTTTGGCAGAATTGGGTTGTGAATGGAGGAAAAATAATTCGGATAATTTAGATTCCCCAATATTAGCAATGGTTGATGGTTCTCTGATTTATTGGTTCTTGGAATCTTTGCCTTCTGAAGCACGGGATAGAGTTTTAAATCCGATTTTAGATGCTTGGAATAAATTAAAATTAGCGGGTATTCCTTTGATTGGTTATTTGAGTGCTTCTCGGAGTAGTGAAAGTTTATCTTTTTTGCGATTAAAAGCTTGTATTTATGATGAACCTGACTGTGTTAGTAATTGTCCGAATGTTGGTTTAGGCGGATTTGGTTTTACGGAAAAAGCTCCTTGTCAGTCATTTGAACCTTTGCGAGATGTGGTATTTTGGGGTTCGATATTACAACCAGGGCAAAGAAGTCCTTTATGGCAATCTTCGGCTAGAATTTTGGATTTATATGGAGATAATATTATCTATTTTTGTTATGTAAATGTCGGTACGGAAGTTGCCAGAATTGATATACCGGAATGGGTGGCTGAGGATGAAGAAATGTTGGAGTTAGTGTTAGGAATGATGTTGGCTCAAGTACAAAAAGGTTATGGTTATCCGGTGGTATTGGCAGAAGCTCATAATCAGGCGGTGGTTCGGGGAGGCGATCGGGCAAGTTTCTTTGCTTTATTGGAGCAGGAAATGATTAAGGCTGGTTTGAAAAATGTGGGAACTTCTTATAAGGAGACTCGGAAGAGAGGGAGTATTGCTTGATGAATTTAGAATTCAGAATTCAGATTATAAGGAGACTCGGAAGAGAGGGAGTATTGCTTGATGAATTTAGAATTCAGAATTCAGAATTTAGAATTTAGGAGAAATTTTCTTGATTTGCTGGAAGACTAATCAAGCGATCGCCTCTTGACAACCAGAAAAAGTTGTTTTATTTTCATATTAGATAAGTATTATGGGAAAATAGTGGCTCTTTTTTTAGGACGAGGAAAAATCAGAATCAAGGGTCAGGAATAAAAAGAGTATATTTGGAAATTTCCAGCACAGGGGTAATCAAAATTTAGAGCAATTGAGCGATCGCCTCTTGACAACCAGAAAAAGTTGTTTTATTTTCATATTAGATAAGTATTATGGGAAAATAGTGGCTCTTTTTTTAGGACGAGGAAAAATCAGAATCAAGGGTCAGGAATAAAAAGAGTATATTTGGAAATTTCCAGCACAGGGGTAATCAAAATTTAGAGCAATTGAGCGATCGCCTCTTGACAACCAGAAAAAGTTGTTTTATTTTCATATTAGATAAGTATTATGGGAAAATAGTGGCTCTTTTTTTAGGACGATGACTTTTTCAATTTTGTCTCTAATTTTAGGGTTCATATCAAGTCTCATTAAATTAGTACTGATAACTGATAACCGATAACTGATAACTGAAAAAGGGTGGGCATTCAAATCTGGTTTGGGAAAACGCATAATCCATTATGAAGTTGTAGATATAAAGATGTAGATATAAAGAATAACAATCAGAATGTCTGACGACGAGAAACAAAACGATACTCAGCAACCTCCTCAACCACAAACCCCTTCTGTAGAAACAGAACGCAAAATTGCTCAAAAATTTGTATCTGGTACAACCCAGGCTTTTATCCAGTGGATGCCATTGGGGGGAAGTGGTGGTTTACTACTCTCCTTTTTGCTCAACCAAGAATGGGTTAAAGCTTTGATTACTTTCCCTGTTACCATCGCCACTGTTGTTTGGGCAAGGTATACCGAAGGTTTTCTCACACAACTTGGAGCAGTTTATCAGGAACGAGGCAAAAATGATGCTAACTCTCTAATGACATTCCTCAACAAGTTAGATGAAACTATGCGTTGGCAGCTAGCTGGGACAAAAAATAAATATTTGCAATATCAAAAAAATGACTGCCTCCATTATACAACTGAAGGTGTGGCCAAAACCTTCAAACCATTACTAAAAGATGTGTTTGTACCGTTAGGTTTGAGTGGTGATTTTTTTCGAGGAGCTGAAGGTGAAGATTTACCAGGACTTCCTGGGTTCAAATGGGATAAGGAGATTATTGAGAGACTCCAAAAAGATGAAGGTTTGAAAATTTGGGATGTTCTAAGCAAGGGGAAAAGAAACCCTGGATACCGTCATTTAGTAATTCAAGCATGGGGAGGTTACGGAAAAACAACTCTACTACGCCACATTACTTATACTTACACGAGCAAAACTAGAAATATTGGCAATGCTCCTGATTTAATTCCTGTTTTACTTTATTTGCGACAGTGGCAAAGCAAAATCATCTCAACTGCTGATGGTCAACAAATAGATTTACCTTCTTTGATTGAAAAGTTTCACATCCCCAATTTGCCAAAACGAAAAACTCTGAAGTTACCGCCTAAGTGGGTGAAAAATCAACTTCAGGCAGGTCAAATGCTGGTGATGTTGGATGGACTTGATGAGGTGAAAGAGGAATGGCGAGACTCGGTGATGGAGTGGATAAAAAAAGCTATCAAAGATTATGATTCATGTTTTTTTATTCTCACTTCTCGGCCTAGTGGATATCGTAATTATGTAAGAGATAGCAAACTTAATTCTCTATTTGTTCAGCCTCTGAGTGAATTGCAACAAGAAAGATTTATTCGGAGTTGGTATTTGAGTATAGAACGTCATAAGAGTGTGGCACCGAATAATCCGTCAGTTAAGCAGGAAGCAGATCGACAAGCAAGTAATTTGGTTGCTCAGTTACAAGAAAGTTCGGAATTGAGCGATTTATCCAAAAATCCTCTATTACTTAATATTATTGTCAAGTTGCACAGTTATTATTCTGGTGAAAAATTACCTAAACGTAGAATAGATTTATATGCAGAAATATGCCGGATGCAGCTTGGCGATCGCCCTCTGGTGAAAAAAATTGATATGTTGCTAGACGGTGAGGATGGCCAAAAGATTTTACAAGAATTAGCTCTGTATATGGTCAAATCTAATCAGTCTCAAATTGATAAAAAAGAGCTTCTGTCACAATTGAAGACTTATATTAGTAATTTGGGTGAGGCGATCGCCCCGAAAGACTTTTTGCAGAAAATTGAAGAAGTGAGCGAATTATTGGTTAAGCGTGATTGGGATTATGAATTTGCTCATTTGAGTTTTCAGGGATATTTAGCTGCGGTTGAAATTAAGGAAAAACGACAGGAAGATTTATTGAGAGAAAACTGGGATAAGTCTTGGTGGAGAGAAACGATTATTCTTTATACGGCACAATTAAAGCCTGCCCATTTTAGTCAGTTTGTTTATAAGTTATTGGAGGATGGCAGTCAAAAAGCAGGGGATCTTGCTTATAACTGCTGGAGGGAATATTCTCGGCAAGTTGATCGAGACTTGATTTCTGATATTCTAGATGTGCGCTGTAGACAACTTGAAGATTATTTAAAAAGCCAACAGTGGCAAGAAGCTGATAGAGAAACCTGGCGAGTAATGTTACAAACTGTGGGAAGGGAAGAGGATGATTTTCTGAGGATTGAAGATATAGAAAATTTCCCTTGTGAAGACCTCCGTAAAATAGACCAACTTTGGGTAAGATATAGTAATGGTAAGTTTGGCTTTTCTGTTCAGAAGCAAATTTATCAGAGTTTGGGTGGTACGAAGCAGTATGACAAAAAAGTATGGATAGCCTTCGGAGAAAAAGTTGGATGGAAACAAGGAGAAGATGTCGAATATAAAGACCTGACAATAGACCTCGCCTCACCTTTATTTATTTCTGGCCACCTCCCTTTCACCCACTACCTCCCTGTACAATCACTTCTTCTCTCGCGCAGAGACTTGTAGACTGTAACAAATAAAGGTTTCCACAGTCAATAGAAAAAAGTTAGGGGAAGTAAATTTTACGATTTTACTGAGTTTGAGGATTTTGATACCTGACACGCGCGGGGGGATGGTGTATATCAGTTTTTGATAATCTATTTTTTCCTCTAAGCATCATCAAAAAACTGCATTGCTACCTCTGGATCATTTCAGTTATCAGTTATCAGTTATCAGTTATCAGTTCTTCTACCACAGTTGAATAATGGTACTTAGACATTTTTTGGTAGGAAAAATGCGTCAAAGTCAGCACCATCAAATTATCTACCATGTAAAAAAAAGGTGCGTGACGGCAAAATTTCTTGAGTTTGCTTATACAAATTAGATTATTTGTAAATTCTGTAGCTGTGGTAGAGGTTTTCCCATTTCCTCATAAGCAGATACTCAATCTGCCAAAACTTCCTTCGCATTTTCCAACGCTTCCTCATAAGATTCACCGTGAGTTTGAGCATACTTTCCCCATTCAGGCAAACTAGCAATATAGGTTTTATCCTTTTCAGACCATTGAATTAAAATATTATATTTCATTAGACATCTCCTTCTTCTAACCTAGCAAGTTCCTCTAATACTGCTATTACATTTTTCTCCTGATAAAGCTTTGCATCACTTCCATCCTTACCAGAAAGAATTACAGGTTTTGCCAGAAGTGGGTGAAACCATTAGGAATGACTACCTTTCCCACATTTAGTTAAGAGTAAAAATCCTGCTTTTTGCAAGATTTGTTTTAACTCTCTAACTTTTTTGGGCATTTTTCCAGATAAAAATATTTCTAGAGTTCAATGTTAATATAAACAACATTAAATTATCAATCAAAATATCAAGAAAATAGGAGGTAAAAATTGAATTGGGAAATACACGAAGCACAAGAAAATTTATCAGACCTGAAATAACCAACCCAAAAACCACAAATGATTTATGAACAAGAAAAACTTGTAGCAGCTATGATCGATGCCCAAATATTTCAGGAGTTTTTAGCATGGCAAAAACAACATCAAAAACCTTCCTTAGCAGATACCTTCGGGGAGTTACGCAATTTGTGTACTCAAGCAGATTATGTACTAGAAATTCCCACTCGCAAAAATAGAGCAAACCCCTTTATTGATAATCTTTGAATATGTTTCTACTTGATACTAATATTATTAGCGAATTAGCACGAGCAAAACCTAATCCAAATGTATGAAATTGGGCAGCAGAAGTAACAGAAATATCTGTTAGTGTCGTCACAATTGAGGAAATATCCTATGGCTTAAGTTGGAAACCAAACTCTCAAATTCAAGAATGGTTTGAGAGTTTTTTTGAGTCTAAATGTCAGATTTTTCCAGTTACTAAAAACATCGCCAAATTATCTGATGAATTGAGAGGTAGATTCCAATCTCAAGGTGAGACACGCTCTCAAGCAGATATGATAATTGCTGCTACTGCTCAAATTCATCAACTAACTTTAGTCACCCGCAATACACGAGATTTTGAAGGTTGTGGAATTTTACTTCTCAATCCTTTCGAGTATAAACAACATTAAATTATCAATCAAAATATCAACAATATATATGTCAATTACGATTAACCTAACTCCAGAATTAGAAGCACGACTCCGGGAAAAAGCAACTCAACAGGGACAGGATATTTCTCTAGTTGTCAGTGAATTACTTGCCAGAGTTTTAGACTGGGAAACTGCCGATACGGAAGAAGCTATTAAAGGTATTCAGCAAGGATTAGATGATTTTGAAAATGGTGGATTTCGTTCTTTTGATGAGTTTGCTGAAACACAACGTCTTCAACAATTAATAATTAATAATTAATAATTAATTATTACCTCTCCTTATTTATAAACAGTCATAATCATCATCTTGGGGATTATCCCAAATTTTCTCAAAAGCTGTTTCAGATAGTTTAGTAGTAGAATTAGTCAAGCTTTGTTCTTGCTGTCGTTGAGACAAAAAATCCATAAAATCTATTATTTCGGCAACTTTATCTGGAGGCAAACTCCGAATTTTGGCAATTAGTATTTTTTCCAACTCACTGTAAATGTTTGTGTGTACCATGAATTTATATCTATTCTTGTTAGTAGTCTAATATTACAAGAGGCAATTAATTTTTAATAGCAAATATTCAACGGAGAATTTATTATCATCTTATCATCAAAAAATCAGGTCTCATGCCTACTCTTTTTACGGGACGAAAATAATAAACTCCAGATTTGAAACACTGATAACTGATAACTGAAATGACTATCTCACCCGAACGACTTAAAGAATTGCAAAATATAAATGACTCTGAGATTGACACCTCAGACATTCCCGAACTTGACGAACAATTTTGGCAAAAAGCTAGAAGAGTTGAACCGATACCTCAAGAAACAGTTTTGATTAAATTAGATCCAGATATTACCAACTGGTTTAAACATCAAAGTCCAAACTATAAAACTACGATCGATCGAGTTTTGCGTGGTTATATTAATCAACAAAAACCAGAATGAATTTTAACGAAAAACCAAACCTAAGGATTGAAATCCTTGGCTAATAGCTTAAGTCATCTAAAAGATGAATAAATTATCTATGTCGTCTTTTTTTTCAGCAGGGGAAGTTATGAAGGGATAATTGAGCTACTGGACATAGAGTATATATGAGCGCACCTTTCCCACTATACAAATAGTAGCACAAATAAATTTTAAATCAACCCTTTGCTGAAACTTTTTTCTGGCAAATATTTATTGTAGCGATCGCCTTTTTTCAGTTATCAGTTTTTCTCCCAAAGTTGAATAAAATTATCAAGGGTTCGATATAAATTTATCCACCATCCAAATTAGTCTGTGCTAAGAATTAAACTTCTGAGTTCTGAGTTCTGACTTCTGACTTCAAAGCAGGCGATCGCCTTTTTTCAGTTATCAGTTTTTCTCCCAAAGTTGAATAAAATTATCAAGGGTTCGATATAAATTTATCCACCATCCAAATTAGTCTGTGCTAAGAATTAAACTTCTGAGTTCTGAGTTCTGACTTCTGACTTCAAAGCAGGCGATCGCCTTTTTTCAGTTATCAGTTTTTCTCCCA
>JAXHSW010000050.1:0-3597 GCA_034190295.1 Cyanobacteriota bacterium | reverse complement strand
ATATAAATTTATCCACCATCCAAATTAGTCTGTGCTAAGAATTAAACTTCTGAGTTCTGAGTTCTGACTTCTGACTTCAAAGCAGGCGATCGCCTTTTTTCAGTTATCAGTTTTTCTCCCAAAGTTGAATAAAATTATCAAGGGTTCAATATAAATTTATCCACCATCCAAATTAGTCTGTGCTAAGAATTAAACTTCTGAGTTCTGAGTTCTGAGTTCTGACTTCAAAGCAGGCGATCGCCTTTTTTCAGTTATCAGTAGGAATATTGGTTGTCTTGTTAATAATGTAGTCTCAAAAGAGCATTATAAATAATGAAAAATCTTAGCCTTATATACCCTAAAATATAACCAATTTAATGTTTGAGTGATAGGAATATTGGTTGTCTTGTTAATAATGTAGTGTCAAAAGAGTATTATAAATAGTAAAAAATCTTAGCGTTATATACCCTAAAATATAATCAATTTAATGTTTGAGTGAGATGAAAACAAAAACCAACAGAATATCAGAAAACATGGCATTAGTTTTGAAGAAGCAACCAAAATTTTTATGGCATAGTTTTTACTGCTATTGATGAAAGATATAATTATGGAGAAATTCGCGAAATTAGTATCGGAGTTATTCAAGGTCTTATAATTATTACTGTTGTTTATACAGAACGTAACGGTAATATTCGTATTATCTCAGCTAGAAAAGCAACCCTCAAAGAACAGAGAATTTATTATCACTATCTCACCCGAACGACTTAAAGAATTGCAAAATATAAAAGACTCTGAGATTGACACTTCAGACATTCCTGAACTTGACGAACAATTTTTGCAAAAAGCTAAAAGAGTTGAACCAATACCTCAAGAAACAGTTTTGATTAAATTAGATCCAGATATTACTAACTGGTTTAAACATCAAGGTCCAAACTATAAAACTATTATCAATCAAGTTTTGCGTGATTATATTAATCAACAAAAACCAGAATGAACTTTTTTTCAGTTATCACTTATCAGTTATCAATAGAAATATTGGTTATTAACAAATATATTAGGCTTGTATCGGAACGGGTATAGGAACTGGTATAGGAACGGGCAAGATGCCCATTCCACAAGAGTAGCTGATTTTTTTTTCTAGCAAATATTCATTGGAGCGATCGCCTTTTTTTAGTTATCAGTTATCAGTAGGAATATTGGTTGTATTGTTAATATTGAAACAGCAATAAATTAGTATCAAAAGCTGTTAAAGAATATTGAATCTCTATCAGAAATTCCTAAATGTTGTCCTTTCAGTCATTTACTTATCTCTTCCCGCAATTCTTCAGGAGAATAATTAAAAATAGGGATTTTATATTGTCCCAAAACTTCCATAAAAGCTGACTGAGAATATCCTGCTAATTTTGCTGCTTTACCTAAAGAAATTTTATTAATTTCATACAATTTTATTGCTAAGAACAACTTAGCCTCATTTTCCGAAATTCCCATAGGAAGTTCACAAACTAAATTCATAATTGCTCCTTTTCAGTTATCAGTTATCTGCATCATCATCTTCGGGATTATCCCAAATTTTCTCAAAAGCTTTTTCAGAGAGATGAGTAATAGAGTAAGTCAAACTTTACTGTTACTGTTGCTGAGACAAAAAATCCACAAAATCTATTATTTCGGCAACTTTATCTGGAGGCAAACTCCGAATTTTGGCAATAAACCAAACCAAGGATTGAAATCCTTGGCTAATAGCTTAAGTCATCTAAAAGATGAATAAATTATCTATATCGTCTTTTTTTTCAGCAGGAGAAGTTATGAAGTGATAATTGGGCTACTGGACATAGAGTATATATGAGCACACCTTCCCCACTATATAGATAGTACCACAAATAAATTTTAAATCAACCCCTTGCTGAAACTTTTTTCTGGCAAATATTCATTGGAGCGATCGCCTTTTTTCAGTTATCAGTTATCAGTAGGAATATTGGTTGTTAACAAATATATTAGGCTTGTATAGGAATGGGTATAGGAACGGGCAAGATGCCCATTCCACAAGAAAGAAGACAAGACTATTAAAATCATCCCGCTTATGCAGCGCCTGAATTCCTTCTACTAATTCCATGCTTATTCCACCTTCGAGAGGTAAATTTTTCGGTAATTGATTTAGTTTCAAGCTTGGATTATTAAGCATGATATTTGTAGCGCTTCCTTAACTGAGGCCATATAATATAGAGTATATATGAGCGCACCTTCTCCACTATATAAATAATAGCACAAATTTATTTTAAATCAACCCTTTGCTGAAACTTTTTTCTGGCAAATATTCATTGGAGCGATCGCCTTTTTTCAGTTATTAGTTATCAGTAGGAATATTGGTTGTTAACAAATATATTAGGCTTGTATAGGAACTGGTATAGGAACGGGCAAGATGCCCATTCCACAAGAAAGAAGACAAGACTATTAAAATCATCCCGCATTTATGCAACGCCAAATTTAGGGAAGATACATAAATTTAACTTCTAACTTTTGACTTTTGAATTTTGACTTTACCGAAAATTGTGGTTTAAAGGCTCCCCTTTTAAGGGAATAATAAAGAAAAATTTTTATGATTAGTCAATCCTCTCCTTTAAAAGAAGAGGTAATTATTAATTATTAATTATTAATTATTAATTATTAATTGTTGAACCTAACTTCCAGTCAAATAATTTTTAATAAATTCAATTCCACTCTTGACGCCCTCATAACCAAAACGCAGAATTAGACCACTTAAAATCGCCCCCATTGCACAAACAACCAACCCACCCAAACTAATAAAACCATCATCATCCAACAAACCAAAACCAGTAACAAAAATCCCGATCGCTGGTAAAGTATTAGTACCAGGAATTGGAATCATCATCGAAATAGCCATCAGAGCGATCGCGCAACCAATAATAATTCTACCTATAAAACTTGTGCAAATATAACTCAACCGAGGACGAGATATCAATTCAATTTTCTGTAACCAAGGAATACCTTTTTTCAAAATTCCTTGCAATTTTTCTAGAGAAATTGAATGATTTAACCAACTTTTAGGCAACCAGGGAGTTGTTGAACCAATTATTAATTGAAGTGCTAATAAAAGTAATAAAATTCCAAAGGGAATAGAGTAACCAGGAGCAGGTACAGGCAAAGCTGAAGGTAGAGACAAAATCACGAATAAAAAGCCAAAAATCCTCTCTCCTGCTAAATCAATAATATCTCCCAAAGTTACTTTAGAAGCACATTTTTCGTCAAAAAAATACCGTTGTAACTCTATAGATAATTTAGCCACTGATTAATCTTAAAAAATATAAATTTTGAATAAATTAATAATAATTATAGGGGCTTGGAGACCAAACCCCTACAGTATAAATTATTTCATGTCAAGATAATAAGTCATAAAAAAGTTTTTGTTTATAGTAGAGCTTGAGCAATATTTATCTTCTTGCTAAACCCCTACTATGAACTTTAATTATAACGTAAGCATTCAGCTATTAGCAGTCAGTTTTCAGCAACAAGACTTTCTTTTTAAGAACAGTGTTCAAATTAATATAGACTTTAAGGTCAAGGGAAGCAACTTTTGTAGTAAGACAATAAATAAAGCTTTTA
>JAXHSW010000005.1:27038-109834 GCA_034190295.1 Cyanobacteriota bacterium | reverse complement strand
TTATTTCTGATTGCAGATTAAGGACACTCTATGAGCTATATTTATAATATATCATCCCTCACAATCATGTTTTTTCCTTGTTCTTTGGCTTTATAAAGCCCTCGATCGGCAGCAAGAATTAAAACTTCACGAGACAATTGTTGATTAGGAACTATGCTAGCAACCCCGATACTGAGAGTTACATATCTACTCACATCAGATGAATTATGTACTATTTCTAATAGTCTTACTTGCTGCTGAATTATTTTTGCTACATGAATACCCCCTTCAGTTGTAGTATTGGGTAAAATTATGGCAAACTCTTCGCCTCCATAACGCGCTACTAAATCTGCAGGACGTTTCACGGAGCGCTTAATAGCTTGAGCAACTTGCCTTAAACAATAGTCTCCTGCTAAATGACCGTAAGTATCGTTATAACTTTTAAAATAATCTATATCGCACATAATTAGAGTTAGGGGCAACTGTTCCCGTTTCAATATTTGCCACTGTTGACGGAGATATCGATCGAATTGACGACGATTTGCTATTGTGGTTAAATCATCTATGCTAGCAAGGCGCTCCAGCTCTTGATTAGCTATAGACATAGCTGTTTCAATCTGTTTGCGACCTGTGATATCTTCTCCTACTGCGATTACACAAGCTTCTCGATCTATGTAAATAACTTCTGCAGATAGGAGAGTGGTGATAATTTTTCCTGACTTGGTACGAAAATTAACTTCTTTGTTTTTGACTTTTCCTTTTAAAGTTAATGTTTTAGTAATGCGATCGCGTTCTTTTGAATCTACCCAAATTCTTAAATCTATTGTGCTTTGGCTAACTAATTCTTCTCTGTTATAGCCACTTAAGCTACAAAAACTATTATTTACATCCAGTAACTGTCCTTCTCTGAGGGTACAAATCATCATTGGAGTTGTACTAGAGTTAAATGCTTTGGCAAATTTTTCTTCGGATAACCGCAGTGCTAACTCCATTTCTTGGCGTTGAGTTATATCAGTTTGCACACCTATATAGTGAGTTAGTGTTCCAGTAGTGTCTGGTACCGGAGAAATAGATAGTTGATTCCACCATCTTGTGCTATTCTTACGAGTATTTTTTAAAATTACATTACATCTTCTTTGTTCTTGCAGAGCTGTGGATACTTCTGTCAGAGCAGTTTGAGCTGGGTGATTTTTGTGTAAAAATCTAGGGTTTTTGCCCATTACTTCTGCTTTTGAATAGCCAGTTAGTGTTTCAAAACCTTGATTTACATAAACTATTGGATTATCTGTTTGAGTAGAGTCAGTAATCATTATCCCATTTTGACAAGCATCAATTGCTCTGTATAATAATTTTAGTTCCTCCTCGGTTTGTTGATGTTCTGAAATTTCTTGTTTGAGTTTAGTATTTTCTTCTTTCATTTTTTGTTTTTGTTTTTTGATCGTCATTTTATTTTCTACACGAGCCAAAAATTCTTCTATTTGTAGTGGTTTAGTAATATAATCTTCTCCTCCTACAGAAAATGCTTTTACTTTATCTACAGAGCTATTGAGAGCGCTAACAAAAATGATAGAAATTTCTTTCGTTTTAGGGTTTGCTTTTAACTGTTGACAAACTTGATAACCATCTATTTGTGGCATCATAATATCTAATAAAATTAAATCTGGCAATTGCGATTGGATAGCTGTTAATGCCATTTTGACCTTGGTAGCTTTCCTGACTTTATACCCTTTTTTAGAGAGTATTTTAGCTAAAATTTGGAGATTATCAGGTTGGTCGTCCACTACTAAGATATCACCCAAAATTTCTTTGAATTGATTGTTATCCATAATTTTAAGTGTAGATACTTAAATTATTAAGCTTTTCTAACTAATTTAATTGAAATGTATCAGTAAAATCATCTAAAAAAAGATAATTTTCCTTATGGGTTATTATTTAGTAGGTAATTATTATCTACTAAATCATAGTTACTAACTATTTTAACTTAATAATTTTCTAGAGCCAATACTTATTAGTTTAGTCTTGACCTCAGCAAATTAAAAACTAGAGAATATTTTAACCCTAAAAAAAATTGACAAAATCATATTATTGTTATATAGTTAAATAATATATATAAAAATCGATCTAATTATTAGTACTTACTGAGTTTCTAATGAGCAATATTATATTAGATGTTCGCAACCTTAAAGTTCAATTTACAACAGAAGAAAAACTACTAAAAGCTGTTGAGGGTATATCTTTTGCAGTTAAACGAGGGCAAACTTTAGGAATTGTAGGAGAATCAGGATCGGGAAAATCTGTCACATCTCTGGCAATTATGGGTTTATTACTAACTAAATCTTGTCAAATTAGCGGTGAAATTTGGTTCAATAATTCTGCGGAAAATGAACAAAATTCTCAACCAATAAATTTATTACAATTACCAGAACAGCAAAAACAAGAATACCGCGGTGGCAAAATAGCCATGATTTTCCAAGAACCGATGAGTTCTCTTAACCCTGTTTATACCATAGGATTTCAGTTAACAGAAGCTATTAGGTTTCATCAAAATATTTCACCAGCAGAAGCACGACGTCAAGCAGCATCTCTACTTCAAGAAGTAAAACTTCTGCCTAATGATGAAGTGTTGCGACAAAAATCTATAGAAGAAATAACAGACTATAATCTTGAAGAAGGAAGAAGGAAGGAGGAAGAAGGAAGAAGGAAGGAGGAAGAAGGAAGAAGTAGTGGCACAAGCGATCGCGAAATTATGCTACAAGTCAACAAAAAAAAGTTGGCCATGCTAGACCGTTATCCCCACGAACTTTCTGGCGGTCAATTGCAAAGAGTGATGATAGCAATGGCGATTTCTTGTAACCCCACTTTATTAATTGCAGATGAACCCACAACAGCTTTAGATGTCACAGTGCAAGCGAGAATTTTAGAATTACTGCGGGAGTTAGGACAACGCAGAGGAATGTCAGTTATATTTATCTCTCACGACTTAGGAGTAATGGCTGAAGTTGCGGACACTGTAGCAGTAATGTATCAAGGCAAAATAGTTGAGTATGGCGATATCGGACAAATATTTACTCAGCCGCAGCATCCCTACACAAAAGGTTTATTAGCTTGTCGTCCTCCCCTTCATGGAAAAATTTTGCGTCTACCTACTGTTTCTGATTTTATGGAAGAGGTAACAAACTCAAATGGCGAAATTGAAATTAGGGAAAAAAAGATAACAGTAACAGCAGAAAAACAAAATGTAGATTTAGCAAAACAAACAACTCCCCAAACAACGGAAAATCCAATTTTACAAGTTAATAATTTGCGAGTAGGGTTCCCAGTCAAAGGAATGTTTGGTCAAACTAAACGTTTATATATGGCAGTTAATGATGTTTCTTTTAGTGTTTCTCCTGGTGAAACTTTGGGTTTAGTGGGAGAGTCTGGTTGTGGTAAAAGTACCTTAGCTAGAGCAATATTACAATTGATTCCTATTACAAGCGGACAGGTATTTTTTGAAGGTCAAGAAATAACAAACTCCCATACAGGTAAGTCGGGAATTAAGCAATTGATGGAGCGGGTAACAAACTCTCAACCCAAAAGTGCAACAAATCAAAATCAAGAAAAATATGGGAAAATGATGCGCAGGTTGCGACGGGATATGCAAATTATTTTTCAAGACCCCTTTAGTTCCCTAGACCCTCGTTTAACTGTTGGCGCCGCAGTAATGGAACCAATGTTAATTCATCGGGTAGGCAATAATTCCACAATTAGGCGCGATCGCGCAGCATATTTATTAGAAAGGGTAGGATTAACTGCTGATTCATTAAATCGTTATCCCTATGCTTTTTCTGGCGGTCAACGTCAACGAATTTGTATTGCTCGTGCTTTAGCTTTGAATCCTAAATTGATTATTTGTGATGAGTCTGTTTCAGCTTTAGATGTATCGGTGCAAGCGCAAGTTTTGAATTTGTTTAAAGAGTTGCAGAATGAGTTTGGTTTAACTTACATATTTATTTCCCATGATTTGAGTGTAGTTAAATTTATGAGCGATCGCATCATGGTAATGAATCAAGGTAAAATTGAAGAAATTGGCCTTGCCGAACAAGTTTATAACCAACCGCAACGAGAGTATACGCGACAACTTATTGCCTCTATTCCTACTGGAAATTTAGAGAGGTTCAAGGTTTCGTGACTTGAGTAGTCAGGAGTCAACCCACCCCTAACCCCTCCCAGGAGGGGAAGAAGGAAGGAGGAAGGAGGCGTAGGTTGGGTTGAGGAACGTTAGCGGAGCTTATCCGTAGGATAAACCCAACAGTACCAAGCTTTTGTTGGGTTTACCCAAATGAAAACCGCTGTAAAATCTAGATGGTGCGTTACATTTCATTAACGCACCCTACTGGACTGTTCTCTATTCCCTGTTCCCTTTTATAATTAAAGTAGAAGTAGAGATGAAGTAGGGTGTGTTAGCGTCAGCGTAACACACCGAAAAATCTAGATGGTACGTTACATTTCATTAACGCACCCTACTGGACTGCTACTATAAACTCTTCCTAATTTGTTTATAATGAAAAATAACTAAAACATAGGAGGATTAAATTAATTATGGTTGAATGGTTAGCTATTTGGGGGGTAACTCAGGCGGTTGGATTTGTGTTTAAACCAATTCTCGAAGACTTAGCTAAAGATGCAGCGAAAGATTATGCTAAGGATTTTTTTAAGAGTAGTATTGGTAATGTTATTAAAGGGTTAAATAGAGAACCTTTACAAAAAGCGATGGGAAAAGCAATTAAAGAATTTTTAGAATTGATACAGCAAGAATTGGAATATGCCGATCTAGATGAAACTCAATTAAAACAATATATTAAACCTTTAAAACAATTTATTAAAAATCCCGATGTGGCAAAAACTCTCGGTAGTGCTTTGCAGAATGAAGTTAAAGTATTAGATACAAAAACATTAGCTACTATCGGGAATGAAATTAATCTATCTTTACCGAATAATTTTAACTGGGGAAGAGTAGGAAAACTATATCTGAAAAAAGCTAAAGCTATTCGGATAGAGTCTGATGAATTACGGAAAATATTGGATTCAGAAAATCTGGATAAATTGGCAAATCAAAATACGGAAATTAAACCAGAATTTGACCTAGAAAAATATCAGGAGGGAATCCGAGAACAATATGGCAATCTGAAATTAGAAAGTTTAGATACGAGTGGTTGTGCCTATAATCAATTGAAATTATGGCAAATGTTTATCCCTCAAAATGTCCGGGAATCTCAGGAATTTCTGCCTCAAGTACATGAAATTCCTAAAGAATATTTGAAACAATTAAAAGATAGTGGGCAGTTTGGAGAAGATTTTTCTCAAGAACAATTGGAAGGTCTCCGCCGAAGATATTTAGAACGTCCTATTAGCTCGGTTTTAGAGTTAATTAAAAATAGTAATTATCAATATTTAGTGATTCTGGGCGACCCCGGTTCTGGTAAGTCTACTTTATTACAATATATCGCTCTGGAATGGGCGGAATTACCTCTGAAAGATTTACCTTTACAGCCAATTCCTATATTAATTGAACTACGGACTTATGTTAGAAACCATAATGCTAATAAATGCAAAGATTTTCTGGATTTTCTGGAAAAAGGGAGTGGAATAACTTGTCAATTACCTCAACAAGAAATTCATGCGAAATTACAAAATGGCGATGTTATTGTGATGTTTGATGGATTGGATGAAGTTTTCGACCCTGCTAAACGAGAGGAAATAATTACTGATATTCATCGGTTTACTAATGACTATAAAAATGTGCGGGTTATTGTTACTTCGCGGGTGATTGGTTATAAGCCACAAAAACTCCGGGATGCTGAATTTTATCATTTTATGTTGCAAGATTTGCAAGAGGAACAAGTTGAGGATTTTATTCAACGTTGGCATAATTTGACTTATCTGGATGAGGCGGAAAAAGAGAGAAAAAGGGAAAGATTAAAACGGGCAATTAAGGATTCTTCAGCTATTAAAGAGTTGTCGGGAAATCCTCTGTTATTAACTATGATGGCTATTCTAAATCGGAATCAAGAATTGCCGAGAGATAGAGCCGAACTTTATAATCAAGCTTCGCGGGTTTTATTACATCAATGGGATATGGAAAGGGCGTTGGTTAATGCGAAGATTGACCCGATTACTATTGACTATAAAGATAAACAGACAATTTTGCGTCAGGTAGCTTTTTTTATGCAGGGAAATAAAGAAGGTTTGGCTGGTAATTTGATTTATGGAAATGATTTAGAAAGGATTATCCAGGAATATCTCAAAAGTATAGACATTAATGATGCGAGAAGTGTGGCTAGGGCGTTGATGGAACAGTTGCGAAGTAGGAATTTTATTCTGTGTTTTGTTGGTGCTGAATATTATGCTTTTGTGCATCGAACTTTTTTGGAATATTTTTGTGCTTGGAGTTTTGTTTGGGAGTTTAAGGAAACACAAAGTCTTGGAATAGATGGGTTAATAAATGATGTTTTTGGTCAGCATTGGCAGGATGAAAAATGGCATGAGGTGTTGCGGTTAATTTCAGGGATGATAGATGCTAAATTTGTGGGAGAAATTATTAGTTATTTGATGGAGCAAGAGGGGGAAGAGGAAAAGTTTCTGAATTTATTTTTGGCTGGCAAGTGTTTGTTTGAAGTTAGGAGTCGTCATGGTATTGGTGATGTGGGGTCTCGGTTATTAAATAGGTTAAAAGATTTGACTGGGTATAACACTGGTTCTTGTTACAAAGCTATAAATGATGACAAGCATTTTAGTGAAGTTTATTATCTGACAAATTTACTCTTAGTTCGTGCAATTCGTACTCAAGCTGTGGAAGTGGTGGCTGCAAGCTGGAGGGATGACCCTTCAACCTATACTTGGCTCAAACAAAGGGTAGAGTTTGATGAGAATTCGGATGTGCGAGGTGAGGCACTAAGACAATTAGCTACTGGTTGGAAAAATAACTCAGAAATTTTTGAATTACTCAAACAAAGGGTTGTGTCTGATGATAGTTGGCAAGTGCAATGTGGAGCGATTCATCAATTAGCTACTGGTTGGAAGGATAACCCAGAAACTTTTGAATTACTCAAACAATGTGTAGAGTCTAATGAGAATTCGGATGTGCGGTTTGAAGCGATTCATCAATTAGCTACTGGTTGGAAAAATCACCCAGAAACTTTTGAATTACTCAAACAATGGGTAGAGTCTAATGGTAATTCGGATGTACGATGTGAAGCAGTGCGACAAATAGCTACTGGTTGGAAGGGTGACTCAAAAATATTTGAATTACTCAAACAATTGGTAGAGTCTAATGGTAATTCGGATGTGCGACGTGAAGCAGTGCGACAAATAGCTACTGGTTGGAAGGGTGACTCAAAAATATTTGAATTACTCAAACAATTGGTAGAGTCTAATGATGATTCGGATGTGCGACGGGAAGCACTGAAACAAATTGCTACTGGTTGGAAACATGAACCCGGAATTTTTGAATTGTTTTATCACACCGCCCTCAATGACCCCTTTCAACGTGAAGATGAGTTTCAAGACAACCCTCGACAAACAGCACTAGAAGCAATAGTCAAACATTATCCAGACCATCCGCAAACCCTCCCACTATTACAAGACAGGGCAGAAAATGACCCAGACGAACAACTGCGGGAGTGGGCAAAAGAGAAATTGCAGCAATTAGAAAATTAGTCCAGGTCATTTCAGTTATCAGTTATCAGTTATCAGTACCTCTGTCTACCTGTTTGCTTCGCGGTGACAAACGGAAAGTCAGAAGCTTGAGACCTGATTTTTTGGTCAGATTTTTCGCTTTTGTTGGGTTGCGAGATACGCTTAACCCAACCTACCTACTTCTTCCCACACTCCCCACACTCCCCTACTTCCCTACCTGTTTCGCAGCATGACAAACGGAAAGTCAGAGGCTTGAGACCTGATTTTTTGGTCAGATTTTTCGCTTTTGTTGGGTTGCGAGATACGCTTAACCCAACCTACCTACTTCTTCCCACACTCCCCACACTCCCCTACTTCCCTACCTGTTTGCTTCGCGGTGACAAACGGAAAGTCAGAAGCTTGAGACCTGATTTTTTGGTCAGATTTTTAGCTTTTGTTGGGTTGCTGATAATATAAGATGTTTTCACATAAATTGGCAGGAAAAATGATTTTTTAGGGTAAATTTTTATTTCCTTAACTGCTCTAATTAAAAGGTTAATTTATTTTCTGGAGATGTCTAATTATCCGGATATGATACGAGACCTGATTTTTTGGTCAGATTTTTCGCTTTTGTTGGGTTGCGAGATACGCTTAACCCAACCTACCTACTTCTTCCCACACTCCCCACACTCCCCTACTTCCCTACCTGTTTGCTTCGCGGTGACAAACGGAAAGTCAGAAGCTTGAGACCTGATTTTTTGGTCAGATTTTTCGCTTTTGTTGGGTTGCGAGATACGCTTAACCCAACCTACCTACTCCCTACTTCTGACTTCTGACTTCTAACTTCTGACTTCGTTAACTCCCCTACTCCCCCACAACACTAACTAACCCGCGACGCCCGTAACTGCCCACAAGCGGCATCAGCTTCTAAACCACGGGAATAACGAACGCTAACTGCTATATGTTTTTCTTCGAGAGCATTAACAAAAGCGTTGATATCTTCTCCTGTTGGTCTTTGATAGTCAACCTCACTAATAGGATTATAGGGAATTAAATTAACATGGCACTGAAACCCCCGTAGATTTTTAGCTAATTCTTTAGCATGGTCTGGTAAATCATTAAAACCCGTTAACATCACATACTCAAAACTAATTCTTCGCTTTGTGAGGTTGACATATTCACGACAATCTGCTATCAAATCCCCTAAAGGATAAGATTTAGCACTAGGAATCAGATGTTCCCGCAGTCTTTGATTAGAAGCATGAAGACTAACAGCGAGAGTCACTTGCAATTTGTGTTCCGCTAATTGACGAATGCGATCGCGAATTCCCACAGTTGAGATAGTTATACAACGTTGTCCAATACCCACATCTTGATTGAGGGACCTAACTGCAGCTAAGACATTTTTAGTATTCAGCAACGGTTCCCCCATTCCCATAAATACAATATGGCTAACTCGTCGCTCAAAATCTTCTTGCACAGTCAACACTTGGTCGATAATTTCGTATGCTTCTAAGTTCCGCGTAAAGCCTCCTTTACCAGTAGCACAGAAATCACAAGCCATTGGACAACCTACCTGAGAAGACACACATACAGTTAGGCGTTTATGGCTAGGAATGCCTACAGTTTCAATTATGTTACCATCTGATAGTTGTAGCAAATATTTAACTGTTGCATCTGGAGCAACGGAGCGATAATGTATGGCAGATCGACCTATGGGAAAATGCTTAATCTCCTCGCGCCATTGTTTGGAAAATACTGTGATGTCTGCTAGAGATTTAGCCCCTTTTTGATATATCCATTGATATAGTTGTTTGCCTCGATAAGCAGGTTGCCCTTGTTGTTGTACCCACTCTGTTAACTCAGACAAAGATAAGCCTAAGAGAGGGGTTTGGGTAGGAGTAATTAAGGATTGAGTCATTAGTAATTAATCTATTTGTATAAATAAGCGGTTGAATACCTTTAGGCTTCTTCAACTATACTATATAGCACTACGCAAATAGGGCGCGGACATTTATCAATGCTCAAACGAGCGTCAGATATTATATCAAATCCGTTTAATTCCCCTGTTGCCTTCCGGAGCTGTTGCCTGTTGCCTTGCGCGTAGCCCTATATAAGAGTTTTTTTTAAGGAAGAATGTGGATTACAGCCTCTATTTTTAAGAATTTATATTAATAGTTTGTGTAATATGTATTTTTACCGAATAATTAAGGTTTAAAGCCTCTCCTTTTAAGGAGAAACAAGAAAAATTTTTCATGATTAGCCAATCCTCTTCTTTTCAAGGAGAGGTAATTCTAAATTCTAAATTCTAAATTCTTGAATTATATCATAATTATTATCAGGCAAGACTTTGAATGCTTAGTCTGAAATACTACATTTTGACGTGCGGAATGTGGGATTTTTGAGTCAATCCTATCCGTTTTCACTCTCGAGGTAATTATTAATTATTAATTATTAATTATTAATTGTTGAAATAGCCAAACCGTAGACTAACCGATGACTCTAATATTTGTCAGATGATTTAATTAAAATAGTGAAACAATTCACAACTCATTCAAATTTTAGCTTTAGAATTGGAATGAAAGAAAATGATGAAAAAATGTTTTAATTAACTGGCCATGAACTTAACGAGAACACCCTTAAGCAATTATGAAATCTGCTCCTTAATACATGAGAGCAAGCGCACTGTCGTCTATCGCGGAGTAGCTAAAGCAGATGCTCAACCAGTGGCGATCAAACTGATGCGCAATCAATTTCCGGCCTTTAATGAATTAGTCCAGTTTCGCAACCAATACACCATTGCTAGCAATCTGTCCATTGAAGGTATTGTCAAGCCATTAGCTCTGTTAAGTTATCAGAATGGCTATGCTCTAATCATGCCAGATGTTGGCGACATTTCTTTGGGTGAATATTATCAAAATTTGTCACCTCATACAAAAGATATATCCCTATTTTTAGATATAGCGATTGAGATAGCAGAAATTGTCTATCAATTACACCAAAACCGAATTATTCATAAAGATATTAAACCTGCAAATATACTTATTAATCCCGAAACTAAACAAGTAAAAATTATTGACTTTAGTATTTCTACTCTACTGCCAAAAGAAGCTCAAACTATTCAAACACCCAATGTGTTAGAAGGAACTTTGGCTTATATTTCTCCAGAGCAAACTGGACGGATGAATCGAGGTATAGATTATCGCAGTGACTTTTATTCGTTGGGGGTAACGTTTTATGAGATGTTAAATGGAACGTTACCATTTGAGAGCAACGATCCTATGGAATTGGTACATTGTCATCTGGCGAAAATGCCAATCTTAGGGAATAGGGAAGAAAGAAACCGGGTTTGTGAAACACAAATACCTCAAATGCTAATCGACATTATTATGAAATTGATGGCGAAAAATGCCGAAGATAGGTATCAGAGTGCTTTGGGTTTAAAATATGATTTGGAAAAATGCCGACAGGAATGGAACCAGAAGGGAGAAATAGAGTCTTTTGAGTTAGGAAGTAGGGATATTAGCGATCGCTTCCTCATCCCGGAAAAACTCTATGGACGAGAAGCAGAGGTACAAACTTTACTAGACGCCTTCGAGCGGGTAGCTCATCCCCCCCAAACTGCCCTTAGTAAGGAGGGAGTAAAATCCCCCCCAACCACCCTTAGTAAGGGGGGGGGTAGAGCAGAAATGATGCTAGTGGCTGGATTTTCTGGCATTGGTAAAACTGTTGTTGTGAATGAAGTGCATAAACCCATTGTCCGGCAGCGCGGGTATTTCATTAAAGGTAAATTTGACCAGTTTAATCGGAATATTCCTTTCTCTGCTTTTGTCCAAGGGTTTCGAGACTTGATGAGGCAACTTTTGAGTGAGAGCGATGCTCAACTGGAGGAGTGGAAAAACAAAATACTTGATGCTGTGGGGGAAAATGGGCAAGTTATTATTGATGTGATTCCGGAGTTAGAAAAAATTATTGGCCAGCAACCTTCTGTGGCAGAATTATCAGGCAGTGCGGCTCAGAATCGTTTTAACTTACTATTTGGCAAGTTTATTCAAGTTTTCACCACTAAGGAACATCCTTTAGTCATTTTCCTGGATGATTTACAGTGGGCAGACTCTGCTTCTCTAAATTTGATGAAACTGTTGATGAGTGAGGCTTCTAACTCCTATTTGTTGACGATCGGAGCATATCGAGATAATGAAGTGTTTCCTACCCATCCGTTGATGTTAACCCTGGATGAGATGGTGCAAGCAGAGGCAACCATTAACACTATTACTTTAGCACCTTTGTCTGAGGATAATATTAATCATTTGGTGGCAGATACTCTGAGTTGCGATCGAGAGGTGGCTAAACCTTTAACAGATTTGGTGTATCAGAAGACGAAAGGAAATCCGTTTTTTACGACTCAGTTTCTGTTGGGTTTGTATGGGGATGAATTGATTAGTTTTAATTTTGAACTTAGGCATTGGGAGTGTGACATTGCTCGGGTAAAGGAAAAGGCGCTTACTGATGATGTGGTGGAGTTTATGGCCGAGCGGTTGCAAAAGCTGCCATCAGAAACAATTGAAGTGCTGAAGTTAGCGGCTTGTATTGGTAATCAGTTTGATTTGGCTACTTTAGCTATTGTTTGCCAACGATCGGAAATGGAAACTTCCACAGCTTTGTGGAGAGCATTGCAGGAGGGATTTATATTACCTCAAAGTGAAGTTTATAAGTTTTATTTTGGTCAGGAGCAACAGCAAAAGTTTAGTCCAGCAGGAATTTCAGAGCTGGTTAACTATAAATTTTTGCATGACCGAGTTCAACAAGCTGCTTACTCGCTAATTCCTCAAGAGCGTCAACATTATACTCATCTGCAAATTGGTCGCTTGTTGGCCAGCCATACAAAACCTACAGAAATTGAAGCGAATATCTTCAATATTGTTTCTCAATTCAATGGAGGAATAGAATTTGTGACCCAGGAAAAAGAGAAAAATGAAATCGCTCGCTACAACCTCATTGCTTGTCGTAGAGCCAAAAATTCTGCAGCTTATCAACCTGCTTGGAATTATGCAAAAATTGGGATCGGTTTGCTCGGTCCGCAAAGTTGGCAAAATTGCTATCAACTAACTCTAGAACTTTACGAAGAATCAGTTGAATTAGCCTACCTCAATGGTGATTTCGAGACTATGGAAAAACTCTCAGAGATTTTCTTTAACAAGACTAACACATTTCTGGAAAGAATCAAAATTTATCAAGTCAAAATACAAGCTTGCGTCGCCCAAGACAGATTGTTAGACGGGGTGGCAATTGGTTTAAATGCCCTCAAAGATTTGGGAGTAAACTTGCCGGAAGAACCCACTGAAGAAGATTTGCAACAAGGTAGGTCTGAAATCGCTTTCCTCACTAAAGATCGAGAAATTCCAGATTTAGCTAATCTGCCACAAATGACTAACCCTGATATCCTAGCAAAAGTGCAAATTTTATCGAGTCTATTTGCTCTAACTTTTTTCACAAACCCAAATCTTTGTTGGCTCACAGTAATTCAACAAATTATTCTCTCTCTGAAACATGGTAACGCCCCAGTATCTGCTTTTGCCTATGCTAATTACGGTATGATGAAATGTGGCATTTTACAAGACATCGAAATTGGCTATCAATTTGGACAGCTTGCTCTTTCAGTTTTATCTCAACTGAATGTTAGGAGTCTGGAAGCAAAAACACTTTACATTTTTAATGCTGGTATCTCCCATTGGAAAGAAAATCTGCACGACACCATGCCTGGTTTTAAAGAAGTTTATCTCAAAGGATTGGAGACAGGCGATTTCGAGTTTGCTGGTTATGGCGGTGTCAGCTACTGCTACTTTTCCTATATCCCTGGAAAAGAACTGAAAGAACTCAATCAAGACATGGAAATTTATGCTTTAAAGATGCAAGAAATTCAGCAACAATCTTCTTTAAACCTTTTGAATATCTTTTGGCAAGCTGTGATGAATTTGCAACAGGAATCTCAAGCACCTTGGAATTTAGATGGAGAAATATATAACGAACACCAATTTCTGCCAACTTATCTTCAAAGTAACAACTATGTAGCTTTAGGATATTTGTATTTTAATAAGCTGATTTTAGCTTACTTATTTAGCAATTCTGAAGCAGGAGTCATTTGCGCTGAATCTGAAAAGTATTTATCGGCTTTAACTGGAACTCCGGTATTGCCTCCCTACTCTCTCTATAATTCCCTAACTAAACTAGGGTTGTACTCAGAGTCTACCGAGGAAGCACGAGAGCAAATATGGCTGCAAATAGCAGAAAATCAAGAAAGGTTGAAAGATTGGGTACATCATGCACCAATGAATTGCCAGCATAAATACGATTTAGTAGAAGCAGAAAAAGCACGAGTGTTAGGAGAAAAATGGCAGGCGAGCGAACTATATGACAAAGCTATTTCTGGAGCAAAAGAAAACAAATACATCCAAGAAGAAGCTCTCGCTAACGAACTAGCAGCCAAATTTTATCTGGAATCGGGAAAAGAAAAAGTAGCTGCTGGATATATGCAAGAGGCTTACTATTGCTACGCTCGTTGGGGAGCAAAAGCCAAGGTAGAAGATTTAGAAAAACGCTATCCTCACCTCCTCACACCCATTCTCGAAAGGCAAAAATTTAACTCATTCTCCAGTTCTACTTTTGCTACTTTAACTCAAGGCAAAATTTCCAAAACAACCACAGGAAATGGAGAAATATTAGATTTAGCTACTCTAATGAAAGCATCCCGTACCCTCTCAGAAGAGATATCCTTAGAAGGAGCAATAACTAATTTAATGCAAGTAGTCAGAGAAAATGCTGGTGCTGAAACTGTGGCATTGATGCTGTTTACTGACCAAGTATTAATGCTGACAGCTCTGGTTACTGGCCCAGAAAATTCCACCTCCACCCTGACGCCTATTCCTGTGGCAAGCTGTAATTCAGTACCTTTGAGTATTATCAACCAAGTCAAACGCAGCCAAGAGTCTTTAGTTCTGGATAACGCTAGTAACGACAATGCTTATGCTGGCGATGATTATATTCAAAAATATCAACCTCAATCAATTTTATGCCTACCTTTAATAGATCGTGGTAAACTCATTGGCATTCTCTACCTAGAAAATAATCAAGTAACAGGAGCATTTACCCACGAACGAGTGGAAGTGCTAAATTTGCTTTGTTCTCAGGCAGCAATTTCCCTGGAAAATGCCCAATTGTACCAACAAGCTCAACAAGCACTGACCGACTTGCAACAAGCACAGTTGCAACTGGTACAAACAGAAAAAATGGCAACATTAGGAAATTTGATGGCGGGAGTCGCTCATGAAATTAATAACCCCTTGGGTTTTATGGGTGGCAATATCAATATTATCCAAGAGTATCTTGCCGATCTGTTTGCCATTATTGAGCGGTATCAGGAAGAGCTACCGGACCCCAGTCCCGAACTGACTGATGAAATAGAGGAACTGGAACTAGATTTTCTGATGGAAGACTTACCCAAAACAATTGCGTCTATGGAAACAGGAGTTAAGCGCATTGGTGAAATTAGCATCTCTTTGCGTACTTTTTCTCGCACCGATACTGAGAATAAAAGCGAGTTTAACTTGCATGATGGTCTTGATAGCACTCTGTTAATCTTGAAATATCGCCTCAAAGCTAACGATCGTCGTCCGGGGATTGAAGTCATTAAAGATTATGGAGATTTACCGAATATCCAGTGTTATCCAGGGCAGTTAAATCAAGTATTTATGAATATTATTGCTAATGCCATTGACGCATTAGATGAAGCAAGTGAAGGTAAAACTTTCCGTGAAATTGAAGCCAATAATAATCGCATTAGTGTTAGTACGAAATTAAGTACGGACAAAAATATGGCGGTGGTAGAAATTGGCGATAATGGTCCAGGAATGAGGGAACAAGTGCGCTCCAGAATATTCGAGCAGGGATTTACAACTAAAGGGGTAGGCAAAGGAACGGGGTTAGGAATGGCAATATCCCAGCAAATTATTCAAGTAAAACATGGAGGAAAAATTGATTGTATTTCAGCATTGGGCAAAGGCACAAAATTCATCATTATTTTACCAAAAAATGAGGTCCACGCGCCTCCCCTTTTAAGCTATCCCTTATAAGGAACTCCTGAAAACCTTGTGGGGAGGGTGGGGAGGGTGGGGAGTGTGGGGGGCAAAAATTTTGTCTACAGTTCTCAAAAAAATGTATTTTTCAATACACCTTTCTCTTAAAAAAGCCACTCCAATACTCACACATAATATCATGTCCGGTTGAATAGTTATAAATAAATGATTATAGGCAACAGCTCCGGAAGGCAACAGCTCCCGAAGGCAACAGCTCCGAAAGGCAACAGCTCCGAAAGGCAACAGCTCCGAAAGGCAACAGCTCCGGAAGGGATGATCGAGGATAATAGGAAACAGAAAATTTTTTCATCACTAATTATTCGGACATGATATAACCCCGACCGTGGAGAACCCACCCGCGGGCCCCTCCCTGGAGGGGAATAAAGAAGAAGGAAAAAGAAGGAAGAAGAGAGAAAAAGAGGAAATGAAGAGAGAAAAAGAGGGAAGAAGAGGAGAAAGTTTTTTCCAGATCGCTCTTATCCGGACATGATATAACTTGTCTATTTTGTCAAGTTTAGTGTTAAGAAAGATGTTTATAAAGCATAGCCTTTTAAGGGGATGAAAAAATATTCAGTTCAGTATTTCAAGCCTCTGACTTTAGTGGTCGGTACTGATAACTGATAACTGAAATGACCCTTAAGTTAAAGCCAAAAATTGTTCTAATACAGCTACAATATATATATACCATTTTTTCAGTATTTTTTTCTATCTTTATTCCTGCTTTACCAAAAAATGAGGTCCAAAGTCTTCCCTTTTAAGGGGATGAAAAAAATATTCAATTCAGTATTTCAAGCCTTCTAATTTAGTGGTCGGTACTGATAACTGATAACTGATAACTGAAATGAACTGGCCATGAACTTAACTATCACACCCTTAACTGATTACGACATCGGCGACTTAATACATGAGAGCGAGCGCACTGTCGTCTATCGCGCAGTGGCCAAAGCAAATGCTCAACCAGTGGCGATCAAACTGATGCGCAATCAGTTTCCTTCCTTTGATGAATTAGTCCAGTTTCGCAACCAATACACCATTGCTAGCAATCTGTCCATTGAAGGTATTGTCAAGCCATTAGCTCTCTTTAGTTATCAAAATGGCTATGCCTTAATTATGCCCGATTTTGGTGGCATTTCTTTGGGTGAATATTATCAAAATTTGCCACCCCGTGAGGCCAAAGACATATCTCTATTTTTAAACATCGCGATTGAGATAGCAGAAATCATCTATCAATTGCACCAAAATCGCATTATTCATAAAGATATTAAACCAGCAAATATACTGATTCATCCCGAAACTAAACAAATTAAAATTATTGACTTTAGTATTTCTACCTTACTGCCAAAAGAAACTCAAACCATTCAAACACCCAATGTGTTAGAAGGAACTTTAGCCTATATTTCCCCAGAGCAAACAGGCAGGATGAATCGAGGAATAGACTATCGTAGCGACTTCTATTGTCTAGGAGTAAGTTTATATCAGTTATTGAGTGGAGAATTACCATTTACCAGTGGCGACGCAATGGAATTAGTACATTGTCATATATCCAAACAACCTCCACCATTAAAGGCAGAAATACCGGAAGTGGTGTCAGATATCGTGATGAAATTAATGGCAAAAAATGCCGAAGATAGGTATCAGAGTGCTTTAGGATTAAAGTTTGACTTGGAAAAATGTCTGTCTCAATGGGAGGAGGTAGGGAAAATTGAGGCTTTTGATTTGGGAGAGCGGGATGTGAGCGATCGCTTCCTCATTCCCGAAAAGCTGTATGGAAGGGAAACAGAAGTTCAAGCGTTACTCGATGCCTTTGAACGAGTGGCCAATCCCCCCCAGACCCCCCTTGGTAAGGGGGGAGAAGGAAGAGCAGAACTGATGCTAGTTGCTGGTTTTTCCGGCATCGGCAAAACCGCCGTCATCAACGAGATACACAAACCCATTACCCGCCAGCACGGCTACTTCATCAAAGGCAAATTCGACCAATTTAACCGTAATATTCCCTTCTCCGCATTCGTCCAAGCGTTTCGTCAACTGATAGGACAACTACTCGGTGAATCTGACAACAAATTAGAAATATGGAAAGAGAAGCTATTAGAAGCTCTGGGAGAAAATGGACAAGTCATCATTAGTCTCATCCCAGAAGTTGTCAACATTATTGGAAAACAACCTCCAGTCGCAGAACTATCGGGCAGCGAGAATCAGAATCGCTTTAACCTACTATTTAAAAAATTCGTCCAAGTATTTACTAGCGCGCAACACCCCCTAACGATTTTTCTAGACGACTTGCAGTGGGCTGATTCTGCCTCATTAAACCTGTTAAAGCACCTGATGGAACCATCAGAAGTCGAAACAGAGTCTGGATACCTACTGGTTTTAGGAGCTTATCGCGACAACGAAGTCTCCCCCGCTCACTCGCTCATCCAGACATTAAACGACATTGCCAAACAAGGCACCCCCATCAACACCTTGACCCTTGCTCCCCTCGGTCAAGACGAAATCACGCGCCTGACTGCCGAGACCCTTTTGTGTTCCGAGGGTATTGCCGCACCGCTAGCCAAGCTAGTGTATCAAAAAACCCAGGGAAATCCATTCTTCACCACACAATTTTTGCTGGGACTGCACCAGGACCGCCACATCACTCTGAACGCAAAAGCCGGTTATTGGCAATGCGACCTAGCCAAAGTGCAACAACTGTCACTGACTGATGATGTGGTAAGATTTATGGTCGGTCGTTTGCAGAAATTGCCAGAAAGCACCCAAGACCTGTTGAAGCTGGCGGCCTTCATTGGCAACCGCTTTGACTTGGAAACGTTATGCATTGCCTGTAACCAAAGGCGGGAAGACGTTGCGACGAACTTGTGGTCGGCGCTGCAAGAGGGGTTAATCGTTCCCGAAAGCGAAACCTACAAGTTTTTTCAGGGCGAGTCTGAAACGATTGAATCAGACCAAGACATGACGGTGGAGTATCGTTTTCTCCATGACCGCGTTCAACAGGCTGCTTATTCATTAATTCCTGACGAGCAAAAACCGACTGTTCACTATCGAATTGGATTATATTTCCTTGAGAATTTCTCGGAGGTCGAACAAGAGGAGGCACTGTTTGCCATTGTTAACCATTTAAACTTTGGTCAAAACTTACTCACGGAGAAAAGCGAGCAGAAGAGACTGGCAGAACTTAACCTCAGAGTCGGCAAAAAGGCACTGTCTTCAGTGGCCTACAAAGCGGCGATCGAGTACCTGGAGACTGGTATTAAATTGCTGGAGTCAGAGACTTGGAACAGTGAATACAATCTGTTTTTCGAGCTGCACAAAGGTTTGTGCGAGGCATATTTGGCAGATGCTGAGTATGGCAAGCTGGAAGATACTATTGCCATAGCTCTGAATAATATTAGCGACTCCGTAGACCGCATCGAATTCTACATCCTTGAAATCGTTAAGTTCGTACTAGAAGGTAATTGTCAAAAGTCTATAGAAGTAGGACTAATTGGGCTGAATGAGCTTGGAATTGATGTTGACACGGAAAACTTGCCTGAGTCGATCGGTTCTGAGTTTTCTATGATTGAGCAACAGATGGAGAATCGTTCTATATCATCGCTTTTAGAGTTGCCCACTCAAGTGGATAGAATAACCGCAGCCAAAATCAAGCTACTGGTTACTTTAAATTCACCAACATACATACTTGGTAATTTCGATCTTTCTAATTTTGTCTCTTTAAAAGCTACTTCACTATCTGTAAAATATGGCAATATTGATGAGTCGATCAAAGCTTATGCCAGCTATGGACTATTCTTAAATGTAGTCAAAGCCGAGTACCAGCGTGCGTATGAGTTTGGCAGACTGGCGCTAGACTTGAGTTACACACTGAATAGTAAGGTGGAGCGATGCAAAGCAGGGCTGTTTCTTGGTGCTGCGCTTCATGTTTGGGCAAAGCCAATTCAAGGTGCCGCACAAGTGAACTACGACTGTTTTCTGGCGGGTACTGAAGCGGGGGAAGTTCAGTTCAGTGGTTACAATTTGTACTGCAATATATTAAATCGCCTGTTTGAGGGAGAATATCTGAGTAGCATTGCTGAGGATATTAACAACTACTGGTTAGTCGCAGAGAAAAGTAAAGATGTTCTTTTGTTGTGTGCTTTGGCCGCTACCAGAATTTTTGTCCAAAAACTCTGTTTGTCTCCCTATGAATATGAGCAGTCAGCATCACAGCTTGAAGCAGAAGCGATTATTTATGAGAATAAAGAATTAGCCAAGACCTCAGTTTGCTTCCATTATTGTCTCAATATCCATTCTTGCTATGTGTTGGAATCGTTTGAGGAGAGTTTTGAGTATTTGAAAAAGGCAGGCACTATTCTGGATGCTGCCGCAGGATATACAACAATTAGTAACTATTACTACTATGGTTCTTTAGTTTTACTCCAGTTATATTCCAGGCGATCGCCACAAGAGAAAGTATATCTATTAGAACAGGTTAAAACGAAGCAAAAACAGCTAAAAGCATGGACTGAAAGTTGTCCGGAAAACTTTTTGCACAAATACTTGCTCGTCGAAGCAGAACGCCACCGCGTTTTAGAGGATAAAGGTTCAGCGTTTGAAATGTACGACCGCGCTATTTCCGGAGCCAAAGAAAATGGATTCACTCAAGAAGAAGCGATCGCCAATGAACTCGCAGCCAAATTCTACCTTGAGTGGGGTAAAGAAAAAGTTGCTGCTGGCTATATGCAAGAAGCTTACTACTGTTATGCACGTTGGGGTGCAAAAGCCAAAACCGACCATCTCGAAGCCACCTATCCCCAACTCCTGACTCCCATCCTCCAACAACCCAAATCGACCCTAACTCTCAAGGCTAAAACCACCCTCACCTCCGATCGAACCGTTCGCACCACCAGTAATGCCAATACCTCCATTCTCGATATTTCTAGTGCCATTAAAGCCTCTCAAGCGCTTTCTGGGGAAATCGAACTCGAAGTCTTGCTCTCCCAACTGATGCAAATTGTCCTCACAAATGCAGGAGCTGACAAAGCTGCATTAATCTTGAATAATGCCGGAACTTGGGAAGTGGTTGCTCAGTGCATAGAGGAAACCTGTCAGTTACGCCTAACCTCTCTCAACAATGTCGATAATCTCCCAGGGAGCATTGTTCGTACCGTCCAACGCACTCAAAAGACCATTATTCTCAACCACGGGGATAAAGACACCCACTTTGCATCGGATACTTATCTCATACAACAGCAACCCAAAAGCTTATTCTGTACCCCTATCCTCAATCAAGGTCAGCTCATTGGTATTTTGTACCTCGAAAATAATCTCAGTGCGGGAGCTTTTACTCAGGAACGGGTAGAAGTGCTGAATTTAGTCTGTTCCCAGGCAGCGATTTCTATTGAAAATGCCCGCTTATACGAACAATCTCAAAACTATGCCAAAAAACTTGAAGGTACGGTGCAAGAACTTCAGCAGACGCAGCAACAATTGCAGAAATCTTTTGAAGATTTGAAACAAGCACAACTGCAACTTGTGCAAAGTGAAAAAATGGCTTCTATTGGTCAGTTAACTGCCGGAATTGCTCACGAAATTAATAATCCATTAGGTTTTATTTCTGGGAATTTAACTTTTGCTGACGATTATATTCAAGACCTAATTGAACTGTTGAAACTTTATCAAGCAGAATTGCCTTCTCCTAGTGAAAAAATTCTGAATAAAGTTGAAGATATCGAATTAGATTATCTCATAGAAGACTTACCCAAAAATATGGATTTGATCGAACAAGGTATCAAGCGAATTACTGAAATTAGCACATCAATGAGAATCTTTTCTCGTGCCGATACTGTAGCTAAAGTTACTTTTAATATCCATGAAGGAATAGATAGCACTTTATTAATTCTTAAACATCGACTCAAAGCGAGTGTGACATGCCCAGAAATAGAAGTGGTAAAGAAGTATGGTAATTTACCGGAAGTTAATTGCTATCCAGGACAATTAAATCAGGTGTTTATGAATCTAATTGCTAATGCTATTGATGCTTTAGAAGAAAGTAATATTGGTCAAACTTTTGAGGAGATTGAAACTGCACAAAATCTGATTATTCTGACTACAGAAATTGACAGTGAAAAACAACAGATAATCATCCGAATTAAAGATAATGGTATGGGAATGAGTGAGTCAGTAAAAGAAAAAGTTTTTGAGCATTTATTTACGACTAAAGGAGTAGGTAAAGGAACGGGTTTAGGTTTATCAATTTCCCGTCAAATAGTAGAAGAAAAACATGGGGGAAAACTGACTTGTAATTCAGCACTAGGGGAAGGTACGGAGTTTGTAATTGCTTTACCTCTTTTGTGAATTTTTATTTTTTGCCCTAATAATATCATGTTCGGTTAAATACTTAGGGTTTCTTGCACAATTGCTACTCAACCCCCATTTCTTTTATGATTAAGATCGTGTCCGAATGCAATCGTTTGTGTAAAAGTTAGTGTGGATACCTACAGGAAATTTAAGTTTTTTTGCTGGCTCTTAAGCCTTCGGTGCCAGATGAGCTGTTGCCTGTTGCCTACCTTTACTATACAATAACGATGCTACCGGACATGATATAAGATAAACATACCTTCAAAAAATCCTATGAGAAAAGTAATATATCCAGGATTTGCTTCTTATGTTCCTACTGGTCTTTTAGTAGGATTTATGATTCTGCTGCTTTCTGCCGTTTGGATGAAAGGTGGTTCTCAGACGAAAGCACCACAGTTACTTGTTATAATTATCATTTTGTATTTAATATTTTGCTTCCTAGGACTTCGGCATAAAGTTGAGATAACTGAAGAAGGAATTACTGTTTACTACCCATTCAACAAAATTTACATTTTTTGGAATGATATTTCCAAATCCGAGATCGCCGTCTGGATAGACCCAACAGTTCCTTGCCCCATTAATACTGGAAGAAACCCGAATATTCTCATTATTGTACTCATAACTAATAACATCCCCATCAGCAGTTAGAGCTTCTACCAAACGGTTGCGGTCATCCCAAACATAAGTGCTAGTTTCACCATTAACAGTCTGAGAAGTCAGATTGCCATTATCATCATAACCATAAACAGTAACTACACCATTAACGGTAGACTCCAACAGACGGTCATTATCATCTTTTTTATTCTTCTTCAAACAAATACGGATAACTTTCTGCCAAAGTTTTATCCCTATAAATCTCTTCTTCTACCCCTTCTGGTAGAGGACTTGATGTTCTACATTTGGCTGATAATTCTAGTTGCTCGATTAAAAAGTCGCTGTAACTTGAATACTCCTTTTTAAAAGTTGGGAGAGTTTGACCGTCTAGATAACTATAAACTGGTGGATTATGCCCTTCAGATGTTTTGAAAAACGTAAAATAATATCCTTGATGTATAAAAAATACAAAAGCATCAGAGGGCAAGGATTCGGGAAATTGATTTTCTTTCAAAAGTTCAATAGCTGCTTCTTGAAGATCCAAAAGGTCTTCAAAAAAGAAATACGATCCTTCCATAAATCCTCTAGCCCAACACCCTCCCCATAAAAGAAATTCTTTATACGCATCTGGCAGAGATAATTGCAAGCGACTTTCAATAACATTGATTTCTTCTTCAGTACAAGGAATTAATTTGGTACTATAAGCTAGCTTATCTTCTAAAAATAAACATTCTAATTCTTGAAAGCGTGTCTTAAATTTGTCAAGATACATAACGATTACTCCTATTATTATTAAATTAATCATTCCTGTGAAAAACAACATAATCACTTTGGTTGTGGCACTATGCTGTAGTGAGTATCAACTTGAATATTGGGAAACGATTCTTTAAAATCTCTAATAATGTTTTTGCACGAATCGCATGGCCTTAACTCGGTGTACAACTGAATATTCCCCTTAACCATTCTATTGTTTTTATATCGAGAGGCAACTTCTGCCAATATTTTATACTCAGTGTCTAGTGCCGATATAGGAGTAGGTGGTCTTAAGATTGAGCCAATAGAAGGAGTAAGAGTTTCAGGACTACCAATTAATCCTGGGGTACTCACAGTTACCCCTCCTCCTGATAACGTTCTCGTTTTGGTTCTGCCAGAAAGTGCTGCCACGGTAATTGGTGGCTCTTGGGCAATTTTGATATCTGCAAAAGCAAAGTTTGGACCCTTCTTCCTCATTGGACTTAAATTGAGAGCTTTTCGCATAATTAGAGCTCGCTGCTCGGCAACCTGCTTAGTTGATTTAAAAAATTTAGGACTGACAGCTTTGAAGTAGTCCATGCTAGCTTCAAAAACTGAAGGAGCAAGTTGCCAGGCGACTTCTGTAGCCAAACCTTCTAAACTCAGTCTACCACCACTTGATGCAATGTTTAAAGCTTGATTTCCAATTTCGCCGTAGACTTTTGTAAGGGTATCTCGTAAATTGTGCGCCGCTTGAATTTCAGTTATTGTTGTCAATCCATACGGATCGATAAAATTAACTGGATTCGCATTTGTGTACAAATATTTATGCAGTGAAGCAGGTTCGTCTGGTCGTCCCTCATAAACATCTCGTCGCGTAAATCGTCCAGTTATAGAATCATAAAACCTATCCCTCAAATAATACTGCTCCAACTCCCCATCAAACTGCTCCCCGGCAAACAAATAATCGTTCTCAACATCCCCACTTGACCGAACCAAATTACCAAACGCATCATAAGTGTAATTCGCGACAACACCCCCACTCGCATCCGTCAACCCCCGCGTACTACCCAAACCATCAACCAAATAGAAAGAATCAACCCCACCCCGCGTCTGAGAAATCAAATCCCTACCATAAACATATTCTGCACCCAACGTCCCATCAACATACTCCTCCAACACCTGAGCGACAGGACGATTTTTATCCAACAAAAACCGAGTCTCAACTCCATCAACAACCTCAGAAACCCGAATATTCCCATTATCGTAACCATAACCAACAACCTTACCATCAGCAAAACGCACCTCTACCAAACGATTCCGGTCGTCCCAAACATAAACCTTCTCCTCGACACCATTAACAGTTTCAGAGATTGTATTGCCATTATCGTCGTACTCGTAAACAACAACCTCACCATTAGAACTCTCCTCCTCCAAACGGTCGTTATCATCGTAACGATAAGTAGTCGTTCCCTCAACAGAATCATTGCTCCTCAAACGATTCCCCACATCATCATAGGTGTAACCAATAACCCGTTCCCCATCATTAATATTCTCCTCTTCCAAACGATAAAGGTCATCATACTTATACTCAACCCTTCTGCCATCGTGATCCGTTACAGAAATCCGATTTCCCACATCATCCAACTCATAATCATAACTAGAAACAACCACACCCCCAGACTTATTCTCCAAAAACTCCAACCGATTCAACTCATCATACTCCCGCGTTTCCACAACCCCATTGGGCAACACAGTCTCCACCAAATTCCCCACATCATCAAACTTATAAACAGTCTCCCCACCATCAGCATCAATAACCCTCTCCAAACGATTCCGTTCGTCAAACTTATACTCTGTCTCCCCACCAGGAGTCCTCACCAAAGTCCGATTCCCGGCATCATCATACTTATACTCAATAGTCGCACCACTAGCAAGATATTCTCCCGTGGGGTCAGTACGACCGATAAGTCGTTCCCTGGTGTCATAAACATAACTCGTCACCCCGCGACCGTCAGTCACAGTCTCTCGCTGACCTGTAGGAGTATAGGTAAAGGTAACATCTGGGTCTTCAAACAAGTCGATAAATACCAAACGATTTTGCTCGTCATATTTATAAGTAGTTGTCTCTCCATTAAAATCAATCGTGCGCTCGGCATTTCCCACCGCATCATAAAAAGTAGTAGAGCGCTGCATCATCGGCAACACAACATCAGTCCGCCGACCCATCAAATCGTACTCAAACAAAGTCCGATGGTCGTTAGCATCCTCCTGCCAAATCTGACGACCCAACTCATCATAACCATACTCCGTCCGAATCTCACGCCCTTCCAAAAACTGCACTACATCAGTCAAACGACCTAAATCGTCATATTCATACTCAGTTCGATTATCCTCCTGGTCGATATCCGCCACCTTCTGACCCGCATCATCATAAACCGTTTCCGTCGAAGTACCATCCGCCAAAAGAGTCTCTTCGACCCGACCTAAATCGTCATAAACAAACTCAGTCACTCTACCTTTAGCATCAATATCCTTAACCCGTCGCCCCGCAGCATCATACTCCACGCTACTTCGAGGATTATCCGACAAATCCCCAGGAGTATCATCAGGATAAATAGTCTCCTCCAACCGACCCGCATCATCATAACGAAACTCAACCCGGTTCCCCAACTCATCAATCTCAGCCTTCACCCGTCCACTTTCATCATACTCAGTCTTACTACTGGGATTATCATTCAAAAACGCCAACAAATTCTCTGGATAAACCACCTGACTCCAATCAACAGTCTCCACCGTCTCTCCAGGAGCAACTGCCGCGACAAACTGTGCTAAAGTGTCAACTTCATCAGGATAAATAGTCTCCTCCAACTGCCCCACAGCATCATACCGATAATGAGTCACTCGCCCAGATTCATCAATACTCGCCCTCAGACGACCCCCCTTGTCATAAACAGAAATTGTCCTGTAATTATCATCGGGGTTATTAGGTGTATCGTCAGGATAAATAGTCTCTACCAATTGCCCCTTCTCATCATAAACCGACTCAGTACGCCTACTCAAAGCATCAATAACAGCAATTTGATTTCCAGCATCATCATACTCGTACTTAGTCTCCTTATCCAGAGCATCAGTCATCGACAGCATTCGACCTTCCTTATCGTAAAACCACTCCGTTACCACTTCCTCCACACCATCAGGGGTAGTCACCGTGCGCGTCTCGCTCTTACGATTTCCATTATCGTCGTAAGTATAAACAGTCTTATTATTCAGAGCATCCGTCGTTTCAATAACATTACCCGCCCCATCATACTTAAACTTAGTCGTCCGCTCCAGAGCATCTGTAACGGAACGCAAATTACCCCGAATGTCATAATCAAACTTAGTAACGTTACCTTCTGCATCTTTTGTAGAAAGCAAATTCCCACTAGGAGAATAAGTATTAGTAGTCGTATTCCCCAACGCATCAGTCTCAGTCAAAACCTGTCCGAAACCATTATAAGTCCAGCGACTCACATTCCCCAGAGGGTCAGTCTCAGTCAACTTATTACCCCGAGCATCATAAGTATAAGTAGTAGTCCAACCATCAGCACCACTCTCATCAGTAATCACAGTCTCAGTCAGAACATTATTATCCCCATCATAAGTCCGCTCAACCACTTTACCAACCGCATCCACCTCAGTCACAACATTCCCGCGCTCATCATAAACATAAGTAGTAGCGTTGCCAAACACATCCAACACAGTCTGAGTCGAATTATCAGGGTCATAAACCAACTCAACCTCTTCCCCATTCACATCCAATATCTTCTGCAACCGCCCCTGATCATCATACTCAGTCCGCACCCCACTGCGACCCAACGGGTCCACAATCTCCTCCAAATAATGAGGCCGCCCATCAGCATCATAAACAAACTCAGTAGTATTCTCCTCCCTATCAGTCACCCCAACCAAATCCCCATTCCCATCATACTCATACCCAATCCGATTCCCCTCCGGGTCAACCACACCCACAATACGCCCCGCAGCATCCCGCTCAAAACTCACCTCAACCCCAGTCGAACTCACAATACCCCCATCAGAGTAAGTCAACCTATTCCCATTCCTATCCGTAACAGTCAACAAATCCCCACTCACTGCATCAATCTCATAAACAACTCCCGACTTCGTAACCAACTCATAAACCCCACCAAACCGAGAATCTGCCGGATTATAAGCCACCCCACTACCATTCTGCACAAACTCATTAGTACCCGCCTTCCTCACCAAACTCGTATCCCTCACCCGCAACACCAAATCGCTACCATCATCCGCCACAAACTCAGGATGATACATAAACGCATTCGGGTCTCTCAAATAACCATTCAAATGACTGCTACGAGGCTCAAAAGTAAACCCAGTCCGCTCCCCACCAGGCAACGTCACATACACCCGCTCCCCTTCAGAAAACGGACTCTGCACCCCCAACAACTCCTCCTGAGCAGTCCGCTCCCTGACAGAAGTCCGCAAATCAGTATCCCGGAACTCCAACCGCCAACCATAACCAAAATCATCCCGAACAGACACATTCAAACTATCATAAGTCCGAGTCACACTAATCGGAATACCCGAAACCGGAATCTCTAAATCTGTAAACGACAAACGGAAATTACCCAACTTCAACTCACCAGTCACATCAACAACCACCTCATCCGTAGAACTATTACCGCCTGTATCAGTCGCAGTCAACCGCAACACATAACTATCATTCTGTAACAACGACGGGTCAAAAACACCCAACGAACCATCATCAACCGCCGTATCCCCGCGACCAACTTCCACAAACTCACCACCAGCAACAGGCGCCACCTCCAACACATACTCCACATCCCCATCATCAGTCACCGTACCAAAAATATCCATCGGAGCAGAAATCAAAACATCAGAAATAGCATCATCCAAAATTGCCACAGGAACAGTCCCATCCGAAACACCCCCAAACACATCCACAAACCTCGTCGCACTCCCCACATTACCCGCTGCATCAGTCGCCCTCGCCACAACCTCAACATTACCCACATCATCCATCACCACCGTAGCTCGACCATTAGCATCAATAGCAACTGCCTCTCCATCCACAATCAACTCATACTCCTCAACCCCCACATTATCTACCCCATTCACCACAAAATTCACCGTATCCTGAACTCCTACCAACTCCGAACTCACAAATAAATCCACCACCGGAGCTTCCGTATCCAACTCCACAGTCAACTCAAACGACTGCGACACAGAATTTCCCCTGGGGTCAGTAATAGCAATAACCACATCATAACTGCCTACATCTTCACTATCCGGCAGCCAAACTACCCGTCCGAACTCATCCACAGTCATTCCTTCAGGAGCTTCTTCCAGAGCATAATTAATCCGTTCCCCCCTCGGAGAAGCAGCTTGAATTTGATAGCGATAAACCTCACCCACTGTCACCCCCGTTATCGGAGACGAAGCCACTACAGGAGTCACTGCCTCCGCCACATCTAGAGTAAACCGTTGCGCTCCACCTAAACCAAAAGCATCCACAGCACCCACAGCTACTGTATAAACACCTTCAGCAGTAGGCATCCATTCAATTAACCCAGTCGCAGGGTTTACCGTCATCGTGTCATCTGGTGTTTCTAATAACTGATAGGTTACAGAACCTCCTTCCGGGTCTGCTGCCGTTACATCATATTCGTACTGAACGCCAATAGTGCCAAAAGAGACGGGAGATGAGGTAATTGTCGGAGGTAGGTTAGCAGCAGTTTCATTAACAGCTATTTGATAAGTTTGTCTGGCAGCAGCACCTAAAGCATCCTCTACTACTACTTCCACATCATAATTGCCCGCTGTCGATGGTATCCAAGCAATTTCTCCTGTATCCTCATCAATACTCATGCCTTCTGGTTCGTTGGCCAGAGAAAAGGTCAGGCGATCGCCTTCTACATCTTCAGCATCTACCACATAGTTATAATTTTTGTCAATAGCTGCGACAGTTAAAGGTGTAGAAGTAATGACGGGAGGGACGTTAACTCCTCGTGTTGAAACAGAGAAGGCTTGACCGACATAAGCTCCCCTGGCATCAGTGACGCGCACCGCAACATCTTGGGAACCTATTTGATTTGCCGTCGGTTGCCAGAGGATGGTGCCAGTTTCTGCATCGATACTCATACCTTGAGGGGCAGTATCGAGACTCCACCAAAACTCGTCTGAGTCTGGGTCGCTGCCTGTGAGATTATATTCGTACTGTTGGCCAATAGTAGCAGCGAGGGGAGGAGTAGATTCGATAACGGGTGGTTGGTTAGTTCCTGTAGAAGTGACGTTGAGTTGATACTCTTGTCGGACAATGCCACCCCGTCCGTCGGAGACTGTAATGCTGATGTTATTGATGCCTGAGTCTGTGGAGGTTGGTTGCCAGAAGATGTTGCCGTCTTCGGTAATAGTCATGCCGTCGGGGGCGGTTTCTAAGCTGTAGGTGAGGGGGTCGTTGTTGGGGTCTGTGGCATCGATGTTGTAGAGATAGCTGTCGCCGATGCGGGCGGTTTGACGGGGAGTTGAGGCGATGGTGGGAGGGGAGTTGGGAGCAGAACCCGACAGAACATCCAAGAAGTTAATAGACTGGAATGTTTCATCCTGTCCGTCACTAGCAGCAATAATAATATTCCAAGTCAAATTAGGATGAGGTCTCCCTACCTGGTCTGATGTAGGCTGCCAAATAACTAAACCAGTATCGGGGTCGATAGTTGCACCCACTGGAGTAGACTGATTTTCAACTAACCGATAAGTAATTCTATCCTCGTCAGCATCCACAGCTTTCGCTTCATATTGGAAAGTTTGACCGACTGCTGGAGCAAAGTCTTGCGGAGCAGAAGAAGTAAATACTGGAGCTGTATTTCCCTGCAATACTTCGAGTTGAAAAGACTGTAGATCGCTGCCACCATAACCATCGCTAACTTTCAAGATGACATCAGCAGTACCTACTTGTTCGGCAGTAGGAATCCAGGAAACTATACCTTGAGGCGAAACTACAAGACCATCTGGCTTAACAACCGCTTCATAACTCAAAGGGTCTGCATTGAAATCGGTCGCTTGAGCTTGATAAACAAGTCTTTCTCCTGTTGTTGCTGTTGTTGGTGGAGAGCTGATAAAATCAGGGGAAAGATTTTCAGCACCTTGGTTTCTGTCGTTGGTAACGCCAAAGTTTTGGTCGGTGACAGTTTCCGCAGAGGCAACTACAATTTCATAACTATCATCGGGTGGCGCGGTTAAAGTCCAACCGAGGTGCATTTCCACTGCTACTTTATAGGTTTGCGGTTCGAGATTTGAGAAAGTATAGTTGCCTTCTGAGTCGGTATAGGTAAACCTTTCTCCTTCGTCGCGCTCGCCGTTGTCGTTTTCATCTATATATACTATCCAGTCGGGGATGCCTAACTCTGGAGGAGTCTGCAAAATGGGATTGAAACCTTGAACGATTCCCAGCTCGCCACCTTGAATAGAGGATTTCCACTTACCCCAATGATGCACGAACAGCAAATCTCCCGTTACTGGATCGAAGGCTGTTGCAACTACATTAACATCTTTGAGAAAGTCCTTACGAGTAGAAGGAATAGGATCTCCATCACCATCTATAGAATATGTGGATAGCTTGAATCCCCTTGAATTTGATCCCCAAAGCTGCGATCTGTATTCCCCGACCATGACACTAGGAATATCGAAGTCTGGAGAACCAAGAGGCACATAAGCAAACTCTGTTGACGCACCTTCAACAACAGTTTCCAAGGTCGCGGAATCAATGTCATATGTACCGTTGCCATCAGGAGAAATTTCCAGGTTGTAGAATTGATTAGAGTGCCAACTCATCAACTTCAGTTTTCCAGAACCAGGGTAATCATCCGGTACAAATTCTAATCCAGAAGGGACTCTGGGAATTCCCAATGCACTGAGATTTATTGTCTTACTAGGAGTTGTATCTCCCGGTTTGAGTTGCATCAAATAGTTGTTTTGAGAGGTATAAAAGATGATTCCATCCGGTCCATAGGCAACAGCATTATTGTTGATGTTTCCCAAATCAGCAATCTCAGTTACTTGACCTAAATCGGTAATCTGACCGCTTTCATCTCGAATTACTTCAACATCATAGATTCCAGTTCCTCCTACAACATTCAGTACAGTTAAAATATTAGGATTATCGGGATGAAAAGCTATACCGTTAGCATACAAAGAAGTTTTTTCAAAAAGACCAATTGAGTAAGCCGAATAATTATCAGCATAGTAAGGGTCGATTTCAATTCGTGGGTCTGCTGGAATAGTGCTGTCAGGTCTTCCCAGAGTGCCGTTTTCGTCAATGTCGAGAAATACATTTCCGGAAATTTCCCCAGGGGGAGTATTTTCTACCTCTATCTGGAAACTTTGGGTATCGACTCCACCCCGGCTATCAGAGACTTTCACTGTGACATCAAATGGTGAAATGTTTACCTGTTCCGCACGCCCGATGGTCATGTCATCGAAGCCAAAACCATCCGCTGACGACCTAGTGTTGGTTAATTTAACCTTAGTGAAAGGATTTTCCACATCGATAACGCCAAAATATAGTGCTGAACCAGTAGGAGTTATTGTTTGGCTTTGAGGTGCATTTACTTCTGTTATCTCCCCATTAGCATGATGTAGTTCCAAAATCAGTTGTGCCCCCCCCATCTCCCACATCCGTAGCATAAAAACCAAAGGCAGCTTGTGGGTGAGAAAATTCGACCTGAAAAGAACCTGCCGAGCCAAAATGAAACAGCGATTTATCTCCTGATGTAGGAAATGTTCCGTTATAAGTTCCCGAACTTGTTTGGCGGACATTCGGTCTACCTAAAAATGCTGCCGTGTCTGCTCCAAATGTCAAGTTACTTGGTCTTTCATTATGTGCAAAACTCTCAAAATCTTCAGTTTCGACTCCTACCAGTTTTGACAGAAAAGCATCGCGGGCGTCGTCGGAATTGGGAATAGTAGGCAGGCGAGAAGAGTCTCCCAAATTACTGATATCCTCGCCAAAAAAGATAATCTGTTCCGAACTACTTTCTGTAGTTTGATACAACTCTTCTACGGTAGGGTTCCAAATTATCTCCCCTGTGTTGGGGTCGATAGTCATGCCATCCGGTGCAGTTTCTAAAGAATAAGCCAATACATCCTCATCGGGGTCGATCGCCTCTACAGGATATTGATATTCAGTAGTAGGTGGAATTAAAGCTGCTAAATCTCCACGTCCGGCGTTAAAACTGGGAATAATATTACTGAAAAGCATGCTACGAGAATAGCTATTGTCTAAATCGTAAACATAAATTTCCTCACTCCCGTAAACATCATAGGCAAAAAGCTGGCTCTCATCTGCTGCTCCTGAAAATGTCAGTCCTGATAAATATTGATTCCCACCGGTCGCTTCATAAGTCAAGACACCTGCTTCGGGGTCTAGAGTAAAAAATCTAGAACTAAAATCTGAGATGGCATAAAAAGTTCCATCAGCACTAATGGCAATATCTGTCGTATCGGAGAGATTAAACTGTTCTCCCTCCAACATCAACGTCTTAGATTCCAATACATTTCCTGCCTCTGGGTCAATTTTGAGTAGTTCATCGTTATCTGAGTCTAGTGCCCAAAGATTGTCAGAGCGATCGAATACTGCACCTCTAATTTCACGGCCAACTAGGGATTCGCCTACGATTGTGGCAACAGCGGTATCGGGGTTAATAGATATGAGAGTAGAGTCGTTGGGAGTGCTTTGAAACGCCAACAGACCGTACTGTCTGGAAATGGCTAGTCCATCAGCATCAATTTGTTCTCCATCAAGAGTTAAAAGTCCTATATCTGTAAACTCCGAACCATCTGCTGGTAACGAAAATAGATGAGCGGGCATTTTTGAGGGGTGTGGTTCGCCAGCTACTCCATGAGACTTAATCCCAAAAACCACATCCTCCCAAGGCGAAGTGTTCAACGCCACATTAATCTCTGTCTCCGGTTCGCTAACAATAATTGGCTCCCTATTCCCCTCTTCCTGCCGCACAAAAATTCCAAATTCCTGTTCTGCTACCCCACCATTACCATCAGAAACCCTCAAAACCACACCCTCCACTCCCACCTGCTCCCCAACAGGCACCCAACTCACAACCCCAGTCTCCTCATCAACCTCCATCCCCTCTGGAGCTTCCACTAAAGAAAAACTCAACACATCCCCATCTGCATCTGTAGCCACTGCATCATAAACATAATCCCCATTCACCGAAGCATCCACTACAGGCAACGACCCCCAAACGGGCGACCTATTTGGTCTACCCTCTACCACCGACAATACATAATTTTGTTCCGCAAAAGCACCAACCTCATCCTCCACTCGCACTCTCACTCCATGAGTACCTACATCCTCCACCGTCGGTGACCATACAATTTCTCCAGTCTCTTCATCAATACTCATCCCTACCGGACTTTCCATCAAAGAATAACTCAATTCATCCCCATCCGCATCTACTGCTAAAGCTTCATAAATATAAGACCTACCAACTATAGCCTCCACATCGGCATCGCTGGCAAACTCTGGCGCAATATTTAACTCGCCTAAGAATACCAACTCATAATCAAACTGCAACCCCTGGGGATTATAAAAAGCAACGGTTTCTGTTCCGGTATCTGTCAAATTGTAATAAGGTAACTCCTCTGGTGTAGTACCGTCGGCATCTATTACCCGAATACTGGGGTGATTCAAGTTACTAATTCCTAATAACAAAGTACCCCGCAGTGGATTTTCTGTTGCACTTTCAGTCGCTAAGTCAACGTAGAGAATATTACTCTCATCGTTAAGAGAGGTCTGTAAATATTCTGTCGCTACCATTCCCGATACATCAGAAAGGTGGTCAAAATCTATTTCTGTTGCGGTTGAGTCGGGAGACTCTGGGGTATTTATAGGTGGGGTAGTAGATGAAGTTGCTTCTATTTTTATTTCTCGAATGTGGACTGTTGTTTCTGTATCGCTGTCGTTATTAATTAATTTTGCTTGTAAGGTTGCTTGGATACCGGGGGTTAGTTGGGATAAGTCTAAGGTTATGGTTTCTCCATCGAATTCTACTCCTGCTGCTAATGTGGGGGTTTCTCCTTCTGTGAGGTTAAAGAAGGAGTTGCGTTCGCTTTTTATAGTGTGAACTAAGGAGAAACCATTTTCGTCTATTAAGGATAGTTCAAAAGCGTCGTTTATGTTATTATTATCGGTTGTATCGAAGGCTATGTCGGCTATATTTATGTTTAATTGAGATGAGGTTTCTGGTATTTCTATTGTTTTGGTTTTGGTTGGATTGAAGTTGTCATTTTCAATGAGGATTATTTCGTCGCGAGTAATTGTTATTTCGGCTGTTTCTTGATTTCCGGCATCATCTTCTACTGTGGCGTTGAATAGATTTTCTCCTATTTCTAGTTCGACTTCTACAAATTCAAATTTACCTTCTTCATCGGCAGTTACAATTTCTCCTGTTTCTTCTAATGTGACTGTTTGATTTGGTTCTGTTTGACCGCTTAATGTGACGGTTTCTGCTTCGGTTATATTGTCGCCTGTTGGTGGGGTGTCGAATTCTGTATCTAGTTCTATTGTTAATTCTGTTGTTGTATCTAGAGTGAAGGAATATTCATATATTTCGGATGTATTATCGGCGTTATCTATGGCTTGGAAATATAGGGTATGGGTTCCGGATTCTAGGTCTTCTCCTTTGATTTCTTCTAGGATTTCTTTTGTTAGTTCAAAGTTTCCTTCGGTGTCTAGGTTATCTTTTAATTCATATTCTAGGTTTTGTTGGTTAAAGCTTACTACTAAACTAGATATATCATTATTATCTGTAACTGTGCCTTTTATTGTGGGGTCTGATGTGATTTCGTCTGTGTCCGAAGCTCCTGTATCGTTTAATAATTCTGCTTGAATTTCTGATGTTTCTGTATCTAGAGTGAATGTAAATTCTGATATTTCTGATGAGTTATTATGTTCGTCTGTTGCTTGAAGTTTGAGAGTATAAGTGTCGTTAGTTAATGTGTCTCCTAATATCTCTTCTAATAATTGTTGGTTTAATTCAAAAGTTCCATCTTCAGAAATTTCTGCCGTTATATCAATAAAATCAGATGTAGGAGTATCGTTAAAACCTGCTTTTAAACTAACAATTTCACTTTCGTCTGTAACTGTGCCTTTTATTGTGGGGTCGGAGGTAATATTATCTGTATCGTCCTCTCCTGTATCGTTTAATAATTCAGCAGAAATAACTGGTGCTTCTCGATCGTTAGAACTACAGCTTCCTGTCAATATATCTGTTAGAAAATTTTCACTATTAACTTCTTCTGCAGTGAATCCTTGAAGTGTCATTAAACGGTAAGCTATGCTATGGCCCTCGGTTACTACCACTGTACCTTCACCATCTGTTTCGTAACCAAAGTAACCTGATTCTATAGCTTCCTCTATTGTTACATTTGGATCGTCAAGTAAGCCTGTTAAATCAAGTCGATCGTGACAATATTCAAAGTCAGTTATGATATCCAATACATGTCTGCCACCGAGATAAACAAATGTATCGTTACCATCTCCGCCAGTAATGGTATCTTCGCCCCAGGAGCTATTAATTATATCGTCACCATCAGTACCAATTAAGATATCATCGTCGTCAGTGCCTTCAATTATATTTACTTCAGTTTCATCGCTATCGTCTACTATTTCTGATGAAAATCTCAATATTTCGTCATCTTCTGGCAGGGTTTCAGCAGAGCTTGATAGTTGTTGAGAATTATCTAAATTATTAGAGTTGTTTGGTATTAAACCAGGGAAAATATATGAGTCTGTATTGAAAAAAGTTGGTTCATCGTTTGGTAACATAGTTGATAGCACCCCTTAACGAAGTCAGAAGTCAGAAGTCAGAAGTCAGAAGTAAACCCACCCCTAACCCCTCCCAGGAGGGGAAGTAGGGGATTTGAGCTTCGCTCAAAAATATTGCGCCTTAAAAGGCGGGGTTTTAGACCCATGTTATTTTGATAAATAATTTGCAGATAAAATTTTTAGTTTGAGGCAGATAAATTTAAAATCTATTTATCTGTTTTTCTTCCAGAAATTCAGATGTAAATTTGAGATGTTGTCTAGATGTTTAGATGAATTATGGTTTGATAGTTATTAAGATTTGACTGGGAGCTTAATATAAACTTCTACGACTAGATGTCAAATCAAGTTTTTTTAGTTCTGAACTTAATATTGGAATTAAGTTGTATCTGTTTTCTGGCTTTGATTTAAAAATAGTACAGGTATTAGGTTTTTTTATGACTTTATAGATTTTCTTTATAAGTTGCTACAAAAGTCGTATAAAGTTTTAATTGGGTCATTTGAGTTATCAGTACCTCTGTCTGTTTGCGTAGCATGACAAAGGTCAAGTAAAGTGAATTGAAATATTGAACTTTATTTTCTCTTGGTCTCATGGATATGGCGCAGGTTTCGGAGCCATCCCACCCTATGGCAAGCTACGCAACGACCGCTTTTTTCTCCTTGCTCATGAGAGAATTTTTACCTTTGGGGAAACTTAATTATCAATTATCAATTATCAATTATCCATTAGACATCTCCAGAAAATAAATTAACCTTTTAATTAGAGCAGTTAAGGAAATAAAAATTCACCCTAAAAAATCATTTTTCCTGCCAATTTCTGTGAAAAAATCTTACCTGTTGCCTGTTGCCTGTTGCCTGTTGCCTGTTGCCTACTCCTGCAAAAAATCTATATCTTTTTTGGAGAGGTCCATTGGTAAAATTCACCCTGGGCAAGCAAAACTTTAAATGCGGAGACTGTGGCTGACAATTTGTCCACCCATCCCTACTCCCCTACTCCCCTACTCCACTAGCATTTTTTGTAATCGGGTGATTTGTATCTAATTTATAAGCTTTACCCGATCTAGCATCAAATGCCCAAGCTGCAATTTTCAACTTACCTTTTGGTAACAATTTACCAGAAATTGTTTGTTCCCAACCTGCATTAAGATATGCGGGATTATTGAATAGTTGAACTAAATTTTTTCTCTGAGTTTGAGCAGACATCAAAACATCAAAAATAATCCAATTATCTTTTTCTTTTAGGTTTAATACCCCGCTGTCTACACGGTCTTTATAATTTGTTTGAGTTTGAGTTTCAATCCACTTTTTCCTTATTCCTTTTTCTTTTTTACTTCTTCCTTCTTCCTTATTCCTTCTTCCTTCTTCAACTGCTCGATATTTATAGGTTAAAATAATTGCATCTGCAGGTTCGTTACGCTGTGGTAAAAATGCCCAACCATTGACAAAGTACCAACTATTTAAAGGTATAATTCCATCTAATGAACCGTAAGTTTTATCTTCCTGTTTTTTAGTAGCGATAGACTTCCAGTCCGCTGACGCGATCGCTTCGATATTATTACTGGTAACTAAATTAGGTTTTAACATACCTAAGTAGTTAAGTTTGTTGGCTAAATCTTTAACATGATCGTAATTTCCTAAAATATTTTCTTCAACACAAGATTTATTTTCAATGATATTAATGAATGACAAACAAGTTTTTCCTTCCATACGCAATTGATAGCTAGATTTAATTTTTTTCACGCTATAAGTCAATGACTGATAGTGTAAAATAATCAATCCAGTTATAGCGATCGCTACTGTAATTTTATAGAGCCATACTTGCGATTTTTTCTGATTTATCTGACTAGAAATATGGCTAACAACTATTGGCAATAAGTGTATAATAGCGATTATCAAATAAATAGAAAATGTTGTATATTTTGAAGACAAAGCACTTTCTACTCCAAAAGCAACTCTACCAACGGAAGTAATTAAAGCACTAATGATTGAATAGAAAGCAATCATTATCCAACCAATAGTTTTCTCTAAAAGATGCTGATTTTTAATATGTTTGAGTAGGTAAATAAATAAACATAAAAATATTCCTATTTCTACTCCACCAATAAATGTCGAAGAAGTAAGAGGAGATATTTCAAAACCAGAACCCAAAGGAGAACCTAAAAAGGCTAAGAAAAACTGTAAAGTTTGCTCTGGATTCTGAAATGCTGGTATGAGACTAGGGCTAACTTCAGGCTTTTGATAATCATAAAAATAGATAATTATATTGCCGATAAAAATTGCTATCCAGCTTAAGAATAACCATTTTTGTTTCAGTAAATTTGACGTTGATTTTGCAGTAACTAATATTAGTACAGGTAAGACAATTACCCAAGCTATCATCCCATTAGAATAGGAAAAAGTACTAATGATGCAAAGCACCATACAAATTACCAATTTATATCTAGTATTGAAGCGGGAGTAGATAACTGAAATTGCTGTAGTAATACAAGCGATCGGCATGAAAACTACTAATTGAATTCCCCAAAACCAATTATCGTATTGAATTGGAGAAAATATTAGGATATTTGCTAATAAAGCGATGACTGAAGTAGTCAATAAATTAGCATTTACAGTCAATCTATTGAGACGATAAATATTAACAGAAACTAGACAAGCTAACATAAATATTACTAGCATTTCATATCTCACATCCCAGTTAGTTAAATATGCCAGTCCGATAAATATTAGTCGTGGAAATAACTTTCTACTTTCATTATGTTGAGCAATTAAGTCTTGCCATGACAAGGAATTTTGGGATATTTTTATGAATAATTGAGGCATGAGATTCCATTGGTCCCAATAAGGCAGATTAACGCTGTAGTTAAGAATTAATATTCCCATTGCAACTGCTGGAAGTATGACTAAAACTATACTTATCCAATGTAAAAGTTGGAAATTATACTTGAATATTTTGTTGCTAATTAGGGATTTTTTTTCTGTTGTCATTGTCAGACTTTTCCTTCTTCCTTCGTAAGCATTTCCTTCGGAATGCTGCGCAAACAGCGGTCAGCTATCAGCTATCAGCTATTGTTTTGAGTTTTAGATAAAAGCTTTACTAACTGAGTCAGAATTAAATCTTATATCATGTCCGGTTGAATAGTTATAAATAAATTACCGAGGAGTCAGGAGTCAGGAGGGAAGGAAGAACCAAGAACCAAGAACCAAGAGGAGGAAAAGGAGAAAGTTTTTTTTATCGCTAATTATCCGGACATAATATTACTACAAAAACCAGCTAAAACAGTTTATATTCATTTAAACCTCCTCATAAGACCTGACAGCTAATAGCTGTTTGCGCAACACTCCGCAGGAAATACTTACCTTCCTTTTTCCTTCTTCCTTCTTCCTTCTGCTATATGAATAAAATTGAATATAAATTGTTATCAAGATACTAAAAATTTCTGTACCAGAGTTGTTAGTAAATAACTGAAATATTCTTGTTAAACCAACTGTTGCAAAATTCAACTTTCATCCGAACTAATTTTCTCAAAGCCAATTTTGTCTCTAATAACATAGTAAGGTCTTTGTCTAACCTCATCGTAAATACGAGCAATATATTCTCCAATAATTCCTAGAGATAACAGTTGTATTCCCCCCATAAAAAATGTTGTAGTTAAACCATAAGCCCAAGATAAAAATTCTTGTCCTAAAATTAATTTAACATAAAGACCAATTAATCCGATAATAAAAGAGAAAATTGCAGATACTAACCCTAAAATAGTTGCCATTTTCAAGGGAATTGTTGAAAAAGAAAATATGCCATCAAAAGCAAGTTTAAATAACTTAGCAATTGAAACTTTAGGCTCACCTCGATATCGAGGACCACGCTCTACATAAACACCTATTTGTTTAAATCCAGCATAAGCTCTTAAACCGCTTAAATATTTGTTGCGTTCTGGCATTTGCCGTAGAGTTAAGATGACTTTTCTATCCATTAATGAAAAGATACCTGCATCCATAGGGGTAATAATTCCTGATAACTTTCTTTGAATGTAATAAAAACTTTTAAATGCTAATCGTTTCAAAAATTTTTCTTTCCGATTTTTTCTAATAGCATAAACCACATCATATCCCTGTTGCCAAAGTCGTGAAAAACTAATAATTGCTTCAGGAGAATCCTGCAAATCTCCATCCATTAAAATAACGGCTTTTCCATCAGCATGATCTATTCCTGCAGACAAAGCACATTGATGACCGAAGTTTCTAGAAAAGTTAATAATTTTTACTTCTGGATTTTTCTTACTTATTTCTTTTAGCAGTTCAAAGGAAGAATCTACACTCCCATCATTGATAAAAATTACTTCGCTATTACCATCAAGTCGCTGTAAAACATCTAATAATTGTCGCCATAGTTCAGGGATAATTTCTTCTTCGTTGAAGATGGGAATAACTACAGAATAATCTATATTTTTCATAGTCTTTACTCACTCCTTGCCCAAATCATACATATCTTATTTATAATTGTCAACTTTTCGGGAGTAGTCATTTCAGTTATCAGTTATCAATTATCAGTTATCAGTACCTCTGCTTCGGAGGAGGCTTGACATCATTCAACAATTAATAATGAATAATGAATAATTAATAATTACCTCTCTTTGAAAACGGATAGGATTGACTAATTATGAAAAATTTTTCTTTTTTCTTCTTTAAAAAAGAGGCTTTAAACCTTAATTATTCTGTAAATGTAATCTGGTTATATAATAGACATCTCGAATAATAAAAAATCAAATCAATTATCCCACAGCAATTATCAATTCTTCCCCTCCACGGTCGGGGTTAGGGGTGGATTCCCTATTCCCTAATCCATAAGCATGGAGGAGATGTCTAATATCTGTTTATAATGTTTATAATTCTATAATTACTTCAACATTTCATCTCCCCTACTCCGGGAGAATGCCATTCGCCCCTACTCCCCTACTCCCTCACTCTCCTACTCCCATATAATAAGTATTCAACCGGATTTGATATTATGACTCAGGCACTTTATAGGACAAGTTTTAGTGATTTTGATGAATTTATTAACTGGTATCCAGAAGAGTCGGAATACCACTATGAATTACATAACGGAGTGATTACTCAAATGCCTAAACCTAGAGGTAAACATTCTCAAATTGCAGGTTTTTTAATGGCTGAGTTGAGTTTGGAAATTAGGCATTTAGGGTTGCCTTACTTTATACCTAAAGAATGTATTGTCAAAACTGATAATTTATCGGGTTATGAACCAGATGTAATTGTTGTCAACCGAGATTTTATTCAGAATGAACCACGTTGGGAAAAAGAATCTACTTCAATTAATGGTCAGTCAATTAAGTTAGTAATTGAAGTTGTCAGTAGCAATTGGAGCGATGATTATGCTCTGAAACTAGATGCTTATGAAATTATGGGCATTAAAGAATATTGGATTGTGGATTATTTGGGATTAGGAGGAAGAAAATTTATCGGTTATCCCAAACAACCAACTTTTACAGTTAATACCTTAGAAAATGGAGAGTATAAATCTACTCAATTTAAGGATAAACAGCTTATTCAATCTTCTATTTTTCCGGGATTAAAATTGACTGTGGAACAAATTTTTCGAGCAGAATAATACCAAATATTTTTCAACTAAAACCCAGGGAAAGATTTGTTCAATTTATCTCACTTATGTTTGGTTTGATGAAAGGTCATTTCAGTTATCAGTACCTCTGCTTCGGAGGATACTTGACATCATTCAACAATTAATAATTAATTATTACCTCTCTTTGAAAACGGATAGGATTGACTAATTATGAAAAATTTTTCTTTTTTCTTCTTTAAAAAAGAGGCTTTAAACCTTAATTATTCGGTAAATGTAATCTGGTTATATAATAGACACCTCGAATAATAAAAAATCAAATCAATTATCCCACAGCAATTATCAATTCTTCCCCTCCTGGGAGGGGTTAGGGGTGGGTTCCCTACTCCCTACTCCTTATGCATGGAGTAGATGTCTGATATCTGTTTATAATGTTTATAATTCTATAATTACTTCAACATTTCATCTCCCCTACTCCCCTACTTCCCTTAAAAGGGGAGGCGCATACCCACAATTTTTCGCTAAATTATTGTCTTTAGTCATTATTGGTAGGGAATTTAACTTCAAAATACATAACAAAATACATCAATTATTCAACAATACCAATTGAATTTTCTATCTAAATATTCTTCTAATTGTTGATTAAAAGGTCGAAAATAATCATTCATAGTTTGACGCATTGACTCAGGGATGGGAGGGTATTTACCTGGATTTACTTTCGGATATTTTGGAAGTTGATATGACTCTACTCCCAAAAATTGAAAAACCCGATCGACAGTAGTTTCGGGAGTAACAAATAAATCTTCACTTTTCACTATTAGAAACTGGTTTCTGGGAAAAATCTCCATCCACTGACTTAGATGTTCAATATATTGACTGCGTTTAATATAATTACTAATATTGAAATTATTCAATGAGTTGATATTAGATTTTCTAGTTATGGATTCTATTTCTGATAAAATAGCCTTTTCTACAGAACGCTTTTCTTTGCCTTTCTTAACAAACATATAGTATTGAGAAATAGCCCGGTCAACTGGATTTCTTAATAAAACAATTAATTTGATATTAGGAAACTCTTGAAAAAGAGATTCAGCAACTTTCTGGGATTCTAAATAATTAGGAGTGGCTTCACCAGTAATCAAATTCTGTCCTGAATCAATGCTGGGAAAATGAGCTAAATACCAATTTATTCCTTTATTAAAGTTATTATTCCAGAAGTGAATTTCCTTTTTAATCGCAGGCAAAATTTGGGGGTGTTGTGTTAAATAACTATAAAGAGACGATGTACCACACTTGACTTGTCCAATAATCAAAAAATTGGGAGTAGATAAGTGTTGTTCTTTTTGTGACTTTAGTACAACATGAGGATGAGTGTAACTAATTTTCTTTTGACTAGCAATTTGATAATTTTTAATGGCTTCAGAAAGTTCACCTTTCTCACTCAAAGTATTCCCTAGAAGTTGATAAAATAAAGACTTTTCGGGTTCTAATTTAATAGCTTGGTGTAAAGCTCTAATACTTTCTTCAAATTTCCCTAGAATGAATAGCATTGTACCTAAGTTATAGTAGGCATCAGCGAGTTTTAAACAACCACTTTTTGTGGCTTCCTCAAAAGCAGTAGCTGCTTCAAGCCATTTTTGTTGTTTCTGAAATAGCCGCCCTAATCTGTAGTAAGCTTCAGCTAAATTAGGATTTAACCAAGTTGCTCCACGGTCACTTCAACAATTAATAATTAATAATTAATTATTACCTCTCCTTGAAAACGGATAGGATTGACTCAAAGGAATTTTTTTATTTCTTATCCCCTTAAAAGGGGAGATTTTAAACCACAATTTTTCAATAAAGTGACTAATTTTGTTATATATGCTCTGACTATATGATGATGATGTTGCCTAAATTTTTTTAATAGTTCTGGGAGAACTTGGTCTTGCAAAAAGCAACCTAAGTTGAAAAACTTTGTGGCAATTATTTTTTTCTTCATATACTTTTACCTCAAAATACGAAAATATGTTGCAGAAAAATTTACTCTAAAAAATAGTTTCTATCAGTTGCTTATATTCTGAATTATCTGAGTTTGATTCAATAAAAAAGCTTTACCAGTTTTAGTATCAAACGCCCAAGCTTTAAGTTTAACCTTTCCTTGAGGAATTTCTTCAACAGTAAAAGACTTTTGCCAACCTGAATCTAAATAAGTTGAATTATCAAAATATTCCCTGACACTAGGTCTCGGCATTCTCTGATTAATTAACTTAAATATTATTTCTTCTCCCTCCGAATTTTCATAAGTTAAAATCACACCATCAGCAACTTCATTTCTTTCCGGTAAAATTGCCCAACCATTAGCAACATAAGTCCGATTATCAATTTTATTGACCGTATCAAAATAACCATAAATTAAATCTGTTTGTGTCTCTCCAGCAATATCTTGAATATTCTTACTCTTGACTAAACCAGGTTGTAAAAAACCTAATTTATCTAAAATGTTGGCTGTCTTTCTCAGAGGTTCAGCACTTCTTTTAGTCACCAAACATTCATCTTGAGGAACAACATTTATTGCCAACAAACAAGCTTTACTTTGCAGTAAGATAGTTCGGCGATCGCTCATTCTCTCTACAGCATTAATAGTAGTCTTAAAATGTAAGACAATCAAAATACTAACTAAAAAATAGCAAGTATATTTAATCAACTTTTTCTGAACATCTTTTTGACTAGCTAACTGCCAAAAAATAGCCAAAAGATAAACCAAAGAAACCATCAAATATAATGAAAAAGCCGTATATCTTGGAGCCAAAGATTGTCCGACACCAAAACCAACTCTACCTACAGCAGTTACAGCACCACTAATAATTCCATAAATCCCAATTATTAGCCAACCAATTAAACGATGTAACAATAAAAAATCTGTTTTAACTAACCAAAAAAACTTCCAACCCAAAAACAGCCAAAAACCAAATACAAAACCTCCAACTATTGTCGCCACAGTTAAACTTTCAAATCCTAAAGGAGCGCCTAAAAAAGCCAAAAAATAATGAAATGTCTCAACTGGATGAGCTATAGCAGATAAAAAACTCGGATGTTTATCGGGCTTTTGATAATCATAAAAATAGACGACTAAATTAGCAACTAAACCCAAGAAGCCACCGATAATTATCCAAATATTCTTAGTAAAAACTTCTTGCAATTTTCCAGAAGCTAAAATTGCCAATGCTGGAAAAACTAATACCCAACTCAACATTCCATTAGCATAAGAAAAAGTACTAACCGTACAGAGAAAAAAACAAATAATAAACTTAGTTCTTAAACCCATTTTTTTATGGGCAATAACCAAACAACCAGTCAAACAAGCAATAGGGATATAAACAACAATTTGAATTCCCCAAAGCCAATTTTCATATTGTGCAGGAGAAAAAATTAGTAAATTAGAAATTGCCAAAAGCAAAAGTTGAATAACAAGACTCGCCCTAACAGTTAACCTACTTAAACAATAAATATTTAGAGAAACAACACAAGTCAACAGAAATATTACCAACATTTCATATCTGACATCCCAATTAGTCAAATAAGCTAAACCGATAAAAATTAGCCTGGGAAAAAATTTTCTACTTTCATGGAATTGAGCAAATAAATCGCTAAAAGATAAATTTCCAGTATAGATTTTCTCAAACATTACTGCCAAAGGCCATTGATCGGAAAAAGGAAAATTTACACTATATTTTAGAATACAAATTCCCATAAATAAAACAGGCAAAAAAATTATAAATACAATAGGAATTTGTTGGCGCTTTAACTGCTGCATAGACTAGAAATATTTTAATTTATGACTATATTTTATTGAGCGGGGGAGTAGGGGAGTAGGAGAGTAGGGGAGTCGTAAACATAAGAATAATTAACAATAACTGGAGTGCTAATTATCAAAAAAATTATTCAGTCTGTATTCATTATATTATGTGCTATAGAAAAGTTATAATCAGGCTCGTAGTAGGGCTTTAGCCCTCATATATAGAAGTAGCAGGAATGGCTAGTAGTATAACGCTGCTCGCTCAAGTATTTACAACTTAAAATTATTAAGTGCATTCTAGAAAAGGTGTAAAAAATAATGTGTAAATACGCCAGAGTACACTGCTATAAGTATTGCTTGGGCTAAAGCCCAACTACAAACAAAATATTACTTAATAATTGAAGTATTACCTAATATCATGTTTGGATAAGAGCGTGACAAAAAAACTTTCTCCCTTTAAACTTTTCTTTCCCTTCTGTTTCACAGGAGTGCGCATTCCCGCGTCTTACGCGCCCCACGGGGTCGCACCGCTTCTTTCTGCCTTCTTCAACTAAGCACCTAAGGCAACGCTTCTCGATCGCGTACCTGCTTTAGCAACTCTACCACATCCTTATGACCCTCTGAATTTGCCCAGACCAAAGCCGTCCATTTATTATTATCTTTTGCCTTGATGTCTGCTCCCCGGTCTAACAAAATTTGCACGGCATCAGTATGACCGCTACCAGCAGCAGTCATCAGTGCAGTCAAACCAAAATTAGTAGTAGCATTAATATCAGCGCCAGCATCCAACAATAGTTCCAAAATTTCCAGGTTGCCACTACCAGCAGCACCCATCAAAGGCACCCAACCATCATTATCACTATTATTGACATCAGCACCAGCAGCCAATAATTTTTTAACTATCTCTATATGGCCAGCTTCTACAGCAGCAATTAAAAGAGTGGAACCTTCCGAGTCTTTAGCATCGATCTCTGTACCTTCACTCAGCAAAGTTTCGACTTGAGAAATATCTCCAGTTTTAACCGCATCAATTAATCCTGTCATCTTAATTTTCTCCTATAATTTGGTTTTATCTAAAGTAAGTATATTATGAAAATTGATATTGTCATCCTCTCAAATGGCCCGGGAGAATTAGTTACTTGGGTGCGACCTGTTGTACAACAGTTACGACAACAGACAAATACTGATATCCGAATTTCTGTCATTCTCTCACCTTGTCCCCATGCTACAGGGAAAGAAGCAGCGATCGCTCTTTCCTATCCAGAAATAGACCGAGTACAACCCGCAGAATATTTTTGGCGGTTTTTGCTGTGGGGAAAAACGGCGGAAAATTGGCATTGGCATTCTCAGGGAATAGTTTTATTTTTGGGAGGCGACCAATTTTTTACTGTTGCGGTAGGAAAACGTCTTGGTTATCGTACTGTTATTTATGCTGAATGGGATGCTAGATGGTGGCGCTGGATAGATAAATTTGGGGTAATGAAACCAGAAGTTGCTGCTGAAGTACCACCCAAATATGCTGATAAATTTACAGTAGTGGGAGATTTGATGGCGGAGGTAAGCAGTACAGGAGTTACGCAAATTAACCTGGAAAACGCCAGATGTAGGGGCAAATGGCATTTGCCCTCACTCGATTTAGTTTCCGTGCGTAAGTCCTCCAGTAATTTAGATTTACCTACAACAGAGGAAAATATTGTTGAGTATATTGGGTTATTGCCTGGGTCGAAACCTACCAAGTTATCTTTAGGCGTACCTTTAACTTTAGCGATCGCTCAACATCTCCACAAAATACGCCCGCAAACTAGATTCATCATTCCAGTTGCTCCTACTCTGGAATTATCTACTTTAGCCAGTTTTGCAGACTCTCGAAAAAATCCGGCAGTTCAAAAAATGGGTGGTGTTGAGGCAAAATTATTAATTCCTCCAGACTGCGAGATGGAAAATCCTAAATTAGTCACACCAACAGGTTTAGAAGTGGAATTAATAACGCGCACTCCTGCTTACGATCTACTTTCCCAATGTCGTCTTTGCTTGACCACGGTTGGTGCTAATACTGCTGAGTTGGGTTCGTTAGCAATACCGACGATCGTATTATTACCCACCCAACAACTTGATATTATGAGAGCTTGGGATGGTTTGCCTGGTTTGTTAGCAAATTTACCAGGGGTAGGAGCTGCTTTTGCTGCCGGAATTAATTGGTTAGTGTTGCGCAAGGGAAAACTGTTTGCTTGGCCGAATATTTGGGCAAAACAGGAAATTGTACCGGAGTTGGTAGGGAAACTGAAAGCGGAAACAGTAGCAGAATTGGTATTAGATTTTTTGAGTCATCCAGAAAAGTTGGAAGAAATGCGCGATCGTCTTAGAAGTGTTAGAGGTCAACCAGGAGCGGCACAAAAGTTGGCTGAAATTGTTTTATCGTTGCTGTAGGAAGGAAGAGGGAAGAAGGAAGAAGGAAGAAGGAAGAAGGAAGAAGGAAGAAAAAAAGGTCATTTCAGTTATCAGTTATCAGTTATCAGTACCTCTGCAATAAGGAGGCTTGACATAAGGAATGATCTTTTCTTCATCCCCTTAAAAGGGGAGGCTTTAAACCACAATTTTTCGGTAAGATTTTTCCTTCTTGCTTCTTCTTTCATTCAACATTGTAGTGGTATAGCTAGTGGGAGCATCTTGCTCCCGTTTTCATTTTCAGAACTTACAAAGCTTAAAACTAAGACAATGTAAGATTTTTCCTTCTTCCTTCTTCCTTCTTCCTTCTTCCTTCAATTAGGTTTTTGTTTTGGCTGCCGAAATTTATAAACGTCCTTAATAACCTGCACCCAACTATCAGAAAAAGCCTCAATCAGCCGATCGCCTTTTTCTTTCGTCGCTACCTTGGCATCACCCAACACCCCACTACAACTTAACTCCCGCGTTAACCAAGCGAAAGGCAACTGCCCCTCCATACTTAACATACTGTCTTCAGGCAAATCTTGAGGATATTCTGTTACTGCCTTATCCATTTTTACCGTATCCGGCAACATCGACAACATCATACTGGTTTCCCCATCTCCTGCATGAATTCCCAACTCCATTTCCTTCGGTGTAAACAACTCTTCGCTAGGGTTAGGTACGCGCCAAGCAAAAAGCGGAAATAGCAAAAAATCCTCATATTTCTGGTGCAAGTCTCGCGCCACAATTTCGATAACTTGTGGTTGTCCGCCGTGAGCGTTCAAAAATACCAATTTACGGAACCCAGAGCGATAGATACTTTCAGCCATTTCTGTTAATACTGCCATCAAAGTCTGGGCGGTGAGAGTAATGGTACCGGGAAAATGCCAATGTTCGTTAGATTTACCGTAATATTGAGTTGGTAAAGCATAAGCAGGAATATTAGAGTCGAGTTTAGCTAGTGCTTTACCTGTAATAAAAGTAGCGATCGCCGAATCAACAATTATAGGTAAATGTAAACCGTGTTGTTCGATAGAACCCACTGGTTGAATAATTACTACATTTTCCTTATTTGGCATTGTTTCAATATCTTGCCAGGTGAGATAGGGAAAAAATCTTTCTGGCGGGATAAAATTGTGCATCATAAATAATAGTTAAATATCATTAATAATTAAGTGAACTTGTTCAAGAAACTTTTGTCAATCTTTAGAACTTACATAAAAGACGAAATTATACACAATTTGTAGGGGGTTAACAGCCGTCAACCCCTACTATCTTTACTCGTTATGCTTAACTCCTGTAATATCTTTTTCTCCTTTTTCGGATTTGCCTTGCTATTGCTTGCAGTTCTGGTGAAGTAAGTGGTTCCAAATAATTAAAAATATTTTGATTTTCACAATAAATTGCCTCACTTAAGGCAAATTCTTCTGAGTCTATTGCTCTATAGTTAACATCTGCACCAGCTTCAACCAACAATTTTACCATCTCCATAGATTCTTCATGGACTACCCACATTAAGAGACTCCATTCAAGTATGGTATCGTCTGTTACGTTTATGCTTTCTTGAACAGATAACAGGGTTTTAAATGCTTCCCAGTCTCTAGCCCTAATGGCGTTAACTATAGCTTCTTTCGGATCTCCGTCTCCTAGTTTATAGTAATATTCTAAATCCATTTTTAAACCACTCCCACTTCTGAAATTACCAAAACTATTTTTAAACCACCCCCACTTCTGAAATTACCAAAACTATCATAACGGAAATCTGCAATCAAATCACCCCTACCATCGATCGACCTAATAAATGAACTATAATGACTATCAGCACCAATGTTCTCGCGTCCTTCTTAGGATATACCTTGCTATTATTTGCAGTTCTGGTCAAGTAAGTGGTTCCAAATAATCACGAAAATCATAGCTAAATTCACTAACGCCCAAGTTCTAAATATTCAATGACTGTTATATGCTATAAATAGTACTTAATTTGAAACTACTCATGGCTTACGAACGTGAAAAACAAATAGCAATTGAAGCTGCTCTAGCAGCAGCTAAACTCTGCGAACAAGTTCGTGGAAATATTCCGCCTGCAATGGAAAAAGGTGATAAAAGTCCGGTGACTGTTGCTGACTATGGCGCTCAGGCGTTGATTTGCAAAGTCTTGGGTGAGACCTTTCCAGACGACCCAGTAGTAGGAGAAGAAGACGCCACTGAATTACAAAGTCCAGAGATGGCAGAAAATTTGACAAAAGTGACAAATTATGTAAAAGAACAGATAGCAGATGCTACGCCAGAACAGGTAGTACAGTGGATTAATCAAGGTAACGGTAAAGTCGGACCTCGTTATTGGACTTTAGACCCCATTGATGGCACAAAAGGGTTTTTACGTCAAGACCAATATGCAGTAGCGTTGGCATTAGTGGAAGCAGGAGAAGTGAAAGTAGGGGTGTTAGCTTGTCCAGCAATGCCAGTAGAAAATAATGGATCGGGGATGCTGTATGTAGCGGTGCGGGGTGAAGGAGCAGCAATGATGCCAATAGCAGGGGGTGAATTGACTCCTATTCATGTGGTGAAAGCGGGTGATACTACTAATCTCCGGTTTGTGGAAAGTGTGGAAAGTTCCCACGGCGACCAAGACCGTCAGAATGCGGTAGCGAAAGCTGCGGGTATTACTGCGCCTTCTGTACGGGTAGACTCTCAAGCAAAATATGGTATTGTGGCATCTGGACAAGCTGCTTTATATTTGCGTTTGCCATCGCCGAAGTCTCCTAACTATCGAGAGAATATTTGGGATCATGCTGCTGGAGCGATCGTTGTGGAAGAAGCTGGGGGACGTGTTTCCGATCTTTATGGTAAACCGTTAAATTTTGCTGATGGAGCGAAGATGGTTGATAACCGTGGTGTGGTTGTTAGTAATGGGATAATTCACGACCAAGTTTTAGCTGCTTTGCAAGAATAGATAGGGAATGCTCTTATATGGGTGAGGGTAGGAGACAGGAGACAACCCACCCCTAACCCCTCCCAGGAGGGGAAGACAGGAGAAATGGGAATGAGCGAGGAGGTAGAATTCATTAATGGATAATGGATAATGAACAATGGATAATTACGTCTGGTTAAAACCGTTACTGAATTGAATATAAGGAAATATTATTAATGGATAATGAAAGAATTCTCTAACTCTTTAATTCTCAATTCTCAATTGTCAATTATCCATTGGTAAAGGGAGGCTTTAAACCTAGATTCGATTAATTATCAATTATCCATTGGTAAGAATTGTCCCTTAATATTTCTGCCCAACTATGCGCCTAAAATACGCTCCTTTTTGAGCATGAAGAGCTGAAACAGGCGCACTTTTTTTGACCCCAAAAAGGCACTTATCTTTAATATGTCAATGCTTTTAGATTAGATCGGTAAGCCCTAAATATAGCGGGGCAAGTTAGAAGTCAGAAGTCAGAAGTTATATCAAGTATCATTAATTAGCGATGATAAATTAGCTATCTTTAGTCATCTAAAGATTACTTCTGCTTTAACAACCTATCAGCTATCAGCTAAAATGGCGGGTTCGGCGTCCCCAACGCTTATTTGAAAAAGTGCGTGGTGTGCCTTGATGGAGGTTTTAATCCCCCATTATACGCTTTGAGAGCTGACCGCTGACTGCTGACTGCTGACTGCTATTTCAATTTTCTGTCAATTTACTAACTTCTGAACTGCCACTATCTTTTAACAAAGTTTCAATATTTTTTGCCATCCGAGTTTGCTGCTCCAACTGCTTTGTTGAAGAGAATAAATCGCCTAATCCATTAATAATTTGTTTAAGACTTCTCCTAAATCTATCATCCCCAGTTAAATCATCTAAATCTGATGTCATTTTCTGTACATTCTGAAATGTTGCTCTAGCTGAATCTAATGTTTGTTGCAACATAATTATATTTGTAGAACTATTTAAGTCAGTAGAAATATCTCGTAAATTAGCAGAAGTTTCTACAGCATTTGCTGATAATATTTCTAAATTACCAATCAATTCTCCTCTTTCTAGATCGCTAACTATCGGACTTAAACTTTCCATTAAAACTGCCAACTCTTCCGTCGTTTGCTCAATATTATTTAAAGTTGCTATGAGAGTAGAACGATTTGTATTAACAATTGAATTAATCTGGTCTGCTGTTAAACTCATTTTATTTGCTACTTCCTCTACAGAATTTGCGGAAGCGATCGCTGCCTCGGAAACTTTTGCTGTAGATTCTTGCATCGTTTTAGTCACATTTGCTATTTCATTGGAAATATCATTTACTTCCCTTTCTACAGTATTAGTCAAACCACCTATTTCCCCTTCCAAAGTATTAGTCAAACCACCTATTTCCCCTTCCAAAGTATTAGTCAAACCACCTATTTCTCCCTCTAAAGTTTGAGTTAAACCACCCACTTCAGCTCTAAGAATTCCTGTTATTTCATCAACATCTTCTCTTAAATATTGACTTATACCTTGCACTTCTCCTCTAATAGTTTCTGATAAATCAGCCAGTTGTTTTGTTAACTTAGAAGCTTCTGCAGAAGCATTAGCTGTATTTTCAGCAATTATTTTGACATTACTAAATAACTCTGGGTCACTATATAGATCGATTAAACGAATTCCTGCTCTTAATAGTTGTTGTATTTCTACTCCTGCTTGCCCTTGTAAACGGTCATTATTACAGATAATTATTTCCGGACAATTAGAAGATAAAGGAGTAGCAGAAATTTCTGATTCTGGTATCCTACCTCTAGGAGTAATATCTATCACTGCAGTACCAATAAATGAAGATGTATTTGCTTGAATAAACACATCGCGAGGAATAATTAAATCTTCAGGTTTAATTTCTAAACTAATATCTACTCCATTTGGCCCTGGTTTAATCCCTACTACCTGTCCAACATTAATACCTCGATATCTAACCGATGTGCCTAACTCCAGACCAGATGCACTTTCAAATTCCACTATTACCTTATAACTACGTTGGCCTAAGTTTACTCCCCTCAACCAAAGCACCAATACACCAAATAAACCTAATCCTAGCAAAGTTAATAAACCAACTGAACCTTCTCTAGCTGTTCGCGATCGCATAGTTTCCCCAAAATTATCAATAAGTTATAGTTATATTTATCTATTCTAAAATCTATTAACTAGATATCAGCTATTAGCACTTCAGCTATCAGCCTAAAAATTTGTGGATATAATTAAGGTATCTATGCGTAGGTCTGTCAGGAAAAGCTTGGGTTTAAATAATCCCGTTATTGCTTGTCGCTTAATTTTAGGAGGAGTTGCTCCCTAGCCTTTCCGTTCGGAATGCTCCGCTTTCCGCGCAAAGCTGACCGCTGAGTGCTGAGTGCTGACCGCTTTTTTAATCTGGCAGTTGTGTTCCTTTTCTTCCAGTCAAACCTCTATCCAATACCTTAATTGGCCCATCGACACTACCTGTAAAAAATTGTTGTACTAGAGGGTTGTCCACTGTATCAATTTCATCCACAGTACCAACCCACTGCACTTTACCCTGATAAAGAAATACAATTCTGTCTGCTGTGCGACGAATGGTACTATGTTGATGAGTCACCATCACATAAGTGCTACAACCACCATCTACATATTGTAAGTGACGTACCAAATCTTCAATTACAGTAGAAGCGATGGGGTCTAGGCCCGCAGTTGGTTCATCATATAATAATATTTCTGGGTCATCATGAGGATTTTCTGGATTAGTCATAATTGCTCTGGCAAAACTCACTCTTTTGCGCATCCCACCAGATAACTCTGCCGGATAGCGATCGCCAATATTACCCAACCCCACCATTTCCAACTTCTGCTGCACCAACTCCTCAATCTGGGAATTTGGTAACTTACTCTGTTGATGCAGAAGAAAACCCACATTCTCTTCTACTGTCAACGAGTCAAACAGAGCAGCATTTTGAAAGACCATACCTGTAGTAATTGGATCTTTCAAATCATCCATCCATCTAACTCGTCGCTGTCCCTGGACATAAACTTCTCCAGCATCAGGAGTCAATAAACCAGCAATAATTCTGAGAACTGTGGATTTACCTGTTCCAGATGGACCAATAATTGCCAATGCTTCTCCGCGATAAATTGTTAAGTCTGTTTCATCTAAAACAACATTAGACCCGAATGATTTACTAACTCCTTTCAGTTCGATTATAGGTTCGTGGTTCATCGTTTATAATTAACAGTCCACAATAAAGTATTGGCCTTAAAAAAAGCAGTAAGTATAGCAATAGACAGGTAGGGCGCAGACTTATGCTGATGACGATCCGAATCAGGAGAAATGTTTTTCCCACTGTTCCCTTTTGCCTGCTATAACAGATTTTTTTGGCAGTATACTAAGGGGGTATAACAAAAGTCTCAAACTTTGAGATGTAGTCAGCCTAAATTTTCTGTACTTCGCCTTCTGTTATACCATTTTCAAAAAATCATGTTACAAATACTGTAAGTTAAGAAAAAGCAAGAAGGTTTTAGTTATCTAGGTGATTAGTTATCTAGAGCAGAGGGAAGAAGAAATAAGTAAGAAAAAATCAACAATTAATGATACATTCTCTCTCTAAATTAGATAAATAAGTTTTGACAAAAATAGAGAAATTCTATACCAAAATGCTCTATTATTTGTAGCAAATATTTATCGTGTCTGGTGTTATAGCATAGAGAAATACTTTTCCCACTATTGCCTGTTGCCTGTTGCCTGCTATATATATCTTGTTTGAGTAAATATCCTTAGTTTATGGCATTTCATATCAACACAATTTAGTTCTGAAGCGCCATAATACTGCCAGAATCTTATTTATTGTAGATAGTATTTTTGTAAAAATTTGTCCTTAATCAAGCTAAGGCTAATATTGCTATGTCAACTGGTTTAGTAAAGAAAACCCTGCGTATCTTTCTTAAAAGTAATTTTTTTGTTGCAAAACGTCGTCAGACTAACTCTCAGATAATTGGTCAATGGTTTAAGTGGCTATCTCCAGGATTATTTATCAAACGGTGGTTACTCTTGAGTGCTGCTGGCGTACTACTCACTAGCTTAGGTCTATCAATATGGACCGGAATGACTCCAATTTTTTACACCCTCAGACTACTTAAACAATTTTTGGGGTGGGTGACGACTGTAGTTCCTAATTATATTTCCGGGCCAATAATTATTTTTGCTGGATTACTTTTTATCTTCTGGGGTCAAAATCGTAGTATTAATTCCATTACTCAGGTGTTAATACCAGAGGGAGAGGAAAAGCTGGTGGACCGCTTACTTGCCCATCGACGATTAAATCGAGGTCCAAAAATAGTTGCTATTGGTGGGGGTACAGGTCTTTCTACTTTGTTAAGAGGTCTAAAAGATTATAGTGCTAATATTACTGCTGTTGTGACAGTGGCAGATGATGGTGGGTCTTCTGGTAGGTTGCGTCGAGAGATAGGAGTACTACCACCAGGGGATATTCGTAATTGTTTAGCAGCTTTGGCTAATGAGGAAAAGTTATTAACTGAGTTGTTTCAGTATCGGTTTCGTGCTGGTGATGGTTTGGTGGGTCATAGTTTTGGCAATCTTTTCCTCACGGCGATGAGTGAGGTGACTGGAGATTTGGAACTCGCTGTAGCTGCTAGCTCTAAGGTTTTGGCTATACAGGGTCAGGTTTTACCTGCGACTCTTACTGATGTGAATTTGTGGGCAGAGTTGTCTGATGGACGACGTATTGAGGGCGAGTCTAATATTACGGAAGCTGGGGGAAAAATTGTCAAAATTGGCTGTACTCCCGAACATCCTCTTGCTTTGCCTAAAGTTTTACAGGCAATAGAAGAAGCTGACTATATTATTATTGGCCCGGGTAGTTTATATACTAGCGTGATTCCTAATTTATTAGTGCCTGAAATTACTGAGGTAATTGCTTCTAGAAATATTCCTAGTATTTATGTTTGTAATATTATGACTCAGCCTGGAGAAACTACTGGATATACTGTGGCAGATCATATTCGTGCTATTGATGTTGCTGCTGGTAAGCAACTATTTGATACTGTATTAGTTCAGGGAAAAAGTCCTTCAGCACAAGCATTAGTTCGTTATGCTCAAGAAGATTCTCATCCAGTTTTTCTTGACCGTGAAGCTGTTAGAAATTTAGGCAGGAAAATGCTTTTGACTAATGTGATGTATGAGGATGAAGAAACTGGTTTTGTTCGTCACGATTCGATGATGTTAGCACAGGTATTATTGGAGTGGTATGAGCGGATTGAATTTAATAAATAGGGTTTACCGATCGCTCTGGGGAAGCATTGACATATAGCAATATGATTTGAGTTGTGAGATATTGGAAACTTTTAGGCAACAGGCAACAGAGGAGAAGAAAAAACGTATCATATAAATGTAATAATTGCTATATTCTGTACTTTTAAGGAATACTTCAATTCTCACAACTTATTCCTGATTGCTATATAAAGGTTTTAGCATTTTTTAGTTAAAAAAAGTCCAAGCTTTTAGGTCGTAATACCAATTTGATAAATTTTTGCTACAAATAGCTAGGATATTTCTTAGGAGTTAGGAGTCAGGAGTCGTATGGGAATGGCTTTAATACCAGTTTTGAACTAGGAAATTCTCTTTTTTGTCAAAGGGACATCTCCTTTAAAGTCTTTCGATCGCCCTTATTATTCGTAACATTCTTTTTTCAAATTGGTATATATAATGGTTCAAAAAATTAGCATTTTAGGCGCATAGTTGCGCAGAATAATCCCTTGATTATTCTTCCTCTTACCTCCTCTATAATTCCCATTTCTCGAGTATAGCTGTCTCCTACCCTTACCGAAAAATTGGGTTTAAAGCCTCCCCCTTTTAGCTATCCCCGATCGGGAACTCCTGAAAACCTTGTGGGAAGCAGGGGAGTAGGGGAGCAGGGAGCAGGGGAGAAAGGAGAAAGAATCATAGTAGATAGGAAAAACTACTTAAGTTATCAAAAAAAATTTACTTTTTAATACACTTTTTCTCTGACAAAAACCTTTTAAAGACTTCTACATAACTTGTCTACCAGTGTCAATTTTTATGTTAAGAAAGATGTTTATAAAGCATAGCCCTAAAAGGGGGATGAAAAGCGGTCGCTCTTCGGAGCTTCCCGTAGGGTGGGATGGATGGATTTCCTAAGCATATCCAATCTACCAAGATAAATATTCAATGAGTGTATTTTCGTTTTCTCCGGCTTTAGTAGTCGGTACTGATAACTGATAACTGATAACTGATAACTGAAATGACCCTTACCCATAAGACTTTTTCAGTCAACCCTAAATAGTTATGAATAAAGAAGTTTTTTTGTCACTACAAAATACTCCAGCAACTTACAATCTTGGTAAAAGTTTAGGGAAAATTTTGCCTGCTGGTAGTGTGATTTTATTGGAGGGAAATTTAGGTAGTGGTAAAACTACTTTTGTTCAAGGTCTTGGTGCTGGTTTGGGAATAAAGGAAACAATTGATAGCCCTACTTTTACTTTGATTAATGAGTATTTTTCTGGCAAAGTTCCTCTTTATCATTTTGATTTATATCGTTTAGAAAGTTATGAAATTGAAGCTTTGAATTTGGATATTTATTGGGAGGGTTTGGAAGTACCTTTGGGTATTGTTGCCATTGAATGGGCTGAAAAATTAGTTTATTATCCTCCTAATTTTTTGCGGGTTTGTTTGAGTTTTTCTGATGTAGGAAATACTGTTGAAAAAAACCTCCACGGGCGACAGGCTAAATTGATTTATATTGGTAAGTTTGATTTTGATTTGGATAAAATTAGGGTGTGCTGAAAAAGTTTTTTTAGGAAGTGGGGGAGTGGGAAAGCTAGGGAGAATTAAACATAAGAATAATTAACATTAACTGGGCTGCTAATGTAAGAATTTCCTGCGGAATGCTGCGCAAACAGCCGTCATATATTAGCTATCAGCTATAATTTATTAATTCATTAAATCAATCTAAATATTAGCTAACTTCTTAATCTACATGGGAATATTTCTTTAACAAACCTTTGATGTAAGTAAGTAAGCGGGAAAATTTACAACTATGTAATTGCGACGGTCACTCCGTGGAAGGAAGCAATCTCAAGGGTTTTGACTATATTAACATTTCGTTACATAGTTATGTTTATTAGCGCCTACCTACTTATTCCAACATTAAGCTTAAAAGTTAAATAGAAATGACAACATACGAAACTTACGGACCTGCTCCCTGGATCAAGACCGAGCGCTACGGAATCACTAAGGTACTCCCCGATGAAACATCTATCATTTGGTACAAGGCACTTCTTCTCTGTGCTAATGGTGATGGAGAACTTGCACAAGCAGAGCGGGATTGGGTAATAGGTCATGCCACTACCTACCACCCGCAAATGAGTGACAGTCAAATTGATGAACTGAAAACTTACGATGGTACGGGTTCAACTGACGATATAGAAAAGCTGCTCTTTAGCAATCCTTTAGCTAAACAGGGTCGTTATGTCCTTATTTATGAAGCCATCCAAGCTTCAGCTGCTGATGGGGAGTATAGTGAAGGAGAAAAAGCTACTATTCGTAAAATGGCAACTAAGTTAGGAATTTCTGAAGCTAAAGTTCTAGAACTAGAGAACCTCTTTGAAGAAGAAAAGGCGCTTAAAGAGAAACGAATAAAGATTTGGTTTCCTGAAGGTATACCTGGGGAAGATAAGTAGTTGATATTTTAAGGCTTGCCAAGGATTTCAATCCTTGGCTAATAGTTTAATTCATCTTAAGATGACTATAAGCATTTCCGTTTGTCATGCGGAGCTAACAGTCGTCAGCCATCAGCTATCCCCCTCCAGAGGAACTGCGGACTTCAGCTATTGCTTTTAGTTTAGGATAAAAGCAATATTTAATTGTCTTACTACAAAAGTTGCCTCCCTTGCCCTTAAAGTCAGTTGTTAATTTAAACACTGTCCCATAAGAGAGAGTCTTGTTGCTGAAGTCCGCAGTTTGAAGCGACAAAAAAATCTGTATTTTTTTCCTAAAAACATCTTCCCTGTTCCCTACTTTTACAAAAAGTCTATATCTTTATTCACGCCTATGTCTAATTGTAGCTCACATTCACGACATTAAGTTGTAACATTGGTAGTGGCAGCGAGGTACAAAATTAGTCCCGATCTTCTAATAGCCACTTATATAAAGCTTTGTGTTTTGAATCAATTTCTTCCACAGACTTATAATAATAATTTTCCCAACCCTTTTCTGGTAGACCTGCAAATATCATCAGATTCAGTGGATAATTTTCACTATCCGTGCAGCGACGAAAATCATCTCGAAATAGAAAAACTTTTTTATTGAGGGCGATCGCCACACCTAATTCAACCATTACACCTTCATCAGGCGGTGTGCCATTGACAATAGCAAATATAGCATCGCAGTTTCTTACATCACTCAAATCTGCTTGAGCAATAATGTAGGCCCATCCTGGCCTTGAGAAGTCTTGTTGGTTATTTCGTTCAAATGGTTCCCAAACTTCCGCTCCTAAAGATTTCAATTTTTCGGCTATAGGAGGAAGTAGCAATTCTTTTTGTTGCTTTGAGAAACCATAAGGATTAGCTAGATAAATTGTTTTTTTCATTTCTGATTATTTCTGTTAGCTCTTTAGATAAAATTTATGATGAAGGTTTACTGATAAAATTTTGTCGAAAAGTTGAGCAGATAAAATTATGGATAACTTACCCAAATTTTATGGCAAATGTTCTTTAAAAAGTCGTTCTCTTCTTCCTAATGTACCAGGAATTTATTTCATCGCTGATGAGCAAAATCAAATATTATATATAGGTCAAGCTCAAAACTTAAGAAAGCGTTGGGCAGGAAAAACTCATCATCGTTACAAACAATTTGCTAGGAAAGGATTGGATAAAGTTTATATCTACTATATTGAAGCACCTCTATCAGAATTAGATAATTTAGAGAAAAAATACATTGAGGAAATTAAGCCACTACAAAACGATACTAAAGTTAAAGAATATCTGCCCAAAAAAAGCCCAAAACTTTCTGAGTTACAGCGACTATTAAAATTAGCTAATACTCCTTTATTCCCATCGGTTAAATTTGACAATATAAATGGTGTGACAGTTCCTAGGGAAAATTGGGATATGATTCGTGGGTTTATTGCTGGAATTGATGATACTGAAAATATACCTCAAATTTTAGTTATATGTCAGCAAAATATGGGTCAGTTATTGTGGAATAGAGTTAATCACAGAACAAAAAAACGTTTTTGCACTTATGATGCAGAAACAAGATGTTTTTTGATTAACTTAAGACAGGTAGTTTTTGTATTTATAGAATTATTTAGCCATACAGTTTCAAGGCACATTTTTAAAGCTACACATCCTTATCTAACAAACTCCAATAATTTTGGAATCACCGTCAAAAAACTGACAAATATTCCTACTTTAATAGAATCATTGGATTTAGATTTGCCACCTGCTTATACGGAAACACAAAAAATTAGAAAGGAGACAGAAAAAATTAGAATAGATTATCTTTTAAAAGTTTGCAATAATCTCAAAATATTGCCTGATGATTTTAAACTAAACGAAAAACTTGTCTGGTAAAAATAAGCGATTGTTATATCTCATTTTCTTGTTGCGACGCTGTTTCAATTTTTGGTTAATCAACTATATTGGCTATTATAAGTAAACAACTTGTCTGAGTTTGATGTTATTACTTAAATCTATTATTTTATCTCTCTGAATTGTATTTTTTTTATTTGCTTTATCGACAATTTATTACTGGTGGGTTACAGCAAATACCAAACATAAATACTAACTTTCTCTAGTTATCTCCGCCTTTTTTCTACGGAATGCTTTTCATCTCGCGCAGTAAAACGAAAACATATCGGCAACAGCTCAAACCAACCCTACATCTACTTCAAATTTCTAATTCATCTAGCAATAATATAGTCAATTCTGTTATTCTTCTAAATACATTATCATTTGTTAAAAATGCCTCACATTCTGCTGCTAATGCTACAGCAATTTGAAAAGCATCGGTTCAATAATTGATAATTGATAATGGATAATTGATAATTACCTCTCCCTAAAAACGGAATTGATTGAATAAAAGGAAAAAATTTATTCACAGGAGTCGATTGGATATGCTTAGGAAATCCATCCATCCCACCCAACGGGTGCGCTACGCAACGACCGCTTTTTTTCCCCTTGTAGAGCGGTAGCTAGCAGCGCAGCTAAGGGGAGGCTTTAAACCTAAATTATTTAATTCTTTAATTCTTTAATTATTAATTCTTCGGTAATTGTAGATTATATCTTGCTCTGATTTGAGCTGCTTCTAGTGCTATATTAGGATCGTCAATAGGCACAAAAATCGTATTATTACCATTTACAATAACGTCAATAAAATATTTCTGTAATTGTGTCTGTCCTAAACTATAAGGACGTACTAAACATTCAGATAAGGTAATTGGAGAAGTTACTGCTATTAAACTATCTTCACGAATATAATTAAATACCGCTCTTGCTGTTTCTAGATATCGGGGGTTTTGTTCAACATAGTAAATAACTGGTGCAGTATCTATAAATAAGTGAGTTACATCCTGGAGACTTTCTTCTATATTCACTGTTAATTACCCAATTTATTTTGTTGAATTTCTAACTCGGGAAACTCTCCTCGTCTCATCCGAGTAACATACTCTTGAGCATCCATTCCTTCTAATAAATTAGGTGCTATTCCTTCTAAATCTGTCCAATCTCTACTCGGCTTTTTTTTGATTTCACACATTTTCAGTCTATTTGTTAAATAAGATATTAAAGATAATTGCTCTTCTGGTGAAAGGCTGTCTACTTTTCTGATTATTTCCCTTAGCTCTTTTGATTTTTTATACATTTTAATTTTTTCTCCTCTGACTTAATCTCTAGTCAAAAAAAAGCTTATGTTGAAGTACTAATAAAAAGCAATTTGTCAATAGTTATATTTACTCAAGTATTTATGCTTATTATAAATTTGTTTTTTTGCCGCTATCTATAGTGAAGTTCAAATTATGATTTTGAGGATGGTTTTAACGTAAATACTGGCTTTGAGCTTCCTAGAAACAGGATATTTTTACTGTTAGATACAAGTAGAGCATCATATCAATGTTTAAAGTATGATACAAATCGCTGTAATAAAGCAAGTACGTTGAATAAATTTTTATAATTTTGCCTAAATTTTAGTCGTTTTGATTTGAAGAAACAATTGTTTAAGATATTTTGATTAGTAAAAATTATACTTAGTTTCCTCTATCTCATATAAACGTTCCTCCAATTCAATATCACTGATGCCAAGCATTTCTGCAACCCGTCGTAAAGATAGCTTAGACTGTTCAACAGCACGAAATCCCAACTCAATAAAAATTCGAGGTAACATTTCTTCCAAAGCGATCGAACCTTGCCGAAACCTATCATCGCTAGGAAAACCCAAACAACGAGCTAACAACAAAGGTTTAACATTCTGAAAATTATTCTGAGAATTAACCAGTCGGTGTTCCAATTGCAAACGATACAACATTTCTTCATAGCTGACTCCAAAGTAATAGGCAAGATTAACAACTGTGGCCGGATTTCTGACAACCTTAACCCCTAGAGCTTGTAAACGTTGCTGTAAAGCAGTTGCAGGAATCAAAAAATAAGCAGCAAATGTCTGAGCAAAATTTTCTAAAGGGGTAGTATCCCCATGTCGCAAGATTACCGCTGGGCGATCGTACAAAAATAGACTGTAAGCTAATCCATAAGTTAGGGTAAATGGGTGACGGTTAACTTCTTGTTCCAGGTTGAGAGCTGCAATTGTTCCCAACTTGGGGTGTAGAAAAAATACCCCGGAAATAGCATCTTGTTCTTTACCAAAAGGTATTCTGAACACCATTAACCCCAGAGCTTCTAAAAAACGACCCACGTCAATCAGGGGTGCAATGCCCAAGTTATAGTGGGAGCGAGCTTTTTGAGCTGCCCAAATTCCTGCCTCAGTTTCATGCAACTGGGATTCTGTAAAAGGGGCAAATGGTGGGTGAGGAATGCCTGGGAAAGGTGTTTCTGTCTCAGTATAGAGTTCTTCCAGAGTGAAAATTTCTTCAATCAGTTGCCCTATACCTGCTTTGCCGGAAGTAGAAATTTTTTCCGAACATAGACGTAGAGATTCTTCCCAGTCGGTGCGGGTTGTTTCTTCACTAAAAAGCGATCGCAATGGCACTCCATAAAGTCTAGCTAGACGTTCTAACTGCAAGGCGTCCACACGACGTTTTCCACTTTCATATTGGTTGAGAGCAGCGGGGGTTAATTCGAGCAACTGAGCAGCTTGAGATTGATTTAGACGTGCGCGTTCGCGAGAAATTCTTAAGCGCTGGCCCAAAAATTCGTAATTCATGGTCTAATTTTAACACTTCGTTAAAAAATATCTGTATTTATCTTATCAATTAACATTAGACATCTCCGAAATAAAAATTTGGGTATAGCTATATGAGGATGAGGAATTTGTATTTCTCTTGTCGATATAAATTTTACTGAGCGCTAAATATATGAATAATATTATAGATACTGTAGTTCTGCGCGTGATGGCATTTGCTCACCCAGAGGGACTAAATATTCTACTAGAAGCACTCAATGCTTCTTCAGCTAGATTACCTAGTGAAGTCTATAATCTAGACGAAGATGACTGCAGTCTTAAAGGTAAAGATTTGAGTGAGTTAGCTAAGGGGTTACGTTATGCCAAGAGAGAGGGACGACGGGTGTGGTTATCGAATGCTGAACAACTATCTCAGCATTTTCAGCAGGGAACTCTGATAATTGAAACTTTGAGTTTAGAAGAAATTGAGGAGCGAGTGAATATAGAGCTACAGTACAAGATTGGTACAGGTGAGTCTGCTTGTTTGGTGCTTGCTAGGCGTTACCAAGCTCTAGCAGTTTTTCTTTCTTCAGATAAAAAAGCATGCAAGATAGCTGAAGGTATTGGTATTTCTTACCTCACTCTTCAAGATATTATTGAGATTTGGGTAGAGCAAAAACAACCTACTCTAGAAGAACTAAATTTCTTGGTGAATGGAATGGAAAATGCTAATTTTAGATTGCCAGGAAACTTTTTAGAGCAACTACGGCAACGATGTCAACCATGATTTTTTAGTATTCTTCTGGTATACATGGTTTGAGAAGTTACTCCAGAGTAATGATATTGGCTTATTTAATTATTTGAGAAAAGAATTTGATAACTCCTTTCAACAATTAATAATGAATAATTAACAATTAACAATTACCTCTCCTTGAAAACGGAATTGATTGACTAATTATGAAAAATTTTATTTATTATCCCCTTAAAAGGGGAGGCTTTAAACCACAATTTTTCGGTAAGTATGATACTACTAAATTGGGGGAGTACCAAAAAATTAAGAATCACTAGAATATCTTATATAACAAAGCAAAGGTTCAGACATTTCTAATTTATAAATTATCAAACTCAGTCATAGATTATTTTTGCCTTTTGACTGATAACTGATAACTGAAATGACCTTTGCCTTGCCCATAGCACTATCACAAAAAAATCAAGAAAATTACTGTCAAAATTACTCAAGAAACATCTGAAAATGTCAAAGCTCGACCTCGAAAATCAGAATTAAATTCACCACGATTAAACACAACTTCTCCCCCAACAATAGTAACAACAGGCCAACCAGTTAAACTCCATCCTTCAAACGGACTCCACCCACATTTTGTCATTAATTCCTCTCTCAAAACAGGACGATAATTATCCAAATCAACTAATACTAAATCCGCATCAAAACCAGGAGCGATCGCTCCTTTTTTGGGAATGCCATAACCTTTTGCCACAGCAGTAGACATCCAATTAGAAACTTGAGCAACAGAACATTTTCCCTGAATAGCTTGAGTCAACATTAAAGGTAAAGAAGTTTCTACTCCAGGCATTCCCGAAGGAGTATTCGGATAACCTTTTGCTTTTTCTTCCAAAGTATGAGGTGCATGATCTGTGGCAATAAAATCAATTACTCCATCCAACAAAGCTTGCCATAAAACTTCATTATCACTAGCAGATTTTAAAGGAGGGTTCATCTGAGCTAAAGTACCAATTTTTTCATAAGCACTCGTATTTAATAATAAATGTTGAGGCGTAACTTCAGCAGTCACCCAACTAGGTTTATCCTGACGCAATAATTCAGCTTCATCTCCAGTCGAAGTATGCAAAATATGTAACCTCCGCTCATACTTTTTCGACAACTTCAAAGCCATCTTAGTTGCCAATAAAGCAGTCTCATTATCCTGAATTTGTGAATGAATAGCAGGGTCAGAAATTCCAGCAAACTCTTTTTTCCTTTCATCAATTCGAGCTTGATTTTCTGCATGAACAGCAATTAACCTTTTTCCCCTAGCAAAAATAGGCTCTAACTTTTCCTCAGTATCTACTAACAAAGGTCCGTGCATAGAACCCATAAAAATTTTAATGCCAGAAGTAGGATTAGCAGTTAATAAATCAGGTAAATTTTCTGCCGTTGCCCCAATAAAAAAACCGAAATTAACCAAACATTTTTGCGCTGCCCGTTGTAACTTATCATCCAATGCAGTTTGAGTAGTAGTCAAAGGTTTAGTATTAGGCATTTCCAGAAAAGAAGTAACACCACCTTTCACACAAGCTCGACTAGCAGTAAATAAATCCTCCTTATGTTCTAATCCAGGTTCCCGAAAATGTACCTGGGGGTCGATGACTCCAGGTAATAGGGTTAACCCTTCAGCATCTATGATTTTTTCCGGAGCTTCAGAGGATGAAATTTCTGGAGCAACCTGAATAATTTCTCGACCTTGAATTTGCACATCACCGACGAGAAATTCTCCATCAGGTAGAAGAATACGAGCGCGACGGATTAATAAAGAAGAATTAGAGGACATGATGAAAAATTAGTTTTAATTTTTTACTTGAGAAGCTTATAAGCTAGAAGCTTATCTAAAAGCTGATGAAATATAATATAATAATCTACGATATTATGTAATATTTTTTATTTTCATGAGGTAAACTAAATACCCTTAAAGGAAAGGCAAGACTAGAAAAACAGAGAAAAGTAAAAATTTAAAACTGGAGATTTTCATTTTTTTCCTGTCGAAAACTCTATCAAATACCTTTCTGTTGTCTTAGACATTAAATTGTTTGTTCACATCATTTTAAGATATCAATCTTAAAATAATTCGTAAATTTTTGGTTGTTCTTTGTTCTCTCAAATTCTACAATATCTCACAACTTAAATAAGATTGTTATATAATTATAATAATCCATTGAAAAACTGGGACATTAATGAATGAATTATTAATTTAAATCGTTGAGATACCTGATAATTTTATATAACAATCCGTGCATTGGTTGTGAAAATTCTTATAACAGTTAATTTTAACTGCAAACCTTTGAAATAATTTAAGTCGCTAATCTGACAAAAAAATAGGGTCTCAAGCCTCCCCTTTCAAGGGGATGAAAAAGCGGTTGAGGGATGGATGGGTTACCTAACCATATCCAATCAACCAAGAAAAAATAAAGTTCAATATTTCAAGCCTTTGACTTTCCAACGGAGGTGCTGCGCAAACAGGCAGAGGTACTAATAACTGATAACTGATAACTGATAACTGATAACTGATAACTGAAATTACGGCTCCCCTATATGAGTCCTAAACTACCACCAAAATATTACAACTGAAAATAGGATTGCTATATATTTTAGATAATCAAAAAAATTAACTGGGAGACTAAAATCCTAAATCTACAATCAAAACAAGTATTTTTCAATTAATTATTGGATGAATTATTTATAGATTATGAATAAAGAAGAAAAAAAAGTAAACAAAGAAGAGCAAAATGAAGAAAATCCATGGATTGAATCAATCAAAACCATAGGACTTAGTGTGATTTTGGCTATTGGAATTCGACAATTTGTTGCTGAGGCACGTTATATTCCTTCTGGTTCAATGCTACCAACATTACAAATTAACGATCGCTTGATTATAGATAAATTGGGTTACAAATTCAAAGACCCTCAAAGGGGAGATATTGTGGTTTTTAATCCGACAAATGAACTGAAAACTCAGTATAAAGATGCTTTTATTAAACGCATAGTTGGTGTGCCAGAAGACCGGGTGGAACTGAAAAATGGAAAAGTATATGTGAATGACAAAATAGTAGAAGAAACTTATGTTGCTTCAGATTTGAATCCTGCCGAACTTGAGGCAAGAAAAGTAAATCATCAACAAACAAGAATAGATGTTTGTCCCCCTGACAAAAGATTTCTTTCTGAACCTGTGACAGTGCCTCCAGATTCCTATTTAGTTATGGGAGATAATCGTAATCATAGTTACGATGGTCGGTGTTGGGGTTTTGTACCTTATGAAAATATCATTGGTCGAGCTATATTTCGCTTTTGGCCACTCGATACCATTGGTGGTATAGATGAACTACCATTGTACAAATAGAAATTTATTTTCACAGTAATGCCAGCCTAATAGTTAAATAAGGCGAGACCACTGTTGATTAATAAAGTAGTTACTAAAAATCAGACTTTAACTTAACTAGCTTTAACTTCACTAGAACCTGGAGGTTGATTTTCCTCTGGTTCTGTATCTGGGAAAGACTTGCGAATTACTTGAATATCAGGTTCTACCTCAATCCACAGACGGGCACCACCAGCTTGACTTTTGTTAGGTTTATGAGGGCGATAGACGATTTTGCAATTTCCCAGAATTTCTACTTCGTGGCAGTGATGGTTTTTGCCTCCTTGTTTGACAGAAATTGCTGGAAGAGAAGTGCCGTGGTCTCGGTTATAGTCAATTTCTCTTCGTAGCACATGGATAAAAGTATTGCCTGTACGAAATCCTTTATTCCAAGTTCCTTGAGGACCTCGACGACCAGGAGTAATTTCTGGCATTCCTCGACGATTTAAAGGAATTACCCAAAACCGTTTGACTTTTTTTGCTCCTTTGAGACGACCTTGCCTGAGAAGTAACCTGAGTCTAGCGGTAGAAATATTTAAAAGAAATGCTGCTTCTGTTGTACCAACTTTATCTGGTTCAGTGTTTGTATCTTTCATAAACTGTTTCGGAACATATTTTATAGGATAGACTGCCTAGCTTATCACCATCAAACCACAAAGGATTGAATTTGGCAATATTTGATTTTTCAGTATTGACAAAACTGTTTCGCAGCAGTTGACAATGTGAAATTTGGCAAATAAAATTCTAAGCTAAACTGCTTCAAGAATTTAGAATTAAGAATTTAGAATTTAGAATTACCTCTCCTTGAAAAGAAGAGGATTGGGTTAAAAGGAATTTTTTTCTTTTTTCTCCATGAATGGAGAGGCTTTATACCTTAATTTTTCGGTAACAAATATTCTATTTCTTGTGTGCGAGTTGCTGTTGCTAAATTAATTGTACACCGAAGAGACAACAAGATGTCCTTTTTTCGGATAATTAAATTTTTTAGCAGCAAATGGCCATTTGCCAGCAAATTATAAATTAGGGGAAACTATGCTCAATTTATTGAAAGATTGTTCAGTCAGTGGCGCTTCCTGCGTAACTGCACTACCTCACACTTTAGTGGCGATCGACTCCAGAGTTGAAGACTCTCAAATGTTACTTGCAGGAGTAAAACCGGGAGTTAAAGCTGTAATTATAGATGGCCGAGAAGATGCTATTCCTCAGATTACTCTTGCTTTATCGAAATATCCCGCCCGTAATTTACAAATTGTTTGTCACGGCGAACCGGGTATTTTGTATTTAGGAAAAACTGCTATTACTGCTGCTGCTTTGGAAGAATATTCCCATTTATTAGCGGAGTGGGGCGTTGGGGATGTTCTATTATTTGCTTGTCAAGTGGCAGGTTTCTCTGGCAATACGGTTAATACTTTATTAACTAGACTGCATCAGTTGACAGGAGCAAATATCGCTGCATCAACCCATCGGGTAGGAAGCAAATTATTAGATGGTAGTTGGGAATTAGATATTGCGATCGGTGAGGTTAATTCTGAGTTGGCTTTTTTACCGGAAGTAGTGGAGAATTATCGGGGAGTATTGGCAACGTTTGGTCAAGCTACTAATATTCCTACAGGTGGAATTAACCCTATCTTCACAAATACAGGCGATGTAAACGGGGATGGCATTCCTGATATTGTGACTGGTAATGTTGACTCAGATAATGTCTCTATATTTATAGGCGAAGGCGATGGAACTTTTGAAACTCCTACTCTCATTCCAGCAGGAGATGGAGCTGACGACGTAAATATCTCTGGTGATTTTAATGAAGATGGCTTTACAGACCTTGTTGTTGGTAACTTTTTAGAGGATAGTGTATCAGTCTTTTTAGGTGATGGCAATGGTGGTTTTCTAGTTCCTCAAACCTTTACAGGAATAGGCGCACCCACTGAAATTCAAGTAGCAGACTTTAATAATGACCGGAATCAAGATATAGTAGTCACCACCCAGTCTGTAGGAAATAGTATTATTACGCTGTTAGGAAATGGTAATGGTGGCTTTAGTCAAGTGACAACTCAGGCAACAGGTGCTTTGGACACAGCAGCAGCAGATTTTAATCGGGATTCAATCCTAGACATTGCCACTACTCAATTCATTGATGGTGATACTACTTCCTTTATTACCGTCTATTTAGGTAACGGTAGTGGTGGATTTTCGGCTTTTGCTCAGTTTAATGCAGGCGGAGATTCCCTAGATGTGGAGGCTGGTGATTTTAATAATGATGGCTTGATAGACTTAGTTACTTCTAATGAAAAATCAGATAAAGTTGGTATTTTATTAGGCAATGGAAATGGTGGTTTTGCGAGTCCTGCTTTATTTAACGTTGGGGATCAGCCTCGCGGATTGATTGTAGCTGACTTGAATCAAGATGGGTTTACTGATATTGTAACGGGTAACAATAGCTCAAATAATACTTCAGTATTATTGGGAACAGGAAATGCTCAATTTGCCCCATCTCTCCAGTTTGCTACTGGTGCAGGTCCAACTCATGGAGATGTAGCTGACCTTGATGGAGACAACGATTTGGATATTGTTGTGGCTAACGGAGTCTCTTCCGATATCTCAGTCATACTAAATACATCCCTCATCGGTAATAACAGAAACAACACCCTTAACGGCAATAACACAGCCAACTTCATCAACGGTCTCGGCGGCAGAGATACTTTGAGAGGTAGAGGTGGCAACGATACCATCTTAGGAGGACGTGGAAACGATCGCCTCAACGGAGACGGAGGCAACGACACCCTAACTGGAGAAGCAGGAAACGACCGACTCAACGGTGGCCCAGGCAACGACATACTAACTGGAGAAGCAGGAAACGACCGACTCAACGGTGGCCCAGGACGTGACCGACTCAACGGAGGCCAAGGTAACGATACCCTCACAGGTGGTAACGGCAACGACAACCTCAATGGAGGTGGAGGACGGGACCGACTCAACGGTGGCCAAGGTAACGATACCCTCACAGGTGGTAACGGCAACGACAACCTCAATGGAGGTGAAGGACGCGACAGACTCAACGGTGGCCAAGGTAACGACATACTAACTGGCAGCGGAGGCAACGACACCTTAGTTGGTGGGGGTGGAAACGACCAACTAACAGGCGGTAGTGGCAACGACAACCTCAACGGTGGAGGGGGTGCCGATAGGTTTATCTATAATAGTGGCAGAGCATTTACCAGAAACAGCATCGGTCAAGACAGAATAGCTAACTTTGTCGTAGGTTCCGATACAATAGTCTTAGATAAAACCACATTCCGAAGCTTAAACAGCAGAGCAGGTGATGGCTTTAGCAACAACAGCGAATTTGCCGTAGTCAGGAACAATTCCGCAGCATCCAGCAGCAGCGCAGAAATTGTTTATGTTTCATCCACCGGTAATTTGTATTACAACCCCAATGGTGGGGATGCAGGTTTTGGCAGTGGCGGGCGGTTTGCTAGGTTGACTGGCAGTCCCGGTCTAACAGAGAGCGACTTCTTGATTCAGAATTAGTTCTCAAGTAAAAACCAGTGCCCCTACGCGGAAGTCAAAAGTCAAAAGTCAAAAGTCAAAAATATTAATTGGTAAAGCTTTTAGGATTTTGTAAATGGTTAGTTATTTCTGCGTAACCAAAACCCTGTAAGGGCGAATGCCATTCGCCCCTACAGATGGTGTTTTTAAGGTGAATTTGGGTAAGTCCTGATCATATAAAATCCGGATAATTAGGGTTTGCTGAAAAAAGCAAACTGTGGGGGGGTGGGGAGTGTGGGAAGTGTGGGAAGTGTGGGAACCCACCCCTAACCCCTCCCAGGAGGGGAATGTGGGAAGACAGAGAAAGTAGGAGAAATAATTTTTCTTTGATTTTTCTGCCATACTCACCCCAAAATACTCACTTTTTGAGGGTAAGTGAATTGAAACAGGCACACTTTTTTCGATAATAAAAAGGCTAATACCTTTATTTACCAGTACTTTTAGATTTAATCAGCAAACCCTAATTACTATATCTAAAGTCATTGCGACGGTAACTCCGTGGAAGGAAGCAATCTCAGGGGTGTGCGGAGATTGCTTCCTATCGTCGCAATGACAACTATTCAACTGGATTTTATATTACAGCGCTTTTGAGATTGATCAACCACATCGTCGTAACCAAAACCCTGTAAGGGCGAATGCCATTCGCCCCTACAGATGGTGTTTTTAAGGTGAATTTGGGTAAGTCCTATCCAGGACACAACCTTTAATTTGTTTTTCTAACCAAGGAGTATTTGCGGAACGAGATTTTAAGGTTTGTCTATCTACTTGCCAAGTTTTTTGAGGGGCAAATAGGGTAATATCTGCTGCTGCTTTGTTAGGAACAATAGCTCCTAAATTTACTCCTAAACATTTTGCTGGATTAATACTCAAAACTCTCCATAAATCCATTGCTGATAATTCTTGTGTTTCTACCAGATTTTGCCATAGTAAAGGTAATGCTATTTCTAGTCCTATGGCTCCTGTGGGTGCTTCAGAAAAAGCAACAGTTTTTTCTTCATAACTGTAGGGAGTATGGTCAATAGCAACAACATCCAAAACTCCATCCTTAATTCCTTCAATCAAAGCCAAGCGATCGCTAATATTTCCCAAAGGAGGGTTTAAACGTAAATTTGGATCGTAGGGAAGGAAGGGAGAATTTAAAGTATACTTCCCGTCAATAGCTTGAGTATCCAATAATAGGTGCATCCAAGTTGTACTAGCAGTAATAGGCAAACCCCTACTTTTAGCAACTCGAATCAACTCCACACTCCGAGCAGTAGAAACCCGCATAATATGGACAGGAGTACCAATAGCATCTACCAATTCCAACACAGCAGCTAAAGCAGAAGTTTCAGCCATAGTCGGAACACCAGGCAAACCCAAGCGAATAGAATCATATCCCTCTCGCATCACCCCTTTACCCGCCAACCTAGAATTATTGCAACATAAAGCTAGAGGTTTATTCAGAGGTTTGAGATATTCCAAGACTCGTCGTAACAAACCAAGATTTTGTAGAGGCAAACCATCCGCAAACCCCACAACTCCCGTTGCTGCCAATTCTCCCAACTCAGTCATTTGCTCGCCTTGTAAACCTTGGGTAATAGCACCCCAATAATAAAAGATGGGAGTAGGAGCATAATTTTTGGCTAAATTTTGCAACCTGGCCAAACCAGCAGGATTATCTACAGGTGGAAAAGTATCGGGCAAAATAGCTAATCTAGTAAAACCCCCTGCTGTAGCTGCTTGAATTAAAGATTCAATAGTTTCTCGTTCCTCAAACCCTGGTTCGCCACTATGAGAATATAGGTCTACTAAACCAGGGCCTAAAATTAGCCCGTGGGAATCTTGAATTTCTGTTTTAGTAGGGAATTCAGAAATTTGTGTCTCAACTGCTGCGATTTTACTATCGATGATTAATACATCAGCAATTCTGTCTGTATTGGAAACTGGGTCTAATATTCGGACTTGTTGAAATAATTTGCTGTTCATCTGAAGAAGGTTGTCGGTGCTACACCAAGGGTGAAAAAAGAATGTCTTTGAATCATAAAAGTGATTAAAAGAATCTACAAGAGTTGACACTCTGCGGTCTAAAGACGCGCAGATTCTTAAGAAGTCCAAAAATGAACTCTTAAAGGCGTTGTCAAAGCGCCTCTAGTTAGTTGGCTTAAGTCGAGCTTGAGCCTTCCACATACTTTTCTGAGAACATTTGCTGCACCGTTGCAGTCAGCATTAATCAAATATCCCGCAGCAGATTGATATAAACCTCGTGTAATGCGTTTTCCTGATGGTTCCCAGTTATCGGGTTTTTCACGCCCTGTTTGGGAGAATATCATCATCTAAAAATGACGCTTTCGAGGTATAAGATTCCTCAGTTTCTACAAATTGCAATCCATATAAATTGCAAAGTTGTTCGATTCTTTCCTTGAGTCTGGCAGTCGGAATTTGTACAAACTTTTGATTAGTTTTATTTCCTAATTTAATCGATTGTTTCTGGCCTTTATTCCAGCCAAAGACGACTGTACCAATTCCATCTTTAAGGCAATGGTTGATGATTAACCGTGCTGTTTTATTAACAGCATCTCGCATCTGACGATTACGTTTTTCAGTGATGCCAGCTAATCTTTTAGACCAAAATCCTTGTGGTTTGTCTTCTTTAATTGTAGCAATTTGCTTGTTGTACCATTGATTTTTTGACTTAAGATGTTTACCATCAATAATAAAGCTATGCCCTTGTGTATCTACGCAGGTTAACCAGTTGTCTAAACCGTGGTCAATAGAAAGTGCTTGACCAGGGTCTAACTTAACTGAGTGAGTTTTCATTTCATAGACAAACTCGGCATAAAAACAACCGTGACGTGGGAGAATCCTAATTTCTTTAATTAAGTTCCAGTCTAGGTTGCTTGCCATTGGAATGTAGAATGCCTCTAATCCAAACCATGCTTTAACTTTTTTTCCAAGAGGAACTCTAATTCCTTCGTCCGTAAGCTTTAACCATCTCTTAGGATAAGAAACAGTAAATAAACCAGGTTTTCGATAGTTGGGCGGTTTGGGTTTATTAGTCAATTCGCCTTTCCCAAATAGCTTTAGTAATTCTCTAAAACTGCTAAAAGATTCAACAATGCCGTTGCATATTTGTTGGGCGCTAGAGGCATACATCGCATTAAAATGTCGGTTCCATTTCATCTGCCCGCAAAGCTCGCTTTTGTTGACAAATTTATTTTCTTTAAACCAAACTTGTCGGGCATAATAAACAGAACAATTGAACACTTTATTAGCCTCGCCACACAAATATTCTAATATGGCCAGTACTCCTCGATCTGGATGCAATAAAACCTGTTGACATCCTAGATTTTTTTGCTTTTTCTTAGTTTTTTTGTTCATGGTTCTATTATTATCAAAATGTCGATAAATTTCAACTTATCAACATGAAAAATCAGCAAAAAATCTATCGTCATGGCAACCATTCTGTAGGTTTAGCCCATGTTCATTTAGTTTGGATTCCTAAGAGGCGCAAGAAAGTCTTAGTGGGCAAAGTTAAAATAAGGTTGGCCGCTATCTTATCAGAAGTTGCCACAGAAAAAGGTTGGTTAATTAAAGGGTTAGAAATAGCCCCAGACCACGTTCATGTATTAGTAGAACATGGGTCTGACGTAGCAATCCACAAAATAGTTAAAGCTTTAAAAGGCAGGTCCAAATCGACTATTGCGACAAGAGTTTCCTGAGCTATGCAAGTTACCTAGTCTGTGGACACACAGCTATTTTTATGATACTACAGGGAAGGTCAGCACCGCTAAGATTTTGGAATACATCAACGACCCTCATCACGGCGGTTAAAACCGCCGCTCGTTTTTCCGCCCCGCTTTGAAAAGACGGGGCTACCAAACTTCCGTGTCTTCTTCGTGTGTGAAACCGCAAAATTGATTGGTTTTCGCGGACGACGCTCCCCTATCGGTAGAGCGCGGGTCTCCAACCAAGGTTGAGATGAAAAAAGGCGATCGCCCTCCAGTGCCAGGTAAATATTGAATTATTTCCATCAATCTTTCATAGCGTGGAAATTTGCTGAGGATAGTTTAAGTCCAGTAGTAGACTGACACAGCTAAAACTGTGCATTAGCTTTTAACTTGAAAATTCTTACTTTTGACTTTTGACTTTTGAATTGAATCTAATGCAGCATTTAAGGTGTGTCAGTCCAGTAGGGTGCGTTAGCAAAGCGTAACGCACCGATGAAGTCAAAACTCAGAAATCAAATTCTTGGCCTCACCAGTACAAATAAAAAATTAGTCACTCCAGTGGCACCGAAATATTTGGAATAGGTGGTACGTTACATTTCATTAACGCACCCTACTGGACTACTGGACTACTCCTGTACTCCCTTCCGTATCCGTGTATCCGTGCCATAATCCGTGTGAGCCACTCCCCTACTTCCCCTACAACGCTCCAGCCGCAGATGAAGTCAAAACTCAGAAATCAAATTCTTGGCCTCACCAGTACAAATAAAAAATTAGTCACTCCAGTGGCACCGAAATATTTGGAATAGGCGGTGCGTTACATTTCATTAACGCACCCTACTGGACTACTGGACTACTCCTGTACTCCCTTCCGTATCCGTGTATCCGTGCCATAATCCGTGTGAGCCACTCCCCCACTTCCTCTACAGCGCTCCAGCCGCAGTCTTGTCTAAAATACCGCCAGATAAATGAGAAGTAATATTCATCACCTCCAAAACAGGTCGTCCATCTGGCCCTTGAGGATAATCAATTACGCTAACTGCCCCATTTCCCTGCTTGAAATTCCAGAAATGTTTGGGTTCCAGACCAAATAATTGACAAAGAATTGCTTTATTAATCGCATCATGGGCAACAACAATACCCACACCAGAAACTGACCGAATAATTTTTTGCCAAGCAATTATTGCTCGTTCCCAAACCTGCTCTAAATTTTCACCTTCTGGCATTTGTACTGTTTCTGGAAATTCTTTCCACTGCTTCAACAAACCAGGAAAATCAGATTCAATTTCCGATTCAAATTTTCCCTCCCAGAGACCGTGACTAATTTCCCATAAACCATCATCTAACTGTAACTCCACATCTGGATGGTGCTGCAAAATAATTTCTGCCGTTTCCTTCGGACGTAACATTGAACTACTCACAGCAAAATCTAGATGTACATCTTTGAGAAACTCAGCCGCTTGGCCAGCTTGAAGGCGACCATTATCATTAAGTGGTACATCAATTTGTCCCTGAAATTTCCCATCTCGATTCCAGTCCGTCTCACCGTGGCGTACCAATAACAACCGAGGACCTTGATGTTTCTCTCTAGGTTTAGGGAATTTCTCACCAATATGAGTAGTAAGATTCATAGATTCTAATTGAACAGAACCTCCAGATTTATCTTCCCCAGAAAAATAGGGATAGGGAGGAGTAAAGTTGAGAATGCTAATACCACAATTAGACTGTTGAATGGATTGATAAAAATATGGTTGTATTTCTAAAGCTGTAGCGATAAGACACCGATTAATCCCATTGTGAGCTACAACCAAAATAGTTTTATCAATATTTTGACTCAAAGTTTCTTGCCAAAATTGTTTAGCTTGATCGAACAAAGATAGAACAGGAAAATGCTTGATTTGCCCCTCTGGTGTTGAGAGTTCCATATAAAATTTATGGGGAAGTTGACTCCAGATACGATAATCTTCTCCAAATTTATCCTTGACTTCTTGACGCAACATTCCTTCCCATAAAGGTAAATCTACTTCCCTTAAGTTTTCTTTAGTTTGTAATGGGGGGGGAGAATTTAAACAGGAGTGGATAATTTCTGCTGTTTGTTTGGCCCTTTGGAGAGGACTAGCGTAAATAGCATCAAACTTTAGACTTTTGAGAGCTTCACCTACCTGACGGGCAGCATTTATGCCTATGTCTGTGAGAATTGAGACATCTAGACGGCCTTGAATTCGACGTTCAACATTGTAGGTGCTTTGGCCATGGCGCACAAGGATAACACGGGTACTCATGGATAGTTTAGATTATTAGGTTTGCTGGAAATTTGGCAACAGAGTGATTTTACCTTGTTTGTGGTATTACTGTTGAAAATATCTATGGGTCTATAATTCTATTTGAGTAGTCAATTTTTTTGTATCGGAATCTTATTTCAGTTGTGAAAAGAATATCTGAGAATTTAGGCAACAACTCGAAAAGGCAATAGTTGGTCTGGGGTGAAAATTTCAGACTTTTTATCTAACCCATAGATTTTTTATAAATTAGAAGTATAGTATTTTTTATGTCTAGCTGGAAAACTTCATTTTGGTACTTCATCAACTTGAAGTATGCTGTATCTAGACTGAAGTAAAAATCGGTAATTTTAGAGGGATATTATCTTTTCTATGACGGATTTAATACCCAACTGTCAACAGGAGTGCTTAAAATTGTTTGGGGTTTGTAGACACGAAGTGCTTTGTCGAAGACTATCCATAAGCAATTTTCTCTTGGGTGCATCTCAATGCAAGAATAAAGCCAAAAATTTATCGCTTTTAGGCAACAGCTCCGAAAGGCAACAGGCAACAGGAAATATATAGGAAAAAAGTATTTTTGCACATAAGAGATGCACCCTTTCCCTTCTGCTTTCTGCCTTCTTCCTTCTGCTTTCTGCCTTCTTCCTTCTTCCTTCTTCCTTCTTCCTTCTTAAATAGGAGATATTAATGACGATTAAAAGATTAATTTTAAGTATTCTGACTATTGTAGCCATTTCGTTTATTGGTTTTTCTTTATTTAGTAGTGTAAATCAGCCACAAATTCAAAGTCGTCTGGAGTTATATCAGACTAATTTATTGTTGCACGCTGCGGAATGGCAACCTGAAGATTTAGATAATAAGAATTTTGCTTTAGCTAGTGAAGCTTTGATTGGTAATGATTCTTATGAAGCTGGATTAATACAATACAAAAATGCTCGTCTGTCTGCTCAACAGCAATTGGAAAAACAAACTTTAGAGGTAGAAAATTTAGGAGAAGTACAACAGTTAGACCGGAATATCAATCAGTTAAAAAGTCTGATTAATGAGTTTGATATTAATATCGGAATTTTACAGGCACAAAAAAATCAAATAGATGAAGCTAGGCAAAGTTGGGGAAATTTAACTGAGTCGGAAATAGAAAATCTATCTTTAGGAGAAACGGCAAAAGTTTTAAGTGAAATTTGGAATAATCCAGCGAAAATTTTACCTGATGCAGAAGCTTTAATCCAGAAAAATTTAGATGGATGGTTTCGTTATCGTGCTTTAAAACAATTATATCAATTACAGGAAAGACAAGAGGTTTTAGCTCAACTAGAAACTCAGGAACAAGAAATAGCTAAACAGGCTGTATTAAAGTTAGCAATTGTTGCTGGTTTGCCGGGAATGGGATTAATATTCGGAATAGGGTTATTAATATTTTTAGGAGTGCAATGGTTAATCTCTGGTAAAGAATCTTTATTATTAAAAAATGCCAATTTACCTTGGAAAGTTACTTGGGATGGTGAAACAATTTTACAAGTATTTGTAGTCGGATTTTTCTTGGTCGGACAAGTTCTGATTCCTTTAGGATTAGAGATTTTTAAAGGTTTCACAAATTGGCAACCTGCAATGATGGGAGTGCGGGTACAAGCTGGATATATTTTAGGGAGTTATATTCTGTTTTCTGTGGGTGGTTTATTAGTACTTTATTTTTCACTAAAGTCATTTTTTCCACTGCCGGAAGGTTGGTTTAAATTTGATTTACGGGGTGGTTGGTTTTTGTGGGGTTTGGGTGGATATTTTGTCGCTTTGCCAATGGTAATTTTAATATCTTTAATTAATCAACAATTATGGCAAGGTCAAGGTGGTAGTAATCCAATTTTACCTATTGCTTTGAAAGGGCAAGATGGATTAGCTTTAGCTCTGTTTTATGTCACAGCTTCTATTGCTGCACCAGTTTTTGAAGAGATTATGTTTCGAGGATTTTTGTTGCCTTCTTTGACAAAATATATGCCAGTTTGGGGAGCTATTGTGGCAAGTGGATTTTTATTCGCCATAGCTCATTTGAATATTTCAGAAGTTTTACCTTTAGCTGTTTTAGGAATGATTTTAGGAGTGGTTTATACTAGGTCTCGTAATCTTTTATCTTCCATGTTGTTACATAGTTTATGGAATAGTGGAACTTTATTAAGTTTGTATATTTTGGGAAGTGGGGCGAGTTGATTTCAGAGATATAAAATATAGAACCCTTATGGGAGGTGTGGGAGGTGTGGGAGGTGTGGGGAGTACTTGGTCTAGAAGAGTAAGGAAGAGGGAAAAGGGAAGAGGGAGAAAGGCTTAAAAGTCTGAAAAAAACAACTTACATTTCCTCTTGTAATAAACATTTATCAAATTGGTATTAAAGGAGGAAATTAAGATTTAATACTGTGCCTCATTTACTTGAAAACTGCACTAAATTAATATTAGCTTTATTTCTTCCTCTATATTAGATTTTATCGGAATAATCGAAGGAGTATCAAATGGTAAATTTTGGTTTAAATTATTCTAGTTTACTTGGGTTATTAGATATCTTACCGAAAAATTTTGGTTTAAAGCCTCCTCTTTTAAGAGGATAATAAAGAAAAATTTTCATGATTAGTCAATCAATTCCGTTTTCACTATCGAGGTAATTATTAATTATTCATTATTAATTGTTGAATAGCCTTATTAATTTTGAATGAATCCCGAAAAAAATTATTAACGAAAGAAGCTGTTGATATTATTAAATGGATTTTTTTTCCGATCGCCATACTATTGTGTGGAGGCATTTTGCTGCTTCAGGGGTGGATACTCGATCCAATATTAGTTTTTGCTATGTTTTTATTACATACTATATTGGCATTTTTGTTAATTAAAACTTTCCTATACAATTTTGTTTCTAATCAAAAAGCTTTTAAAATTATTCAATGGATTCTTGTTCTAATTTTTCTTCCGATCGCCATACTATTATGTATGTGGAGGAATTTTGCTTTTTCAGGGGTGGAGGCTCGATACAATATTATCTTTTGCTATGTTTTTGTTAATTAGCGTCTCCATATTTTTGGGTATTAAAGATATCTTTAAATAATTTGCTTCGATACTCCAACAAAAATATTGATTTGATTTGACCATCTCAGACAGTGAAAATAATTGAGGTTTTTATGAATTTAAAATTAGTTGAATCCCTGGCAGAAATTATTAACAGCTTAACCCCAGAAGAAAAACAAGTTTTGGGAATAATGGTTAATTTTATGTAAGCATTCAGCTATCAGCTATTAGCTATCAGCTATTAATTTTGGAGAAGGTAAAAGTAACCTTTGAAATTGAGAAAGAAATAAAAAGTTACTAGCAAAGTCTCCTTTCTAAATCTGAGAAGTAATTATTCATTACTCATTGCTGATAGCTGACTGTTAATAGCTGAATACTTACAATTTTATTGATGATAATAACAAATCTGAAAATCAGTCTTGGCATGAATTTATTGAAAATACCTATGGCAGTATTAAAGATGAAACTTTTATCAGACATCCTCAAGGTAATTTTGAACAGAGAGAGTCCTTTGAATGATTTATTTATTAGACACTAATGTTTGTATTATCTATTTAAAAGGTTCAAATAATAACTTAAAACAGAAGTTAGAAAGTCATAATCCTAGAGATATTGTAGTTTGTTCTGTAGTCAAAGCCGAATTATTTTATGGATCTATAAAAAGTCAAAAAGCACAACAAAATTTAATTCGACAGCGAATCTTTTTAAATAAATTTGTTTCTTTACCAAAAAATAAGGTTTAAAGCCTCCCCTTGGCTGCGCCGCGAGCTACCGCTCTACAAGGGGATGAAAAAGCGGTTGAGGGATGGATGGGTTACCTAACCATATCCAATCAACCAAGAGAAAACAAAGTTCAATATTTCAAGCCTCTGACTTTCCGTTTGTCATGCTGCGCAAACAGGCAGAGGTACTGATAACTGATAACTGAAATGACCTTTCGACGATAGATGTACTGAAATATACGGGGAAGTTCGCACAAACTTAGAGATATCCGGAACACCCATCGGGCCTTATGATTTACAAATAGCTTCAATAGCGATCGCTAATAATTTAATATTAGTAACTCATAATGTTGCTGAATTTCAAAGAATTACTGAATTAAAGATAGAAGATTGGGAAGCTATTTGAAAGTTATAATCTGATACATCAAAAACCTATAATAGTTGTTATTAAAGAGCATAATTTTTATTGATTCACCAATTCACCGCAAATTCTTTGAAAGGAGGTTATTGTGCAATGGAAAAATTAGCAAAATATCGAGAAAATTTCAAAAAAATTATTACCGATTATAGTTAATATAAACCATCTTATGGAGAGATAGAAGTACAAGTTATTTTTGATGAAGAACAAGACCATTATCAACTTATAAATGTAGGTTTGCGTGGCAATAGACGATTACGGACTATCAAATAATGGAATTGTGGATAACTAATTTTCAAGGCGAACTAGCAGCATTAACCGGTGCATTTTTATGGGCAGCATCTTCCGCAGCTTATAGTTTACTTGGGCAAAAAATATCTCCCTTAAAATTAAATTTCTTCAAAGGTGTAATAGCGATCGCTCTGATTTTTCTAACTTTAATTATTAGTGACAAACTTCAAATAGAAGTCAACTCAACTACTATTAATTTATTTCTGATTAGCGGTATTCTTGGTATTGGTTTAGGAGATACTGCCTTTTTTTCTGCCCTCAAAAATATGGGTGCAAGAAGAACTCTGCTCATGGAAACTTTATCTCCTCCTATGACAGCTTTATTAGCTTTAATTTTCTTAGGAGAACAATTAACTTTTGGTGCTTGGTGTGGAATTTTCATTACAGTTGGAGGTGTTGCTTGGGTAATCTCAGAAAGAACTCCCGGTGCAGCAATTAGTAATGTTAATATCAAACAAGGAATAGTCTGGTCAATATTAGCAGCAATAGCTAATTCTAGTGGTGCAATTATCTCCCGTTTTGCTTTACTTTCCTCAGATATTAATCCTTTATTAAGCTCGTTATTTCGGTTAATTGGAGGAACAATTATTGTTGTTTTGTTGTTATTTTTTCAGAAAACAAAACAGGATAAATCAGAAAAATTCAACTGGTCAATTAAACTTGTAGGAGCAATTTTTATTACAGCTTTTAGCAGCACTTACTTAGGTATTTGGCTACAGCAAACTTCCCTCAAATTTTCTCCCGCAGGTATTGCTCAAACTCTCTTAGCTACCAGCCCAATATTTATCATTCCTATTGCTGCTCAAATGGGAGAAAAAATAAGTATTAGGTCAGTTTTAGGAGTATTAGTTGCAGTAGTAGGAATTAGTTTACTATTCACTTTTCAGTAATTATTTTTAAGTCTGAATAATTGGCGATCGTGCATTGTCATTATTTTTTACGAAGCACAGCAGTGGGAGCATCTTGCTCCCGTGCCAGATATTCCTTTTTCCTGTATACCATTACGCGAGCAGGACTACCGAATAATTAAAGCAGTGGGAGCATCTTGCTCCCGTGCCAGATATTCCTTTCTCCTGTATACCATTACGCGAGCAGGACTACCGAATAATTAAAGCAGTGGGAGCATCTTGCTCCCGTGCCAGATATTCCTTTTTCCTGTATACCATTACGCGAGCAGGACTACCGAATAATT